>CAYLRU010000024.1:0-44740 GCA_964386565.1 uncultured Desulfobacteraceae bacterium | reverse complement strand
GGCGATCAGTATCTTGACCTTACCGTCTTTGAAATAAAGCCGCAACGGAATCAGGGAACGCCCCTTTTCATTAACTTTTCCGTACAACTTTTTTATTTCACGCTTGTGAAGCAGCAGCTTTCTCGGCCTCAGCGGATCATGATTCCCATAATAGGCATAAGGATACGGACTGATGTGCATCTGGTAGACAAAAACCTCCCCCTTTTCGATTTTGGCATAGGAGTCCTTCAGGTTGGCCCTGCCCCCCCGGAGGGCCTTTACCTCAGTCCCCAGGAGTACCATCCCCGCTTCAATCTGGTCTTCAATAAAATAATCATGCCGGGCCTTCCGGTTCTCGGCAATGATTTTAATCCTGCTTTTTTCCAATTTATTCCCGTATTATACCTGGCACCGATTATTGCCCGGCGTAGATATGCTCCGTCAACAGGCTGCCGTAAGTGTCATTTAACAGGGCCAATACCTTTTTTGCCGTGTTTTGCTTTAATATTTCCTTCATAAAAAGACGGGCATCAGATGCACTGATCAGGCGAATCATCTGTTTTGCCGCCGGAATGGACTGCGGATTCATGCTCAGGTCATCCAGCCCGAGTCCCAAAAGTATGGGAATGGCCAGGGGGTCCCCTGCCATCTCACCGCACATGTAGGTCTTGATCCCCTTTTTCTTGCTGACGTCTGCTACGAATTTAATCATTCGGATAACCGCCGGATTAAACGGCTGGTACAGATGGGCCACCTGCCGGTTCCCCCGATCAATGGCCAATGAGTATTGAATCAGATCGTTTGTTCCGATACTGAAAAAATCCACTGCATCGGCCATGACATCGCTCATGATCACTGCTGACGGGACCTCTATCATGATACCGACCTGGATGTCCTTTTTAAACGGAATACCCTCTTTATCCAATGCCTCTGATACCTCGTTCAGAATCTTTTTTGTTTCAATAATCTCCTCAAAACTGGATATCATGGGTAACAGGATCCTCACGTTGCCGAAGGCTGAAACGCGCAATATGGCCCTTAACTGCGTCTTGAAGATATCCGGCTTTTTCAAACAATACCGGATGGCGCGAAGACCCAGGGCGGGATTGTCTTCGCGGGATTCCGCAGTAGGGGCCACGGCCTTGTCGCCGTTTATGTCAAGGGTGCGAATGGTAACGGGTTTCGGGGCAATGACTTCCACGACATCCTTGTATTTGTCGAACAGTTCCGCTTCAGACGGAAAATACGGGCGGCCCAGATACTGGAATTCCGTCCGGTAAAGGCCGATCCCGTCACCGCCGTAATCGATGACCGACACCACTTCTTCGGGCAGTTCAATATTGCCCATCACCTGCATTCGAACGCCGTCTACGGTTTCAGCCGACACCCGGCCGCTTCGGGCGATGACGGCTTTGTGCTCTTCGTAGCGCGCTTTTTTCTCTTCATACTCGATTAACGTGCGTTCCCTGGGATTAATGATGACAACGCCCCGGGTGCCGTCAACGATAATCACATCGTCATTGTGGATTTCCTCGGTGGCATTCACAAGGCCCAGCACGGCGGGAATCTCAAGGGTACGGGCAATAATACTGGTATGGGACGCCCTGCCGCCGCGATTCGTGACAAATCCCTTTACCTTTTCAAGTCGGATCTGGCTTGTGTCCGTGGGCGACAGGTCATGGGCCACCAGGATCACCCGCTTGTCAATGTCCGAAATACTGACCCTTTCAGCGCCCGTCAGGTTCCGCATGATCCTGTCGGAAACATGAACAATGTCTGACGCACGTTCCTTGAAATAATCATCGTCCATATCCCGAAAAATCGCTCGTACGTCAGCCACCACCGTTTTCAGTGCCCATTCGGCATTGACCTGTTCGTTTTCAATGGTTTCAAGGGTTTTCCCGTAGAGCATTTTATCTTTGAGCAATGCCACGTGAATTTCAAAAATATTGGTGTGCTGGCGGATCTCTTCAGGTGTATTGTCAATGATGGCCCTTAATTCATCTCTTGCTTTTCGAACGGCCATCCTGAAACGCTTTTTTTCCTGTTCGATCTTTTTCTCTTCGATAAAATATTTCTCAACAACATCAACGCCTTCCCTGTCAACAAGGTATGCCTTTCCAATGCAAATACCCGGGGACGCACCAATAGCGGTGATTCTTTTTTCCTCGAACCGTTCCTTTGTAGATATTTTGTTATTGTTCTCCGAATCCATTTTCAACCAATTCTGTGATCGAATCCAGGATATCCAGGTCCGATCGATTTTCAACCCTTACCGTGATTCGCGATCCTTCTGCGCAGCAAATTGTCAGGATGTCGATGATGCTGGAGGCATCGACGACCTCATCGCCTGTTTCCAGCCATACTTTTGAGCTGGCGGTTTTTGCGAGCTTTGCGATCATGGCCGCGGGCCTCGCGTGGAGGCCGAGCTGATTTTTAATAATAACCTCTTTTGATAATAATTCAGGGGTTTTATTCATAATTGAATCTAGTGTCAAATAGTTTTGAGGCTTTCTGAAAAAAACCGCCGGAATTCTTCACATCAAGAGATATTAACTATTTTCCTTCCGGAAACAGTATCTTTTGGCCCGCAGCCGTGTTTTTGCTCTTTTGAAACCCTCAAAAACAGCATGCAACCCCTGCGGTTTCAAAACCGTTCAGGCCCTGCTCTGAACCGATCCTGCCATGGCGACACTGCCATTTCCGGATGGATATTAAATCAGACCCGCTGATGACCCTTTCAATACCGCTTCAGAAAAGTGTTTCAGATTCGCCGGCATGGTTTGTCGAATAAATATATATGATATTTATCGTTCTATCAAGACGTATATCAACCTTTGAAATCCGCCTGAAAATACCGTCACCGGCATCCGGAATAAGGGCTGCAAATCCGCGCCAATGAAATATTTGACAAATGCCGATATAGTTGATAGATGATTTTTCCATGACCAAATATTTGATAATACTAATATTTTGAAATGGATGACGATGGAAAAACAATTCTTGATCGATGACTTGAAGCTGGGGGAATCCTGGCGTTTGTTTAAAATCATGGGGGAATTTGTCGACGGCGTGGAAGCCCTCCACGACCTGGGCCCTGCTGTCAGTATTTTCGGTTCCGCAAGAATCAGGCAGGATGATCCGATTTATCAAAAAGCGGAAAAAATTGCCGCCCTTTTCGCCAAAAACAAATTCGCCGTTATCACCGGCGGCGGCGGCGGGGTGATGGAAGCGGCAAACAAAGGCGCGGCAGAGGCCGGTGGTGTATCCGTCGGTCTGAATATCCGTCTTCCCTTTGAGCAGATTCCCAATTCGTATTCCACTATCAAGCTGGAGTTTAAATATTTTTTTATTCGCAAGGTGATGTTTATCAAATACGCAGCCGCTTATATTGCCCTGCCGGGCGGCTTCGGCACACTGGATGAATTGTTCGAGGTGATAACCTTGATTCAAACCCGGCGGATCAGGCCGTTTCCCATTATCCTTGTCGGAGAAGATTACTGGTCCGGTCTGTTTGACTGGATCAGATCCAGCCTGTTGGCCTCAAAAAAGGTGAAGCCCGACGATCTTGACATCGTCCGGATAATGGACGATCCCGACGAAATCGTCAAGCATGTGCAACGGGTTGTCATCGTATAAACGTACCACCCGGATCTTGACGAACCGGGATTTGGGAGTGCTTATTGCTGCCGGTTTTTCACCTCGTTTAAAAACATTAAAAACGCTTCCCCCAAAGGGGACAGGCTGCGCATTTTGTGGCGGGTCAGGTAAAAGCTGCGCTTCAGATTCAATCCTTCCACATCCAGGGCACGCAAAGTGCCCGTGTTTAAATCATCCGCAACCGATATTTCCGACACGATCGAAACCCCCACATGCTGCTTTACGCCTTGAATCACGGACATGGTGGATCCCATCTCGGCGACGATTTTAAAGTCATCAATACCGAAATCCTTTTTCCCCAGGCTGTTCTTTATGGATTTCAGCGTACCCGAACCTTTTTCCCGGATAATAAACGGTTCTTCAAACAGTTCCTTCAGTCTGACATGTTTTCGCCCAGCCCATCTGTGTGTTGCAGGAACAATCAGCCGCATGTCGTCATCCAGAAATTTCTGCTGTACAATTTTCTTGCTGTTGGTTCCGGCGCCGACAATCCCGAGTTCAAGCTCGCCGGACAAGATTTCATTGAGGATATGTTCCGTGTCACCCACGATCATCGAAACGGTGACCTCTGGAAATTTTCGGCTGAATTCACCAATAACTCTCGGGAGGATGAACCCCCCCGGAATGGTGCTGCCGCCGATGGACAGACGGCCCTTGATTTTCCCCTGTAACTGGGACATGGCGGTTTCGGTTTCATCACGCAGGGCCAGCAGCTTCCGGGCATAACGGTACAGCAGGCTGCCGGCCTTTGTGGGAAGGGCTTCCTTGCCCAGCCTGTCGATCAAAACACAGCCGAAATGATCTTCCAGGTCTTTAATATGACTGCTTACGGTCGGTTGGGACAAGTGTACGGCCAAACCTGCCCGTGAAAAACTTTTCTGCTCCACCACCTTGCAAAAAACGTTGAGCTGCCATAAATCCATTTTCTCACCTGATGAAATTTTTCATAGCCTTGATATCGAAATGATCAATACCCGGTAAATTTCCAATCTATGGAAACCCGGATTCATTGTCAAATGAAATGTATATTGAGAACTGAGCGTTGCGGACTGAGTGCAAAAAAGCCCGCCCGGTTCATGTGCCGAAAAAACAACTTGAATTTAGGTTTTGCCTATGCAATTTATCTACCCATTGTTTTTTGTGGCCCAAAACCATCTGCCGCGTCAGGCACCAGACAGCCATCGACCATCAACGCTTAACCCGTATTCTCCGGAGGAAAGGCATGGACGCACTGTTTAAAAAAAGGGATTCTGAATCGGTCTTGCTTGATTTCATGAACGACTTCAAGGAAAAAACAATTCCCCTTGAAGTCCGGACCGATCTGTTCACCGGCTGTACATCCCGGATTCTGCAATTCAGGTACAAGCTTCCTGAGATTCCCCTTGATTCAGAAGCAATTGAAAAATCAAAGGCCACCTGTCCGTTTTGCCCGGAATTGAGGGATTCCTTTACCCCGAAATTTCCCGCTTCCATCGCCCCTGAAGGAAGGATCCGCTTTAACGGCGCCACCGTGCTGCCCAATGCCTTCCCCTACAGCCGATACTGCGGGGTGACCCTGTTCTCGGACGACCATTTTCTGTCACTTGACCGGTTCACACCGGAAATCCTTTACAATGCCTTTTGTGCGGGATTAACCTATATTGAACGTGTAAAATCAAGCGATCCGGCGGTGGGGTATGGATCCATCAACTGGAACTATCTGATGAGCGCAGGCGGTGGACTGCATCATCCCCACCTGCAGATCGTGGCAAACCGCCAGGCATCGAATTTTCACCGGCGTCTGATGGATGCATCTGTTGAATACGGCAGAAAAAACAACCGGCACTATTGGAAAAACCTGGTGGCCTATGAAAAGGCCAGAAAGGAACGGTATCTTTTCAAGGACGGCAACATCGAATTCCTGTCCGTATTCAGTCCAAAGGGCATGTTCGGCGAAGTCCTGGCCCTTTTCCCGGACATGACCTGTATGAAGGACATCACCGATACGGACTGGAAGTCTTTTTCAAATGGTCTTTCCCGGGTTTTAAGGTGTTTGCACCGGCTGAACCTGAACAGTCTGAATATGACCCTGCTGCTCAACCATGAGCCATGTCATGATTTCTGGATCCAGGCGCGGATCACCCCCAGGATGAGCTTGCCGCCGTGGGGAACCAGTGATGTGAACTATTTTGAAAAAGGCCACGACGAAATCATCGTGGTATTGTCACCCGAAACCCTGGCAAAGGAAATCAGAGAAACCGCGTAGAAGCGGCTTCAAAATCTTTAACCGGGTTTCGGACCCGGGCGGACCGGTGAGTTCAAACGCAGGAATATATTTAAAATATTTCGGGTATTGAACTCCCCGGCCCAACACGGAGATCGGGTCCGGAAGAATGTTTTTAAACCACTTCTAATGCATCTGGTGGTAGAGTTCCACCAACCGGGCCACATTGAAAGCGGAATCCACGGCCTGGTGCGTACCGCAACCGTAGCCGCCGGCGTCACACCCGACATAAAAAAGTCCGCGGATGGGTGCGGTTGCAGCGGGTTTGTGTTTCCCGCACTGGCCCACCACCTGGCCGAGCCCGATGCACTCCCCTCCGATCTTCGGCAGCACCTGCTCCCGGGTGAGATTGGATACATGTTTGGTGTTGTAGCTTTCCTTTGATTCGACACAATCGGAAAATCCCGGCCAGATACGGTCCATCATCTCGTCGAGCTTATCCCAGTATGCTGCGTAGTTATCCATTTCCGGATCTGCCGGGCATAACGTTGATGACAGCACGCACTGTTTCCCCGGTGGGGCCATTTCAGGATCAAAATTGGACGGAATCACATTAAACACAAGAAGTTCATCCGGCACCTCGCCTTTTTTCGCACGTATACTTCTTTGGGTATTGATGTAGCTGTTGTCGGAGAATGCAATATTAAAGGCCTCTTTAAAATAGGGCCTGCTCAAAAAGTAGCGGGTGCCTATCAGGGCCAAAGAGGGAACCAAGTCCTTTATCCTGTTGACATATCCCTTGTCAAAGTGTTCTTCTCCCACCAGTTTGAGCACTGTGGGTTGAATACCGGCATTGCTGATGACAATGGGAGCTGAAAATGTGCCCTTGCTCGTTCTGACACCCCTGACAAGGCCCTGTTCAACGATAATTTTTTCCACCCGGGTTCGGTAATTCACCGTTCCCCCCAATTTTTCAAAGGCCTCGACGCACCTTTCAAACAGCCGTCCGTATCCTCCTTTGGAATAATACCCCGCACTGTTGGTTATCATGTCCCGGCTTGTTTTGATGAATTCCGACGCCGCCACCTGGTCTATGGGCACGACGTATACGATATTGGACTGCATCGCAAGCATGGAATAAAAGGATTTGGGAAGATTGTATTTGCTGAGATAGTCGTGATAGGTGACATCATCCAGTTGATCGATATCATACGGCGTTAATTCAGTGCTTTCCGTTACGAACCGGACAATTTCACCCATGCCCGCATCGTCTATGCCGAGCCATTTCATCTGGGCCATCATGGCTTCCGGATCCGGGGGGGCGCCCGGGTTGATCCGGTCTGACATATAGACCTGGTATACGCCGTGCTCGTCAGGGTAATACAAGGCATTATGAATCGTATGTTCCGTCAATTCAGACTCAAGCCCCAGTTCCGCCAGTATTTCTTCAAACCGGCTGTTGTACATGGGACCGCCGGTGACCGGCCAGAGTTCGTAACGAAACCCTTTTCCGGATACGGTCATGGCCTTACCCCCGGCCCTGTTGTTCTGCTCGATCAACAGCGTCTTTAATCCTTTTTTGGCCAGAAGCGCGGCACACGGCGCACCACCCGGCCCTGCTCCAATCACGATGGCATCAAAATGATTTTCCGTCATGGCATATCTCCTTAAATGGGGTTTTGGTATACCGGAGTTCAGCAGCTCTTGGCGAAAAAACGAAAACAGGTCGGGTAAAAAATCACTCCGGATTATATATATCGACGCTTAACAAAATTTATCGTCAGACCGGATTCTTAAAAAGGAAAGGTATAAAGGAAACGTAAAAATCAATCATACCGTGCCGTCCCCGAACGTTTAAGGGCGGTACGGTATGATATCCTGAAAACAAGAACGCATTAAACCACTTTAATGGTATCCAGCTTGTCCCAGATTTTCGCCATTTCGTCAGGGTTCACACCGAACACGTTGCCAAGGGGAGCAACCGGCTCTGTCCTGACGAACTCCGGATCCGGTTCGTTTAACGTATGGAAACCCGATTTCTTGTTGAATTCAATCTCGTCTTTGAGTGTCTGCCGACCGAGGTTTACCAGGTCTTCAACACCCAGGCTCATGCCGTAGCGGGCATTGATCAGGTCTCTTAAAAATTCCAGGGTTTTTATTTTATCCCCGGGAGTCGCAAAATAACAATATCCCAGAGCATCTTTGGCTGCACTGTATATCTGCTCAACCAGCGAACTTTCCACGGCCCCGTCGTTGCTCATAAAATCCCCGGCATAACAAAGCCCGGCAGTATGATCAGCCCCCATGGGACTGGTATGATAGGTCACGCCCGTGCCTTTTCCCACGCGGGGATCATGGGCTGGGATGGCCTGCCCCTTAAAGGCCGGGATCCTGTCCACACCAAGGGCTTTACAGGTAGCGACAACACCGTTTGCCAGGATATTTCCGAATTCCGTTCCCTTTTCGATTTCATCCAGCAATCCAAAGACGCCTTCGGGATCTCCCATCTTTATTTTTCCCGCACCAGCGGCCACGCCGATGGCGGCACCACATTCGATGCAATCGATTCCGATGTCATCACAAATCCGGTCATAATGGGCAACGACATCCGGGTCATTGATCCCGAGGTTCGTTCCCAACAGCGCGGTGGCCTCGTATTCGTAACTGGCCGTCAGGTACTTGCCGTCCGGATCATGGAAAACAACAGAGCACTTTACAATACACCCCGGCATGCAGGCGTCCATTTTACCGCCGCGTTCCTTGTTGATGGCGTCAATGCCCTGGCCGCTTATCTTTTCCACATCCAGGGGGTCGCTGCCATAGTTGAATGCCGGCATGCTGCCGATGCTTCTCAGCATCACGGAAGAGCAGGCTGATCCATATGCACTGAACATCTTGATCATCGGGTCCGTCGGCAGATACTTTATCCATTCCTTCAATGTTCCCCTGAAAGCATCCTTGTCCGCAATCTTAACAGGCATGCTGCCGCTCTCATCCACGACAATGGCCTTAAGTCCTTTTGCCCCCATGACAGCCCCCACCCCGCCGCGGGCGGCATGCCGGGACGTATGACCGTCTTTGTCGGTAAAATCAACGGCAGCCCCTTTGAGCTTTCTTTCTCCAATAACACCAATGGATATGACTGCGGATTTGGGATTAAATTTTTCGTGAAGTTTTTCCACCAGTGCATAATTTTTCATGCCGGCATATTCGTCAGCACCCTCGATAACGGCCCCGTTTCTGGATAAATGGAGCAGATACAGTTTTCCGTCCCCGGGCGCGCCTTCCACAATAATGGCCCGAATGCCCAGTTTGTCCAGTTTCTGGGCCGTGGGGCCCCCGGCATTGGCCTCTTTAATACCGTTGGTCAGGGGACTTTTTGCACCTACGGAAATCCGGCCGCAAGACGGCGCCATGGTCCCTGCCAGAGGGCCGGTGGCAATAACCAGCTTTGCATCAGGGCCTAGCGGGTCGGTTTCAGGCGGCACCTCTCTTGTTAAAATTTTTGCCGTTAATCCCCTGCCCCCAAGAATTTTCCATTCCTCCGGTAAATCTTCATACACTGCCGTTAAATCCGTCATGTTCACCCGCAGAATTTTCATGCCCCACTCCTTTCTCCTTGGACCTTTTCAAACGGTTATATCTTTTCAATCTGCATATTAAAAAAGCGGCATTCTTCACCCGCCGCCAAGTTTCGGCATCATGATGATTTTTCCGGCAAGGGCATCAAACGACATGATTTTTTTCCCCTCCCCGCCGGTATCGCTCAGATGAAAGGCAGAATATCCCTGTTCCAGGTACAGTTGGAATTGATGTTTAACGTTTTTTATTTCATCCGGATTTTCGGGATTCCAGGTCAATTTTTGTGATCCTGTGGGGGAAAGTATCGATATCTCTCCCATTTTGTGCGCCTTTTTGAAATAACGTTGAATTTTTTGAGCGTTCATACGGTGAAGATTTGATTCTGATATCACAAAACCATCCGGTTTGCAAAACTATTCGGGGATTTTATGGGCATAACCCTTTAAAACCATTCGGTTTTTTGTTGGGACAAAAAGATCTGCAAGGTCATTGAATGCCGTTTTGGGTTATTTTTCGTCATTAAAAAAACGTTCCTGGTGAAAAACAATATTTTAATATCTAAAACAGTCCGAAAACGACACATAAATAGGCTGCGCCAAAACCGCATCCTGCTCCGATGAGAAATATCGCAATCCGATCACGGGTCAGCAACGGCACGGCCTTTTCCGGCGTATCGACCAGCAGTTCTTCGGGTATTTTTAAAAAATTCAGCAATCGTAATGCGGCAAAAGGTTTGGTTAACGGCAGTTTCTCAATTTTAATCTCACCGGAAATCACACCTTTGACCGGATTGATTTTGCCGGAAAGAACATCGGCCAGGGTCATGTAGGAACTTTTCAGATGCAGATGGGATTTTTCCGATATATCGTTTTGAATAAGAATCTTGTTTCCTGAAAACGTGATGGTGATGGCGATGCCTTTTTCCACCTCCACGGACGTGATGATGTCCAGCTTCCGCGCCTGCTTGACCTTGTCTTCGAACTCATCCAGGTTTTGTTCAAGATATTGCCCGATCATCATGCCCAGGCCGTTTGTTTTCTCGCCCTCCATAAACTCCACGGTTATCTTGTCAATATCCGTCATCAGCAAAAATCCCCTCTATCTTTCTCAGAACCCTGATTTATCGCAAGCAAAACCGAGAAATATTCATCTCAATTCGCATACGAATGTAAAGATTTTGCCGGATGAATACATGGCGTATCCATCCGGCTCAAACCGGCTTTTTCCATGTCCGGCATCTCGTTGTGATTTGCCGGCATGACCCATCAATATCCGCGACCGGTTTTCTCCCAGCATTTTTCCAGGTCAAAGTCCTCAGCGATGATCTTGAAGCAATTGTATCCGGTAGCGCTGCTGGCACCCCCGCCCGGATGCATGTAAGGACCGCAGAGATAGAGTCCTTCTATCTCCGTTCTGTATCGGTTTGCTTCCGGGAACGGACGGTTGTAGCCGAGTTGATGAAGCTTCATGGCGCCGTTCATAAAATCGCCTTCCATCAGCCGCATCTCGTCTTCCTGGTCCAGGGGCGTATAAAAATAATGGTCAATGACATTGTCCCAGGTCATGTTGGGAGCCCATTTCTCAAAATGCCGGATAAACTTGTCATTGTACGTCGCACGGACTTCTTCCCATTCCTCGCGGGTATGAGTGCTGGCCTTGGGCATGAAAAACCACCCGGTCAGGCTGTGTTTGCCCGGGGGCGCATAGGTGGGATCCCACAGGCTGTTCACCCAGGTTCCGGCTCCCGGAATTCTGGGAATCCTGCCGTATACCGCATCCATGCAGTATTCAAGGATCTGTTCGTTCGTATCAAATCCCACCACGGTATAAAAGGTTTTGTTAATATCCGGATTCCATTTGGCGCTCTTGTAATCCGGGGCTTCATAAAGAGCAAGTGCGGTGGAGGCCAGGATGGAGCTCGGACCGATCTGGAAATCCTTTGCCCGCTTTCTCCATAACGGACTTAAATTGTCTTCCCCCACCATCTTGAGCAGTGTTGCCTTGAGATCTACGTTGGAGGCGACCAGTTTTCTGGCCCGGACTTCCGTGCCGTCCTTCAATTGAACCCCAACAGCCTTTTTGCCGTCCAGCAAAATTTTTACCACCTCACTGCTTTCAAATACCTCCATGCCTTCGTTGACACCGGCCATTTCCATGCCATGGGCCAGGGTGTGTGTTCCGCCCACCATCAGCCGCCAGTTGAAATAAATGTTAAAAATGGTAAGGGCGCCAAGGCCTGCACCTTCTCTTTCCAGCGGAACGCACCACTCAACGGACATTCTGTTTAAAAGGGTTTTCAGTTCATCGGTTTCAAACAGGTAGTCATAGACATCCGGAGGGGCCATATTGTTGATATACGAAGGAATACCCAGATGCTGGGTCATCAACTCCCTTGCCATGATTTCCGGATTTGGATTTTCCGGTGTCGGCTGTTCCGCCGGGCTGTAAATCATCATGGCAAACATCTCTTCCATTTCCATGATCTTTTTGGTAAGATCCACAAATGTTTCAGCATCATGCTTTGAATATTCGGCAATGGATTTGTAAGTCTTGTCAAAATTTTCCGGGTGTTCCTTGCTGTAGATGACGATCGGGGGCCGCCCGTCCGAAAAGGCGATTCCCGCTTGTGCATGGGGATAAATACAGCGGGCGCCCAATTGCTCCAGATTAAAATCAAAATAAATCGGCATCCAGTCCATAAATTCCATGTATTGCGCGTGAAGATTGTGCAAAAACCCCGGCGCCGTGCATTCCGATGTAAAAATCGCACTCCCCTCTTCGTGTCGTCGTTCAAATACCGCCGTTTGCATACCGGACCGCTGCAGGTAGGCCCCCAAGGTCAGTCCCATGTTGCCCGCACCGATGATAATGGCATCATATTCTTTTTTGATTTGCATGTTGTTCCTCCTCCTTTACCTATATTTCGATCCACCATTTATCGAGCCCGAAATCATCCGCAATGACCTGCAGTGCATTATATCCCGGGCCGAATGTGATAAATCCATGGGGATGCGTTGTCGATCCGCAGAGGTATAATCCTTCGATGGGGGTCTTATATTGGGACATCAGCGGTGTGGGTCGATTGCCCATAAGGTTCTCTTCACAAATCCGCCCCACCATCCAGTCGCCTCTTTTCATATTGGTGAGTTTTTCCGATATGTCCAGGGGCGTGTAGGGCTTGGCCTGGAAGATATCAGCAGCCGTGAAATTATCGCAGTATTTTTCCATCTTTCGAATGCACCGGTTGGAATAGGCGTTCTTAAACTTCGACTCCCAGATACCGGGGCCTTTCCCGTCCACGGCGTAGGGAACCAGCACCCGGATCACGCCGGTGGCTTTTCCTTCGGGTGCATCCGTGGGATCGAACATGGAATTGATGGCCACG
The DNA here is from genome assembly GCA_964386565.1 of uncultured Desulfobacteraceae bacterium. GTDB lineage: Bacteria > Desulfobacterota > Desulfobacteria > Desulfobacterales > UBA5616 > CAYLRU01. Next base: position 31,931 of record CAYLRU010000024.1, on the reverse strand, counting down.
TTAAGCTTGGGATCTTCCGGCACTTTTCCGTTACGAATATCCTTCCAGTCATTGTTGAAATCTTCAAGACACTCGTAACCGATATTCAACACCCAGGCATTGTTGATATCCGGATCAAACGCCGCCGCTTTATACGTGGGAATTTTGTGCATGGCCATATGAACGGAAAACAGGGTACCGTCCTGGTATTCATACGCATCCACATCTTTTTTAATTTCCGGCGGCAGGGTATCCGACGGCAGCATCTTGTTGAATGTCTGGTCAAGATCCAGGCTGCTGGCCACCAGCTTGTCGGCATAAAATTCATTCCCGTCACTGGTACGGACCCCTACGGCACGGCCATTTTCGAGAATGATTTCTTCAACCGGCGACGCCATCCGCAATGTCACGTTGTTTCTTCGCATCTGACGCCACAATGCGTGGGCTAAGCGATGGGAGCCGCCGATGCAAAGACGCCAGTTGTCGATTTTGCCCAGCATGAACGGAAAAGAGATGGCCAGTCCCACCAGGTCCGTGTAATAGCCACAAACTGCGGCGTGGAATGCGAGCATGGCCTTGACCTTCTCATTTTCGAAATGCTTGTTTAAAAAGTCGTTAATGCTCATGGATCTCAGGCGGGCCCGGAAGAACTCCGTTTTATCTTCAACCTTCCAGGTGTTCAATGCCTTGGTGATATCATTGACATCTATGGGCGGTGCATACATCAGCGTGCTGATCATCAAATCCTGAAATCCTTTTACTTCCTTGTACAACCGCTGAAAGGTGTCTGCATCCTTTTTTGAAAAACGGCTCATGGATGCATGGGTTTTGGCCATGTCCGTGTGAATGGTCATGGCAGTACCGTCTTCAAATATGGACCCCATCTGGACCGGTGGATAAGCATATTTTACGCCGTCAGGTTCACCCACCAAACCCAGGTCATCATATACGGGGCATAACCCCACAAACGTATGATAATTGCTGTGCAGGTTGTGTAAAAAACCCGGCCGTGTATAATGTTCCGTGCACAGGCCGCCCCCTTCTTCCAGTCTTCTTTCCAATACAAGCACCCGCCATCCGCTTTTGCCAAGATAGACCGACAGCGCCATGCCGTTGTGCCCGGCACCGATAACGATGGCATCATAGGTTTCTTTTTCCATAAGAAAGCCTCCCTTTTTTTACAAAAGCCTTGAATTGTTTGGAATCGTCTTGAACATACCTGTTATATCGATAATTCTATTCATCATAAGGCGGTTTTCCCTTGGGCCATTCCGTCAGTTCACTGGATTTGTACACATCAAAAATAATATTGGCCAAATCCGCGTTCTGCATCAGAAGGCGCATATCCCCGCGAATCGTCAGCGTACCATCCAGCCCCTTTTCAATGGGATCCACAATCCCGGCTGCCATGCTTTCAAATACGGCAGCAGGTCCCGTGATCCTGTAATTCAGCCCCTTTCCGGGAATCTTTTCATTACAAGGCCTTAATTCCTTTATTTTTCCATCCACCATGTGAACAAAAAAATATTTGAATTCGCCTTCCGGTATATAGGGCGATTTACCGTCCCCCTCAATTTCAATGGCAACTTTCCATTCTCCCTTGGGAACTTTTTCTGACAGGTCATCACGACTGTTGGCCAGCTCCAACATCGCGTCGTACCATTCCTCGGTGAAAATATCCGGCATGTTTTGCTCCTCCTTTTGTTTTCAGGTTTATGAATTGAGCCCTCATTCTTGCCGCATCCCGCACCGGCTGTTCATCCGGAACACGGCAGAAAAAATTATATGACAATTGCTTGCGGTTGGTCCTAAATCTCTCCATATCCCTTATAGGTAATATTGAGAGCATTTTTCGATTTATCGTTTACGATGCCGTACAGAACCAGGTTCACGATTTCCTTGGTCATTTCACGCCTGGAAATGACCTCCGGCATAAAAAAAATCTGCTTGATGAACATCATGTAGATCTGGGAAAGCAGTTCCGAAATGTAGTCGACGTTAAAATCTCTGAATCGTTTTTCTTTTATGCCCCTTTTTAAGCTCTTGATGAGCATGTTTTTACCGAATTCATGGACCTGCAGATATTGCTCCAGGTTTTCCGCTGAAAAACTTTCCTCCTGGGGCCGGAGGAGCAGGTCCCGGTCGTTGATCAAAATTTCCCGCAAATCATCCGTTCTCGAGATATATTCAAAGCCTGCTTCAGACATGGCGATAATCTGCATGACCACATCATCTTCCCGCTGGAGAGCGTCCACCATATATTTCTCGAATTTATAAATGGCGTGCAACACGGATTTTTCGTACAGGTCCCTTTTGTTTTTTACGTACAGATAGATATTGCCCTGGGTCATCCCCAGTGCTTTTGCAACATCCCGCATCGCCGTTTTCTTAAACCCGAACTTTGCAAATACAGACAAGGCTATTTCGTAGATCTGTTCCAGAGAATATTGTTTATTTTTCATAGGCCCATGTTTTTCGGTATAGTCATCTGAAGAAAATAATGTTGATTGAGAACAGTGAACAAATGAATGATAATATTCTTTATTCATTTTTATAATGAACGCGGGCTATCTTGTCAATATTTTTTTTCACTTAATTAATAAAAAAATCATATTCAGTTTGTGGAGCAGCAGTGCCCTTTACCGGAAGGCCTTGTCAAGGGCGATCATAAAATCAGCCGGTGTGGTCCCGGCGATTTCAACATCACTTCTTTTAAATATTTTTTCCACCTCTTTTTCAATGATGCCCAAGTCGCAGGGTTTATTTCGGAGTGCATTCTCCATTTCCGACAAGACGGAATTCGGGGTGGGATGGAAATCCCCCGTTATGATGATATCGTGGATTCTGTTATCGTCAAGCAGCACCGTTGTTCTGATCAACCCGGCAACTGCTTTGTGCCGTCCCTCCTTTTTTACGACGCCGCCGGGGATGTTTTTAAAACGGCTTGTTTCGGAATTTGCATAGAACCACTCATCGGATATATATTTTTCCTGATACATCCCGGCGTAGATTTCTTCGACCGGGGAAACGGGCATGGGATCAAGATAAAACAGGGGGCCGAATATTTTTCCCACGCATCTTTCCGTGAGGGTCAAAAGCTCCTTGCCGGTTATGGGCCGATGTGTTTCTTCTTCAAGGCAGGTGAACCGTTTGCCCACTTCCCTGATCTGCTTGTCTTCAACCTTTTCAGGGGCCACTCTGATGGCCTTTGTCAATACGTCCCTGTCCGTCGGGCATACGTTAATCATGCACCTTACGGTGAGTATCTTCTTTTCAAGTCTTGCAGACGAAGCAACGATTTTTCTCCCGTTCACCTCAACATCGTTTAACGGACGATATACCGCCTCGATACCAAACAGTTCCCTGATCGATTCCGCCAAAAGGGTTAACGTCCGATTAAACGCCTCCTGGATGGTTTTCATCGGGACCTGATCCGTATCCGTATTTAAATATAAAACCAAAAAAGCACATCCATGGGCGCCGAGAACCGCCCCGCCTGCGTTTTGCCGTCTTCGAACAACGATATTTTCCCGCCGGCAAAAATCAAGATCCATACTCTTCACGGGATCGTCAAAATATCCCACGGTGAAACTGTCTCCGTCAAATATATTCAGAACCACCGTATCCGGAGATTCCCTTCTTTCCAGGGCAAGCTCGATGGCAGGAGAGATACTGGTTGAAAAATCAGCGTAATTGTAATGGGTACGAATGAATCGGATACCGGTCATATTCTTCTCCCGTTAAAAATTTCTTCCGTGTCGTTTATCAATCACCAGCGGCCCCTTCTCCAGGTCTCCGGTCGTGTCAATGGTGTTGAAGGTCAGAAGGGTCTCCTGCTTCAGCCGCTGCGAAAGGATATCGATGCCGGGCTCCAGCGGGCCTGCGGTCTCGATGATCAGGGACATCCGGTCAACGCCGTTTTCTTCTTCAACGAGTACCCTGTAAATTCCCGTTGCTCCGCTGAACTCCCGAAGCACCGTGCCCACCTGTGACGGCCAGAACTTGACCCCTTTAACTTTCAACATCTCATCGGTTCTGCCGATGATGCTTTTGGGAAGGGTGTATTCCCTTCGGCACCCGCATTTGCCTTTTTCCATGTATGTCAAATCACCGGTTCTATACCGGAGCAGGGGGGCGGCATCTTTCTCCAGATGGGTTAAAACCAGTTCCCCTTTCTCTCCAAAAGGCAGATTTTCACCGGAAATCGGATCGATCACTTCCGCATAAACAAATTCGTCCAAAATGTGCAGGCCTGTTTCAAATCTGCAGCTTCGGGCAATGGGAAGGCAGGATGCCATGCCGTAAGAATCAATGATGGTAATGTCCTTTTTAAATACGTCCCTCACCTTTTCCGCATATCCCGTTACCGAGGTGAACGGCTCGCCACCCACAAATAAAATCCTCACGCTGGGAATACCCATGGCTGCCAGCTTCATGGCAAATGTAGGGTTGGATATCAGAACGGTTACGTGATAATCATTGATCAGTTTAACGGCCCTTTCTGATTCCCCGGGCCCCAGCGGGATAACCTTTGCACCGTAAGCTTCCAGTTGATTCTGATAAAACAGGCCTGCAACGAAAAGGTGGTACCCGAACGTAACCGCGCAAATATCCTGTTTTTCCACCCCGGCGTCGGACAGGGTCCGGCCGCAGACCCGGTGCATATATTCCAGGTCGGAAGCCGTATGGTAAACCGGGTATAATTCTTTCCCGGACGGTGAAAAATTAACCCGGGTGACCGCATCCGAGTACAGCGAGCACTCTTCCGGCGGTTTTCTCAGCTCTTCAAACAGTTCGGCCGGCGTGGTGAAGGGAATCTTTTCAAAATCCTTCAATGAAAGCACATCCGAAGGATGAATATTTTCACGCTCAAGCTTTTTTTTGTAAAAATCCATGCAAAAAAGTTTTTTGATCTGTTTTTGCAGTCGGGGCATTACACTGTCACTCATTCGGAACCTCGTTTCAGAAAGAAAAAATTATATGTGAAGTTGAAATCTATAAGGGCAATCGGTGCTGAAAAGATTCTGATCGTGCAAGAGAAGTTCTTTCTATCATGATTCAGATATTTTTCAAGTACCGATTTATGATGTTTTCATACACGGAAAAAAATGATAAATCCGTTGCGTTAAAAAGTGATGCCCTATAAAACCTTCCAAGGGCTAAGGAAAACGGATTAAAATATTACGAACCGGAGGATCAGTTTCATGAAAGTCATTATCAGCGGTAAAGGCGGCAGCGGGAAGAGCACCATTTCAACCCTCATTGCCCGGGCAATGGTAACCCACGGATACCGGGTTTTGCTGGTGGATGCCGATGAATCCAACTTCGGACTTCAACGCCTTCTCGGTGTTACTTCCCCTGTTCACCTGATGGAAAATTTCGGCGGCAAGAAACATTTTAAACAAAACTGGATGGGCGCGGCCAGCAACGGCCTTTTCAAGGACCATACCGCCATCGATGACATTCCCGAAAACTGTATTTCCCAAACCGACGGGGTCAAATTAATGGTCATCGGCAAGATACATTCCCATGGTGAGGGGTGCGCCTGTCCCATGGGGATATTGTCCAAGTCCGTTCTGTCAAAGCTTGATGTCAAAAAAGATGAGGTCGTCATTGTTGATACGGAAGCCGGTGTGGAACATTTCGGCAGGCGCGTGGACGGTGAGTGCGACCTGATTTTATGCATCGTGGATCCGTCATACGAATCCTTTATGCTGGCAAAAAAAATGCAGGGCATGGCTGAAACCGCCGGATGTGAAATATTTTTTATTCTGAACAAATCCACCCCGGCGGTTGATGCTGCCATGGCCAGGCACATCCCCGGGGAAAAAGTCATTGCAAAAATACCGCAAAGCAATGCCCTCTTTATGGACAGCCTGGAGGGAAGGGCCTTGAATGCCGGGTTCAAGGAAATCGATGCAATCTGCAGGTTGATCGATGACAGAAAAAAGAACCCGGGAAAAAAGGCCGCACTTTTTCCGATGAACGGATGATGCTTAAAAAACCGGCCTTGATATTCATCACAAATTAATGTTCGAATATTTCCGCTGAAGCCGGGCCACCTTTTTATTCTCGAGAAAATCCAGGGAGCGATTGATATATTTCCGGGTGTGCCGGGGCATGATGACATCATCAATATACCCCCGTTTGGCGCCCTCATAAGGATTTTCGTATTCCCGGTGATACTGTTCGATCCGTTCCGCCCTTATCTTGTCGGGGTCTTCGGCGCTTTTAATCTCCTTTGCGAAGATGATGCTGGCCGCCGTCTGCGCCCCCACGATGGATACCCTTGCATTGGGCCATGCATAAAGAAAATCGGCGCCCGTATCCTTGCAGCACATGGCAAGATAGGCCCCGGCAAACGATTTCCTTAAAATCACCGATATTTTGGGAACCGTGGCATCAATGTATGCGTAGAGCATTTTCGCGCCATGCCGTAAAATTCCCTTGTGCTCTTCCGTGGACCCGATCAAAAAGCCCGGGGTATCGTGGAGATTGACCAAGGGAATGTTAAACAGGTCGCAAAATCTTACGAATCTTGCCACTTTGTCAGAGGCATCGCAATCGATGACGCCGCTGATCCAGTTCGGCTGATTGGCGACAACCCCCACTGTACGCCCGGAAAATCGGGCGAAACCGATCACCACGCTTCTTCCGAAATCCTTGAACAACTCGAAAAAGTCGCCGTTATCGACAATTCTGACAATCACATTTCTGATATCAAAGGGTTCGGAAGCTGTTTCAGGAATAAGGGTGTCAAGCTCGCTGTCGGATCTGTCCGGACTGTCTCCCGTGTCAATTCTTTTGGGTTTCTCCATGTTGTTGGACGGCAGAAAACTTAATAATTTTTTGACTTTGTCCAATGCATCCCGATCGTCTTCAGCCACGATATGGGTTTGCCCGCTGTGAACGGCATGCGCCTGAACGCCGCATAACGCCTCTAACGTGATGTCCTCGCCCAGTTGTGTTTTCACAAAGGCCGGACCGGCAATGCCCATAAATCCCGTCTTCCTGCACTGGATAATAAAATCCTGCATAATGGGATGATACGCCTGTCCCCCGAGGCAGGGACCCATAATAACGGCGATCTGCGGAATGATACCGGACGCCTGTATCTGGCTGTTAAACAGCCATGCATATGCCTGGAGGGTATCCATGCCTTCCTGAAGCCGGGCCCCGCCGGAGTCATTCAGACCGATAAAGGGTACGCCCTTTTCCTTGGCCATGGTAATCGCTTCGAAAAACTTTCTGCCGTGATTTTCACCGAATGTTCCGGCCATGGACGTGAAATCCTCCGCCGCCGCCATGACCTGGCGGCCGTCCACTTTCCCGAATCCCACGACAACACCTTCGGCGGGGATCTCCTTTTTATCCATACCAAAAGCAGTGGTGCGATGGGTTACAAAAAGACCGATCTCCGTAAACGCGCCGTCATCAAAAAGATAATCCAGCCTCTCCCTTGCAGTGAGCTTTGATGCATCATGCTGTTTTTTAACGGCTTTTTCACCGCCCATCTGCTTTATCTTTTCTCTTTTCTCATTATATTCCCTGTAAATGGCATCATATCCCCTGCTCGTTTCCTTCACGCTCATCATGTGCCTCCAATCATCTTTAATAAGGGGTTGGAGTCGTGAGTTGCAGAACCAAAACAAAACCCGTCAAACACAATAAACACGATAATTCACAACTCTGAACTCACGGCATAAAATTTCAAATATTCTTGTTTGGATATTATATTAACTGCGTACGGGTCCAAATCAGGCGGGTTTTTCAACCAGTTTGGATACAGGTACAATTTTTACCCTCTTCTTCAGCTCCGGCATCATATCTTTCAACACTTCATAGGTCACTTCATGGGGATGGGCGATTCCAATGGATGAGCCGTACTTTTCCGCGATATGGATTAACAATCTAATCTGTTTTCTGATAAATTCTTTATCCTGAATATGATCGATAAATACATCCCTTTCCGCAAACGGCACCTGAAAAAGCCGGGCCGACGGTTCGCAGATGCTGTCCGGCGTTGTCTTGCTGTCAACAAAATAAAGCCCTCTTTTCTTGAGAATGGAAAAAATCTGATACATCTGGGTGGAATTGGTGGTCATTCTAGATCCCATATGGTTGTTAACCCCTTTAATGTCGGGAACGGCAGCAAGATCCGCTTCAAGCTGTTCGATCAGCGTATCCGGCGACATGCACGTAAGCAATGCACCGGGTCCGGGTTTTATTTTGGGATATTCCTTGGGTTCCATGGGCAGATGGAGCATGGTTTCAAAACCCTTTTCCCCGGCAATCCGCAAAATCTTCCTGCTAAACGGCCCATAGGGCAGAATGGAAAAGGTCAGGGATGAATCCATCTGAATAAATTTTTCTGCAAGCCTCTCGTCATAACCGATATCGTCGACAATAATGGCAACTTCAGGCAGCGGCCGGCCGGGAATCGGCTTCGGTTTGACAACGGGTGGAGGCGGTACCACCTCCTCTTCCGGATAAATTTCATAGGTTGGAATGGTTACAGGCGGAATCCTTGCCGGCGGTTTTTTTTCAGGGGGTTTCCGGTGCAGCATATAATGGGTCAGAATTGCCGCAGCCGTCACCACCAGGATCAAAATGGACAGGCCCAATACGATTTTAATCAGGTGTTTTTTTATCCCCGAATCTTTTTTGGAAGTCTTTTTTTTGGGTTTTGCCGATTTGGTGGCTCTTCTTTTTGCCATTTATTATTTCTTATCCGGAAAGACTTTTAAAAATATCATAACTGACCAGTATTTCAAGTGCACGCATAATCTGGTTGTCTGTCTGCAGTCGCTCCAAATCAAGCCCGCCGAAACGCATCTCGCCCCCGCGGATTCTCATTTTTTTCATTTCTTCCGTTTCATTGTCCTGTTTTATTCCCGGCTCCGCATCCAGGTGGTTGATCAGATCTTTTTCCTTAATCCGCCTATCCCCGTCTTCATTCACCAGCGCTCGATCAATAGCCTGATATTTCAATTCAATGTCCGGTTCAATCCCCTTGGCCTGGATGGACCGTCCACTAGGTGTATAATACCGGGCAATGGTCAATTTCAGACCATAACCGTCCCGCAGGTTTTCCACGGACTGGACAGACCCCTTTCCAAAAGAAGTCGTTCCCAACAGCAGTGCCCGTTTATGATCCTGCAGTGCACCGGCGACGATCTCCGACGCACTGGCACTGCCGCCGTTTATCAAAACCACGATGGGGTAGTTGCGGTCATATGAATCGGCGTGAGCCTGATATTCTTTTGAATTTTTTTCATCCCGCCCTTTGATGGTCAGGATCGTTCCCTTGTCCAGAAAAAGATCCGTCACGCTGATAGCCTGATTCAGCAGCCCACCGGGGTTGTCCCGCATATCCAGGATAAGTCCTTTCAGCGGTATATCTCCCGGCTCAAGCTCTTCCAAGGCGGCCTTCAGATCCCGTGTCGTATTCTCCTGGAAATTGGTAATCCAGATATATCCGTAACCGGGCCTTAAAACGGAATGTTTAACACTTTCAATGGGAATGATATCCCTGACAAGCGTAAATTCAATGGGTTCCGGCTCTCCCCCCCGGATTACCGTTATGACGACGGTGGTCCCTTTCGGTCCTCTCATCTTTTTTACGGCATCTCTTAAATCTCTCGTGGGCTCGCCATCGGCCTTGATAATTCTGTCCCCGGCTTTTATGCCGGCCCGATATGCAGGGGTCCCTTCAATGGGTGATACAACGGTGACAAAACCGTCTTTCATGGAAATACTGATGCCGATTCCGGTAAATTCTCCCTGGGTGTCCATCTGGAGCTCTTCCAGTTCATCCGGCAGCAGCAGGGATGAATGGGGATCCAGTCCATGAACCATTCCCTGGATGGCGTTTTCGATAAGCGTCTTGGAATCCACTTCATCCACATACATCCGCTCGACCATCTCGATGACGTCGCTGAACAGTTTCAGGCCCTTATATGTTTCTTCGCTGCCGGCCGACAGATCCCGGTAAAAGCCGGCCCCTATCGTCCAGAAAAATACGGCAACAGCCAGCAACACCCATAATCGTATATGCTGCTTTTCCTTATTCATCATTTAATCGCTCCTTCTCATCACCGGCTTCATCAGCCTCTTTTTATCCATTTCAACGGATCCAGCGGCTCACCATGGTGACGTATTTCAAAATATAGCTTGGGGCCTATGAGAGATCCCGAATCTCCGGCAGTCGCGATAACTTCCCCGGCCTCGACAACAGACCCGGTTGTTTTAAAAATTTCCTCCATATTTGCATATACCGTATAATAATGATCCCCGTGGTCAATGATCATCATATTGCCGTAGCCTTTAAACCAGTCGGCGTAAAGCACTTTCCCGCCGTATACGGCCCGAACAGGCTCTCCCCTGTCCGTTTGGATGTCAATGCCGCTTCTGAAATTCTTCACGTTGTATTTCGGGTCGGTATAGGATCCGAAAAGTGAAATAATTTTACCCCTGACCGGCATTTTTAGCAACCCCTTTAACGTGGCAAACGGTTTTACATTGACGTTCCCGGTTTCAACCGGCGTCCCGGGCAACCGGCCATATTTTTTTATTTGTTCATCAAGGGAGGCGGCTGCCTGCCTCAACGATTCGATAATCGCCAGCTCAAGGCGTTTTTCACTCCGAATATGGGCAAGCAGTTTCTCACGCTTGTCTTTCTCCTTTGTCATGATGCGCATCTGGTCATCCAATTCAGCATCAAGGGCTTTCTTTTCTTTTTTTTGCGCTTTTTGCCGTTCAAGAAGGCTTTTCAACCGTACAACATCCCGTGCGTATTCGGCCAATATCTCCTGGTCCCGGGCCAAGACCCGTTCGAAAATGGTTTTTCGTTTAAACATGTCGTACATGGAATCCGCGGATGTCAATACATGCGGCATTCCGCCGAGCCTTTGAAGCTTATACAAGGCCACCAGTCGTCGACCGGCATATTTTTTGTATATACCGATCTCTTCCCTGACCTTCTCAATGGATGCGGTGGTTTCCAGGATGCCGGATTCCAGATCCGCCGCCATGGCCTTGAGATCCGCCATCTTTTTCCGAACCGAACTCAGCACCAGGTCAATTTCATTCAGCCCGTTGATAATCGTTGTCTCTTTTTTGGTCAGTTCGAGAATTCTGAACTCACCGTCTTCGATATGCTCACCGATGGTATCTGCCGCTTTCATCAGGGTGTTTACATCCTTTTCACCGGTGGGAGTTGACAGCTTGACGAATCCTTCCATATTCCGGATAAATCCCACCCGGCCCCTCCAAACCGCTTTTATCCAGCCGTTTCTCAATTGCAGAATAACAATACGCTCTCCCTTATCCAGGGAGGCAATCGGGGGTTTTCCCATGGTCGGTTCCGGGCGGAAATTCAAGGCATCCACATTCACCACACCGATAACGGAGGATTCCGAGGCTGCAAATCCCGTAAAAACACCGACCCATGCCATAACCACGGGTATGATCAATATTCTTTTAAAAATTGATTGAGGGACAGAAAACACCCTAACCACCCCACCAGTATGCTGCAGAATAAAATAACCATCGAAATATTCAGCGGGAAAAAGCGAATCCGGAAAAAGCCGGATGAAAACCCGTAAACCATATTCGAAGATACCATTATATATCCGATAAACGCCGCTGCCAGCCCGATAATTCCGCCCATCGCCCCCAGAAGGATGCCTTCAATATAAAACGGCGTTTTGATAAACCCGTCTGTTGCGCCCACGTAGCGCATAATCTCGATTTCTTCCCGTCTCGAATACAGAACCAGGCGGATGGTATTGCCGATAATAAAAACCGATGCCCCGAAAAAAAGTGTTCCGATGCCGAACGCCGCCATGCGAAACAGGTTGAAGATATTAACAAATCGTTTCAACCATAACCGGCCGAATTCCACATCGGTTACCATGGGGATAAGGCTGATCTGATCGGCCAGTGTTTCAATTTCATCCATATCTTTCAGTTCCGGAGACAGGCTGATCTCAAAAGCATCCGGCAAGGGGTTTTCTTCAATATTTTCCAACAGGGACGCCTGCCCTTTCATTTGTTCTTTTAAAAAGTCAAGGGCCGCCTCCTTTGAAATAAAATCGATGTGCTGAACGCCTCTGATCTGCCGGATGTTCAATTCCATATCCAGGAGTTTTTCATTGGATATGCCCGGCTTTAAATACGCCATGATCCGGATTCCTTTTTTCCAGGCTGCAATGAGGTCATTGGCGTTTAAAACGAACAACCCAAAGGAGCTTACAATAAGAACGGACAGGGCGATGGTAATCACCGCAACCGCATTCAGGTATCCGTTTTTATAAATGTCTTTTACTGCACGGAAGATGTATGGTGTCATGTCGTCAGACCCCGGCGGCTATCCTCAACCGATTTTAAGCGCCCATTCTCCAGCCGCAGAACCCGGCCGCCGATTTTTTGGACGAGACTTTCATCATGGGTAGCCGTAATAACGGTCGCCCCCCGGGAATGGAATTTGGTCAAAAGATCAATAATGACGCCGGCTGAAGCCGTATCCAGACTGCCTGTGGGCTCATCGGCGAGAATGATTTTGGGATCTCCGACCACGGCCCTGGCAACGGCGACCCGCTGCTGCTCACCGCCGGAAAGCGTCGGGGGATAGGCATTTTGTTTTTTCTCCATGTCGACGATACGCAATACGCTTCTGACCTTCTTTTGGGTTGTCTTGTTGGCCTTTCCCTTGGCTTCCAATACAAGTGCTACATTCTCAAAAACCGTTTTTGTCGGAATCAACTTAAAATCCTGGAAAATTATCCCGAACTCACGCCGAAGAAACGGAATTTTTTTCCGCGGTATCCTGGAAAGATTCATTCCGCCGACAAGAATCTGGCCTTCGGACAGGGACTCTCCGAGAAACAGGAGTTTAAGCAGGGTTGATTTCCCGGCACCGCTGGGACCACAGATAAAGACGAATTCATTTCTGAAGATATCAAGCGTTATATCTACCAGTGCGTTTTTCTTATCAAATCGCTTATGCACGTGAAACATGCGGATGACGGCCGACTGTTTTTTTTCCTCTTCCTTTTCCGGCGTCATACCCCCGTCCTGATGCATACCGTAAACAGAACCGTAAATATTATCAAACGGTCGTTTTGCTGTTTTGTTTTCCATAACAACGGGTTTTATTCTTACATCGGTATTCGTGGGTTTGGGATTGACCAACGCTTATATACTTGTTATGAATTATCCGTGTTCAAGGAGTGCCGTACCCGGTTTTCCTTAACCCAGAGCCTCCGCTGAGACCCGATAACAGGCTTCTTCCATTTCAGTGGAGGCTTTTTAATAGCGAATCAACCGATGAAAATCAACATATAATCTTGAAACAGGCATGCCGATGAAACAGGAACTCTCCGCCATGATGGCTGAAAAATCGTTTAAATACAGCCCGGAACCGACATTCAAACTGGTTTCGGGAAAAATGAGCCGGTTTTACGTCAACTGCAAACCCACCACGCTCAATCCCCGGGGCATGTATCTTATCGGACACATCATCTTCGACATGGTCAAGGATTTGAATATCAAAGGCATCGGCGGCCTGACATTCGGTGCCGATCCCATTTCAATGGCTGTTGCCTTTGCCTCGGAACTGAAGGGCCGTCCTATAAACGCCTTTTCAATCCGGAAAACCCGAAAAGACCACGGCATCATAAAATGGGTGGAAGGAGATATGACTCCCGGGGATCGGGTCGTCATCACCGATGATGTGGCCACAACCGGCGGGTCAACGATTAAAGCCATAGAGCGGGCGAAATCCGAAGGGCTTGATGTGGTAAAAGCGGTTATTCTTGTCGATCGCCAGGAGGGCGGACTTGAAAGCATTCAAAGACTTGTCGATGCATGCGCCGTCATTACAAAAGATGAGCTGATGGCGCATTTGGGCAAAACACCTGAAAGGTAAACCACCCGGATACGAGGTACATCGCCCTGATTTTTCCCGCTATGGGATATACGTTGCGCAGGAATCCTCGGATTCCCATGCGGTAACACGGGAGACCCGAATCCCGGGTTCCGTGATGGCTGCATCGACCTCCAGGGCAATGAATCTGGCGATATTTTCAGAAGATGGGGGATTATCGTCCGGAAAAAAGCCCACCTCATTTAAAAACCGGTGGTCCAGTTTTTTTATTACTTCCGAAATATGCTCCTTAAAAATGCCGAAATCGATGAGCACACCGGCATCATTTAATTTTTCACCCGTGACGCACACTTCAATCTGCCAATTATGACCGTGCAGGTTTTCACATTTTTTGGCAACCATTTTCAACTGGTGGGCTGCGGCAAAATGTGTTTTGACTTTCAATTCAAACATCATAACTCCTTGGCATTGAGGCTTTTTAAAAGAGAAGGACCAAAAGTTCAACCCGAAATCTCATATTTTCCAGGTCCGGGAAACCAGGATCAATTGGCAGCCTTGGAACCGCCCCCCTTTAGAATGTTTTTCAATTTATTGGAAATTTTTCCGGCCTCGATCTTTGCGAATTCCTTGAGCAACGCCTCTTGCTTTTTGTTTAAATTCGTCGGCGTTTTAATGTCAACCTGGATTACCTGGTCTCCACGGCGATTACTCCTCAAGGACGGAATTCCTTCTCCACGGAAACGAAACAGGGTTCCCGGCTGGGTTCCCTTGGGGATCACCAGTTCTTTTTCATCGGTAAGCGTGGGAACCATGACCTTGTCACCCAAGGCTGCCTGCACAAATGAAATGGGGATGGTGCAGACCACGTTTATGTCGTCTCTTACAAAAAAATCGTGGGGTTCCACATGAATGAAGACATATAAATCACCGGGGGGACCACCGAAACTGCCGGCCTCACCTTCACCGGTCAGCCTCAGCCTTGACCCTGTATCCACGCCGGCCGGAATCTTCAGCATTACTTTTTTATTCACCATTACCTGTCCCCGTCCATGACATTTCCCGCAGGGATTCGGAATGGTTTGCCCATGACCGTTGCAGGCCGGACATGTGGTGCTCACCGAGAAAAAACCCTGGGTTCGCGTCACCTGGCCTCTTCCACCGCAATGGCCGCAGGTTTCGAGGCTTGTACCGGGTTCGCACCCGCTCCCCTCGCATACCGTACATGTTACCGATTTCTCCAGGTCGATCTCCGTTTCCGTTCCGAAAGCCGCATCCATAAAGCTTAAATTCAGGTCGTATCGTAAATCGTTTCCCCGCTGGGCACGACTTCGTCTTGACCGCTGACGGCTGCCAAACCCGAAAAAATCCTCAAAAATATCACTGAAACTGGAGAAGATGTCTTCAAATCCGCCGAAACCTGAAAATCCGTTTCCTTCCAGGCCCTGATGGCCATACTGGTCATATATCTTCCGTTTCCGGGGATCCCGCAGTACCTCATAGGCTTCGGCCGCTTCCCTGAACTTCTCTTCTGCTTCCCTGTTACCCGGATTTCGGTCCGGATGAAATTGGAGGGCCAGCTTACGATAAGCAGATTTCAACTCGGCATCCGTTGCCTGTCGGGAAACGCCGAGTATTTCATAATAATCCCGTTTATTCACCATTAATGTTTATCTTTTTTCCGTGACTTGTTTCTGTTTTATTAAACAACCGCCTGACAAAGATCCCCGGCAAGACCAAGACATTGATGCGGATTAATTTAAGAACGTAATACATAAAAAAAGATTGTCAATGCATGTTTTACCGTCCGGATCAACCAAAAAAAGGCCTCCTGATAATGGTATCCTTCTGCCAGCGTTTGTCATCCCGATTTGGGTATTCGATATTGAAATGAAGCCCCCGGCTTTCCTTGCGATGCATGGCGCACTGGATAATCAGTTCCGCTACCGTTGCGATATTCCGCAATTCCACCAGGTCCGGGCTGACCTTGAAATTCCAATAATATTCCTTGATCTCACTCTGGATATTGTCTATCCGGCGCTTTGCCCTTGCCAGCCGCTTGTCCGATCTGACAATTCCCACGTAATTCCACATAAATCTTCTGATTTCATCCCAGTTCTGGGATACCATGATCAACTCATCGCTGTCCGTTGTTCCCACTTCATCCCATGGGGGAGGTTCCGGGGTCGACTTAAAATCCATGGTTTCAAGATCCTCAACAGCCTGCCGAGAAGCGGTATGCGCGTAAACCAGGGCTTCGATCAACGAATTGCTTGCCAGGCGGTTGGCACCGTGCAGTCCGGTACAGGCTGTTTCACCGATAGCATAAAGACGAAGAATATCGCTCCGACCGAAAATATCCGTAACCACACCGCCGCACATGTAGTGGGCCGCCGGAACCACGGGAATAGGTTCCCGGGTCATGTCGATGCCGAATTCCAGACATCGCTGATAGATATTGGGAAAGCGTTTGACGATAAATTCGCCGTCCTTGTGGGAAATGTCGAGAAAAACCGAATCAGCACCGGATTTTTTCAGCTCTGTATCAATGGCCCGGGCCACTACATCCCGGCATGCCAGATCCTTCCGGGGATCATATTTTTCCATAAAGGCGCGGCCCGAGGCATCCATCAGGATTCCGCCCTCTCCCCGCACTGCTTCGGAAATTAAAAAGTTTTTAGCCTCAGGATGGTAGAGACACGTGGGATGAAACTGGACAAATTCAAGATTTGCAATTGTTGCCCCCGCCCTGTATCCCATGGCAATGCCGTCCCCGGTGGCGATATCCGGATTACTGGTATAAAGGTACACTTTCCCGGCCCCGCCCGTGGCCAGAACCGTAATTTTGGCGGAAAATGTTTTTACCTGATTGGTTTTTCGATCCAGTACATAGGCGCCGCAGCAATAGTCTTCGTGGGTTGTGGTCACCAGCCCTCTTTTCATACGGGTTGAACAGGTAATGAGATCTATGGCGACATGATGTTCCAGTACTTCTATATTTGGATGCTTACTCACATGACTGACCAGTACGGTTTCGATCTCCCGGCCGGTCATATCCTGGGCATGGACAATCCTTTTCTGACTGTGCCCGCCCTCGCGTCCCAGTTCCAGGTTCGGATGGTCCGGCGTTTCCCCGGCCGCCGGCCCGTTGATGTTGAACTTCACTCCCCATTCGATGAGTTCACGAATCCTGTCCGGTCCGTTTTTTACCACCATTTCCACGACCTGGCGGTCGCACAGGTTGTCGCCGGCCGCCAACGTATCCTGAATATGCAGTTCAAAGGAATCCACCTCGCTGAACACCGATGCAATCCCGCCCTGCGCCCGGGATGAATTGCTTTCCATTACCCCCTTTTTCGTTACAATGGTCACCCGGCCGGAATCAGCCACCTTCAGGGCCAGGGTCAGGCCGGCCACACCACTGCCGATAATAAGAAAATCCGTTTCATATTTCATAACAGCACCAGTACTTTCCTGTATATATAGGGCCATTCATAATATTCATGACAGCAGTGATGATCGACGGCGCTGACGCTTGAATTTCAACCCGATGATAATTCCAAGCAGCAAAATACCCGCACCGATGGATATGCCTTTTAAAATCTGACTGTTCTGAAGTTTAACAACGACGGTTTCAAGTTCTTTTGATTTTCTTTTCAGGTCTGAAAGCTCTTTTTGCGTATTTTCCAGGTTGTTCTTGACGGCGAGAAAGTCTGCCGAATCTTCTTTGAGCTTTTCATAGGCGGAATTCACCTCGGCCAATACGGTCTCTTTTTCCGCAAGCTCTTTTTGAAGTCTCTGGTTTTCTTCTTTTAACGTCATGTTCTCCGCCGATGTCCGGTTGAATTCTTTTAAAAGCGCCTGGTATTTTCCGCTCAATTCATCTAAAACCGGCCGAACCGGTTTTTCAGTCGTCAAAAACCGGGTCAGCACCCATCCTTCCTGTCCGTTTCTTGACCGAACCCTTGTCCATCCGTCGCCGTTTTCAAGAATGTCTATTTTTTCACCTGATTTGAGCATGGCGATAATTTTATGCTTAACTCCCGGCCCCGTCCGCATGGTAATCGACATGACCTCCGTGACATATTGCATTTCCGCCCAGCACAATGCCTGGCAGAACCAAAAACAAAGCAAGATAAAAACAATTTTTTTCATTTACACTAATTTCCTCGGCCTGCAGGGAAAAGGCACATCCCCGTATAATATTTTTATCACTAAAAGCCGGCTTGCCGTACCAAAATCCACATCAGCATACAGTATCTTAAAAATTTGGAGTTGACGAATTATCAAACAGGATATATTCTTTATTTTGTTCATTATAAATCTGTCAATACTTTCTTTCTTAACAGGCTTTGATCATGATGGAAAGACAGGACATCACCCATATATGGAGTTTGCATGATAGCATATGATCTGACATGTTCCAATGGACATACATTTGAAGGCTGGTTTGAAGACGGTGCGGCTTTCAATAACCAACTTGAAAAGGGCCTGGTTTCATGTCCCGTATGCGATGATAAAAACGTCAAAAAGATTCCCTCCACCTTTGCCATAAAAGGAGGATCGACAACACCGAGATACCCCCTTGATGAATATCGGGCATTGATGCATCTGACCCACCAGATATCCGAATATGTGGAAAAAAATTTTGATAACGTGGGTACCGAATTTACCAAGGAGGCCCTTAAAATCCATTACGGGGCGGCAGAGCCCAGGAATATCAGGGGGACCAGCTCAAAGGAAGAGGAAAAAATATTAAAGCAGGAAGGAATCCCGTTTTTCAAGATTCCGGCTTTTACCAAACCCGACACGGAATCGGAATCCGATTCATGATGGGTTACCCGCAATCCTTTCCGCCAAAGTGGTAAGCCGCTGACGGGGCCTGTCGTTATTCAAGGCGATTTTTAAAGCCTTCTTTGTGCCGACAACGACCGTCACCTGTTTTCCCCTTGTCACCGCCGTATACAGCAGGTTCCGCTGAAGAAGCACAAAATGCTGGGTGAGCAGGGGAATGATCACGGCCGGGTATTCCGATCCCTGGGACTTGTGGACCGAGATGGCATATGCCAGGGACAGGTCGTCTGTTTCTTCGGCAGTATATTTCACGATTCGGTCATCATATTTTACACATACGTTCCGGCTTTCCGCTTCAATGGCGCACACGATCCCGATATCGCCGTTGAAGACCTCTTTTTGATAATTATTCTTCAGGTGCATGACTTTATCATTTATCCTGAAACGCATTTTAAGGGTGTGCCTGCTGCCTGATTTCGGATTCATGACAGTTTGTAAAACCTGATTCAGGTTCAGCGTGCCCACTGTTCCCTTATGCATGGGCGTGATGACCTGAACATCCCGGATCTGGTTTTTATCCAGGTGATCCGGCAGGATACGGGTTAACAACTGGATAATGACATCCACCACGGCTTCGGGACGACCTTGTTCGATAAACAGGAAATCCGATTCCGGATTGGTCAATTCATGATGATGGATATCCGGCAATTCACCCCGTCGAATCCTGTGCGCCGCCTCCACGATCGGGCTTTCATGGACTTGTCGAAAAATCTCGGTCAATTCAAAAGCCTTGATCTTCCCGCATTGAATCAGATCCGACAATACATTGCCGGGACCGATGGACGGCAGTTGAAAGACATCTCCCACCAGGATCAGCCTTGCCGTCAAGGGAACGGCGTTCAGCAGATGAAACATCAGAACCGTGTCCACCATGGATACCTCATCGATAATCACAACATCCGCTTCAAGAGGATCATCCTGGTCCCTGTCAAACATCTGGGTCGCCAAATTGTAACACAGCATCTTGTGAATGGTTTCAGCTTTTCGCCCCGTCACTTCGAAAAGGCGCCTGGCAGCCCGTCCCGTGGGTGCGCCAAGAAGGATTTTTTCCCCCATCGCATTGAAAATAACCGTGATGGCCCGAATCAAGGTCGTCTTCCCCGTACCGGGCCCGCCCGTGATAACGGCGATGCGATGTGCAAGGATTCCTTCCAGAATGTCGAGCTGTTCGGAAGACGGCCGGATGGCGATTTTTTTCACCAGTTCCTCAATGATCTGATTCTGATCCACATCCGGCAGGCGCACCGGAATGGACAACAGCGCATTAAACCGCCTTGCCAGCCCGATCTCGGCCTCATAAAGGCATGGCGTATAAATACGACGTTCATCTGCATGAAGAGGGTTGCGATCCAAAACCACCCGGCTGTTTTCTTCCATCCCGGCAAGCACCTCCCGGACCGGCTCGGCATCCATCTGAAAACGACGGCTGAACCGTTCCATGAGGACGGATTCGGGCATGTAGGTGTGGCCCTCGGCAATGAATTGTGCCAGCAGGTATTCGATGCCGGCCTCGATTCGTTCATAACTGTCTTCTTCATAGCCCAGTTCTTTGGCGATCATGTCCGCCGTATAAAAATCGATTTCCGGAATGTCTGAAAGGATGCGGTAGGGTGTTTTCCGAATAACGGCCAGGGCGTCCCTGCCGTAACATTTCATTATTTTGGCGCTATGGGCAACATTGACGCTGCATTGCTGAAGAAAATCCATCAATTCCCTGACATCATGATGGGAACGCCAGGCTTCGGCGATTCTTGCCGCGGTTTTTTCCCCGATTCCCTCGACCTCGGTGAGTTTTTCCGGTGTCCGGTCAATCACCTCGATGGTTTTTTCCGAAAAGTGCCGGATCAACCGGTCGGCGGTTTTCGCACCGATACCTTTGATCATGCCGGATTTGAGATATCTTCTAATGCCGTCTATGGTGGCCGGAAGGGACACTTCAAATCCGGTCACCTTGAATTGCTGGCCGTATTTGGGATGGGTTTCCCACTTTCCGGCAAGTTTCAGATTTTCCCCGGGGTTAACACCGGGCATATACCCGATGATCGTTACCAGGTTTTTGGATTCATCCGACCGCAACCGGGCGATCATATAACGATTTTCTTCGTTATAATAGGTGATTCGTTCCAAAATGCCGGTAAGGGTGGTCATGATGTGGTATAATTTCCAGCGGAAAATCGGAAACCACAAGCTTTATGGATATGCGGCGATTTATTCTGCAGTGACAAATGCCCCTTCAAATCCCTTTTGAATCATCTCACTTTCATATTTCTTTGCCAGGGCCAGGGTATTGCATTTGCCCAAACGCACCCGGTAAAAAATCTGCTTTCCGTCGTCATACGGTGTGATGTGGACATTGTTGTATGTACGGCTCAATTTTGCTTTAAGCCTCTCGGCATTCTCGCGAATGGTAAAGGCACCGATCTGTATGGTGAAATTTCCGGTGTAATAATTACCCGGGATGTAAGTCGGGGCACCGCCTTTTTTCGAAGGCACCGGCATGCCCAGCGCGATGATCTCAACAGGGGCCGTCCCCGGCCCCACCACACCCAGTTCTTTCGCCGCAGCATAGGACAGGTCGATTATCCGACCCCGGACAAAAGGCCCCCTGTCGTTGATCCGTACTTTGGCCCGGCGTCCGTTGTCCAGGTTGTGCACCCTCACCACCGTTCCCAAAGGCAGGGTTTTGTGAGCCGCGGTCATGGCATACATGTTGTATGCTTCACCGCTGGATGTTTTTCGCCCGTGAAAGTCCGCACCATACCAGGAAGCAATTCCCTTTTGCCGAAAACCCTTTGAATCCGAGACGGGATGATACCACTTTCCCATGACTTTATACGGTTTGGGTTCACCCGGTCTTCTTGCTTTCGGCCCGGGTGCCCGGGCACAGCCGCTGACCAAACAGAGAACCAGAATCACCAAAACAGCGAGTGGTCCGAATTTCCGTAGGAGATTCATCTTGTCCGGATATTTTTCTGCCAATTTTCCTCCTATCCCAGTGCAATTTTCAAAACATTCATCATCTTGTCCTCGAAATGAAACTTGACGTCCTTCTTAATCTTATCCGGGACATCGACCATGTCTTTTTTATTCCATTTGGGCAGGATGACGGTTTTAATCCCTGCCCGATGCGCGGCCAGCACTTTTTCCTTGATACCGCCCACCGGCAGAACCTGTCCCCGTAATGTGATCTCTCCGGTCATGGCCAGGTTCTTCTTTATTTTTTTATTTGTCAGAAGAGAGGTCAGCGCCGTAAGCATGGTCACTCCGGCGGATGGTCCGTCTTTGGGTATGGCACCGGCCGGAACATGGATATGGATATCGTGTTCTTCAAAGAAATTTTCGTCAATCCCCAGTTCACCGGCCTTGGACCGGATAAAACTCAACGCGGCCGTGGCAGACTCCTTCATCACGTCTCCGAGTTGGCCGGTGAGGGTCAGTCCCTTCTTCCCCTTCATGGCCGTGGCCTCGATAAACAGCAGTTCTCCTCCGGTCTGGGTCCATGCCAGTCCCATGGCCACTCCCGGCGTGCTGGTTCTTTCGGCGACTTCGGAAACAATCCGAACCGGCCCGAGATAATCCGGCACATTGTCAATGGTGATTTTCTCGGACTTGGATTCGCCGGATGCGATTTTTGCAGCAACCCCCCTGCAGATCGACGCGATTTCCCTTTCCAGGTTTCGCAACCCGGCCTCCCGTGTATATCCGGATATGATATGTTTAATGGCGCCGGTGGTAAAACTGACCTGTTTGGCGGTAATGCCGTGGGCCTCCCGCTGGCGGGGGATTAAATACCGGTTGGCGATCTTGATTTTTTCGTCCAGTGTATACCCCGGCAGCTCGAGCACCTCCATCCGGTCCCGCAGGGCCGGCGGAATAGTATCCAGAATATTGGCCGTGGTGATAAACATGACCCTGGATAAATCAAACGGTACGTCCAGGTAATGATCGGAAAAAGAGTCGTTCTGTTCCGGATCCAGAACCTCAAGCAACGCCGAAGACGGATCTCCCCTGAAGTCGCTTCCCACCTTATCGATTTCATCCAGCATGAACACCGGATTGTTGGATTCCGAGCGCCGAATGCCCTGAATGATCCTTCCGGGCAAAGCCCCCACATAAGTCCGCCGGTGCCCCCGGATTTCAGCTTCATCCCTGACCCCGCCCAAGGATATGCGAAAAAATTTCCGGCCCAGCGCCCTGGCCACGGACCGTCCCAATGATGTTTTCCCGGTTCCCGGAGGTCCGACAAAACACAGGATGGGGCCCTTGGATTCCGGCTTGAGCTTGCGGACGGCCAGATATTCAATAACCCTCTTTTTCGCTTTTTCAAGTCCGAAATGGTCCTGGTCCAGGATCTTTCTCGCCTTGTTGATGTCAAGGTTGTCCTGGGTGCTGTCGTTCCACGGCAAAGACGTCATCCAGTCAAGGTACGTCAGGGCAACGGTGTATTCCGCCGACGACGGGTGCATCCCGGACAGCCGTTCCAACTCTCTTTCAGCTTCTTTTCGCGCCTCTTCCGGCAAATTCTTTTCCGCTATTTTGGCACGGTATTCCTCAACCCGGACGTTTGTTTCATCTTTTTCACCCAGCTCTTCTTTTATGGCCTTGAGCTGCTGGCGCAAAAAATACTCGCGCTGGCTTTTGTCCATGTCCCCTTTTACCTGGGTTTGAATCTTGTTGCCGAGTTCCAGTATTTCCAATTGATGATTCATCAGAACGGTCACTTTTTTCAGCCGCTCCTTGACGTCGATAATCTCCAGAACCTGCTGCTTTTCCTCCTGGGTGGAGTTCATCACGGAGGCCACCATGTCGGCTAAAACGCCGGGCTCCTGAATTGTTTTGGCCATGGCACCCATTTCCGGGGGAAGTCCGGGGGAAAGCTGCACCATCCGGTCAAACAGGCTTAAGATATTGGCCATCATGGCCTGAGTTTCCTTATCGGCCTCTCCCTTGTCCCCAAAGTATTCAACCCGGGCCTGAAGATACGGTTTGCCGCCCAGAAATTCCCTGACCTTAAAACGGCTCAAACCCTGAATTAAAAGCTGGGCCTTATTATCTTCCGTCTTGGCCATTTTAAGAATCAGCGCAGCCGTTCCAACACGGTAGACTTTATCCGCGGGTTTTACGTTTTTATCTTCCGACGGTTTTGATACGATCAGACCGATGATGCGATCCCTGGACATGGCACCATCTACCAGTGTAACGGAATCCGCCTGCATGACCATCAGCGGCAAAACCATTTTGGGGAATAACGCCGCATCGAATAACGGCAATATGGATAGCGTTTCAGGCAGCCTGTCAGTATCGGGTCCTAAGGATGGTTTGTTTTCCGTCATGTTTCCCCCTGAAAATATTTTCTGTAAGATCGTTTATATCCAACCGGTTTCAGCTTAGCCGTCCGATATGGGGACCGAATAGGTTTGATCCTGCCGAATTTTTTCAAGCCGGATATGGAGCATGCCGTTGGTATAGGATGCTGATACGCGATCCGTGTCAATGAGGCACGGCAGGATAAACGCCCGTTCAAAAGGCCCGTACTGCACTTCCGCCAGACGAAACGCCCCTTTTTCCGAAAATTGCATCTGCCGTCGTCGTCCTGCGATCTTAATGGTCTTCCGACTGATTTCAACATCCAGGTCTTTGGGATCAACACCGGCAATTTCAGCCAGGATATAAATCTCCTTCCGTGTTTCAAAGACATCGATCTGCGGTTTTAACGACCGATCCGAAAGCGAAAACAACGGGTTTATCGTTCGGAATATGTCTTCGACAACCCGGCTCGTTATGGATCCCTGATGATCGAAACCATTCTTAAATCTTACCTTGATATAGTCCATGACCGGCTCCTTTTTTAGAAGACCCTCTGCATAATATTAACACTTTCTGAAAATCGCCAAGACTTTAAATTATCGTGTCTTTTCACGAGATACGGTTATTGTTTTTAAAATTATCATTAACGCGGCTTGTTGTAAAGAAAACTTCTCACCGGCGTTGATTTGTCATATTGTGTTTTTCATCCAAATATTCTATGACCAGGATCATGAAATCAGCCCGGACCGCATATCCATGGACCATTGCTTCACAATACTTTCTGCATTTCGGCGTCATGGGGGTTTTTCTCCCTTATTTTAACCTGTATTGCCTTCATCTCGGCTTTAACGGGGTTCAGATCGGAACACTGTCATCGGTAAGATCCGTCTCGACCATTATTTTCCCGGTATTGTTCGGTGCCGTAGCAGATCGTTTTCACTTGAGAAAACCCATCTATATCGGCTGCTGTTTCATCAGTGCCGCAATCTGGTACTTATTTCTCCGGACAACGGATTTTCAGTGGATGCTGGTGATCTGCCTGTTATACGGTATTTTTTATGCTCCGATCATCTCTTTTTTAGAAGCACTGACCATGGACACCCTGGGAAAGGAAAAAAGAAGTTACGGCACGATCAGGGCATGGGGCTCTGCCAGCTTTATTTTAATCGTCATGATTATGGGAAGGGTCATTGATCTGTTTTCTATTCGCATCATCCTGGTCACCATTCTCATCGGTTCAATCATCCAGGCAGTTGCCGCACTGAAAATCCCGCATCATATCCAGAAAATTCATGCAGAGCCGGTTCCGAAATTCCACCATTTTTTACAAAAACCCATCGTGCTTTTTCTGTTTTGCGCATTCCTGATGCTGGTCAGCCACGGCGCCTATTATGGTTTCTTTTCCATCCATCTGGAACATCTGGGCTATTCCAAGTTATTTATCGGGTCCGTATGGGCGCTTGCTTCGGTTGCGGAAATCCTGGCCATGTTGAAGTCAAGAAGCCTCTTTAACCGGTTCTCTCTGGAAGCGGTGCTGGTTTTCTCTTTTGCCGTTGCAGTTCTGAGGTGGTGCCTGCTCTATATTTTTACTTCACCCGTATTCATTATTTCAGCCCAGGTCCTTCACGCCGTCACTTACGGCACGTTCCATATGGCCGGAATTCTGTATATCGACCGGATGGCCCCGGAGGAAGCAAAAACCATGGGTCAGGCCGTCAACAATGCCGTTACCTATGGTTTGGGCCTGATGATCGGTTTTTTTATAAACGGCTACCTTTATGAATCAGTGGGATCAAGGCTGTTGTTTATCATCAGTGCCGGGATTGCAGCGGTGGGCGGTATTCTGTTCTGCGGGTATCTGGTTGTTGCAAAATCCACGAAAGGCAATCAAACCGCATCGGGTTAATCCCCGTATTTGGGCCTGATCAGATATCTCAGGTAATGCAGCAGGGTATTGTCACGGTATTTCACCCGCTCCACCCGGTCAATGCCCTTGGACAAACGGAAAATATCCGGAAGCCATTGTTCCCTTGTAATAATTTTTTCATCGGGATCGAGCTGCCGGACAATTCTGGCGGGGTTCCCCGCCGCGATGGAGTTCGGCGGCACATTGCTGGTAACGACGGACCCGGCCCCGATAATACTGTTTTCACCGATGGTGACACCCTTGCAGATGATGGCGCTGTCGCCTATCCAGGCGTTATTCTGGATCACGATCGGCTCGGTCCTGCCGATGGAAACCCTGTCATAGATGCCGTGCCAGTCCGCATCCGTAATAAACACACCGTTGGCAAACATACAATTGTCCCCGATGGTAATCCGGTAAGCGGAACTGATTCTGACACCCGGGCATATCAAACAGTAATTTCCGATTTTTATCCCGCCCTTGTCCTTATCTTCGGACCAGACCGAAAGCCTCACCTTGCTCTCAGCAGCGCCGATGACATTGGAATACGCACCAAGCTCTATGGGCGCCCCAAAAATTCGGACATGCCAGGGCCGAACAAAGGTGTAATGCTCTCCCAGATACTCAAAATGGGGCTTTAAAAAATGCCGCGCATACAGCTTTTCAAAATTCAAATAAGCTTTCTTTATAAAATATGGCCGATGATCTCTTCTCAATAATTCAAACCTTATTTATTCCGGTTCCAGATCCCGCGCGTTTCCGGAACCGGAATTCCGAATTTCTCTACAAGGGTTCTCATGATTTTTCATGCAAGATTCAGTTATATAAATCTTGAAAATATGGATGACTCCCAGAACCGATGGTTAAACAGCTTAGCGCCCGGTGTGAGCTCATACAGTGCATCCGCCGCCATCAACACCACGGCATTGGTCCACGTCATTTTGTCTTCGGGCCAGACGGTGATATCCGGATAGGTATAACCGCACCAGAATGTATTGTCCTCAAAGGTGCGGTTCTGAATCCAGTTGAATACGATGCCGGAAAGATTGTTATTCCCGATGGCGGATAATGCCAGGCACAGCTCGGATGTTTCCGCCATGGTAATCCAGGGCTGGTCCGACACACACCGCACGCCCTGATCTTTAACAATAAATTTCCGCCAGTATTTTTCGATTCTGCGCTGGGCCCCGGCACCTGTTATGGCGCCGGAGAGAACGGGATAAAACCAGTCCATGGAAAATCTCGATTTGGTCATGTTAAACAGATGGGGTTTATGCCGAATGGCATCTCCCAGTTTGTGAAGGGATGCCCGCCATTGCGGTTTCCGGATACCGAGCAGACCAGCCAGCGCCAGGGCGCATTTCACACTCATATAAACGGAGCTGGATCCCGTTAAAAGGGCAATGGGATCCGTAAGGCCGTCAGGGCTTTTGGCCCAGTGAATCTCCCCTTCCGGCGTCTGAAGGCTCAATGCAAATGATATCCCCCCCTCAAGGGTATACCACATCTCCCTGATAAACTGCCAGTCACCGGTGATCAGGAAATAATGAAACAGGCCCACAGCGATATATGAACTCATGTTGGTGTCATGGGTCCTGTCTTCCGGCTCCCCGTTACGGTAGGACGCATACCAGCTCCCGTCCTCCAGTTGGCTCTCCTTAAGCCAGATAAAGGCACGTTTTGCTTCTTCATAATACCCTCCGATTGTTAACCCCATGGTCGCTTCAACATGATCCCATGGGTCTGTTTTTTCACCATGAGCCCATGGAATTTCACCATTTTTCTTTTGGATTTTTACAATAAGAGAGGATACCGAATCGATATCAACGGCAAGTTCTTGCTTGCTTTTTGAGGGACTTGATTTCATGGGACTCGACCTTTTTATCGTTATCGTGGGAAACCTTGGTAAAATGTATTCTAACGTCTCAAATAAACCGAACGATGAGCCTTCACATAGCGCAGGCCAGGGTTTCAGTTTTGCTCAAAATCAAATATTATAAACAAAATTAAATAATTTTCAACCATAATTCATCAAAAAAACCGGCTGAAAGATTTTGGCGGCCGATTGATTAATCAAACTTTGCCGGAAGCGGTTTCAATACCTCGAATCAGGTACAGGCGCAATACGCGACTCGGCAAAAAAGCAACGTCACGCTACAGCATGATGAGCCTTTTGAGCCGGGCAGCAATGTCGCTGTCGGCCATTGGACGAGGATTTGAAACTGTTTCTAAAATATTTTGTAAACAAATGATATACCAAACCCGTCTTTTGGGTTAAAATGTAACGGATGAAAAATAAACCGAATTGATTGTGAAATCGCGATAATCACGTAAAGACCATTATGGAAAACATGGCCCTGCCGAAACCATATGATCCGGTTGAGGATTCAGCCCTGGAATTTGAAAAACTGGTATGGGAAGCAAAGGAGGGAAGCAGACAAGCTTTTAACCGGCTTATCGATCGGTTTCACCAGGATATTTTCAGAATGGTTTTTTTCAGGATCGGGTCGCAAATGGATGCGGAAGACATTACACAGGATGTTTTCCTTCAGGCGTTTAAAAATATCGGCCAATTAAAAACGTTGGGACATTTTAAGGCATGGTTGTACCGAATCGCTATAAACAGGATCCGGGATTTTTACCGGAAAAAAAGGTTTCGATCTCTGATCTCAATTTTTTCAGAAAATGATGCGGTTGATGAGGATGGACCGGGAGATTTTCAACAGCCGGATCCGGATCCACTTGATAATGTCATTCAAAAAGATTTCTGGCAGCAATTTTCTCTGTCCATGGACCGGCTGTCAAAGATGGAAAAGGAGGTCTTCCTTCTCAGATTCATCGATCAGCTTGGTATCAGGGAGATCGCCCAGGCATTATCAAAAAGTGAAAGTACCGTTAAAACGCATCTATACCGCGCCCTGGTCAAGGTAAAAAAAGACAAGGGCCTGAAAAATTTTTTCAACGCAGGAACCATATGAACATGAAAACGGAACAACATCTAAATGAGGATCATATTTTGCGGGCAATTGCGGATGAAATGCATCTGCCGAAGGAAATACGACAGCACCTGTTAAACTGTGCTGATTGTCGGCAAAAGAAACAAGAAACCGAAAATGGATTCCATCGTTTGGGGGAAGCGGTCCGGCAACTCAGCCCCCTGCCGAAAAGGCGTCCAAGGCTGCAACCCGAAACCCGTCAAAAAATGTTTATGTTTAGACGACCTTTGCTGGCCGCTGTGGTTTCGGTGCTGCTGGTCCTGATGGTCGGATGGTGGGTGGTACCGCTGAAACCACATTTTGATACGGTCTCACGATACACCGCACAGAGCGATTTATGGGAAGATGAAAAGCTGATGTCGGAAATATCAAAACTGACGGAAAATCCGCTTCCCGAATCTTATACCGTACTGATTTCGGAATCATATACAGACACTGAAGATGACTATATGGAATACCTTGTGCCCTCTGCGGATGATCAACCCATGTTGCCGGAATTAAACAAAAATGCCCGTTATTTAACGAAAAAAGGAGGTTTGTTATGTTGAAAAAAATTGTGCTGCCGATGTTATTTCTATCATTGGTATTCATTCCATTATCTGCAGGGGCCCAGAACATGCCCCACGGAAAATGGTGGAAAGACCCCAAGGTCGTCGAAGATCTGAAACTAACCGAATCCCAGGTATCCCGGTTGGACAATGCATTTCAAAACAGTCGCAGAAAATTAATCCGGCTGAAAAGCGATGTGGAAACCCAGCGCTTTGAACTGGATACGCTTCTTGACGGCGGCACCCTGGATGAAGCAAAGATAAATGCACAATTCAATAAGTTGAAAGAGGCCCAACAGGCACTCAGCGCGGAAAGATTTCAGTTCATCCTGGAGATCAGAAAAATCGTAGGGCCTGGAAAGTTCAGCCAGATCAAGTCAATGGTTTTGAAATCCCACCGGAGCCGTTTCGGCAAGGACCGGGTGATGCCCCGATAAACGGTTGCATTTTACCGGATGGGTTTGACATGAATGACGTTATGTTCGGTTATGGATAAAAAACGGGGGGGCCTTCGGCAAGCCCCCCGTATGATTTTCATTTGTAACGGCTCCTGAAACAGCCTCTCTCAGGTCCTGGAACGAAGGGCTTCTTTTAGTTTTTCTCCCAAAAGTCCCATTGAATGGTTTGAATCCCCGGTAAATTTTTTCCAGCCGGTTTCGTCCTGCAGATCCCCGGGAGAAAGGGTCATTTTTCGGTTCCGGGTATCGATGGCCTCAACCACCACCGTAAGGGTATCGCCTTCTTTTAATTTTTCAATGGATCTGGCTGAAACAGATTCCGAGATTTTTGATTTGGGCATAAGACCGGTGACACCGGGTTCCAGTTGAATGAAATAGCCGAACGCTTCTTTTTTTTCAAGGACACCTTTAAACGCCTTTCCAATGGAATACTTCTCTTCGGTGCCGACCCATGGATCCCCTTCGGCATCTTTTATACTGAGCGATATCCGTCGCTGTTCCTCGTCGATCTCTTTGATCAGGACCGTGACCGGATCCCCGGGATGAACCATGTCTTCGGCTTTTACCACTCGCTTTACATAGCTCATTTCACTTAAATGGACCAGTCCCTCCACGCCGGGTGTAATTTCCACAAATGCCCCGAATTGCGCACATCGGGTGACCGTTCCCCTGACTTTATCACCGGCTTTAAATTCCGATGCCACATTGAGCCATGGATCGTCCGTCAACTGCTTCATGGAAAGGGAAATTTTAGGATCGCGGCCTTTTGGATCCGGCGTCACATCAAGAACCTTAACCGTTACACAATCGCCTTCTTTCAGCAAATCTTCCGTTTTTTGGGTTCTGGACCAGCTTAACTCTGAAATATGGGCCATTCCCTGAATCCCCGGGACCAATTCAATAAAAGCGCCGTACGGCATCAATTTTGTGACCTTCCCTTCGATAATCGCATCCTTCTTCAAACTCGAAAAAAAATCATTTTTTACCTTTTCAAGTTCCGCCTCAAGAATTTTCCGCCTTGACACAACGATATTCCTGCCGTTGTCTTCCAGTTGGGTGATCAAGAACTCAAGGGTTTGCCCGACATATGCTTCGACATTTTCAACATATTGCACATCAATCTGGCTGATGGGACAAAATGCTCTTCTTTTTACAATTTCGATATTCAATCCACCCTTGCACGGTTCGATAACTTTCCCCTCCACCGGTATACCGTTGTGATATGCCTCTGTCAGTAAATTCAGCCCTCCGATTCCTGAAACGGCCTTTGACATCCTGATTTCACTTTCACCAACGGCCATGATATACAGCTCGATATCATCACCCGGCTTGTAGGGCAGGTTTCCCTCGTCATCCAGCAGCTCTTCCACCTCGACAACGCCGTCAATCTTGGTTCCCGTGTCAATAAACAGGTTCTCTTTTCCGATTGTAATGATTTTCCCCCGGATTTTATCCCCGACCTGCAGATGCTGGTCCAGTCCTGCGCCATAGGCGTCAAGCAAGTCGGCAAAACTTTCCGTTTCGTTTTCCATACCGTCCTGATCCGCCATATTGTCACGATCTGATTCCGTCATACGGCAACTCCCTCTTGGTCCGCAAAAGCGGATAAAATTATTTTTTAGGACTTAATCAACCAAGCAAAAATCGGCAACACCACTATGGCGATTAAAATTAAAATGCCGGGTGTTGAAAGATAGACCGCATACCAGGGCTTTTCATCACGCCGGCACTTCTTGAGCTCCGACATAAACCAGTTGCCGACAATAACAGCGGCGATCAGGGTTGCTGCCGCCTTTAAGAGTTCAATAACCACCGTTTCCATTCTCTTTTTGTATGTTTTTGGTTCATCAAAAAAATCCCGGCGCAAGGCACCGGGATCCTTTAAAAATCGAATTTCTAATATTCATTACAACGCATCATCACAATCTGATACCGTTATTCGTCCTCACAGAATTTTATCAGCCGCAGATCCTGAATCAGATCCGGATACGGTACGAA
>CAYLRU010000023.1:0-46458 GCA_964386565.1 uncultured Desulfobacteraceae bacterium | reverse complement strand
AAAAGACATATATGTCCATTCAATTAACGGAATGCATTATTGTGAAGAACCATAAAAATTCATGACACCCGAATGATCTGTTTGATGGAAACGGTAATACATGCCGAAACTTGCCTTTTGAGGGATGAATTTTCAGGCTGATTTTGGTAGAATTTAAAAGGCATCAAACATGTTTTCAATACCCAAATTTTCAAGCTTTTCACGTGATGGAAGGCCTGAACTTTTATCCCATCCTCTTTCCTCATAATAGTCATCCAATAACTTGGTCATATCTTTTTCAGTTAAATTTTTCTGCTTGTAATAGTCCATAAGAACCAGTTTTGTTTCTCCTGCCTTGAAAGGTTCAAGCCATCTTTTAGGAATACGATCATCTGATCTGGTAAAACCTTCCCTTGCATTTATTACTTTATCAATGTTCCAAACCATCTCGCCCTTTACCGATAGTTCTTCTGATTTCACTTCCATGCCGGTCGTCAAAGTACACAGCTTTGCAAGCGTTTCCGCGTCATAGTTCATTGATATGGCATGGCGGGAACAAATGCCGAATATATTAAAAACGCTGAACCGGTCTTCGATGTATTTTGTGAAACGAGCTATGTTTAATTTACAGGAATCGTTAAATATTCTTTTTTGAGCCTCTTCCGGCACGCCGATTTTTTCGCAATATCTTTTTAACTGTTCGATTGGCCTGCCCGGTACAAAGGAAGTCGGGCTTAAACCCGGTACGGAATGCGATCCTCCCCGGGTATTGACAATTTGCGTAAATGCTTCTGTACCGAAATTCAATCTGGGATCAAATACAACATAACTTTTTTTGATCTGTACGGCACAATCCGCTGCATCTTTTCCAAAGGCGTCGATAAATGCCGGATACCCATCGGATAGGATGGCTCCCAACCCTTCTTTGTGAGCCATCTGTTCAAGCAATGTTGCAGCTGTTTTAAAATCCCGTTTTAAAGGGAGCCCTCCCGTATCCCTTGAAGTGATAATTCCCTGCTCATGGAGATGAATAGCAAAATTGATAATGTCAGAGGCCGCCATTTCATCAATCCCGTAACGGTTGGCAAGATCGGAAAGCTTTATTCCTTTGCTGTAATCTTTCAGATCAAATGCCGTGCCCCAGGATACCGCCGCACCGTCATAATGAGACAAGTAGGTTTGTAATCCTTTGAATTCGCCATCTTTGGCTTCAACTACTTTTTTGCACGCAATGGGACATGATATGCAGGCTACCGAGGCTTTCCTGACCTTATTAAGAACACCAACGCCATACAGTTCATTTGCCTCACCCGGAGCTGAAAGGTCTGTTCCATACTTGATGGGTATGGTGATATTGGGAAATGAATCCCAGGAATACATGGTGCTCAGCTTCATCCACTTTTCACGATGCGGATAGTTTTTGATCCCTTCGATCATTTTGCTTGTAAGTTTCCTTAATCCTTTGGAATCAGCAACCGTAATCCCCTTAGTGCCATTGACAACGAGCGCCTTGAGTTTCTTGCTCCCCATAATTGCGCCGACCCCTCCCTTGCCCAACGAGGCTATCTTGTCCACATAGCCGAAGGATAAATTTGACTGGTTTTCCCCTGCTTGACCGATTGCCATAATGCTGGCTTGGGGAGCATGTGAATGATGCAGAAGGTCCGTTGTCTCAAATATGTCTTTTCCCCAAAGCTGTGATGCATTGCAAATTTCAACTTGATCATCGTTTATGTCCAAGTATACGGGTTTCTTTGAGCTGCCTGTGATGATTAAATAATCATATCCAGCCCACTTCAGCATGTGGCCCAATCCCCCGCCGGAGCCGGCAGTGGCGATAGCACCGTTTAAAGGCATTTTGGTGGTAAGGAACAGTTTCGATGCCCCTGGTGCATTGGTGCCCACCAACAGGCCGCTGCCCAATATAAGAGGATTTTCCGGGGATAATGGGTCAACTCCCGGCTTGATTAAGTCATAAGCCAGCATGCAATTAATACCCCACCCTCCCATGAATTTTTTTGCCGCCTCGGCTGACAGAGGTTCTTTCCTGATCTCACCTGTAGTTAAATCGACATATAGTATTTTACCGGCATATCCACAAATATCCATCAGGTTTTCTCCTCTGCAGAAGTTAATGCTCCATAGATACAATGCTTGACACATAGATTGCATTCGGTACATTCATCTGAGAATTTTATATCCCTTTTTTCCGGGGAACCGCCTATTATGATGTTGGCCAAGCTGGGATTAAAAGATCGTTCAAAAACAAAAGAGCAAATCAGTTGACAATTCAGGCACCCGGTACAGTTGTCCGGGTCAATCCATACGGTTTCGTTGTTTTCATCTGTTTTCTGCATGCCATTTACCTGTTAAATATCTTTTATTTTCAACCGCGGCATTGACACAACCAGTGCAAATGGGGTCATATCAGGCACCAAAATGCCAGTTTATTTTAAACCGTTTAATAAAAAAATACGTTGCCGTTTTAGCGACCCTTGAACTTAGGTTCTCTTTTTTCCGCAAAAGCCACGGGCCCTTCCAGGGCGTCCTCGGTGGTCCAGTTGATGACTTTCACCATTTCATTCATTTCCAGGGCCGTGTTCAGATCCAGGTCCTGACATCGGTAGGCCAGCCGCTTGGCGTATTGGATTCCGATTGGCGGTCCTTTTGCCAGTTCTTTTGCAAACGCCTCGGTGGCAACAGGTAGTTCTTCATACGGAACAATTTTGCTCACATACCCGGTTTGGAGCATTTCTTGTGCATCCATCCATCTTCCGGTCCAGATAAGTTCCAGTGCTTTGGCCATTCCGATTATTCGCGGTAAAAAATAGCATCCCCCTCCTCCCGGCGCGACCCCCATTCTTACATATCCCATGCAGACTTTCGCAGTGTCTGCGGCAATACGGATATCACACATGCTGGCAAGGTCCATTCCCCAGCCTACGGCATGCCCGTTAATTGCGGCGATACAGGGTTTATCCAGCGCGTGCAGGGCCCGAGGAATTTTATGGGTGGTATTACGCCAGTTGTTTCTGGTTTCGGCCGGTGTCAAATTCTGGAGATTGCCGACAGCCAGGGCCTTTACATCGGCCCCGGCGCAAAAGGCCGTACCGGTCCCCGTAATGATCAGTACACGAACATCGTCATCCAGCCTGGCGTCATCAATCAACGCCGCCATATCGCTCATCATGTTTTCCGCAAAGGCATTTCGGGATTCCGGCCGATTTAGTGTTATACATGCAATGTGCTCTTTCTTGGTGTAAAGGATATCTTCCGATGCCATGGTGATGCCCCTTTCTGTTAAATACTGCAATTCTTCTGCTGCAACACAGCAAATGCGGTAAGCTCGTGAATAACCGGGTTAGGGTATTTCAGGCCTAAAATCCAGCCCGATATGGCCTTCTTTTTCAAGTTCTGAATATTCTTCATCCGATACTTTCAGTATTTCTTTATAGATATATTCGTTATGCTCGCCCAGGCAGCATGGAGGCGTGCGAAGCCGGTTCGGGGTATTGACCATTTTCCAGGACAGGCCCGGATAAAAATGGGTTCCGATCTCCGGGCCTTTCCCGGTTTCAATTTCATGGCCGGGCAATTCCTCAAAGAACCCCCTTTCCTTTACATGCGGATCATAAAAAACATCACGTGCATCCATAACCGGCCCTGCCGGGACCCCCTCTTTCTGAAACAAATGCATAATTGCATAATGATCGTGTTCCATGGTCCACTCTTCGATAAGTGCATTCAGTTCCTCCTGGTGCTGCCATCGGCTGAAAGGATCCGAATACTTCTCCGATCTGGTCCATTCCGGGTTTCCCAAAACCCGGCAAAAGCCCTTCCATTCCTTGTCGTTGGTGATCGTAATTGCGATCCAGCGATCCTCGCCTTTGCATCTGAAACAGCCCGAAGGGGCCGCACCATGCCAGTCTCGGTTACCCTGCGGACCCCAAACCCGGCGATTCATGGTATAATCCATAATCGCCTCACCCAGCTGGGGCATGATCGTTTCCACCTGTGCGATGTCGATCAACTGCCCCTTGCCGGTGCGTTTCCGGTAGCGCAGCGCGGCCAACACGGCAAATGCCAGTATGGTACCGCTTGATGCATCACAATGGAAGACATTTGAGGTGGTTCTTGGATCGTCATCCGGATATCCCCTGATCCAGGTGTGGCCGCAACTGCCTTCAAGATGAGCACCATATGCGCGAAACCGGGAGTAAGGTCCTGTAACGCCATACCCGGGCATTTGAACCATGATCAAATCCGGTTTAACGGTTTTTAACATATCATAACTGATGCCGAGTTTTTCCATGGTCTCAACTGCATTGTTTTCCGCGAACACATCACTTTCCCGTATCAGTCGCTTGAATATCTCCATTCCTCTTGGTTTTTTCAAGTCCACGGTCATGCTCAGCTTATTTCTGGCGTGAACATTAAATATGGGATGCCGATTCCATGCCCTTGGCTTTGGATCGTAATCCGGGTACCCGAACAGCAAACCACCTTCGGCTACCAGTGATTCGGGAGGCCTGGCCCAATAGCCCCGGGTGTTGGTCTGCCACGTTTGGATGGATTCCACGCGTATTACTTCGGCGCCCCAATCCGCCAATAATTGCGTCCCGTAAGGGCCGGCCCAAACCAACGTCAGGTCGACGACTCGTATTCCTTCCAGCGGCAGTTTTCCCATTTACAGCTTCTCCTTTTGTTATCCATTATGTAAAAACAAAGATTAAATTGCATCCATCTCTTTTAAATAAACGAGATCTTTTTTATTGTAGCCCAGGCTGCCGTATATTTCCTCGTTGTGCTCTCCTAACAGTGGTGCCGGTCTATTGATGCGCCAAGGCGTTTCCGACATTCTGTAAGGTGCGCCGGGGATGGTTGTCTTCCCCATCACCGGATGATCGATATCTTCCCAGAACCCTCTTTCATAGAAATGCTGGGTCTTAAACAGGTCTTCCGTGGTATTGATCGGTCCCAATTTCACCCGGGCCTTTTGGGCGCCTTCCCATATTTCAAGCTTGGTTCTTTCAAGACACCAGGGGAGAAAAATCGTATCAAATATCCCTTCTTTTTCAGGGTCCATCTGGTCCTCTAAACTACCGAACTCATCCATCAGTTCCGGCATTTCCATCCAGTCTGCAACAAACTTGAATGCCTGGACAATGCCCCCGCCCCAGATATCAAAAAAACCGTCCTTGCACATGTGAACGCCCATGGGGTAGCTGATTAGTGTCGGCGGAACCCGCCCGTGGATTTGTCCGGTATACTGGTATAAAAGCAGAGAGGAAGCTCTGCGGTCAATGGAACCCAAATGGGCTTCCATGATGGACAGATCCACATGTTCCCCCACACCGGCGTTGTCGGCTGCAAAAAGAGCGACAAGTGTCGCAACCGCAGCCAGATTACCCGCCTGATATTGAACAACCGTTCCCCCCAATTTCAAAGGCTCTCGTTCAGGGATGCCGCACCCGTACATTTCACTGCCCATGGCGCAGAGGATGATCTCCGAAGCCTTGAAATCGCGATAAGGACCGGTCTGCCCGAAATTTGAAATAGAGGTCATGACGAGTCCGGGGTTGACCTCCAGCAGTTTCTCAAAGGAAAGCCCCAGGCTCGGCAATACCCGGGGGCTGAAATTTTCCACTACGACATCGGCATCTTTTACAAGTTCCAGAAAAATTTTTTTACCGGTCTCGTTTTTAAGGTTCAGGGTGATACTTTTTTTATTGGTGTTCAAATGAAAAAACAGCCCGCTTTTTTCAGGATCCGGCGCATTATTTTTAAAGGGACCCATCCTGCGTGCCGGATCCCCACCTTCGGGTCTCTCGATCTTGGTGACGTCTGCCCCGCAGTCGGCCAATATCTTTGTGCAATAAGGTCCTGCGATATAATGCGTCAGGTCGATCACCTTCACGTCCGACAGGGCCTGTTCAAAGGGATATGTCTCATTCACCATCATATTTCCTTTTCGTTTTAGAACTTACCGAACAACTAAACACG
Organism: uncultured Desulfobacteraceae bacterium; assembly: GCA_964386565.1. Taxonomy (GTDB): domain Bacteria; phylum Desulfobacterota; class Desulfobacteria; order Desulfobacterales; family UBA5616; genus CAYLRU01. The sequence goes on along the minus strand of CAYLRU010000023.1, from coordinate 40,476 downwards.
GTCGCAAATCTGATTGTCGCATTCTGAACCGTAAAAGTTTTGTTATAATCCAAGTTCCCGTGCGACTTGTTCCCGATGAAATTCTGCATCGCCGAATTCAAACCGCCAGCCAAGGGCTCGTTTGCTGAACAGCGGCATGTCATACTCGGCCATAATACCAACGCCGCCGATAACCTGATGCGCATGCGTTATCACCCGATTATACGCTTCGCTGACCCATGCCTTGGCCATGGATACCTCTTTTGCGCAGGGTATTCCTTCTGCAATTTTACTTGCCGCCTGATAGGTGATGAGCTTGGCCCCGTCAATATCGGTGAGCATGTCCGCAAGGTGAAACTGAACAGCCTGGAAGCTTCCCACCGGCTTGCCGAATTGGACGCGTATCCTGGAATGTTCCACTGCCATTTCCATTGCGCGCTGGGCAGCCCCGACCATCTGCGCACACAGCGCCACGCATGCTTTTTCCATCACCTGCTGAATATGCCGCCACCCCCGGCCCACCTGTCCCAGCACCCCGGATTTCGGCACTTTTACGTCCTCAAAAACAACTTCGTACAGCTTGTTGCCGGCAAGTGTCTGAAGAGGCGTCAACCTGATGCCGTCAGACCGGGCATCGACGAGAAATAAGGTGATCCCGTCACGGACACCATCTTCGGTACGCGCCGCACAGATGATATAATCCGAAACATGGGCATCGGGGACAAACAGCTTTACGCCGTTTATGGCGTATTCGTTATTTTTTTCATCCGCTCTGACGTGTATGGATGCCGGATCATAGGCGACTGATGGTTCGACCAGCGCCAGCGTGATGATCAGCTTCCCGTCAACAATCCCCGGAAGAAGATCTTTTTTCTGTTCCGGGGTGCCGGCTTCCCTGATCACTGATGCTCCCAGAACCGTTGCCGTAAAGAAAGGGCCGGGCACACAGACGCGCCCCATCTCTTCCAGCAATACGATCTGTTCCGAAAATACGCCTCCCGTTCCCCCGTATTCTTCGGGAATCCCCAATCCCATCCAGCCCAGACCGGCCATTTTATTCCATAATTTGCCGGGAAATCCTTTTTCATCTTCTGCCATCTCTCTCACCAGATCGGAAGGACATTCAACAGACAAAAAGTCCCGGGCGGACTTTCTCAGCATTTCCTCTTCTTTACTTAAATTGAAATCCATATGTTTGTCTCCTTCTATCCGCGGGGAAGGTTCAATCCCCTGTTGGCGATAACAATTCTTTGAATTTCCGAAGTCCCTCCCACAATTGTGCCCCGAAAACCCTCACAGTAGGTACCGGCGATCCGGCCCTGGAGCTGGGCCCATTTTGAATCCTGGGTTAATTGGGCATATTCCCTCATGATCTCCGTACCCAACTTTGCCATGCGCTGTGTCAGTTCGGTGATGTAAAGCTTCAGCATGGCCGCCTGGTAGTCGGGAATCACGCCCTTGTCGATCAGCCAGGGAACCCGGTATGCGAGAAGATTCGCCACCTCTAAATCAGCCGCCATATCGGCTATTTTCTGTCTCAGAACCGGGTCATCGGACAAGGGCCTGCCGTTTCGCTTTGTCTCTTTAACATAAGCGACAATCTCCTCAAAAAGTCTGCGTGAACCGCCGGTGGGGAATATGCGTTCAAACGCCAGTGCGGTCATGATGTGATAAAACCCCTGGTTTTTTTCACCTACCAGATTTTTTTTGGGAATGCGCACATTGTCATAGAAGACCTCATTCGTTCGCATGCCATCCAAGCAGTATAATGGCCGAATGGTAATGCCGGGGCTTTTAAGATCGACAATGAACAGGGATATCCCCTTGTGTTTCGGCGCATCCGGATCAGTCCTGGCCCCCAGCCAGTGAAATTCAGCATAGTGAGTGTCTGTATTGAATATTTTCTGGCCGTTCAGGATATAATCATCCCCATCCTCTACAGCCTGAATATCCAGTGCCGCCAGATCCGAACCGGCCTGGGGTTCGCTGTATCCCAATGCAAATTCAATCTCACCGCTGGCAATCCGGGGAAGATATTCATCTTTAAGCGCATCCGAGCCATGGATGAGAATGGTCGGCCCGGCCATATTCGGCCCGACCATTGTGTATCGAACACCCCTGTAAAGGAGTTCATCCGCAAGAATCAGCCTTTGGGTTGAAGTTCCTTCCATCCCGCCGTATTTTCGGGGCCAGGTGATGCACAGCCATCTTTTTTCACCCAGCTTGCGCAGCAATTCCCGACCGGCAGGACCCGGCCCGTACAAAGCCGGTTTTTCCGCATAGATTGCCGGCGTTATTTCGCGGTCTAAAAATTCACTGACTTCCTTGCGAAAATCTTCTTCCCCCGGTGTAAAGTTGAAATCCATAAAAAGTCCTCCTGTGTAATTGATCGTTTATGTTTTTAAATCGGACCGATCATCTTTTAAACGTTAGCCGGCTTTCTTTGCGGTGACCATACGGTAGGTGCCGGGTGCAAAATCGCTGAAAACGAGGTCAATAAAGCCGGCGTCGGCCAGAAACCCCGATATGTCGGAAGCCGTGTGAATGCGGCCCCATGGCTTGGGCCCGAAGACATTTCCCAGGTTTAAGTTGACGGCTTCAAAGGGACCGCTCTTATCATCTTCAAGCATATTGGTAATGTACACCAGCAAACCGCCTGCCGGAAGGGCATCATATACCCTTTTGAGCACCTTTTTCTGTTCCCGGGTATCGCGAACCTCAAGGGTACCGCAGATGAGAATTACATCGATACCTTTCGGATAATCATCGGTGAGATAGTCACCGGGCAGCGTCCTGACGCGGTCCGAAAGCTTTGCTTCTGCAATAAACTCGTCAGCGACGGCACACACGGTTTCAAAATCAATGACAATGGCACGCAGGTTGGGATACTGTTGGCAGGCCATTATGGAATATACGCCTGAGCCGCCGCCCAGGTCCAAAAGCAGGGAATAGGATGAAAGATCAACTTTTCTGGCAAATTTCTTGCCGGCACTGATAGAGGAATAGTATCCTGCCGTTGTAATTTCCCTGGCTGTCCGGGGGTCCTCTTTTATTCTGTCATACAGGCTTTTCGGCGGCTTTAAGGCGCCGGCAAGATTTTTCCATTGATCGTATCCATTCTTATGAAACAAGGCCCAGTCGCCATGATAGGTGGGTTTCCCCCTGACAAGATACTTTTCCACATCCGGTGCATTAAGATACATGCCATTCTTTTGTTCTATCAGCCCCAGGGCAAAACAGGACGTGCACAGTCTCTCGGCAGCGTCAAGTTCAATATCCAGTGCCCCGGCAATTTGCTCCAGATTGTTCGCTCCCTGGGAAATCCTGGTAAACAGTTCAAGTTCAATGCCCGCCCACAGAATTCCCGCCTGCTGATAGGCAAGGCTCATTTCATTGATACGCCTTACACCTATCTTGGGGGGTTGTTCTTTTCCAACTGCCGTATCGACCATTGGTTTCCTCCTTTTTTCGTTTATGTTTTTTCCTTCCGAAGTTTCCTTTTCAAAACTTTAAACGTTACGGATCTTGGAAAGCTGGAAACAAACTCTATTATTTTTGGAATTTTATATGATGAAAGGCGACCTCGACAGTATTCCACGATCTGTTCTTCCGTAACGTTTCTTCCCGGCTTTGTGATAATGAAGCTTTTAACAAGCTGGCCTTTTAAAGGGTGAGGAACACCGACAACAGCCGCCTCCGCCACTGCAGGATGTCCCATCAACACATCTTCAACCTCACGGGGATATATGTTAAATCCCGACATCTTAATCATGTCCTTGACCCGATCCACGAAATAGAGATACCCATCATCGTCCTGCCTCAATAGATCACCTGTATGCAGCCACCCGCCCCTAAGGGCCTCGGCTGTTTCCTGCGGATCGTTCCAGTACCCCATCATGACATTGGGGCCCCTGACCAGAAGTTCTCCGACTTCTCCCGATGATAGATTTTGATCATTCTCGTCAACGATTCTTACTTCCTGACCCGGGAGTGCTATCCCACAGGATCCGGGCCTATCCTCCATGTCCGGAAACTCGGCGCTGATAAACGAGCAGCTTTCCGTCTGGCCATAGGCTTCTGAAAAACGAACGCCGAATTTCTGAGCAACGCCTTTTTTCAGTTCCAAAGATGCCAGTCCCCCTCCACCTCCGCAGCTTCTTAAAGACTTTAAGTCATACTTTCCAAATGAATCATGGCTCATCATCATGGCCAGCATCTGTGGCACGCCGCCAAATGCATTCACTTTATGGTGTTCGATGAGTTTCATGGCTTTTTCAGGATCATATCGTTCCATGATCACGAGGGTCGTGCCGTTCCATATGCCGGGAATCCAGATGGCTGCCACTGCCATAAGATGAAAAAACGGTACGGCAACAAGATAAATCGAATGCTCGATGTCGCTTTCCGCATGTAGCGGACCGGCCAACGCCTGAAATGCGTTTGCATTGGCAATGAAGTTTTTATGACTCAGCATGACGCCTTTCGGCCTGCCGGTGGTACCGGCGGTATACATGATCATCGCCAGGTCATAGGGAGAAATGTTTTTTTCTCCATGTATGCCGCCGGAACTTTCCTTGAGCGTCTGATAAGAAACAGTTGTTTCTATTTTCCGGTTGCCTGTCGTGACTATCTTTTCCAGGCTGGGGATTGCGGATTTCGCTGCTTTCATGTTTTCCCAGTAGGGTTCGGAAACAATGATCACCTTGACACCGCAATCGTTGCAGTAGAATTCGATTTCCCTTGGCGTAGCCATTACATTAATCGGTACAACAACAGCACCAAGCTTCCATACGGCAAAAAAAGATTCCATGATTTCAGGCGAATTCTGAAGCAGGGTGGCCACCCGGTCCCCTTTCTTTACACCCAACGAATTCAATCCCTCAGCAAGCCGACTGGTATTTTCATCATATTCCCCATACGTCTGGCTCTTATTCTCGAAATGAAACAAGACCCTGTCTTTAAATTGACGAGCCCTGTCCATCAGGAGCCGGGGCAGGGTCATGTCCCATTGTTCAAAAAAGCATAACGTCATGTCCCCTTGCAGCGCTCTTTGCTTGATGACCCGGGATAAACTCACGATATTTACCTCCGATGCCTTTTTCTGGTCGGTCCCGGTTCATTACACCGGGACAAAACAAAACGTGTGGCGAATGGTATATCCTCTTTTGCAACCGTAATTTCTTGCAACAGTATTAAAAGACAGACGGCGCTTCCGATGCATCCATTTCCGTTGTAATCACGCCTTCGATCAGAAGTGCTTCTATGTCATCATCCGTCAGATCAAGAATCTCTTTAAAAATAAATTCATTATCCTCTCCCAGGCAAGGCCCGGGTTTGGAAATTTCACAGGGTGTCTTTGATAATCGATATGCTGGCGCGTTATATGAATGCCAACCGATCTCCGGATGATTTAATTGCCTGAAATGTTCCCGATGCTTCACTTGAGGATCATGAAAAAGATCTTCCGGTGTCTGGACAATGCCGGCCGGAACCCCCGCTTTTTGCATCATCAACATGATTTCTTCTGCCGAATAATCTCTTGTCCATTTTACAATCAGCTCTTCCAGCTCATCTTCGTTTTCTTTTCTCGCAACAACGTGAGCAAACTTCGGGTCTTCAATCCATGATGGCTTATCAATAACGCCGCAAAAAGCCCGCCACTCCGTGTCTGTCAATACGGCAACAGCGATCCAGCGTTCTTCGTCGACTCCCGAATTCCGACAGGGAAAAACGCCATGGGGTGCTGCAAGTGGATGCCGGTTGGCCTTGCGGTCCAGAATTCGACCATTTACATTGTAATCCAATATGGCAGGGCTTAAAAACTGGAGCGAACTTTCCAGTTGCGATTGATTAATCGTCATCCCCCGGCCGGTTCTGTTCCGGTAATCTATGGCCCCGACCAGGGCGACTACCATATACCAGGGTGCAACATAATCCGTATAGGAGGCGAAAGTATTGACCGGTGTCCGTTCCGGCCACCCCGTAATGTTGGTAAATCCGGATATGGCCATCAACATATATCCCCAGCCTGAAAAAGCCGCATCCGGTCCGTTTCGGCCCAATTGGGACGTAGTGGCATAAATAATGTCGGGTTTTATATTTCTTATTCCCTTTTGATCAAGATCCCATTTTTCAGTTGTTCCCGGCGTCATGCCGTCAAGAAATATATCCGACCACATAACCAATTGCTTAGCAATTTCAAGCCCTTTGGCCTTGTTAAGGTCAATGCTGATGCTGTATTTTTGGGTGTTATAGCAGGCCCCGAAGGCACTGCGGTTTAATCCGGATTGAAAATCTTTAAATGGGGACATCATTCTCAAGGGATCAGGTGCCCGATGAGATTCAATTCGAACGACTGTCGCTCCGTGCTCAGCCAACTCTCTGGTGATTTGCGGGCCTACGCCGGCGTATGCCAGCTCAACAACCCTGATACCGTTTAATGCTTTGTCCGTTTTTTTCATGACTATGCTTGCTTTAAATCACGTTGGCCTGCTTCAGAATGATCAACTGCTCTTTTGAGAGGCTCAGTTCATTACCATAGATTTCCATATTATGCTCGCCGATGCGTGGCGGACGGCGATAGACCTTCCATGGCGCCCTGTCTATTTCCACGAATTCGCCCGGATAGGTAATAACATCATTCAATTCAGGGTGCTCGATATCAACCCAAAAATTCCTGGCTTCAAGATGAGGATATGTATAAATATCTTTAACGGTGAACACGGGGGCTATATATATGCCGACCTTAACCGCTTCTTTGAAAATTTCATCCTTTGTCATGGACAGAAAAAATTTGCAGACAATATCTTCAATTTCATCAACTTGTTCCTGCGTAATTGTTGACGTATCCAGTCCGGCCCAGTCAAACCCTTTGAGTTTGCCCGCCATGCCCTTACGGTCCATTAATTCGGTTAAAGCCCGGGAAGATGCGATGTTGCCGGACGAGCCGCCGGCAACGGCCAGGCTCCAGATGATATAACCGTCTTTACAGGGCCAGATCATGCGTGTTTTTAATGGCCCGCTGATTCGCGGAACAATACGATATGCCCCGCCCCTCGGAGGTAATACAATGCCCATATCTTTCAGGGCCTGTCCGTAAAGCTCCCACACTTCGGCCGCAATCATCAGGGTGAGCATCACTGCCTGCTGGATCGATACATCAACATGTTGTCCTTCACCGGTTTTTTGCCGGTGGTAATGTGCCATCATGCTTCCCATTGCTGCGTGGATTCCGCCATGGAAGTAGCTTTGGGGCAAACTCATCTGGAGGGGCGGTAAATCCGGTTCACCGGTTGAATATTGAACACCACCCATGCTCCACAGAATCATATCAGATGTTTTATGATCCCTGTATGGGCCGGTTTGACCAAAGGGAGTAATGGACGTCATGACAATGCGGGGATTAATCTTTTCCAATTCCGAATACCCCAGCCCCAGTCGTGCCATAACCCCCGGATGAAATGATTCAATGACAAAATCAGCAGATTTCACCAACTCCTTGAATATCGCACGACCATCCGTATTCTCAATGTCCAGGGTTATACTGCGCTTATTCATGTTACAGGCAAACCAGTAGAGGCTCTTTTCCCGATCGGGAATGTCTTTATAAAAAGGACCGATATTTCGAGCCGGATCTCCCCCCGGCCTTTCAATTTTAATGACATCAGCACCCAGATCCGCCAGGGTTTTTCCGCACAAAAGACCTTTTTCATCGGTCAGGTCCAGAACACGGAATCCACCCAAAAGCGAATTTTGAACCTGTTGACCCGACATGCTTCACCCCATCCCATGAATCCATAAGGCTGGATCACATAAAAATACCATCCACGGTGTATTGATTGATCTCTTCCTCAGACATGCCCAATATTTTCCCGTACACATATTCGTTATGCTCCCCCATGAGAGGGGCGCGTTCAATCTCACCAGGACTCTCCGAAAATTTAAACTGCAAGCCATCATAAGTAACCGTCCCCATTTCCGGATGCTCACGAACCTGATAAAATGCTCTTTTCCGTAAATGTGGATCCTTTTCCATCAAATCTTCATTATTCTGAATAACGCCGGCTGCAACCCCGTTTTTCTGAAGCAGATGCATCACTTCCTCCGGCGTTCTTTTACGGGTCCATTTTTCTATTTCGCAATCCAGTTCATCCTCATTCTCTTTCCTTTTCGATAAAGTTGAAAATTTCTTGTTTTCAGTCCATGAAGGATTACCGACAGCCCGGCAAAACCCCTGCCATTCTTCCTCCGTAAAAACAGCGATGACGCACCATCGTTCTTCGGCCCACGGGGGGCTGCCGATATTTTGACTTAATGCTTTAGCTTCTTGTTCGGTAAGGAGGGGTTTAAAGGTCCATCGTTGTTCATCTTTACATCGATAGGCACCATGCGGGGCAGCATGTGGATGGCGATTCCTTATCGGCCCCTGAACCCTGTTGTTTACAGAATAATCCAAGATTTCAGTTCCCAAGACACATGTAGTCGCCTCATATTGCGCCAGTTCGATAAATTGTCCCTTACCCGTTCTGTTTCGATAATGTAAGGCCGCCAGCAGGGCAGTCGCCGCCTGATAAGGATTAATACCAAAGTCGGCCAATGCATTTCCTGTTCCGCTCGGAGGCCTTCCCGGGAAACCGGATATCGAGTTCAATCCGGACAGGCCGGCAATTTGATGCCCAAAAGCGCTGAAATTACTCCGTGGGCCGTCCCGGCCCATAACAGGCATGCTAAGTACAATCAGGCCGGGCTTTATATCTACCAATTGATCATATCCAAGACCCAGCTTGGGCATTACTCGAGGGGTAAAATTATCAGCCACGATATCGGATTTCATAATCAGTTTTTTAGCGATTTCAATTCCCTTTTGTTGGGTAAGATTAAGGGTGATGGAGAGCTTGCCGGGGTTAAAATTATTCCAGTATCCACTGGTATTAACGCCGAATTGACCGGGTTTCATTGGTGGCGCCAGTCGGATCGGATCTATTCGTTCTGCTGATTCTATTCGAATGACTTCAGCCCCCATCATACCTAACAGTTTTGTCACGTATGGCCCCACACCCCACCATGTGAAATCAGCGACTCTTATTTGACCAAGCGCTTTCTTCTTCTTCATCATTCGGCCTTTTATCTAGATAACGCCTGCCTGTCTGAGTTTTGCCGTATCCTTGGTCGACATTCCCAATTCCAATTCGTAGATCTCATGGTTATGCTCCCCGATTAAGGGGGCACGACGATTTATGGTTGAAGGCGTTTCTGAAAGTCGATAAGGCGCTCCAGGGTATCTGATCCTGACCCCCAGTTCAGGGTGTTCGATATCGACAAAAAAATCCCGGGCTTCAAGCTGGGGATCTTCAAAAACGTCTTTTATCGTGTGAATCGGCGTGGTTGGTATCCGCCATGGTTGTACTTTGTCGTATATCTCACGCTTGGTTTTCGTCATTAAAAATTCGCCGATTTTCATGTCTATAAAGTCTTTTTTTTTCACCATATTTGCAAAACTCTCCGGATCCGAAAGGAGTAATGAATGCAAATAGGCTGCGTTTCCCAATTGTTCCGCTATCGTTCTCCATTCATCTTCAACAAGTTCACCTGCCATGTTTTCACTGTCCATCCAGTTGATTAATTTGTCCCAGGCTTCGAGTCCGCCGCTGAAAGCCCCTCCTACTCCGTGACCCACAACCCAACCATCCTTACAGGGAAAAAGATCGTACCACGCCATCGTTATCCGGGGAAACGGTTTAGGAGATGTAACACAACGCCCGTCTCTGGTTATGATCGCTCTGCGAAAGTCGTAGTAGGGCATGGCCCACATGAGGCAATTGGCCACGGATTCCTGCATCGATACGTCAATATGTTGTCCTTCACCTGTCATGTCTCTATGGTGCAGCGCTATCAGAGAAGCGACTGCAGCGCTTAAACTGGCGGCATGATAGCCTTGGGAAGCTCCGGGTTGATTGGGAGGATCTTCCGGGTGGCCTCCAAAATGCATCAAACCACCCATGGCTGCACCAACGATATCATATGCTTTGTAGTGCTTATATGGGCCTGTCTGCCCGAAAGGCGTAATGGACGTCATGATCAAACCGGGATTGACTTCCTTGATCATTGAATAACCCAATCCCATTTCATCCAAATACCCCGGAGGGAAGGTTTCTATCAGCATGTCTGAAGTCTTCACCAGTTTATGAAAAATATCTCGGCCGTCAGCGGTTTCAAGGTTTAGCGTGATACTTCTTTTGCTGGTATTCAAACTGAACCAATAAAGGCTTTTTTCAGGATGGAAATCATCATTGAAGAACGGCCCGATTGATCTCACGGGGTCACCGCCAGGTTTTTCAATCTTTATCACATCCGCTCCAAGGTCGGCCAAAAGCTTTGTACAATAAAGACCTACAGGGCCTGTCAGATCAAGGACCCTGACGTCCCCCAAAGCCGTTTGGTTACCCATTTAAATCCTCCCGAATCACGACCATTTAAATACCACGATTATGCCGGTCAATCGGCGCGTGATCTTTCCGCAATTTCACCGAGCTGCTTGCAGATCAGAGCCGCATCTTTGATGATATTGTGTATAATGTCCCGGGTGCTTTCGACGGTTTCAATCATGCCGCTGATTTGACCTGCAACCACACCAACTTCTCCTGTCTCATCCTGATCCGTCTGCCTTATTTTGGCCATAAGAGATTTAAGCTCTTTCTCATTTTTTGCGTGTTTTTCCATTTCCACGAATTTGTCTATTTTTGCTGTGCGAAGCATACGAACGGTCTTTCCGGTGAATAAGGCCGAAACCACACTATCTTCTTCTGATGCTTCGAGAATCCGCTGTTTTGACTTGAGATCGGCCATACTTTCGTGCGAAGCCAGAAATCGGGTTCCCATTTGAATACCACAGGCCCCCAAACCAAGAGCGGCCACAAATCCCCTGGCATCGCCGATGCCTCCTGCAGCAATCACCGGTATCTTCACGGCATCAACGACTTGGGGTACAAGCGGTAAAGTGGCAACAGCACCTACGTGCCCCCCGGCTTCGTTGCCCGAAGCAATTACCGCATCAGCGCCCTCGGCCTCCATACGAAGGGCATGTCTTACCGTGGGGACCACGGGCAATACCCGGCAGCCATGTTCCTTGAGTAGGTTGACAACGGGTGTAGTGGGATCGCCACGGCCGGTGGTGACGATTTTGACGCCCTCCTCGGTAATGAGTTTTGCACGACTGCGGGTGAATTCATCAGACATGGGAACAATATTGACGCCAAATGGGTTGTTTGTAAGAGAGCGGGTTTTTCTGATATCGTTTCGGAGCTGTTCAAGGCTGATTCCCCAGGTCGCCAAAATCCCCAGACCCCCGGCATTTGATGCGGCTGCGGCCAGATTTGGACCGCCTACCACACCCATTGCGCCTTGTAAAATGGGGTACTTAATTTCCAACAAGTTACAAAGCCTTGTGTGGAACATTTCAACCTCCCGGATAACAATGAAAGCAAAAATCCTATTTTGGCTTTTTCCCGGTTACGCGGCTCATTGAGCCGGATATGAAATCGTTGATTTTGATATTCTTTGCACCAGCCTTTTTCATGAGTGCTGACATCTCTTTTGTGGATTTAACACATCCTTTGGATGCTGTGGACACCGAACCCAAGTGATGAAGTGCTGCCTCCAGTGGACCTGTTTTGTTTTTATTCAACATATAATCGATAACGATCAAGGTGCCGCCCGGGGCTACGGCGTCAAACGCCTTTTTGATGACAAATTCCGTCTCATCCATGGAATAAGCATGCAGGTTTCCGATGACACCTACAAGATCGGCACCCTTGGGCAGATCGTCCATCGTAAAATCGCCGGGTACGGTCGTTATCCGATCGGACAGGCCTGCCTGGGCGACAAACTCCTCGGTAACCTTTATAACAGTCGGAAAATCAAAGACAACGGCGCTGAGTTTGGGGTTGCTTAAAACGGCAGGAATTGAATAACATCCCGATCCACCGCCCAGATCAAGAAATAAGGTATACGGAGAAAAATCAAATTCTCTGGCGAGTTTATATCCTGCTGCGATGGATGAATTATAACCGGCAACAGTCAGTTTTCGTGCAAATTCCTCATCCTGCATCATGGAATGGTACATGCTTTTTTTCTCAGGCGGCCGCCGGAGGGCGGCCCCGAGATCTTTCCAATTGTCATACTCTGCTTTGGCCTGGTGAATCAGAAAATCACCATAATACTTCTTGTTTCCTTTAACCAGGTAACGATCTGCCTCCGGAGAATTGAAATAAATTTTTCCCTTTTTTTTCAACAGCCCGAGGGCCGTGCACGCGGTCATGAGTTTATCAACGATCGTAACCGGCAAGCCCATGCTTTTGGCTGCCTTTTCGACGGTATTCTCGCCTTGAGACACCTTGAGAAACAGGCCCACCTCCAGGGCTGCAACAATCGTCCCGGATTGCTTATAGGCAAACGCCATGTTCGTCAGCTTCTTTGTTGATAATCGGGAAGACTTGGTGTTTTCATTTGTCGGTCTGGTCACGGCTTCCTCCTTATGATTTGGATTTATATGGCCTGTACACTCCGCAATTCCTGGATTTGCGCTTTGTTATAGTTCAGCGTTTTAAGAATTTCCTCGGTATCCCGGCCGATGGCCGGTGCCGGTTTTATAACAGGTTCCGGTGTTTCCGATAATTTTATGGGAATGCCGATCTGTTTCATCTTCCCCCCTTCGGGATGCTCCACATGGACCGCCATCTGCCGGTGCTGAACCTGCGGATCATCATATACCTCCTTAAGATCATTAACCGGGCCGATTTCGATATCAAGCTTTCTAAGGGTTTGACACCATTCATCCCGGGTCTTTGTCAGAAATTTCTTTTTAAAAACCGAAAAGATTTCTTCTTGTGCCTGACCCGTTGACCATTGCCGGTTTATCAAGTCCTCCCGCCCGAAAAATCGGCACAATGCCTGCCAGGACTGGGGCCTGAAAATGCCCAGGGCCACATATTTTTCATCTTTTGTCTCGTAGACGGAATATCCGGGCATTTTCAATCCGAGTGTTTCAGACTGGGCAGGCTCTCCGTTCGGGCGCAAAAAGCCTGAAACAGTGGAAAGTATGGATATAACACCGTCAAGCATGGCGATATCGACGAACCGGCCTTTTTTTGTCTTGCTGCGGGCAACAAGTGCCGTAAGAATGCCGATGGTTGCCATAAGCCCCGATCCCGCATCCGACACATAGATACCGGGAACCACGGGGACTTGATTTTTCCCGGCAAGGAGACCCAGCAACCCCCCTATTGCCATGAAGATCATATCAAATGCGGGCAGACTGGAATAAGGGCCGTCCTGTCCAAAGCCGGTAAGCGAACAATAAATGATACCGGGATTAATTCCTTTGATGGTGTCGTAGTCCACCCCCATCCGTTTGGCCGCTCCAGGTCGGTTGCTTTCCAGGATAACATCGGCCTTTTCGGCTAATTGATAAAAGATCCGCCTGCCCTCTTCAATTTTAAGATTCAGGGCGATGCTTTTTTTGTTGCGATTAAGAATCAGGTCTTCCTCGCTTATCGGAGATCCTGCTGCACTGCTACGCTCAATCCGGATGACGTCAGCCCCTAAATCGGCGAGCAGCAAGGTACAGTATTTCCCCGGCGTCATGGTTCCAAGATCCAGTATGTTTAATCCCTCCAATGGCATTGTCGTTTCTTTCGCTTCAAGTGCTGTCATTTCATACTTCCTTTACTTTTGAAGTTATTCCGTTCTTTTTTTCGTTTTCATGGATGAAATTGATTTTCAGCTTCAAAAAGAACTAAATCAAGAAAAGTTGCAACAGAGTGAAATGAATGAAAGTTATGAAGCCGTTTATCCTAATTGTTTTACATAAAACAGTCGAAATTCCGTAAATTTAGTCGGTTACCCGGTCTGTCCGGGTCAGGCGCCGGGCTTCCATTCCTGTACGGTGATGTCCTCTTCTTCCATCATCTTCTGCAAATCCCGCTGGTAGGTTTCCCAATTAAACTCTTCTCCCCATTCATACGGCAGATCAAAAACATCACCCGGTATTTTCGCCGAAACAAGGATATTGAGAGTGTCTTTTAAAATACGGGTCTGCAAATCCGCGTCAAAGGGCTTTCCACAGTTATGTCCCAGGGGAAAGTCGATAAATACGTTTCGCGGCGCTTTAACCCGGGCCATCATGTCCCTGCATGATCCGAGGTATACCGTGGGAAGACCGGCATCCTCAATACCGCGCGCAATCAGTCCGACCGACTGATGGTCGAGGGGTCAGGCTGCTATGAGAAGAACGGCATCCGTGCCTTGCGCTTTTAGAATTTCTGCAATTTCAGGTACTGTTTCCGTGACAAGGGCGGTACGTTTATAAAGTCTTCCCATCCCGAGGGTAATTGCCGTGGATGCCAAACATCCGATAAATCCTTCTTGTTCGAGTTCCTTCAGCCTGTGGACCGGAAAAACGCAGTTCAAGTCCTTAAGAGCGTCCCTGTGATCAAAATAGTTATGATGCAATTTCAATCGTTCATAGGGCGTACCGACATCAATCTGTCGGAAACTCAGGTCATTTACCGCCCATGGGTCAAATGGCTCCTGATCATCCCTGAAAATACCGGCGGAGCTCAGCAGGGCAATGCAACTCCGATTTAAGGATTTATCAAAGGGCGTCCACGGACTTGAGTCGTATTCCGACCATTTATAAGGCGGAAACCCCTGGCTCTGGTACATTCTGTCAAGACTTGAAATATAGTTAATCTGCGACATCTCTTTATACCTTTCCTTTGGGTTGGTGGTTATGGATGATTCTACAGGTCCAGTTCCTCTATTTTTTCAGGTGTGGGCAACCCCGTCGTTTTATCCCATCCCCGCTCATCGTAATATTCGTCTAACATGTCATTCAAATTTTCCATTGAAATCCTGTTTTTATGGTAGTAGTCATAAAGATGATATGCTTGGCCATCAGCACCTTCAAGCGGGGTGAACCATACCTTGGGAGGCCTGTCGTCTTTTCGGTCATATCCCACCTTTGCGTTTAACAATCTGTGAAGATTCCATGATCTCTCAGCTCCCTTCATTAATTGTGCCGGAGACGTTTCCAAGCCGGTAAGGGCCGTATACAGCTCTGCAATCGTCTTTATATGGTAAAACCGGCTCACAGGCGCCCTGAGACACATCCCGAGACTGTCCCAGAGTGAATACCAGTCCTGGCTGTACCGGGTGAATCTTCCCACATTCCATGAATCCGACGTTACCATTCGATTGATGGCCTCTTCGGGAATGCCCATTCTTTCTCCGTGACGTGCAAACTGTGCGGGCTCTTTTCCCGGCACATACCCCGGTCCGCCGCCACCGGCAGGAAAAGCCCCCCTGGGATCCGTCAATTGGGTAAGCGGCATGGTCCCAAGCCCGATTACCCTGGGCTCCACATGGGGCGACCGCCCTTTAATATGAACCGCATAATCCTCTATACCTCTATTCAGCCTGCGGGCGGCACCCACAATGCCATCGGCCAAGATATCGCCGAAGTCTTTCCGAAAAGCCGTCAGTTCAGCCAACTTCAACCGGGTATCAAAGTCTTCTTTTAACTCAATTCCGGTGTCTTGCCTGCTGATAATCCCCTTGTTGTATAAATGCGTCATCAGCGACAACAAAAAATCAAAATTCATTTCACACAGCCCGTATCGATTGAGGACATCGGCATATCGGGCTGACATGCCGTACGCGTCTTCCAGGTTGTTCGCACCAAATCTCCTGACCATCATTCCAGACACGTAGGTTTCCGTTCCGGCATATTCCCCTTCAGCGACCCTGATACGTTCCTTGTCTGCCATGGGGCAACCCGGGCATGCCAGTATTTTGGTACATTTTGAGTGCATTTCCAGTAGGCGGTTGCGATCATCCTGACCGAGGTCGCTGAAATCTATCTTGGTCCAGTTGTCATAAGGGAAGGCGGCAAACGGGGAGGCGAAAAGCTCGCCTGAAAAGCCTGTTTGAAGTAAAAATTCACGACCACGCCATTTCATCATGCGTTCCAGAAGCGAATCGATGATTTTCATGAACCGCTTGCGATCGTTTATTTTTATACCGCAGGTGCCCTCCATTGCTACTATTGCTTTCAAGTTTTTTGAACCCATAACGGCCGGAAACCCGCCTGAGCCTAACGTGCCACCTTTGTCGATCTGACTTACCGATATGTTTACCAGGTTTTCACCTGCCTGTCCGATGGGAATCACGCTGCAAGGCTCATGACGTATCCTTAAGGCATCGGTTGTTTCGAATGCATCCAGCCCCCATAGATCGTCTGCGTCGCATAGTTCGACATCGTCATCACGGATTTTTATATACACCGGCGTTTTCGCCCTCCCGCCGATGACAACATGATCATACCCTGAAGTTTTGAGCATCAGGGGGAATTTCCCGGCCCCGCTTGCCGTGGCAAATGCATTGTTAAGGGGAAACTTTGTGGTGGCCACCAGTTCGGTGCATCCCGGAATGACCGTTCCGCTGAACGGTCCTGCGCCGAGGATAATGAGATTGTCCGGCGATAGGGGATCAACATTGGCGGGTAAAAGATCATAGGCTATTTTTTGATTTATGCCACGACCCCCGATGTATTTTTTGACCAGCCCGGCATCAAGGGGTACGGTCTTCGTTTCCCGACGAGATAAATCCACATACAAGATATTTCCTGCATATCCATAACTTGTCATCTTCATCACCATTTTTGTAAACCCGTTGGCTCCGCCATGGCAGTCCAGGGAATTTTTTTGCCGTAAGTATTTTTAACTATTTTAGAGTCTTTCGCCATCCCTTTACCGCGGTGGCGGAGCCAACGGCGGGAAGGGGAACACGCTCGCCATCGGGGTTCAAATTAAACGATACCGGCGGTCCTTTCCTCCTGTGACAGGGCATCGTAAGGACAATGTCTTACACATATACCGCAGTTATCACATTTCCCGGTGAACGAAATTTCATATTCATTTTCTGCACCGACCAATCTTTTAATTCTTATAGCAGCCTTGGCGGGATTGAATTCTTTTTCGAATCTAAACGAGCACCTCAGTTCACAGATAAGGCATCCGGTGCAATTGGCTTCATTTAATATGATCGACCACCCCTTTTTAGCATTTCTCATGATTCCCTCTAAATATCCTTTGACTGTTTCTTTTGATTGTTCTGTTGGGTTTTCCATTTTACCTTATCTTGACCCTGATGTTGTAAAAATCGAGAAGGATTTATTCCCAAGGCATCCAGGGTGGAGTCCTGCTGAAAGCGGGACCATTTACTGCAAGCCATTGGTAACTCAGGAGATGCGGTATTATCGGTTTTCCCAAGTGATAAACAAAGCTATGATTAAAACAAAAATTGGCTGCTTTACTGGATATAACATCCGGAAACAGTGCTGCTTTTACTTATATGTTATTGAATTTATTATTTTATACTATTTATCACATTTTGTTTGTACAACGTTATGATTCACTCAACAACATAGTATCGGAAGCAATTAACAGGGGATGGCGAATAGTCGTTTCGATTGAAGCGAGCGTTAGAGGTATAGCTTGAAACGTGATCGATTTAGAATAAAAAGGCCTGAAAAAGCTTTCTAGTTCTGGATGGACACTTTCTGTGAACTTAAACCGCGGCACTGAACATATTCTCCGTCCCGCCATGGTTCCCGTTTCGGCCGGACGAAGTTAGAGTATAAATTTCATGGCCAGAACAAAAGTTCTTACAGTCGGGGCCTGCTTTATCAGGTCTGTCCCGTATCCGAAAGATCTTCCAAGGTTTTTACTTTGAGCATACTTTATAAAGATTTTTTTATAATAGTCAAGACTTAATACTGTTCACCTGGTGTAATAGCGCCTATCTCAAAAAAATCCAGACACAAAGTCCTGATTATGTAGTAAAATCAGGATGGATCTTACAAGTGAACAGAGGAAACTGAAACGGTATAGGCGTTGATGGAAAGTTGAACGTTTCTTTTCCCGGCTTCAAAACTTCAGGCGATCGGTTGTTCGATACGAATACCATGCAGGGAATTTCCTCGGCATGGTTCAGCTTGGTTGCGCTGTAATACTCCCTCGTTTTTTTTAAGATGGCTTCTATGTTATGGTTCAAGTATTCAATAAATGTTTTGACAGCCTCTTGCCCAATCCGAGTATCGTCAGTGTAGGCGGCAGTCCCCATGCCTCGGGGATTACCGAGCAGTCGCAGACATAGAGATTGTCATACGCCGTTTTCAAGTTGGAATCAACGACGTCTCCGACTTTTACGGTTCCACCCGGATGTGCGGCGAACACCATACTTTTTCTCACGCTTTTGACACCGGCGTTTTCGAGTATCTTTTTGGCATGTTCGTACCCGTCGTTCAGCTTTCGATAATCGTTTTTGGAAAGGTCCTTTCGGCAGCCGCCCCTGTTGGTAATACGTCCGCCAAGATCGTCCTTTATTTTGACCATGATCGAAAGCCTGGAGTCTTTAGGTAAAGCCAGATCGGTCATCACGTATTCATCTTTCACATGCATCCCCGCCTGCATCTGGAGTTCTTTTCCTTCCTTAATATCCTTCACCCTGCCAGTCACCAGAATCAGCGGATCGACAAAGAAATCATATCCGGCCTTATCCAGACCACTGCGCCTTAAAATTTCAGCCGACCCGATTCCACCCGCCGAAAGAACAACTGTCGGCGCTTCCACACGGTGTTTCCGACCGCCCTTTTTTAACTCAACTCCCGTGGCCCTTTTTCCGTCCGTCAGCACCGCTTTAATTTTGGCGCCGTTGACCAGGGTTGCACCGTTTTTTACCGCTTCGTCAACAAAGTTCCGGGCATTCCATTTGGCATCGTAGGGGCACCCGTAAGCACACCGCCAGCAGCCGGTTTTACACTTGTCCTGGAAAATAAACTTGTTGATCTTTTTCCAGTCATAACCAAGATCCAGGGCGCTTGCGGAAATTTTGTTTGCCATGGGCCCCATGAGTTCATCCGACAGGGGTTTGATGGGAATTTCATTTTTTAGTTCTTCTATTTCATTCCGAATGTCAATACCGTGGGATTCCAGCATGTCAAAGGGAGGATCAAAGGCTGTACCGCAATAAAAAACCGAGCTGCCGCCTGTGGTGATGCCCCTTAACAGGACATGCATCTTTTTGTTGGTGAAAAGAACGCTTTTTCCCGGTATGCCGATCATTTTTATCGATTGAAGAAACGTACCTTTTATGGGTGCATTGCTTCCCCACTCCAGGATAAGAACCTTTTTGCCGTTTTTGGATAATTCTCTGGCAACGGTGGCGCCTCCCGGGCCGGAGCCTACAACGACGATATCATATTCTTTCTGAAAAGCTTCCATTTTAAGACCCTCCTTTCGGGACAGAATCTGTCCGGTTGCAAGATAGTGATCAATGGATGAAACTTAAAGAATCCAAACCCCTGAAACTCAGCTTCCGGCTTTCCTGCCGAAACCCTTTCGTGTGCTTGTGCCGTTTGCCGGCAATCCGTTATTGCCGGGACACCAATATCGAATCTGCCTTGGACTGGTGAAGAATTCGCATTGGTTGACAAATACAGGGAAAAATTTATTCGAGAATCTTTTTTTACAGTTTTTTATCGATTCTATCGATGCCATAACGGGCATAAAAATCTTCCGGGTATCTGATGGTGGAATAGATGTCCGGGTTGCTTTTGGCCATTTTCGTAATTACTTTGCCGTAAACTTCGGTCTGTGTCAACAGGTCAATGGCATCTGTGTTGTATGGAAAACCCATTGAGATTTCTTTATCAATACCGGCACGAACATCAAAACGACTGCAACAAATTAAATATATCGATAAAAAACTTGACATTACAAAAGCGGACTGGTACAGGTAAAGTTCATATTTATATACAGGTAAGGCAAACTTGGTTTCGTTTTATAAAAAAGAGGGAATTTTTCAAATTAAAGAGGAGGAGATAGGATGAAGAAACTTATTGTTGTTTTATGTGTCTTGCTTTTTGCCGCCGGATCAGCTTTTGCCGGGTCCAACGTAGAAGTCTGGGGAAACATGGAGGTGGAGGGGAATTATTACGACAACTATTTTTTAGTCCCCAATGATGTTGTTACCTGGTCTGACTATGAAATGGAAATCGAACTCTGGCTCAAGCTTATCGCTTCCGAAAACACGTTTGTGACCACGCGGTTCAACATGCTTGACAACATCTGGGCCAACGGAACACCACGGGAAGTGGACATTGACCTGGACAGAAACCGGGACGACAACAACATCGCGGTTGAAAGAGGTTTTTTAACCCATATTTTTTCAAACGGCACCAAGCTGGAAGTGGGGTTGATGGATTCGGATACGTGGGGAACCCGGTTCGGGGACAACCTCGCCGGCAACTATCGGATTCAGGGTACTCATGAAACCCCCGTGGGCACCCTTGTCGGTTTCATTCAGAAAGACCGGGAAAATGGTTACGATCTGATCACTGACGATCAGGAAGACGACGATTCCGATCAATACGGCCTCGGTCTTAAAACCACCATCGGTTGTGTAAATGTCATGCCCCAGATCGTCTATGCCGTCGACAGCAACCTTGTACGGGACCAGGACAATGACGGCAGAAAAACAACCACTTTCACCCTTGCGGTGAGCGGCGGAAAAGATATCCTGGCCTTTGAAGGTGAATTTTCCTACCAGAATGTTGACTATTCCGGTTATATGATTGGCGGTGTTCCCGTGGATGACGCCAATGTTTACGGTTTTTACGCCAACGTGTGGGCAAACCTGGACGCCAATAAGATCGGCCTTATCTTTGCCTATAGCAGCTATGATGATGACGCTGGTGAAGGCTTTGATATGGGAGATGATTTTGACGTCACCATCCTGCTGGATGAAGCTGCTCCCTATTTGATAAATGGGGGTGGAATGGGCAATGTAAACCTGAATCCGAATTTCTACGGAGGCCTTTCCGGCTTAACTCTCGCCCAGGTTTACGCGAAAGTGGCCATCAATAATAAAATCAGTATTATGCCGTCCTTAACCTATTTCGCCTCCAGTGACGACCTTACAACCGGTTTTGGCGGAGTGGATGTCGATGCCAATGCCTACGAACTCAACCTAACGGCTGATTACAAAATTACCGACATGCTGACCTATACGGCGGCCGTGGCTTTTGCAAAAATCGACGCGGAAATCGGCGGAGTCGACTTGGATGACATCGATGCCTTGAGGTTTTTGCACAAACTTTCTCTTGATTTCTAACCATAAAGGAATATGCGCATAAAAAAAGCCCGCTTAGAAAGCGGGCTTTTTTTATGTCCTGAAATTATCTCGGGGCAGGGACGTTTTCTTTTTTGCCATAAGAGAGTGGATTTGCTCTACCCTTTAAATCTTTAGAACGTGTAATCTCAATCTATTGGTCAAGCTTTTCCTTCAATACCCGGTTCACGATTTTGGGATTGGCCTTTCCCCTTGTTTTTTGCATGACCTGGCCCACGAAATAGCCCATCACCTTTGTTTTGCCCTGTCGGTATTGTTCCACCTGTGCCGGATTTTCAGCGATCACTTCATCAATGACGCCCGCTATGGCGGATACATCCGACACCTGAACCAGACCCTTTTCCTCGACAATAGTGCGCGGTGCTTTACCTGTTTCGGCCATTTCGTCAAATACGGTTTTTGCGATTTTACCGCTGATGACATCCTCTTTAATCAAAGCCAGTAGTTCCGCCAGATTCTGCGCTGAAATCGGAGAGGCGTCAATATCTTTCCCCCGGGCGTTCAAAAGACCCAGAAGTGATCCCATGATCCAGTTGCTGACCTGCTTTGCATCGGGGAAATACCGTACACAGTCTTCAAAATAATCGGCAAGTTCTTTTGCCGACGTCAACAGGTTTGCATCATATGCCGGAAGTCCGTATTCGGATTCAAACCTGGCCTTCTTTTCATCAGGAAGTTCGGGAAGCGCTTTTGTTATTTCTGTAATCCACGAATCCGATATTACCAGCGGCAATAGATCCGGGTCCGGAAAATAGCGATAGTCATGGGCCTCTTCCTTGCTCCGCATGGAGTCGGTTCGATTTTTGTCCGGGTCCCACAGGCGGGTTTCCTGAGTGATTTTACCCCCGTCCATCAGTATTTCCTTTTGTCGTTCTATCTCGTAAAAGAGGGCTTTTTCCACATGTTTAAACGAGTTTAAGTTCTTGATTTCCGTTCGGGTACCGAAAGTGCTTTGCCCTTTGGGTCGAATGGATACGTTGGCGTCACAACGGAAACTTCCTTCTTCCATATTGCCGTCGCAGATTTCCAGGTAACGCAAAATGGCACGAAGCTTTCTTAAATAGGCGCCGGCTGCTTCCGGGGACCGGATGTCCGGATCACTGACGATTTCAATCAGGGGAACCCCGGTTCGGTTAAAGTCCACCATGCTGCAGGTCCGATCAGGATCATGGGAGAGTTTTCCCGCATCTTCCTCCATGTGAATTCGGGTGATGCCGATCCGTTGAGGTCTGCCGTTTTCCTCGATATCAATATACCCGTGTTCCGCGATGGGAAGCTCATATTGGGATATCTGGTATCCCTTTGGAAGATCCGGATAAAAATAGTTTTTTCTAGCCCACCGGCTTTCCCCGGCTACTTTGCAGTGCGTTGCAATGGCCATTCGGACGGCAAACTCCACGACTTTTTTATTCAGCACCGGCAAAACCCCCGGCATTCCAAGGCAAACCGGGCAGACATGGGTATTGGGGGGAGCACCAAAGGCCGTTGAACAACTGCAAAATATTTTTGTCCTGGTTTTCAGTTGTGCGTGCACTTCCAGCCCAATTACAGGTTCAAAATCCATTTCTCCAACCCACCTTTTATTCCTTTAATATAATAAGCCAAATATCATAATGGTCTGATAAATTACGAACAGGCCCCTTCCACTGTCCACTCTTCTTCAACATGCCATTTTTATCCTCAAAATTCAACACGAAGATTCGGGGATATTCAATGCAACGGCTTTTATTTGACAAAAACAACCCGTATGGCTATTAAAAGCCGTTAAAACTTTAACCCTGAAACCAACAACAGCCATGATATTTTCATTTTGGTTCGTATTTTGTTGAATGCGCTGAGGTTTCATATCTCTACCCGTAGTTGTTGAGATATGAATTCCGTTATTTTATATCGATTTTTGCTCAATTAGGGTTCGACAAAAGGTATACGGCTATGGATTTTTTCCTGTGCGTGATCGGCATGACCATGATTATCGAAGGCGTTGCCTATTTCCTGGTTCCGGGGAAAATGAAATTCTGGATTCGGAAAGTATTGGAATTGCCCGAAGACTCCCTTCGGCGATTCGGCTTCATGCTGATGGGCCTGGGACTTTTCCTAATCTACCTGGGAAGAAGATAGTAGCATTTTGTTTTCAATAGAAGATTACAATTATGAGCTGCCGGAAGGCCTGATCGCCCAGTATCCGGAAGACAAACGGGATGATTCCCGGCTCCTTTATCTGCGCCGATATAGCGGGGAGATTTCCCACCACCGGTTTTTTGAGATCGAGGGGTTTATCCATTCAAAAGATGTACTCGTGGTGAACAACACCGAGGTGGTTCCCGCGCGTCTTTTCGGAGAAAAAGAAACCGGCGGAAGAATCGAAGTCCTGGTGCTGGGCTTTGCAGAGGGATTGGCATTTCAAACAAGCCGCCATACCTTTGAATGCGACTGCCTGATCAAAGCATCGAAGCGGCCCAGGCCCGGAACCTCGATTCATTTTGATCAGGGGATGACAGCGACCGTAAAAGATTTTAAAGACGGCATCTTTCGGGTACGCTTTTCAGCGCAAAAGGACTTTTCACATACCCTCTATCAAATCGGCCATATTCCGCTGCCGCCCTATATCAAGCGAGACGCACCCCATGACCGGTATAATGATGCCGCTTCTTATCAAACCGTGTACGCCTCCCAAAAAGGTGCTGTTGCCGCGCCCACGGCAGGGCTCCATTTCTCTGAGTCCCTGTTGGCAAAATTGAGGGCCAAAGGTGTTAAGATTGTTGAAATTACGTTGCATGTAGGGTATGGAACATTTTTACCCGTAAGGGCAAAGGACATCAGGAATCATCGTATTCATTCGGAATGGTATGGCGTTTCAGGTGCGGCGGCCGATACGGTCAATCTCGTAAAATCAAGCGGCGGCAGGGTGATCGCCGTGGGAACGACCAGTGTCCGGACCCTGGAATATGCATCCGATGCCACGGGGAAGTTGCATCCGGGCAGCGGGCAATGCGATCTTTTTATATATCCGGGTTACCGGTATCGCGTGGTGGACGCCATGATTACCAATTATCATCTGCCGAAATCAACGCTGCTGATGCTGGTTTCTGCTTTTGCGGGAAAAGAACGGATTTTTGCCGCATACCAGGAGGCAATAAAGAAAAAGTACCGGTTTTACAGCTACGGCGACGCCATGTTTATTGTTTAAACATTCAGTGATTTTTATGAATTTTACGGTTACATCCCATACCATTGATTCGCGGGCAAGAACAGGGATCCTGGAGACATCCCGCGGATCCGTTCAAACACCGGTTTTCATGCCGGTGGGAACCCTTGCCACGGTGAAATCCCTGACACCGGAGGACCTTTTGGACATGGGTGCGCAGATCATTCTTTCCAATACCTACCACCTGTATCTGAGGCCGGGGTGCGACGTCATACAACAGTTTTCCGGTCTTCATCGCTTCATGAACTGGGGCAGGCTGATTTTAACCGACAGCGGGGGGTTCCAGGTCTTTTCACTGGCCAGACTTTCAAAGATTACCGAGGAGGGCGTGACATTCCAATCCCATATCGATGGATCGTCCCATTTGCTTACACCGGAGAAATCCGTTGAAATCCAGTTGTGCCTAAACTCGGATATCATCATGTGCCTGGATCAGTGCATTCAATATCCATCGGATTACGAAGATACAAAAAAGGCTCTCGAACTGACCACCCGGTGGGGTGAACGATGCAAAGGATATTGGGAAAAACATGTTGAAAATCATAATGCGCTTTTCGGCATTGTCCAGGGGGGTATGTATAAGGACCTTCGCAAACAGTCCGCCGAGCAGTTGCGGGAAATCGGTTTTGAGGGATACGCCGTGGGCGGGTTGAGCGTGGGAGAGCCCAAGGACCTCATGCTTGAAATGGCCGATGAGACCCTGTCGGTCCTGTCGGACACCAAACCCAGGTACGTAATGGGCATGGGAACACCTGAAGATCTGGTGAATCTGGTAGACCTGGGTGCGGATATGTTCGACTGCGTACTTCCCACCCGAAACGCCAGAAACGGACAACTTTTTACTGAAGACGGCGTTATTAACATCTGCAACGCCCGGTTTAAAACAGATACAAATCCCATTGATTCGAGCTGTGGTTGCTACACCTGCAGCAACTATTCAAGGGCCTACATACGCCACTTGTACATGGCCAGGGAGCTATTGGCATATCGGTTGAACACGATCCATAATTTATCTTATTATATCCGTCTTATGGAAAACATCAGAGAAGCCATCGAAAAAAATCAATTTGACGAATTTAAAAAGGATTTTTATAACAAAAGGCAGTCTGATGGGAATTGAGGACTAACGGCAAAGGACTAAGGACTAAGTTTCGAAATTTAACCAAACAAGACAAAAGGAGTGTCCCATGAGAGAACAAATCGTCGAGGCCTTGAAAAAAATCCGGCCCATGCTTCAGGCGGACGGCGGAGACGTGGAACTGGTCGATGTCGAGGAAAACGGTAAGGTGAAAGTGCGGCTTCAAGGTGCCTGTTCCGGCTGCCCCATGAGTCAAATGACCCTGAAAAACGGTATCGAAAGACTGCTGAAACAGGATGTACCGGGTGTTACAACCGTCGAATCCGTTTAGAAGCAAAACTTTTTCCGGTTCATCACGAATGCACCACGGAGAAGAGAGTCCATGACCATTGCAAAAAAAATTGAGGATTTTATTTCCCGTTCTTCCTGGATACGCAAGATGTTCGAGGAGGGCGCCCGTTTAAAAGAACTGCACGGTGCTGAAAATGTTTTCGATTTTTCCCTTGGCAACCCCAATGTGGCACCGCCGGAAAAGTTCAAAAATGTCTTGAAAAAAGTGGTGGACACCTCAACACCCGCAGATCACGGTTACATGCCCAATACCGGTTATTCCCGGGTTCGCAAAAAAGTAGCTGACTATTTGTCCGTGGAGCAACAGACAACCGTCGCAGAAAATGATGTGATCATGACCTGCGGTGCGGCCGGGGCAATGAATATCATTTTGAAAACCATACTGGATCCGGGGGATGAGGTGATTTCACCGGCGCCGTATTTTGTGGAATACGGATTTTATACGGATAACCATGGCGGTGTGTTCAAAACCGTGTCCACGAATCCGGACTTTACATTGGATATTGAGGCGATCTCAACTGCCGTCAATGAAAAAACAAAGGCCTTGATCATCAATTCCCCGAACAATCCCACCGGTCAGATTTATTCCAGGGAAAGCCTGGTTGCCCTGGGGCGACTTTTGCAGGAAAAGGGGAACGTCTTTAACAGGACCATATACCTGATATCTGATGAGCCGTATCGAAAAATCGTATATGACGGCGTTGATGTCCCCGGAATATTTGCCTGCTATGAAAACAGCATTATTGCAACGTCGTATTCCAAGGATATTTCCCTGCCCGGCGAGCGGATCGGCTTTGCCGTTGTAAATCCTGCGGCGGTCTATAAAGACGACCTGCTCAACGGCATGGCTCTTGCCAACCGAATCCTCGGTTTTGTCAACGCACCGGCCCTCATGCAGCGGGTTGTGGCCGAGCTGCAGGGTGAAACGGTGGACATATCGGAATATGCAAGGAAAAGGAGCCTGTTGTGCGACGGGCTGAAAAATTTCGGATATGAATTTGTCATGCCCAAAGGGGCTTTTTATCTTTTTCCCAAATCCCCCATTGAAGAAGTGGAATTTATTGAACGACTTAAGGAAGAATTGATCCTTGTAGTGCCCGGTGCCGGGTTTGGCTGTCCCGGATATTTCAGAATTTCTTTTTGCGTGGACGACAAAACCATCGTCAACGCCCTTCCGGGATTTAAACGTGTAATGGAAAAAATAAAAAATTATTAAAAAAATACACTAAAGAAAAAGAAAAGGAGAAGAGAATATGAAAGTTTTGAAAATTGACCATCTGGGAATTGCCGTTAACAGTATTGATGAGGGAAAAAATTTTTGGACTGATGTTTTGGGGCTGACCCTGACGGATACGGAAACGGTTGAAGCGCAGAAAACCACCACGGCGTTTTTGCCTGTGGGCGAGAGCGAGGTCGAACTGCTGGAATCCACTACGCCTGACGGTCCGGTGGCAAAGTTCATTGAAAAAAAGGGTCAGGGTATCCAGCATATTGCCTTTGCCGTTGAAAACATCGAAGAAGCACTACACGAACTGAAGGACAAAGGTATTCAGCTCATTGACCAGGAACCGAGAATCGGCGCCGGCGGCGCAAAAATCGCTTTTCTGCATCCCAAAGCCACCAACGGCGTATTGGTGGAATTGTGCCAGCGCGATTGATGCAATTTTATCGTGGATTATGAACAAATCATCTTGACATGATTTCAGATCTCACGTATGAACTATTTTTTGGTAAGTATAACTTATTTACATGATCGAACCCATTGATTAAAAAAAATTACGAGGAGTTTTACCATGTCAGAACATCCTGAAAAACAAAAATGGATTGATCTTGCAACAAAGGAACTCAGGGGAAAACCCCTTGAATCCCTGGACTGGGAAACACCCGAGGGAATCAGGGTCAAACCCCTTTATACGGCGGAAGATACTGAAGGGTTGCCGAGTGTCAACACCCTGCCCGGCATGGCGCCTTATGTTCGGGGTCCCAAAGCCACCATGTATGCCGGAAGACCCTGGACCATCCGCCAGTACGCCGGTTTTTCAACTGCCCGGGAGTCCAATGCGTTTTACCGGAGAAATCTGGCCGCCGGTCAGAAAGGCCTTAGCGTGGCTTTTGACCTGGCCACCCACAGAGGATATGATTCCGATCATCCCAGGGTGGCCGGCGATATCGGAAAGGCCGGTGTTGCGGTGGATTCCGTGGAGGACATGAAAATCCTGTTCGACCAGATTCCTCTGGATAAAATGTCGGTTTCCATGACCATGAACGGTGCGGTTATTCCCATCATGGCCGGATATATCGTCGCTGCAGAGGAACAGGGTGTCAAGCATGAACAACTCACCGGAACCATCCAGAATGATATCTTAAAAGAATATTTAACCCGAAACACCTATATCTATCCCCCGGAACCGTCCATGCGGATCGTTTCCGATATTATCGCTTATTGCTCCCAGAATATGCCGAAGTTCAACACGGTGAGTATCAGCGGGTATCATATGATGGAAGCTGGGGCGGATTCCGTTCTGCAGACCGCATTTACCCTTGCCGACGGCAAGGAATACATCAAGGCTGCGTTGGCCTCCGGCATGGATATCGACGTATTCGCCCCCAGGCTGTCTTTCTTTTTCGGCATCGGGATGAACTTTTTCATGGATATCGCCATGTTGAGGGCCGCGCGATTCCTGTGGCATGAAATCGTCAGCGAATTCAATCCCAAGAACCCGAAGTCCACGATTTTGCGGACCCATTGCCAGACCTCGGGATGGAGCCTGACGGAACAGGATCCGTACAACAATATTATCAGGACCACCCTGGAAGCCATGTCCGCGGTACTGGGCGGCACCCAGTCACTGCATACCAACTCCTTTGACGAGGCCATCGGTCTGCCCACGGATTTTTCCGCCCGAATCGCCAGAAATACCCAGATCATCATACAGGAAGAATCCCAGGTGTGCCATGTGGTGGACCCCCTGGGCGGGTCATATTACGTGGAGGCTCTGACCAACGGTATTATTGAAGAAGCCCGGAAAGTCATCGATGAAGTCGACAAGCTGGGCGGTATGGCCAAGGCCATCGAGTCCGGCATGCCGAAAATGAGAATTGAGGAAGCCGCAGCCCGTAAACAGGCCCGGATCGACCAAGGTCTGGATGTCATTGTCGGTGTTAACAAATACACCATTGAGGAAGATCTGGATCTGGAGATTCTTGAAGTTCCGGGAAGCGTGCGTGACGAACAGATTGCCCGGTTAAAGGAAATTCGTGAAAAACGCGACGGAGCAGCCACGAAGCAGGCCCTGGAAGCCGTCACCAAGGCGGCGGAAGCTGGCGGGAATCTGCTGGAAGCCGCTATTGTCGCCACCCGGGCACGGGCCACGGTGGGTGAAATTTCTGATGCCATGGAAAAGGTTTTCGGACGGTATGTGGCCACGACCCAGTGCATTTCAGGGGCCTATGCATCCGAATACGGCGATAGTGAAATCATTCAATCCATCCGAAAAAGATGCGATGACTTCGAGGCCAAAAACGGCAGGCGCCCGCGGATTCTCCTGGCCAAGATGGGACAGGACGGACATGATCGCGGGGTAAAAGTCATTGCCACTGCTTTTGCGGATCTTGGACTTGACGTGGATATCGGGCCCATGTTTCAAACACCGGAAGAAGTGGCCAAAATGGCCGTTGAAAACGACGTTCATGTCGTTGGTGCCTCCAGCTTGGCAGCCGGTCACAAGGCACTGGTTCCCGAACTGATCAGCGAGCTGAAGAAAGCCGGTGGAGAAGAGATAAAGGTGGTTGTCGGCGGCGTTATTCCGCCCAAGGACTATCAGTTCCTCACCGATGCCGGTGTGGTCGGCATATTCGGCCCGGGGACATCGGTGATCGAATCCGCCAATAAAGTGCTTAACGTTCTGGGATAAGGGCAATGCTCTCCAGAGATCCGGATTATTATATTCAGGGAATCCTGACCGGGGATAAACGAATTCTCGCCAAGACCATTACGCTGGTGGAAAGTTCGCTTTACGACCACCAGGAACTGGCGAGAACGATCATTGACAAACTGCTTAGCCATACGGGTAAGGCGGTTCGGTTGGGAATTACCGGTGTTCCGGGCGTGGGGAAAAGTACCTTTATCGAAAGCCTGGGAACTTTTCTGACGCAGAAACAATACAATGTGGCGGTTTTAGCGGTGGATCCAAGCAGTAAACGAAGCGGTGGAAGTATTTTGGCCGATAAAACGCGGATGGAAAAATTATCCGTGGAGGAAAGGGCGTTTATCCGACCTTCTCCTTCCGGAGGGACATTGGGCGGTGTTGCCCGGAAAACCCGGGAAACCATGCTCATCTGCGAAGCCTTTGGATTTGACGTGATTATCGTCGAAACCGTGGGGGTCGGACAATCCGAAACCACCGTAGCATCCATGGTTGATTTTTTCCTGGTGCTGATGCTTGCGGGTGCCGGTGACGAGCTTCAGGGGATCAAAAAGGGGGTTCTGGAACTGGCCGATGCCGTTGCCGTGAACAAAGCCGACGGCGACAACATCGAAAAAGCCGAACGGGCGCGGGTTCAGTATGAAAATGCCCTTCATTTTCTCAACCCCGCATCGAAAAGCTGGACACCGCCGGTGCTGGTGTGCAGCGCCCTGACCATGACCGGTATTGACCGGATCTGGGATACGGTAATTGATCACCGGAAAAGATTAACGGCAAGCGGCGAGCTTGACATCAAGCGAAAAAAACAGGCTCTCGACTGGATGTGGACGATTCTTGAGGAAGGCCTTTTAATCCGGTTTAAACAGGATGAACGGATAAAAAACAAGCTTTCCAAAATGATCGGTGCCGTTGAAACGGGAAATATGGCGCCAACAGCGGCGGCAATGGAATTATTGTCTTTATTTGACGACAGCCGGCCGATGTAAATTAGGCAAGGCGCTTAAAATTTATACGGCTTAAGCATATGGGGTTTTTTTTCAGGGTTTTAAATATAAACCATGCGTATGATTTTTAGAACCTAATCCATATTCGGAAAAACGAAAGGATGTTTAAAAATGGGCATTATCGAAGATAAAATCAAAGATCTGGTTAAGCGGGAAGAAAAACTCTTGCAGATGGGCGGGGAAAAAGCCCTGGCAAAACAAAAAAAAGCAGGAAAGCTGAACGCCCGTGAACGATTGGATTACTTGTTTGATCCGGGGACGTTCCGGGAACTTGACAAATTTGTAACCCATCGCTGCACGAATTTCGGCATGGAAAATGTTGAAATTCCGGCGGACGGTGTTATCACTGGATATGGCCTGGTGGATGGGAGGCCGGTGTTTGCTTTTTCCCAGGATTTTACTGCGCGTGCCGGAAGCCTGGGTGAAATGCACGCCAAAAAGATTTGCAAGGTGATGGACCTGGCCATGAAGGCCGGGGCCCCGTTTGTGGGGTTAAACGACTCCGGCGGCGCCCGGATTCAGGAAGGCGTGGATGCCTTATCCGGATACGGCCAGATATTTTTCCGGAATTCCGCAGCTTCCGGTGTCATACCGCAGATATCGGCCATCATGGGGCCCACAGCAGGGGGCGCGGTTTATTCACCGGCCATGACCGATTTTATCTTCATGGTAAAAAATACAAGCTATATGTTCATTACCGGTCCGGCTGTAATCAAATCCGTAACCGGCGAGGAAGTTTCTTTTGAAGATCTCGGCGGGGCAATGGCCCATAACGAAAAAAGCGGTGTTGCCCAGTTTGCCTGTGAAAACGATGAAGATGCCCTGGATCAGATTAAAAAGTTGCTGTCATATCTTCCCTCCAATAACATGGAAGATCCGCCGATCATCAAAACCGGCGACGATCCAAGGAGAACTGACCCGGCTCTGAATACGA
Organism: uncultured Desulfobacteraceae bacterium; assembly: GCA_964386565.1. Classification (GTDB taxonomy): domain Bacteria; phylum Desulfobacterota; class Desulfobacteria; order Desulfobacterales; family UBA5616; genus CAYLRU01. Next base: position 8,750 of record CAYLRU010000023.1, on the reverse strand, counting down.
TTGTCCCGGACAGCCCCAATCAGGCCTATGACATGAAAAAGGTCATTGCTTCCATCGTGGATAACGGTGAGTTTTTCGAACCGCATCAGTATTTTGCCCAAAATATCATCGTCTGTTTCGCACGTTTGAACGGCCGCAGCATCGGTATCATTGCCAATCAGCCCGCGTTTATGGCCGGAAGCCTGGATATCGACGCCTCGGATAAGGCCAGTCGGTTTATCCGATTTTGCGATGCATTCAACATTCCCATTCTCACCATCGCCGATGTGCCCGGCTATCTGCCTGGAACCCATCAGGAATGGGGCGGCATTATCCGCCACGGCGCAAAACTGCTGTGGGTTTATTCCGAAGCCACCGTTCCCAAGCTTCTTCTGGTAACCCGAAAGGACTACGGCGGAGCATATCTGGCCATGAGTGGAAAGGACCTGGGTACGGACTTTGTTTTTGCATGGCCTTGCGCGGAAATCGCGGTTATGGGCGCCGCCGGCGCAGCTAACGTGATTCATGCAAAGGAAATCAAGGCTGCCGAAGATCCGGCTGAAAAACGCAAGGAAAAAATCGCGGAATATGAGGAATTGTTTTCCAATCCGTATTGCGCTGCAGCCAGGGGATATGCTGATGCCGTAATCGTTCCCAGCGAAACAAGATCCCATTTAATCGACGCGCTGGAAATCATGTGCAGCAAACGTGAAACCAGGCCGCCGAAAAAACACGGCAATATTCCCTTGTAGAAATATATCGCCAACAATAATCCTGACGGAGATAAAATGGATAACAAGAGAAAACGGACGGCAGCCATCTCTGCCGTTATACAGTACATAAAGTCGGAGGAAGAGATTCAGGCGGACCAACAGGCTGCCGGGATTCAGGCATCCCCTGTACAAAGGGCAGGTTTTTCCGGCTTATGGGGAATCTCCGGCCGTCAGTCTCAAATGCAGATGCGAAACCTGATGCAGATCAAATCTTTTCACGGCGCTTGTTTGAGATAGATTGCACCGGCAATACGACTGAACGCAAAAGATCTAATAAATATATAGGAGAACTTTAACATGAGTGATCACAACCAAGTTAAGATAACGACCGTGGAATACGGTCCGGATCGACCCAAGGCGGAGAACCCGGTAAAAATAGAGGATCTTACCCTCCGCGACGGTCACCAGTCCCTGTTTGCAACCCGCGGTCGGACGGAAGACATGATTCCGATAGCGGAAATGATGGACGAAGTAGGCTTCTGGGCCGTGGAAACCTGGGGTGGGGCTACATTTGACACCATGCACCGGTTTTTAAACGAAGATCCATGGGAGAGAATCCGAACCCTGAAGCGGTATATCAAAAAGACGCCTTTTTCAATGCTGCTGCGGGCCCAGAACTTAGTCGGTTATAGAAACTATGCCGACGACGTGGCCGAAGCCTTCGTGGAGAGGGCGGTGGCAAACGGCATGGATATTTTCAGGACCTTTGACGCCTTGAACGATTATCGAAATTTCGAAACCGTTGTTCCCGTGATCAAAAAATGCGGTAAGCATTTTCAGGGCTGTATCTGCTATACCCTGACCGAACCGAGAATGGGCGGAGAGGTATACAATATCGATTACTACGTCCAAAAGGCAAAAGATCTTGAAGCCATGGGTGCGGACAGCATCTGCATCAAGGATATGGCCGGCCTGATCGCTCCGTATGACGCATATGCCATTGTCAAGGCGTTAAAAGAAAACGTCACCGCGCCGATACACTTGCACAGCCATTTTACTTCCGGCATGTCACCCATGAGCCATCTGAAGGCTATTGAAGCCGGTGTGGATATTATCGATACCTGTATGACGCCCTATGCGTATCGAACCTCTCATGCCGCCATCGAACCCCTGGTCATGGCCCTTCTGGGCACTAACCGGGATACGGGATTCGACATCAAGCTTCTGGCAAAAATCAACGAAGTCCTTGAAAAAGAGGTCATGCCCAAATACAAGCACCTGCTGGACGATACAAGGGTTTCCATTATCGATATCAACGTACTCCTTCATCAGACGCCGGGCGGCATGCTGTCCAACCTGGTGAACCAGTTAAGGGAGATGGATGCCCTGGACAAGATCGACCAGGTGTATGCCGAACTTCCCAGAGTGCGTAAAGATTTAGGTCAAATTCCCTTGGTGACCCCCACCAGCCAGATTGTAGGGATCCAGACGGTGAACAACGTCCTTTTCGATGATGATAAAGAACGGTACAAGATGATTACGGCCCAGGTCAAGGATCTCTGTTACGGTCTCTATGGCAAAACCGCCGTCCCCATCAATCCGGAAGTCCAGAAAAAAGCCTTAAAAGGATATCCCCGGGGAGAAGAACCCATTACCTGCCGACCGGCGGAAGTATTGGAACCGGAGCTTCCAAAAGCCCGGGAAGAGGTAAAGGGGCTTGCCGCGGACATTGATGATGAGCTCATATACGCCCTTTATCCGGTAACCGGAAAGAAGTTTCTGAAATGGAAATACGGCAAGGAAGAACCACCTGATGAGGTTAAACCGCGAACCCTGGAACAGGTCAAAAAGGAAGAAGAACTGATCAAGAAAGCCAGGGCAGGTCTTCTCATTGAAAAACCGGCTGAAGCACCTGAAAAATCCGAATACACCCGGACGTTTAATGTTTTTGTGGACGAGGAATATTTTGAAGTACAGGTGGATGAAGTAGGCGGATCGCCTGTTGTTACTCCGGCCCAGGCGGCACCGAAGCCTCCTGTTTCCACCCAGCCTGCCGCACCGCCGGCAGCACCCCAACCTTCCAAACCCGCTGCCAAACCGGCACCCAAGGCTGCTCCTGCAGCCGCAGTGGATGGAACACCATTGACGGCACCCATGCCCGGAATGGTGATCAACTTCCTCAAAAAGGTAGGCGACAGCGTTACTGAAGGCGAGACGGTCCTTATCCTGGAAGCGATGAAAATGGAAAATGCACTCACGGCACCAGTGAGCGGCACCATTAAAGCCATCCATTTTGAAAGCGGGGATTCCGTGGCAAAAAATGACGTTCTCTGTGTCATCGGGTGATCAGAGAATCAGGATTCATCATTGTGTTTCCGTCCGGCGGAAACCTTGTATGCATTCCCCATTTTACGAGATTCATATACGGTAGAAAACATACGATATCAAGGAGGCGAGGATCATGAAGATCCATGAATATCAAGCAAAAGAGCTGTTCAGAAAGTATAATGTTCCGGTTCCCCGGGGTGGGGTTGCCTTTAACCCGGAAGAAGCAAAAGAGGTGGCCAAAACACTGGGGGGGTTTCCCGTGGTGGTAAAAGCCCAGATTCACGCCGGCGGTCGCGGAAAAGGCGGCGGCGTTAAACTGGCCGGATCCTTGGAAGAAACCGGTACTATCGCCGATGACATTATCGGCATGACCCTGGTGACCCACCAGACCGGCCCTGAAGGACGACTGGTGAGAAAGGTACTGGTAGAGCAGGGTCTGAATATCGTTAAGGAACTTTACTTAAGTATTCTGCCGGACCGGGCAACGGCCAAAAATGTAATTATGGCCAGCGAAGCCGGCGGCATGGATATTGAAACGGTGGCTGAAGAAACACCGGAGAAAATCATCAAGGTCTATATCGATCCCATGCTGGGAATACAGGCCTACCATTTGCGACAGGTGGCTTTCGGGCTGAATATTCCGGCTCAGTGCATGAAGGCCTTCCAGGGCCTTTTGAAAAATCTTTATAACCTGTTCGTGGATTATGACTGTTCCCTGGTGGAGATCAATCCCCTGGTATTGACGGCCGACGACAATGTCCTGGCCCTGGACGCGAAAGTGGATATCGACAGCAACGCCCTGTATCGGCACAAGGATGTTGCGGAATACCGGGACACGGATGAAGAAGATCCCCTGGAGGTTGAAGCCAGCAAATACAATTTGAATTATATCAACCTGGGCGGCAACGGTAACGTGGGGAATATGGTAAACGGTGCCGGACTGGCCATGGCCACCATGGACATTATCAAGCTTGCCGGTGCCGAGCCTGCCAACTTCCTCGACGTCGGGGGCGGGGCAAATGCGGAAATGGTTGAAAACGGTTTTAAAATCATCCTCAGCGATCCCAATGTCAAGGGAATCCTGATTAACATTTTCGGCGGTATTTTACGATGCGACGTTCTGGCCACCGGCGTGGTCCAGGCAGCCAGGGCAGTGGGGCTTAATGTTCCCGTGGTGGTCCGAATGGAAGGCACCAACGTGGAAGAAGGACGGAAAATACTGGCCGAATCCGGTCTCAAGCTGATTTCAGCCGTTGACTTAAAAGATGCGGCCCAAAAAGTTTCCGAGATCGTAAACCAGCACAATTGAACACCCGAAAAAGTGAGGATAAGACCGTGAGTATATTTGTCGATAAAAACACAAAGCTTTTGGTTCAGGGAATCACCGGAAAGGAAGGACAATTTCACACCCGTCAGTGTGTCGCCTATGGCACGCAGGTAGTGGCAGGTGTCACGCCGGGCAAAGGCGGGCAGAAAATGGATGATGTCCCGGTATTTAACAGTGTATCCGAAGCGGTAAAAGAAACCGGCGCCAACTGTTCCATGATTTTCGTACCGCCCCCCTTTGCTGCGGATGCCATCATGGAAGCCGCAGACGGCGGTGTGGATCTTATTGTCTGTATTACCGAGGGAATTCCCGTCATGGACATGATGAAGGTAAAAAATTATATTAAAAACACACCCGTCCGGCTCATCGGGCCCAACTGTCCGGGTATTATTACACCGGGAGAATGCAAGATCGGGATCATGCCCGCCCCCATTCACAAATCCGGCGGGCCCATCGGCGTGGTCTCCCGCTCCGGGACGCTGACCTATGAGGTGGTCCATCAGTTGACTCAACAGGGTATCGGCCAGACCACTTGCATCGGCATCGGCGGAGACCCGGTCAACGGCACCAATTTTATCGATTGTCTGGATGCTTTCCAGAAAGATGATGCCACCACCGGCATCGTGATGGTGGGAGAAATCGGAGGAAACGCCGAAGAAGACGCTGCGGATTTCATCAAGGCCAACGTCACCAAGCCCGTTGTAGGCTTTATCGCCGGCTTGACCGCACCTCCGGGAAGACGCATGGGGCACGCCGGTGCCATCATCAACGGCAAAAGCGGAACCGGCCAGGCAAAAATCGAAGCCATGAAATCCGCCGGGATTCATGTGTGTGAAAATCTCGGCCTGTTGGGTGAACTCTGTGCAAGGGTTTTTTAAGAGTCTGCAAGGCCGGACCTGATAAAAGGTTTAAACGCCCGGGGATCGATTCTCCGGGCGTTATTATTTAGAATACACACTCACCCCAACAGGCAGCACGCGTATCTGCCCCGTGGTTTGCCGTAATACAGGAGAAAAGGCGTCTTCAATGAAAAGGAGGTTTTGTTATGCGTATTGTACGATTCCTTGATGATCATAACCGGATTTGTTATGGCACGGATGTGAAAAACAATTCGGCAACGCGTCTTTCGGGTGATCTCTTTGGAAATTTAACAAAAACGGAAGAAAGGCTCCATATCAAGCAATGGCTTTCACCGTTGAATCCGACGGCGGTTCTGTGCATCGGTATAAACTACAAGGCCCATGCGGTGGAAACCGGCATGAAACTGCCCGAATACCCGGTTCTGTTTATGAAAAATCCAGCGTCGGTCATCGGCCATCAAACGCCCATTGTCTTACCGGCGTCCTGCAGGAATCCCCTGCAGGTGGACTTTGAAGTGGAATTGGCCGTTGTCATTGGGAAAGCGGCAAAAAATGTTACTGTCGAAAACGCCCTGGCTTATGTTGCCGGCTATACTGTTGCAAACGATGTTTCCGCCAGAACATGGCAGGCAAATGCAGGTGCGCGGCAGTGGGTCCGGGGGAAAAGTTTTGATACCTTTTGTCCCATGGGACCGGCCCTGGTGACACCGGACGAAGTTTCCAATCCGGACGGTCTTGAAATCAAGTGCGTTTTAAACGGCCATATCATGCAGGAGAGCAACACGTCTGATATGATTTTTTCTACAAAGAAGCTGATATCCTATCTTTCCGAAGATACCACCCTTCTCCCGGGTACGGTCATTCTCACCGGGACGCCCAGCGGCGTGGGATTTACACGAAATCCGCCGGTATTTTTAAAGCCCGGAGACCGGGTTGAAATGACCATCGAAAAACTGGGGACCCTGACCAACACGGTGATTTAAACACGGATCCCGGTTCTCCCATAATAGTATGATCAATCCCGGGGAATCGATGACCATGATGTCACACCCCACGAATTGAATTGAAATTTAAAATATCTATCACCGATACATTTTCAGTTTTGATTGATTTATCGGCAATCCTTTCTTTCAGAAATTTTTTACAGAATTCAAAAAAACAGTTGACATTACGGGGTGAAAAATATATTTAACTGAGCACTCACTCAGTTAAACTGATTGCTCAGTTTAATATCTATATCAATTATACGGAACGGCATATGAGTAAAAAAGAAGATATCCTTCAAACGGCAACATTTTTATTTTCCCAAAAGGGGTTCAAGGAAACCGCCATCGCGGAAATTTCCAAAATTTCAGGTGTTGCCGAAGGGACGATTTTCTATCATTTTAAAAGCAAGGAGGCGCTTTTCATTGCCATTCTGGAAAGAACCAAGGAGTTGATTTTAAAGGAATTCGACCAGTTTATCAAAAACAAGACCGCTCAAAACAGTATCGAACTCATCGAGAATTCCGTATATTTCTATCTCTATCTTGCCGGAAAAATGGAGAGCCAACTCCTGCTGCTCCATCGCCATTTTCCCTATCAGATCGCTGCTGAAAACCCGGAATGCAGGAGTTATCTGGAGGCGATTTACGAATGTCTGGTGGATGTTTTTGAAAGGGCGATTTTAGCCGGACAAGCAAGCGGTGTCATCGGACCCATGCCCACCCGGAAAATGGCGCTGATCATTTTTTCCATGGTGGACGGTATCGTCCGTCTTAAAACGTATAACCTGTATAACGTCAGTACGTTGATTACCGAAATTATGACGGCATGCAGAAGGATTCTTAACATCGACTAAACGTGTTGCAACATGAGAAAGAGAGAAGATGCTGACTAAAATTTTTCCATTCATCACCTGGTTTAAGGACTACGATGCTTCCAAGTTCAAAATCGATTTTGTGGCGGGTCTGACTGTAGCACTGGTATTGATTCCCCAATCCATGGCATATGCCCAACTGGCGGGACTTCCGGCTTATTACGGTCTCTATGCGGCATTTCTGCCGCCCATGATTGCCTCTTTGTTCGGTTCAAGCCGCCAACTGGCCACGGGGCCGGTGGCGGTGGTGTCGCTGATGACCGCTGCATCCCTCGAACCCCTGGCCACCGCTGGCAGCAACGCCTTTATTTCCTATGCGATTCTATTGGCCTTAACGGTGGGCATTTTTCAGCTTGCGCTGGGCGTATTACGACTGGGGCTGATCGTTAATTTCCTGTCCCACCCCGTGGTCAATGGGTTTACCAACGCAGCAGCGATTATTATTGCCTCATCCCAACTGTCCAAACTTTTCGGCGTTTATGTGGACAAGGCCCCTCATCATTATGGCACCATCATCCGAGTCGTCAAATCCGCCATGGTCTACACCCATTGGCCCACTTTGATTCTCGGTTGCCTGGCCATCGCCATCATGTACGGTTTAAAACGATTGAATCCGCGAATCCCCTATGTTCTGGCGGCCGTTATCGTCACCACGGTCATCTCCTGGGCCGTGGGATTCGAACACAATGCAGAAATTCCATATTCCAACATCGCCAACAGTGATGTTCGGAACCAGATAGATGCCTACAACGGGGTGATCAGCCAATTGAACAACCTGGCGGACAAGCGAACCGTGCTATTCAATCAGCTTGAACAACTCAATGCATCCCATGCAGGCAAGCTGGATATCATGGAAATTCAGCACCAGATCCGTCGTATTGAATATGAAATGGCCGAGGCAAAAGAGAAGGCCCATATCTTCCGGAAAAAACTGAGAGATTACCAGTTTTATAACGAAAAACCCGATGGTGAATTGCCATTTCTCCGTCTTGAAAACGAACTTGCCGAGGGCTCGAAAACAGATGGCCGGATATGGCATATCAAAATCGGAAACCAGGGGATTGACACTCAATCGTTATCCATATATGGCGGGGGTGATGTTGTCGGTGTTATTCCCAAGGGACTCCCGGCTTTAAGCGTTCCCAAGATTCAATTGGGTATTTTTTTAAAACTGTTTCCCTTTGCCATTATCATCTCCCTCCTGGGATTCATGGAAGCCATCGCCATTGCCAAGGCCATGGCTGCGAAAACAGGACAGCGACTCGATCCCAACCAGGAACTCATTGGACAGGGACTGGCCAACATTATCGGTTCCATCGGCAAAAGCTACCCGGTTTCCGGATCTTTTTCCAGAAGCGCGGTAAACCTTCAGTCCGGCGCATTAACCGGCATGTCCAGCGTTATTACAAGCGTGATTGTCGTCATTACGCTGATGTTTTTCACACCGCTTTTGTATCATTTACCCCAGGCGGTACTCGCCGCCGTTATCATGATGGCGGTAATCGGGCTGGTCAACGTTTCCGGCTTTATCCACGCCTGGCGGGCACAATGGTATGACGGTCTTATCTCCATCATTACATTTGTAGCAACCCTCATGCTCGCCCCTCATCTTGAAAAAGGCATCTACATAGGCGTTGTCCTTTCTCTGGCGGTTTTTTTATTCAAAGTCATGCGACCCAAGGTGT
>CAYLRU010000022.1:33748-48376 GCA_964386565.1 uncultured Desulfobacteraceae bacterium | reverse complement strand
TTCAAATGTTGTTATGCCGGTTTCAACGGCTTCCAGCTTGGCCTTGATTGCCAGGGCTAATGCACGTCACCTTTGCCGACAACCTTTGTAAAATTTTTTCAATTTCGGCCTTGCTTTTTTCGACGCTTACTGATGTGTTTTCTGCATAACGAGTCATAAAAATTACCTTGATTCCTTTAATGTTTTATGTCATTAAAACCCATCCGTGATGAACGGAACGACAAACGATGATGAATATATGCTGAATAAAAATTTAAAAGCATTAAAAAGTAAGTAAAATCAAGTAATTAAGTGGTTGATCGTGGGTTCGAATCCCACCCTCTCCGCCACTACCAGGGAATATGCGTTTAACCCCTGATGACAATTTAGGAAAATGTTGCTTCAAAAGTCGTGTGGAGAGATGACCGAGTTGGCTGAAGGTGCACGACTGGAAATCGTGTGTGTAGTTTATAGCTGCACCGAGGGTTCGAATCCCTCTCTCTCCGCCATCCTATTCAGCTTGACGGCCTGTCCCGTGTTTTTCCCCGCGCGCTGCGTGTGAATTGATGGTAAAAATCGAAAGATAAACATGTCGTATCTTGTGCTTGCCCGAAAATATCGCCCTCAGACCTTTGAAGAGGTAGTGGGTCAAATACACGTTACCCGGACATTGTCCAATGCCATTGCCATGGATCGGGTGCCTCATGCGGTATTGTTCTCAGGCCCCAGGGGAACCGGCAAGACAACCGTGGCCAGAATTCTGGCAAAAGCCATGAACTGCGAACAAGGCCCGGCAAAAACCCCGTGCAATACGTGCCAGTCCTGTGTGGAAATTACCCGTGGAAATGCCGTGGATGTCTTTGAAATAGACGGTGCATCCAACAACAGCGTGGACCAGGTGCGGGAATTACGGGAAAATATCAAGTACATGCCCTCTCACAGCCGGTACAAGATCTATATCATCGATGAAGTCCATATGCTCAGTATTCCGGCATTTAATGCACTGCTCAAGACGCTGGAAGAACCGCCGACTCATATCATGTTTCTTTTTGCCACCACCGAGCCACACAAAATTCCTTTGACCATCTTGTCTCGTTGCCAGCGGCACGATTTCAAACGGATCGACATCGAATCCATATCCAACCATTTGGGGGAACTGTGTCGGAAGGAAGGATTTGATATTGATGCGGAAAGTCTCATCACGGTAGCTCGTGAGGCCGGTGGAAGCATGCGTGACGCATTGAGTCTGTTGGACCAGGTCATATCCTGTTTTAAGGGCAAGATGAGCCATGATCAACTGATTGACGCTCTGGGGATCATTGATAAAAAACAGTTGTTTGACATTTCTGATGCCGTATTTAAAGGGGATGTCCCTCAGATCATAGAAATTCTGGACCGGATCTATGACAGGGGACATGATGTAAAAAAGCTCTTTTCAGACATCCTGGTCCATTTCAGGAACATGACCCTTATCAAGATGGCCAGGCAGGCGGAAAAAATTGTGGATCTTCCAAAGCATGAAATCGATCGGATGCGGCGGCAGATTGAAACGGTCCCGGTCACCTACTTAAACCAGATCCTGGATTTCCTGATGAATGCGGAATCCGCCATTCGGTACTCGGATCAACCAAAGCTTTCCCTGGAATTGGTTTTCATCAAGCTTTTGCAAATCAAGCCGGCCCTGCCCATTGATGTTTTAATTCAGAAGATCGACCAGTTGGCCAATGAATTACATGTGCCGGGGACCCGGCAGCCGGAAGAACCAAAATTGGAGGCACGGACCGTCGTCGGACAACCACCTGTTGAAAACACAGCGCGTCCGGATCAGGAACCGGCAGATGGGGGTGGACAAAACAAGGCCCCTTATGATCCTGCAAAAACATGGGACCGGTTGCTCGACCGCATTAAAGACGCGTCTCCGGCCCTTGCAGCGAGTTTGACGGATTCTACGGTCAGCAGCATTACCGGAGATACCATCGAAATCGAAGTGAACGGCAATGAATTTAATTTCAGCATGGTTAAACGCGAAAAATCGCTGGCCATATTGCAAGAGATATGCGATGCCTTTTTCGGGAAGAAAATGAAGCTGATCATCCATGAAAAAAAAATACAAAACACCCTGAGAGAAAAAAACAACACTGAAAAAAATCTTAAACAGGAAGCATTGAATCATCCCCTTGTATCGGATGCACTGGCCATTTTTAACGGTCATATTGTTGATGTAAAATTGCTGAAAGATCCTTGAGACGGTGCACGATAGCGCTTTTTCTGTTAAAAGGAGGTTAATTATGAAAAAAATGGGGAATATGATGAAGCAGGCTCAGAAACTGCAGGCGAAAATGATAAAACTCCAGGAAGAGCTGGGATCGAGAACCGTTGAAGCCAGTGCGGGCGGCGGAATGGTGAAGGTGGTGGCAGACGGAAAACAGCAGATCGTTTCAATTGAGATAGAAAAAGAGGTGGTGGACCCGGAAGATGTTGAAATGTTACAGGATCTGGTGGTCGCCGCCGTCAATGAAGCCCTTTCCAAGTCCCAGGAAATGGTTGCCGCGGAAATGGGAAAGCTGACCGGAGGGTTAAACCTCCCCGGGCTGATGTAGTGAAGAAAGGATGCGGCAGAAACACTAACATGACAACAGGCACCGAAAAAACATGAAATACTATCCCGCCCCTATCGTAAATTTAATTGATCGTATTTCCCGGCTGCCCGGAATCGGGAAAAAGACGGCCGAACGCCTGGCATTACATATTCTTCGTTCGTCAAAAATGGAAGCGGAACAGTTGGCCGGAAGCATCCTGGAGGTAAAGGAAAAGGTCCGGTTGTGTTCCAGATGTTTCGGCTTAAGCGACCAGGACGTTTGCCATATTTGCCGGGATACCTCCAGAAATTCCGCTCTTTTATGCGTGGTGGAACAACCAGCAGATATGGTGGCCGTGGAGAAATCAGGTGCCTATCGGGGGAAATTTCATATTCTCCAGGGTGTTTTGTCACCCATAGACGGAGTGGGGCCCGAAAATATCCGGTTTCGAGAGCTTTTGGCCCGGATTTCCGCTGAGGGCGTCGAAGAGGTCGTGCTGGCGACAAGCACCGGCGTGGAAGGCGAAGCAACCGCTGCTTATATTGCGGAACATTTGAAAAATCTGCCGGTCAAGGTGACGAGAATTGCTTCGGGCGTTCCCATGGGCGGCGATTTAAAGTATGTGGATGAGGTCACCTTGAAAAGGGCCATGGAGGGACGATATGCCGTTTAGTTCGGTTTCACCGTCCGATCTGTTTAGCTGTAAAAAATGCGGTGACTGCTGTAAAGGCTTCGGCGGGACGTATGTGACGCAAAAAGACATCCATGCCATTGCCGCTTATATACATGTGGATGCGGAACAATTTACCACGAAATACTGCCAGGTATCCGGCTCCAGGCTGGTGCTCGCCGTGGGGGATAACGGATATTGCGTTTTCTGGGACGGAATTTGCACGATTCACCCGGTTAAACCGAAGATGTGCAAGGCATGGCCGTTTATAGAATCCGTTTTAATCGATGTTGAAAACTGGCAGATTATGGCGGGTTTCTGCCCGGGTATGCGCATGGATTTGCCTGACACCGTTATTCTCGATTGCGTTCGGAAAGAAATTCAACGGGGAGGGGATCATTAAACACGCCATTGTTCGGGGTCGACGGGCCGGTAGGTATCACATTCACCATCATCCGCAATCGCTTTGCAGATGATGTTTCTTTTTTCAAGATCGGTCAAACCGGCTTTTAACTCCTGCTCGGTGCCGTTCCAGATACCCGTGATGGTGTCCAGGGAAATCTTTTTTCCTTCATCTGCCAGCCCGCAGCACAACAGGTAAAGGGAAACGGTTTCCACGGGCAATCCCAGGTCAAAGATTTTCTGGCTCATGGACGGGGTTGTGCGGAAAGGCTCCATCCGGGGCTCCTTTTTGTAAAGGTTTAAGTTTCAGGCTTTAGGTGTTAAGGACGATTAAAAAGATACTGCCGGAGCTTGGACCTGAACCGATTCGGGTTATGTGTCCGTCATTTCCGGATGGGCACAGGTTAAAATAAAATGAATGGATCGTCAAACAGATTTGAATGTTTCGTTTGAAGGTCTGATAAAAAATCGGGGAACAATTTTTTACGGAAGTTTCAAGTATCCGGTGTTTTATTAAATATTTTAATCTTAGGGCTTAAAACGCAACACTTGAAACTTGATAAATTCGGCTTTTTACGAATTCATCGGGTTTAACAGAGGGTGAATTTAAATGATCGGTATTTTTGATTCCGGTATCGGCGGGCTGACCGTTGCACGGGCGTTGATGGACTGTCTGCCTGAGTATGATATCGTATATTTCGGTGATACGGCCAGAACACCTTACGGCAGCAAGAGTCCTGAAACCGTCAAGACATACGCCCTGGAAGACACGGAATTTCTTATTAAGCAGGGGGCGAAAATGGTCGTCATGGCGTGCAACACGGCATCAAGCATTGCAACCCAGAGCGTGATGCATCAATTTGACTTGCCGATCTTCGAAGTTATCACACCGGCCGTTGAAATGGCGGTTGCGGTATCACGGGAAATGAAGATCGGCGTTATCGGGACCCGGGCCACCATTAACAGCGGCATCTATGAAAAAAAGATCAGGGAATTAAGACCGGATGCAAAGGTTTATTCCATTCCCTGTCCGCTCCTGGTACCACTGGTGGAGGAAGGGTGGTTAAAGAAACCGGAAACCCGGATGATCATTAAAAAATACCTTCACCCCCTAAAGGTGCGTCAGGTCACGGGCCTTATTTTGGGGTGCACCCATTATCCCATTTTAAAAAAAATTATCGCCCGAAAAATCGGGAAACGGGTCCATATCATCGATTCGTCTCTGGCGGTATCCGAAAAAGTCCGGCAATATTTGCAAAAACATCCAAAACTCGATGCAACACTTGAAAAAAACGGCGTTTTCGATCTGTACGTATCGGATGTCACCGCCCAGTTCGAGAAAACGGCAACGTATATCCTGAGGAAAAATGTAACGTTAAAACAGACGCGGCTGTAATGTATCGGTAACGCGTGATTTTATCAGGTTTATCGTGATTCAGCCCCACCCCGGCCCTCCCCCGTCAGGGGGGCGAGCCCTGTTTTTTCCAGGCTCACGCCGAAACGTTTCAGCAGGGCGGGATGGCAATTGATTCACTGCCGCCACATTATTTGTGTTCCGAAAAAAAGCCGGCTTTCAGATACTCCCGATTCAGTCGTGCGATATGGGTAATGGATATTTCCTTGGGACATACAGCCTCGCACTCTCTTTCGTTGGAGCAGTTGCCGAAACCGCAGGCATCCATTTGCCGCAGCATCGCCAGTGCTCTTTTGGCTGCTTCCGGCTTCCCCTGGGGCAGCAGTGCGAGTTGCGAAACTTTTGCACCGACGAACAGCATGGCTGATGCATTGGGGCATTGGGCCACACATGCGCCGCACCCGATGCAGGCTGCCGCGTCCATGGCTTTTTCGGCGATTTCCTGGGGAATGGGGATGGTGTTCCCATCTGGTGCTCCCCCGGCATTTACCGATATGAAACCGCCGGATTGGATAATTTTATCCAAAGCACTGCGGTCCACGATCAGATCTTTTATAATGGGAAATGCCCTGGCCCGCCAGGGTTCGACAACAATGGTATCACCGTCTTTGAATTTCCGCATATGGAGTTGGCATAAGGTCATGGCCTTTTCAGGACCGTGGGCCACGCCGTTCACCACCGCACCGCACATGCCGCAGATGCCTTCCCGGCAGTCGTTGTCGAATTCAATGGGCTCTTTTCCATTTTTTGCCAGATCCTCGTTGACCACGTCCAGCATTTCCAGAAAAGACATATGCGTCGAAATGTTATTTACCTGTATGGTCTCGAGCCTGCCTTTAACGCCCCGACCTTTCTGGCGCCATACTTTAAGCGTTATATTGATGGTTTTTGCATCCTGTGTCACTTGTAACTCCTTTGCGTTAATTTGACATTTTCAAAAACCAGCGGTTCCTTGTGAAACTCGGGTTCTTTATTTGCACCTTTATATTCCCAGGCCGATACATGGCAGAAATTTTCATCGTCGCGCTTGGCTTCACCCTCTTCGGTCTGATAGGCTTCATTAAAATGCCCGCCGCAGGACTCCTTTCGGGCGAGGGCGTCAATTGCCAGCAATTCTCCGAATTCCATGAAATCGGCGACCCGTCCGGCTTTTTGAAGGTTGAGATTGTAATCCTTGTCTGATCCGGGAACCAGCAGATTCTGCCAGAATTCATTTCTTAAGCTTTGAATCAACTTAACGGCTTTTGTCAATCCGTCTTCGTTTCTGGCCATGCCGCAATAATTCCACATGATCCGGCCGAGTTCACGATGAAAATCATCTGCTGTCCGATTGCCCTTGATGGACATCAGCGTATCGATACGTTCCTTGACTTCCGAAAGGGCGTCTTTAAAGGCGCCGTGGTCCGTATTGACATCCGGCAGGATGTTTCCGGCCAGATACCCGCCGATGGTGTAAGGCAGTATAAAATATCCATCCGCCAGTCCCTGCATGAGAGCGCTTGCGCCCAGACGGTTTGCGCCATGGTCGGAGAAATTGGCCTCTCCGATGACAAAAAGTCCGGGAATGGTGCTCATGAGGTTGTAGTCCACCCAGAGACCGCCCATGGTGTAATGGGAGGCCGGGTAAATCATCATGGGTGTCTTGTAGGGATCGTCTCCGGTGATATTTTCGTACATATCGAACAGGTTGCCGTACTTCTTTTTAATAACCTCCTTGCCGTCACGTCGGATGGCGTCGGCAAAATCAAGATATACCGCGTATCCGGTAGGTCCGACGCCGAAACCGGCATCACATTGTTCCTTGGCATTGCGTGACGCCACGTCCCGGGGAACCAGGTTCCCGAAACTGGGATATTTTTCTTCCAGATAATAATTTCTTTCGGCTTCCGGAATGTCGTTGGGATTTCGCTTGTCTCCCTGCTTTTTCGGCACCCATACACGGCCGTCGTTTCTTAAGCTCTCACTCATCAATGTGAGCTTGGACTGGTAATCTCCGGATTGCGGGATGCAGGTGGGGTGAATCTGCGTGTAGCAGGGGTTGGCGAAAAACGCCCCTTTTCGGTATGCTTTGAAAGCAGCGCTGACATTGCAGGATGCGGCGTTGGTGGAAAGGTAGAATACATTGCCGTATCCACCGGTGGCCAGAACGACGGCGTCGGCTTCATGACATTCCAGTTCACCGTTCACCAGGTTCCTGGCGATGATACCCCTTGCCTGACCGTTGATGATGACGAGATCCTGCATTTCCCTTCGGGTAAACATCTTGACCTTGCCCGCTGCAATCTGGCGGGACAGGGAGCTGTATGCCCCGAGAAGGAGTTGTTGACCGGTCTGCCCCCTGGCGTAAAATGTCCGTGAAACCTGGGCCCCGCCAAAGGAGCGGTTGGCCAGTAATCCACCGTAATCCCGGGCGAACGGGACGCCCTGGGCCACACACTGGTCGATAATGTTGACGCTGACCTGGGCTAAGCGGTAGATATTGGCTTCTCTTGCCCGAAAATCTCCTCCTTTTACCGTATCATAGAAGAGTCGCCATATGCTGTCGCCGTCGTTGGCATAATTTTTAGCAGCGTTAATGCCGCCCTGGGCCGCAATGCTATGGGCCCGCCGCGGACTGTCCTGAATACAAAACGTTTTTACATCATAACCGAGTTCAGCCAGGGTGGCGGATGCAGAGCCGCCGGCAAGGCCGGTTCCGACCACGATAATTTCAAATTTTCTCTTATTGGCAGGGTTGACCAGTTTCAGTTCAAAACGATGTCTGTCCCATTTTTCCTGGACCGGGCCACCCGGGATTTTCCCATCAAGCTGCATTTATGTTACCTCCTTATGCTATAAACGAAAGATAAACCGGAATAAAACCAAAACCGATACCGAAAACCAGGCTGATGCCCAGGCCAAGGATCTGGATGGCCGGCATGTATTTGGGATGATTGGCGCCGATGGTCTGGAACAGGCTCCAGAAGCCATGGCTGACGTGCAGGGTGACAACAACCATGGCGCCCACATAAACAAACACATATAACGGGTTGTCGAATACCGTGGTGATAACGGAAAAGATTGTCGTGCCTTCCATATTGATGAATCGAAAACTCAACAGGTGCATGATCAAAAAGGCCAGGATAATGATACCCGTATACGGCATGGTGGCCGAGCTGATGGTTCGTCCGCCCCCCCATTTGGAAACCTGGTATCGTGAGGGTCTTGCCTTGAGATTCTGGTAGAAAAGGGTCAGGCCGGTGGCTATATGAATAATGGCCATGGCCGACAATACGAATTCCGCTACGGTGACAAGGGGGCCTAATTTATGAAGATGTTCGGCATATGCGTTAAACATGTCCCCGCCGCCGTAAAGCGTCAGGTTTCCGGCAAGATGAACCATTAAAAAGCCGATAAAACAAAGTCCGGTTACGGCCATCATCAGTTTTTTGCCGATGGATGCCCCAAGGGTTCTCAACAACCAATTCATTTTTACCTCCACATTAAAAATCAGAGAACAATTAAATAAAACATACTTAACCAGAAAAACCCAATCATTCCCGTTATATTTTTCTTTTGAGGTCTCCCTAAAACATGGTTTTTTACAAACACCCCAAAAGAAAAACAGGGTAAAAATTCAAAAAAAAAATTCTTTAGTTTTTTTTATCGGACATGTCAACAAAATTATCCGGGTAATCCTTCAGCCACCATTCATCGCTGTCCGTTTTAACAATCATCTCAAACAGATCTTTTCCTGTTTGCGTTTGTACCCGGCTGGACACATGTTTGATCCATTTTTGAGGCGAGGCATATCCCATATCGGCCAATGCTTTAAGATCAAGGATAAAGGCGATTTGATCCGCATCCCTGGCCAGTCTGGCCTCCAAAGTCTTTGCTTCGTTGAATTCATCCACAAGGGCCGTCATTTCAGGACCAAAGGAAAGGTTTTTTGCGGTATTTTTTAATGCACGGGTCTCATCCGCGGTGACGTACTGTTTTTGCACATAATTTAAGTCGCCGATCCTGGCTTCCGGAAAATCGTGCAGCAGACACATGCAGATCAGTCTGTCGGCATCGACATCCGGGTTCATCCGTGCCATGACATAGGCAATAAACGCTGTCATGAAGCAATGCTCGGCCACCGACTCCTTTCCGACCTCAAGGAATTGATACCCCGATCTGGGGATATGTTTCAGCTTTCTGGCTTCAAACAGCAGGTTTGCAATGTCTTTCATGTGGTTATCCTCCGCCAATTTTCTTGACACAAAGTCTGAGTTCATATAAATTTACCCGAATTTGTAATTGTGAACAGCCGCTTCTGTTCAGGTTTTCGAACTATAAACCGTTTGACAGGACATTGTCAAAAAATTCAACTTGGTACTGTTTATGGTAAATCATGATATCAATATTATTTACATGATTATGAACGCCGGTTTCATGGTCCAGTTCGTTCTGTTCCTCTTGCTGTTATTTTCCATTTTCTCCTGGGCCATCATTATCATTAAAATCCGGACAATCGGAAAAGCATTTAAGGAATCCGAGGCATTTACCGATTTTTTTTGGAAAAGCAAGGATTTCTCCGAGGCATTCTCAAAAGCCAAGCAGTTGCATTACAGCCCTGCGGCCCGTGTTTTCCGGGTGGCTTATGTCGAATTGAGGAAACTCAGCAAATCCGGTGCGCGAAAAGCCCCGCCCACCGATGAGGAGATGGCCGGGTTGAAGCTGAAATTTGTCGCTACGGACAACGTCAAGCGGGCCCTGGACAGAACGGTTGATACGGAAACCACCCGGATGGTTCAACTGGTTCCCTTTCTGGCCACAACGGGAAATGCAACACCGTTTATCGGTCTGTTCGGCACGGTTTGGGGAATCATGAATTCTTTCCACGGCATCGGTCTTCGCGGATCCGCCAGTCTGGCCGTTGTCGCCCCGGGCATTTCCGAGGCACTGATTGCCACTGCAGCCGGACTGGCAACGGCGATTCCCGCGGTCATTTTTTATAATTACTTTATCCAGAGAATAAGGGTTCTTGAATCCGATGTGAGAAGTTTTTCAGCCGATCTGTTGAACATTATCGAGCGAGATATTTTGCCGGTAAAAGGAAAATAAAATGGTAACAGGAGACAACGGCGACAGATTGATGTCGGAAATCAACGTCACGCCATTTGTGGATGTGATGCTGGTTTTACTCATCATATTCATGATCACTGCTCCCATGATGATTCAAGGGGTGGATATCGATTTGCCTGAAGCAAGTTCGCAGCCGCTCACTTCCAGGGATGAGCAACTTCTGGTGAGCATTGACAAGCAACAAACGGTGTTCATTAATGATTACGCCGTATCCGTCGATTTTTTAAAGGAAAAGCTGGAAAGTATTTTGGCAGGGCGAAAGAACCGGGAAATCTATTTAAGAGCGGATAGAAACGTTCCTTACGGCGTGGTGGTTCATGTAATGAGCGAGATAAAAAACGCGGGTGTTGAGAATTTGGGCATTGTGACCGAGCCTGATGATATGAACAAGAAAAAAACGAGCAATCCTAGGGTGATTCGATAAAGGGGAAAATGTCTGCCCGTAATTATTTTTGGGGCAATTCAAACGGAGATCTTCAAGCTGTTTTTCCGGGCCTGATGGTTTCCATTTTTTTTCACGTTGCATTTGCCGTGCTGGTGCTGTTTACACCCGGTTTCAAAGATGGCAACAGGTTTATCCCCAGTGCCATGTCCGTCAGCCTCGTTTCACTGCCGGAACCTCAATTACCGGGGCCGTTGATAAAAAAGGCAGGGCCGCCCCATAAAAAGCCCGAACCGCCGGTCACGGAAAAATCCGTTAGGGTGAGTCCCGAACCCGAACCGGTTCAAACGTTGGAGACACCTGTCAGTACCGAACCGGGGATCAAAAGCTCTCTGAAAAGGAAAACATTCAAGACCGGCAAAGTGGTTGAAAAAGCTGTTAGGGAAATTGAAAAACAGGTGGCGGAAGAGCGACCCGATGCCGTCAAAAAGGCAATCGATCGAATAAGAGAAAAGGAAAAGGCGATTGACCGGTTGCGGGAAAAAGTGGAGCAGAACCCGGCGGAAACCAGCGGGGGAAAAACAACTGTTTCCGAGGATATGTCCGGCGAAGGCAGCTCGGGTGATGCCGGCAGCAGGCAATTTGATCAGATTGATTTATACAAACTCGAGGTGAAATACCGTATCCAGAAGAACTGGGCATATTCGGAACAACTGGCCGGCAGGCAATCCAATCTGGAGTCCCTGCTTGTGATAAGGGTCATGCCGGATGGAGAAATCAAGGATGTCTGGTTTGAAAAAAAATCCGGCAACACCCATCTGGATGACTCGGCTTACAAGGCCATTTTAAAGTCGAATCCACTGCCGCCGCTGCCTCCCGGTTTCAATAGACCCTTTTTTACGGTGGGAATGATTTTTACACCGTCCGGGTTGCAATAGCTTAAAGGTGAAAGTATAAAGGAATAGGATAATCTGAATGAAAATGCAGTGTTTGTTGAAGGTGCTGTTTATCATATGGGTATGGAGTGGATTTATCACCGGAGAGGTAATGGGGGCTGAATACGGTTATATCAATATTACCAATCCGTTTTTAAGAAAAATTCCCATTGCCGTACCGGTGTTCAAGGCCGAATCAAACCCGGAAACAGAGATGGCTTTATGCCTGAAGGCATCGGATCTTCTGGTTGAAACGCTCGAATTTACAAGTTATTTTAATATCCTTGACAGAAGTTCCTTTCTGTTTGATCCTCAAAAGGACAGTATCCTCACTCAGGATATCAACTACGATAACTGGACGGTTATCGGGGCAGAACTGCTGGTGACGGGCGGTGTCACAATACGGGAAGACGTCGTTCAAATGGAACTGCGACTGATCGATACGTTTAAAGGCCGTATGTTGATAGGGAAAAGATACCAGGGAAAAGCGGATAATTATCGGGAAATGGTCAGGCGGTTCTGCAGCGATATTATTCTGGTTCTGACGGGAAGAGAAGGAATTTTTAACAGCAAAATCGCATTTATCTCCGATGGCACCGGCAATAAGGAAATATTCATCTGCGATTTTGACGGGTATAATCCAAAGCAGTTCACCGACAACAAGGATATCACCCTTTTCCCGGCATGGTCTTCAGACGGGAAATGGTTGGCGTATACATCCTATAAAAACAAAAAACCCGAACTTTTTATCCGGCATCTTGAAGAAAATCGGGGCACTATCGTATCCCATGAGGGGATAAACAGTTCACCGGCGTGGGTTCCCGGAAGGTTTGAATTGGGGGCAACACTGTCATTTTCCGGTGATCCGGAAATTTATATGTTGACCGGAAGCGGGAAAATTATTAAAAGATTAACCTATCAACGTGGAATCGATTCTTCCCCCACTTTTTCTCCGGACGGAAAACAGATGGCATTTGTTTCCGAACGTTCCGGGACGCCGCAGATATACATCATGGACCTGGAAACCGAGAAAGTGAGGCGGCTGACCTTCCACGGCAGGTATAATACGCAGCCGAGCTGGTCTCCCACCGGTGAAAAAATTGTATTTACGTCCATGGATAACGGGCATCATAATATCCATGTGATCGGAGTGGACGGGTCAGGACAAATCCAGTTGACACGGGGTATGGGGAATAACGAGTCTCCGTCATGGTCGCCGGACGGAAGCCTCATCGTCTTCAGCTCGTCCCGGGAAGATGTTTCGAGAACAAAAATTTACATCATGACCGCTTTTGGAACGGATCAGCGACGCCTGTTGGATATACCCGGCGCACAGACCAATCCGGAATGGTCTGCGAGGTTTTCAAATAATTAAAAGAATGTAGTTCCGGTTAACTGACTGCGGATGGATTTTATTTTGAAACTTAGTGGTTATTGAAGGCGAAAGGAGGAACAATATGCGAAGGAAATTTTTTATCGGCTTGGCGCTCATCTTGGTTATTCCGGGTTTGATGTTTACGTTTTCCTGTGCCAAGAAAACAAACACCGTTCCCATGGGCATGGGTGACATGGCGGGGAAATCGGTAATGACACCGACGGATGAAGAATGTCCGCCGGAGGGGACAAAAGAGACGGAACTGGGTGACGAAGCGGCAAAAAAGGCCATGATGGAAAGGAATCGATTTGTTAATGAGGATATTTATTTCGATTACGACAAGGCCGTTTTAACGCCGATGGCCCAGGCCGTTTTAAAGAAAAAAGCGGAATGGCTGCGCAGGAATCCCGGTGTGAAGGTGACTATCGAGGGACACTGCGATGAAAGGGGCACCAACGAATACAACCTGGCCCTGGGAGAAAGACGCGCCCGAAGTGCGAAAACGTTCCTGGTGGATATGGGAATTGCGGCAGAACGGCTTTCCACCATCAGTTACGGCGAAGAGCGGCCCCTTGACCCAGGACATGACGAATCGGCATGGCGGAAAAACAGAAGGGCTCATTTTCAGATCAACTAGAGGAGCGGCCATTTTCCGCTTCAACAAAATGAGTGTCGGCCATAAGCGAGAAAAATAACCTTCCATACGTTATATTACGGTTCAACTGTAAGGCGTTTTAAACCGTTTATAAAACGGTTTAAAACGCCTTATGCCGTGTTTAACCCATATTTTAAGCGGCAGTCAGTCGTGATGCGGTGTTTTTATTGTCTTATAATTCCTTCCGATAAAGATATAATGTGAAAAAAATGCTTATGAAGAAAACAGTTTTGATTATCTTTTTTCTGGGCGGCCTGGCATTGGTGATGGGTTGCGCAACGGGTCAGGACCGTTTGACAACGATTGAGCATCATGTGATTTTGGCTGAAAACCGGATTTCGGAAATCGAATCCAGAATGAAGGCCGAACGGGAAGCCGGTCAGGAGAGTGAACTAAGTCTGCGGGATCGTTTTGCCGATATGAGAATCGAGCTGGACCGGATGAGAAATGACTTTCAGAATTTGACCGGAAGACTGGATGAAATCGAGTTTTTGCTCGGCCAGGAAATATCGGCCCAGGATAACAAAAGGGAGCGAATGAATGAAAACGTCCGGTTCAACAGCGAACGGATTGTTCGCCTTGAAGAATATTTGAATCTTGAGCCCTTGGCGCTTCAGAAAGAGGGCGTTATCCAAGGTCCGGAAAATGTTGCGCCTGTCGCGGAACTTTCCGAAGAACAGCTTTATTTTGCGGCGAAAAAGGCATTTGATCAAAATGATTTGGAAACCGCACGTGAAGGATTTGAAAAACTGATTAAAAGATATCCGAAATCGCAGAATGCCGATAATGCCCAGTTCTGGATCGGTGAAATTTACTATCGGGAAAAATGGTATGAAAAGGCGATTCTGGAATATCAAAAAGTGATTGAAGATTATCCCAAAGGGAACAAGGTTCAAGCCGCATTGCTGAAACAGGGGCTTTCTTTTCTGAACCTTGGAGACAGGGCGAATGCCCGTCTTATATTAAATGAACTTGTCGATAAGTATCCTAAATCTTCCGAGGCCGATATTGCCCGGACCAAGTTGAAAGATCTGTAAAGAATAAAGTGACAATCGACGCGCATCGTTTTTTCCCCCCAATCGCGTCAAGAAAAAAAATGATCAAGATAATCGGTATAGATCCGGGCCT
>CAYLRU010000022.1:0-33648 GCA_964386565.1 uncultured Desulfobacteraceae bacterium | reverse complement strand
CCCCAATCGCGTCAAGAAAAAAAATGATCAAGATAATCGGTATAGATCCGGGCCTTGCCTCAACAGGGATCGGGGTTGTTACGGGTGTTGATTTTAAAATCAGCAGCTATTCCTACGGTGGAATTTATACGTCCAAAAAGATGACGGCGCCCCAGCGACTGGATCATATCTATTCAAAATTAAAAAAAGTCATTGAAGATGAAAAACCCGACCTCATGGTCGTTGAAGATGTGTTTTCCCTGGAAACATATCCAAAATCGGGAATAATGCTGGGTAAGGTTGCCGGTGTTATCCTTCTCGCCGGATGCCGGGCCGGCTTGGCGGTCATGGAAATTCCCGTTCGGGAGGCCAAGCAGGTTATTACAGGTAACGGCAGGGCCACCAAGACGCAATTGGAAATAGCCGTTCGCAGCCTGCTGAACCAGAAGAAAGCCATACGTCCCTTTCATGCATCCGATGCCCTGGGACTCGCCCTGATCGGATTTTATCGTCACGACAAATCTTGATGCTGAAAAGGATATCGAGCCTGTTATGATCGGTTACCTGGAAGGAAAATTACTTAAAAAAGAAGATGACAGGATTTTGCTGCTTGCCAACCAGGTTGGCTATGAAGTTTTGTTGCCGGCGTTTGTTATGGAGACGATTAAAAATAAGTCCGTTGGCGACGGCCTCTCCCTGACGATCTACTGTCACCAGACGGAACGGCAGCCCAAGCCGGTTCTCATCGGATTCAATCTCGAGGCGGAAAAGGAATTCTTTCTGCATTTTATATCCGTGGAAGCCATCGGGCCGTTAAAAGCCGTTAAAGCCCTCACCATGCCGGTGAGAGATATCGCCCGGGCCATTGAATCCAGGGATCTCGGAACACTGTCTCGGTTGAAGGGAATCGGGGAGCGAACGGCAAAAAAAATTGTAGCTGCACTCCAGGGGAAAATGGATAAATTCGCACTTATCCGTAAAGATGAAAAAAATCCGGAACCTGTGGAGGATTTCACCAAACAGGTCTATGATGTGCTCGTGATGCAACTGGGGCATAAAGGGCTTGATGCCAGGCGCATGATCAGGGAAGCGCTGGCGCGGAATAAAAATATTTCCACGCCTGAAGCGCTTTTTGACGAGGTGTATCGTGGAGAAAGAGACAGATGACGGATGAGATATTAAAACATTATACCACCCGGACCGACCTGATTTCGGGTGAATGCCTGCCCGGTGACCGTGAACCCGAAATCCTGTCCCTGCGGCCCGAATGCCTTTCCGATTATGTTGGTCAGCTCGAAGTGGTGGAAACATTGAAAATCGCCATCGAGGCGGCCAAGCAACGCGGCGAACCCCTTGATCACGTTCTTTTCCATGGCCCCCCGGGCTTGGGGAAAACCACACTGGCGCATATCATTGCCAACGAAATGGGATCGACCCTCACCGTTACCTCGGGGCCGGCCCTTGAAAAGGGCGGTGACCTCGTGGGAATTTTGACGCACATGGAAGAAGGGGGCGTCCTTTTTGTCGATGAGATCCATCGAACGCCGAAAATCGTGGAAGAATTCATGTATTCGGCAATGGAAGATTTTGCCATCGATTTTGTGTTTGATAAAGGGATTCATGCCAGAAGCCACCGGTATCGCCTGAACCGGTTTGTTCTCGTAGGTGCCACCACCCGGGTGGGGTTGTTGTCCGCACCGCTTCGGGACCGATTCGGCATCATGCGGAGCCTGGATTTTTACAGCGAGTCCGATCTGATCCGGATTGTCCGCCGATCAGCCGTATTGCTGGACGTGGATGTCGAAGACGAGGGGGCGGTCGAGCTTTCAAAACGGTCGCGCGGCACACCGCGAATTGCCAACCGGTTGCTGAAAAGGGTCCGGGATTACGCTCAGGTCAGGGCCGACGGTAAAATTTCAAAACAGGTCGTTGAGGACGGTTTGAAGCTGGAAGGCGTGGATGAAAAAGGACTGACCCCGCTGGACCGCCGGTATTTAAAAACCATTGTTGATTATTATCATGGCGGTCCCGTAGGGATTGAGGCCATTTCCGCCACCCTTCAGGAAGAAACAGATACGCTGGTGGATGTGGTGGAACCCTATTTGTTGAAAATCGGTTTTGTCATCAGGACATCTTCCGGAAGAAAAGTATCTGAGGCGGCTTACCGGCATTTGGGATACAAGGTGCAGGCAAAGCTGTTTTAATGGGTTGAAGGTTTTGTATTTTTACGAATCACATTAAGTCTCACGATGAACATCATTACCCTGCTGACGGATTTCGGGTTGAAGGATGAATATGTGGGATTGGTAAAAGGGGTCATTCTTTCCATCAATCCCGAGGCCCGGATCATCGATATCTCCCATGATATCGATCCCCAGGATGTTCTGCAGGCCGCCTATATGATCAAGGCATCTTATCCCTATTTTCCCAAAGGTACGGTTCATGTCGTTGTCGTGGATCCTGGTGTGGGGGGCAAACGCTCCATTGTGGCCGTGAACATCAACGGCCACACGTTTATCGCTCCGGATAACGGTGTGTTGAGCCTTTTGTTGGAAGAAGGGAATATCGAGTCCGCCGTTGCCGTTGAAAACCGGGCTTACTTTCTCTCGTCGGTCAGCAGCACCTTTCACGGCCGTGATATTTTTTCACCGGTTGCAGCCCATGTATCCCGGGGACTTCCGGTTCAACGTCTGGGCCGCATTATAAAACCGGCGGACCTGGTTCGCCGGGGGATAAAAAAACCAGGGATAAAAAATGGAAACATCATAACGGGCGTCGTTATCGCCGTTGATCGGTTCGGCAACCTGCTGACCAACATTGACAAGGATCTTCTGCCCTTAAAGAAACGTGCCGTCATTACATTTCAACTTAACGGCCGGAAGTTCTCCGGTCTTTCCGACACCTATGAATCCGTAAAAAAAGAAAAACCCCTTGCCATAATCGGCAGCAGGGGATATTTGGAAATTTCCGTGAATTGCGGGAACGCAGCAGTTTTTTTTGACGCTGCAAAAGGCGATACGATCGAGGTGGTGATATAAATCAAATGATGCCTGATAATGTTGGTGTGACCTTTTTACCGAAAAAACGATTCAGAAAAGCCCGGCAATGGTCTTTTTTATTTGTGGATGACAGAGGCCGGGTCGTTTACTTTTCCCGTGTCAAAGGGTTGGTTCTGGCTCTTCTGGTGATTGTTGCGGTATGCCTGCTGGCCGCCGGCCTATCCATAAAATTTTCCATGCATTCGGCCGAAGAAAACAACCGCATGGCCGAAAAACTGGAAACCTTCAGACAACGGATTAAAACCCTGGAGCAGGAAAACAGGGACCTGCTGATAAAACTTGTTCGAAAAGAATCCACGGCGGTTGAAAAGGAAGAACCACCGGCAAAAATCATAACTACCGGGAAGTCCGGGCAAAAATCAACACCTGAAATAACGGCGGGAAAGCCGTCTCCGGTTGCCCCCAAAAAACCGGCCGGACAACCGAAAAAAACATCCGCCGGCCGGTCGTTGCCGACCCCGGCCGTTACCGTTGATGTTGACAATTTTTTTATGACATCCGATATGGAAAAGAAAATGCTCAGCGTCCGGTTCAGGTTATCCAGGGTGTCGGGAAAAAAGACCGCCGCAACCGGATATACCGCGGTTATACTGAAAGATGACGCTGCAAATCAGGATAATTGGATCACGCTGCCGCCGGGCGCAATGACCGGCGAAGATGCCGGTGAACAGGAAATGGGACAGGCCTTTTCCATTTCAAATTATAAATATGTAAAACTATCTGCGCCGATGACTGTTGCTCCCGGGAAATTGAAAAGCGCAACGGTTTTTGTATTTGATGCCGGCGGTGCGCTTATGTTGGAAAAGGAATTCCCCGTAACGGAACAATAAGCAAAAAAGTGACTTCATGAAAAAACGAGAAAAACCGTTTTCAATTATTCAGAAGGATATGACCATAGACGGCAATGTGTCTGTTAAGGGTGAGATGATCATCGGCGGTACGTTAAAAGGAACACTTTCAGCGGGCCGCGTGATTATTTCAAAAGGCGGAGATGTTTTTGCCAAGGTCAGGTCCCGCAGTGTCATCATCGCCGGCAGGTTCAGTGGAGAGATTTTTGCTGAAGATGTCACGATTGTTGAATCAGGTGTATGTTCGGGCAAGGTAAAATGTGCGAATCTGGTCATCGAACCCGGCGGAAACCTCAATGCATCCGTCATCCATGCTTCGGAAAGCAGGCCTAAACCCTCATCGAAAAATATTCGTCATTCTTCCGCCCATGAAAAGGTTGCAATTACCGGAAAATGATCCGACGGAAAGGTCCCGTTAAAACCGGTTGAAATGACTGCGGCAGCTTGCTTCACGATTTTTCCGCGATACAGAATCCAATCGATATGCTCTCCTTGAAGATCTCCCGTAAACCCGTGGTGGGTACCTGGAAAGGGCGGTGAAAAAATGTTTTTAAAGGAATTCGGGGAGGGTGCATCAGATTGTGTAAACAGGTTATGGGCCGGACCTTGGGGATTGCTGTTAAAGTCGCCGCAGACAATGACCGGCAACGTTCGGGGAAAAGAAGCGATGCGGTGGAGGATCAATTTGGCGCTGTCGGACTGAACCTGGGGATCAAAATCAAAATGGGTATTGATGCATACCAGGCCATGGGATGCGTTATGAAATTCGCCCAGGGTGCATTGCCTGGGCCATTTGCTTTTTATGAAGCGGCTGGGAACCGACGGCGTGGGGCTTAGAAAAAAAAGATCGGAAAACGTGCATTCCCACCGATGATGATAAAAAATAATGTTATTCTGCCAGAATTCCGGTGCGGGCCGGCGCTGACCGATAAACCGGTAGTCCCTTAAAATATCCTTGAGAAAATCGATCTGGAAATCGTTGGCTTCCTGAAAACAATAGAAGTCCGCCGGCTGTCGGGCCAACAGTTCCGGAAATATTTTTTTCCGATGGATCCAGTTGTGGGGGCCGTCTTCTGCCAATCCGAACCTCAGGTTCATCGTCATAATCGAAAACATGGGCACGTTCACTTTATCGGAGTTTTACGTTTCAGGTTTTAAGTACTTGGTATTTTATTCACTTTTTTTAATATAGACACTTAAAACAGAACACTTAAAACTTGATGAACCCGGCTTTTTACGCGTTCATCAAAATTATCAAATGAGAGGTCATTAAATGTCATATTTGTCTTTTCTTTTATTTTTTCAAATATTTCAAGGTAGTTGGCTGTGATTCTGTTTTCCCACACGAGTCCCAGTCGTTCGGCAATCGCGACAATGGCGGATTTTTCTCCTTCTATTTCCAGAAAATCGCCATACGGCATGGAGTCGATGCACAATTCCGTATGGCCCAGCACAAAGGTTTCCCGGTATTTTTCGTATCGTTGCACTGCGTGAAATCCCAAGGCGTTCAACAGGGACGTGGTTGTGTCGAAATCATCCACTTCGATTTCAATTTCGTTAAATATTTTAAATTGCTCCCGGGGTTTTGTGCCGGATGCGGTCACGGGCTTTTCATCATCAACCGGAGACTTGAAGGTCAACCGGCATTTTTGATCTTTTCGAAGCCGTAAAAGGCATTTTTTTTTCAAAAGGGTTTTATCCTTGTCGTCGAAGCGAAGGTTGATTTCAAAAAAGCGTCCAAGGGACACGGCCCCCAGATCCAGAATGGCCTGACGAATGGATTGGGTATCTGCTAAAAAAAATTTAACTTCGATTTCCAGATGGGGGTTCATACCCGGTGAACTATCAACTTTGCCGTCGTGTGTCAATCAGTGTCCTTTTTTCCTTGACATTGGGTTAAATTTTCATTAATAAACGCAGATTCTTAAACAGACAGGAGTGGGATATTGTGAAAAAATATACATATAGCGCCAGGAATGATGATTGCCGGGAAAAATGGTGGATCGTTGATGCGGAAGGAAAAGTGCTTGGACGTCTTGCTTCCACCATCGCATCGGTTCTCAGGGGAAAACACAACCCGTTGTTTACCCCGCATGTGGATTGCGGAGATGCCGTGGTTGTCGTCAATGCGGAAAAGGTGATGCTTACGGGAAACAAGCTCAAGAAAAAGAATTATTACCGGCATAGCGGATATATGGGCGGATTGAAGACCATCACGGCTTCAAAATTGCTGGAAAAAAGGCCGGAGGATGTCATACGGTTTGCCGTCAAGGGAATGTTGCCGAAGAACAGGCTAGGCCGAAAAATGTTCAAAAAGCTCAAGGTATATGCCGGCAGTCAGCATCCGCATGAGGCACAGCAGCCTGAAAACATGGAGATTTAATCAAATACGACACCAGTCGCAGCGACCAGCGAGGTTTGAGGAATTTTATGGAAAAAGATAATGTTTATTACGCAACCGGGAAACGAAAGACCGCCATTGCAAGGACATGGCTGAAACCCGGAAACGGTCAGATTACGATCAATGATCGTCCGGTAGATGAGTATTTCAAAGTAAATTCGGCAAAAGCCTTGATCACCGAACCCATGGTGATCACCAACACCCTGGAGGCCTTTGATGTTAAAGTTCGTGTGGTGGGCGGCGGTATTTCAGGACAGGCCGGCGCCATTCGTCACGGCATCACCAAGGCATTGATTCTGGCTGATGGCGATTTTCGTCAGCCGTTAAAGCGCGTGGGATTTGTCCGCCGGGACCCCAGGATCAAGGAACGGAAAAAATACGGTCAGAGAGGGGCACGGGCGCGGTTTCAGTTTTCAAAACGATAGAATTTCGTTTTTTTTGCGGAAGGGAATGGATTCGACGCCATTCCCTTTTTTTATGCCCCGTCACTTGCAGATGGCCTTTTTTGTAAAGGCCTTTGATTTTTACACGCCTTTTTCACTTGCCCATGGTTCATCTTTTCGATAACATTCCGGTCCCGAAAGCCAAATGATGGATTTAATCTTTTCATTCATCGGGAAAACATATGGCCGCTTATTTTTTCCGCAGATTTCTATTAATCATTCCGACGTTTATCGGCGTTACCGTCATGGTCTTTACCATAACGCGCTTTGTGCCGGGAGGACCCATTGAGCGGATGATCGCCCAGGCCCAGCAGATGCGGTTTATGGACGGTCAATCCAGGACAAGCGTTGTGGGCGGACGTCAGAGCCAGCCGCTCTCGGATGAGCAGATCGCACAGTTAAAAAAATATTACGGTTTTGATAAACCCGTGCTGGTCAGTTATTTTATCTGGCTGAAAAAGGTTCTGACCGGGGACCTGGGAACGTCTACCCGGTATTACGATCCGGTGTGGGATATGATACGGGAGCGGATACCCATTTCGTTGTATTTCGGCATAATTTCCCTGGTCCTGATTTACGGTGTCTGCATCCCCCTGGGCATTGCAAAATCCATTCGTCACAAGAGTGCTTTTGACAACATCTCATCCATTGTCGTATTTATCGGATATGCCATCCCCGGATGGGTGATCGGCATTTTATTGCTGGTGCTGTTTGCTTCACACTGGGATATTTTCCCCCTGGGCGGATTGATCAGCGATGAATTTTACGATTTCACCTGGCCGGAGAAAATAAAAGATTTGATATGGCATTCGGTTCTGCCGGTAATTGCCTATGTTGCCGGATCTTTTACGGTGATGACCTTTTTAATGAAAAATACATTGATGGACAACCTGGCCTCCGACTATGTCCGAACGGCCATTGCCAAGGGATTGCCGTTTAAAAAAGCCGTATTCAACCATGCCCTGCGAAACAGCCTGATTCCCATCGCCACGAGCTTCGGGAACAATATCTCCATCATTCTGATGGGGTCTTTTCTCATCGAAAAAGTTTTCAATATCAACGGCATGGGTCTTCTCGGCTATGAATCCATCGTGGAACGGGACTATCCCGTGGTGCTGGGGATACTGGTAATTTCTTCATTGCTGCTGATGATCGGCAACATTCTGTCCGACATCTGTGTGGCTGTTGTCGACCCGAGGGTGAGGTTTGAATGATGAAACTGAACCCGGTAACCGTAAAAAAGATCCGGCGGTTTCAATCCATTAAACGGGGGTATTATTCCTTTATCATCCTCATGATCATGATTGCCGGGTCTTTGGGGGCTGAACTCTTTATCAGCAACCGGGCCATTATTGTTAAATACGACGGAAAGTATTACTTCCCTACGTACGGGGAAATGATTCCCGGAAATACCTTCGGCCTGGCCTATGACTATGAGACGAACTACCGGGAACTGAAAAAACGGTTCGAGGCGGATGGAGACGGCAATTGGGTGTTGATGCCCGTCATTCCCTATAACGCCTTTGAAAACGACTTGCGTCAGAATGAATATCCCCCGTTTGGGCCGTCGGTGAAGGATCGCCACTTTCTGGGAACCGACACCGTGGGCAGGGATGTGGCCGCACGGCTGGTGTACGGATTCCGGATCGCCATCTTTTTTTCATTGGTCCTGTTGCTGATTAACTATGCCATCGGCATCAGTATAGGTTGCGTCATGGGGTTTTTCGGTGGGAAATTCGATCTTTTTTTTCAACGGGTCATCGAAATTTGGTCAAACATCCCCTTTCTTTATGTGGTAATCATCATCTCCGCCATCGTGGTGCCGAACTTTTTTTTACTGATCGTCATCATGGCCTTTTTCGGGTGGATGTCCATGACATGGGTGATGCGAACCGTTACGTACAAGGAAAAGGCAAGAGAGTACGTGCTTGCCGCAAAGGCCCTGGGGGCATCCAATTCCCGGATTATTTTCAGGCATGTCATCCCCAATACGATTTTCGTCATCGTGACCTACGCGCCATTTTCCGTTTCCGGCGGAATCGTTGCGTTGACGTCCTTGGACTATCTGGGTTTCGGCCTGCCGCCGCCCACGCCAAGTTGGGGGGAACTGCTGCAGCAGGGCTGGGCCAACATGGATGCCTACTGGATCGCCGGTTCCGTGATTTTTGCAATGACGGTTACCCTGGTTACCGTTACCTTTATCGGGGAGGCTGTTCGGGAGGCGTTTGATCCGAAGTTGTATACGACTTATGAGTGATGGTCGATGGACGATTGGCTAAAGAACAGGGCTCGGGACCAAGGGCCGGGTTGGAAAAGGTGAGAAGGTAAGATTAAACAGGAGTAAAATCATATGATTCGCACGGGAGAGAAAAAAAGTGCCGCCGCAATTGTTTTTTTGCTCATATCGATATGTATTCTGATTGGATGCGGCAAGGAACCTGTGGCGGAAAAACAGGTTGAAGAAAGCAAGCCGGTTTCCCAGGGCGTTATAAAGGAAGAAGGTGAAGCGGAAATCAGGCCCACGCTTCCGGAGGATATCGAGTGGCTTACCAATGATACAGACCCGGTGTTTGCATCCGAAGAAGCCCAAAAAGGCGGCACGTTCCATGACGCCATTTTGAGTTTTCCCATGACGTTTCGAATGGTGGGGCCGGATTCGAACGGCAGCTTCGCCGGTGTATTGCGCAGCAATTCATTCGGACTCATCGGAATCCATCCCAATACCATGAACATCATTCCGGAGATCGCCACGCACTGGGCATTCGGTCGGGATAAAAAAACCATGTATTTCAAGCTGAACCCGGATGTACGATGGTCGGACGGACATCCGGTGACGGCCCACGATTTTACCTATACCCTTGAATTCATGCGGTCCCCTCATATTATTGCCCCCTGGTATAATGATTACTACACCCGGGAGATCGACAAGGTGATCGTCTATGATGATCATACCATAGCCGTTGTCGGCGCCAAGGCAGAGCCGGATCTTTATCTCAAGTTGAATCTCACTCCCCTTCCCCGGCATTATTATGGTGATCTGACCGAGGATTTCGTACAAAAATATAACTGGGAGATCGTACCGAACACCGGCCCGTACCAGATCAGCGATTTTAAAAAGGGGAAATACATTAAGTTGAAGCGCAAAAAGGACTGGTGGGCGAAGGACCTCCGGTATTTCAAAAACCGGTATAACGTCGATTATGTGATCTACGATGTGGTCAGGGACTTCAATATGCAATGGGCGTATTTTAAAAAGGCCAAAATAGATGCCTTTCCCATCACCATTCCCAAGTACTGGCATGTAAAATCACAGATGCCGGAGGTTGAAAAAGGATATGTTCATCGGATATGGTTTTTTAACGATACCCAGCAGTCGGCCCAGGGAATGTGGCTGAACCAGGACAAGGAAATTTTCAGGAATAAAAACCTTCGGTATGCCTTTGCCCATGCCATGAACATTGACAAGGTGATCAGGCAGGTGCTCCGCAACGACTATTTCCGTCTGGAGCAGGGGTTCATGGGGTATGGCCCCTATACCAACAATACGATCAGGGCCCGGCGGTATGATCTGGCCAAGGTGGACACCTACATGACCCAAGCCGGATGGCACAGGGGGGAGGAAGGCATCTGGACAAACGGAAAGATGCGGTTTTCCGTGGAAGTGACATACCATTTTGACGAACATACCCCAAGGCTGGTGGTTCTCAAGGAGGAGGCCAAAAAAGCCGGCATTGAACTGCGTCTCCAGAAGCTGGACGCATCTGCCGCATTTAAAACGGTTCTGGAAAAAAAACACGATGTTGCATGGATGGGCTGGAGCACTTCCTTAAGACCCCATTATTGGGAACATTTCCATTCCGTCAATGCGCATAAGCCCCAGACCAACAATATCACCAACACGGATGATCCGGAAATGGACCGGCTCATTGACGCCTACCGGAATTCCCTTGATGAAAAGGAGCGAATTTCCCTTTCCCTTAAAATTCAGGAAAAAATACATGAGATCGGCGCCTTTGTCCCTACGTTCATGGTGCCCTATGTCCGCGAGGCGTTCTGGCGCTGGTGGCGGCTGCCGGATATCCCGGGAACCAAACAGACCAGGAGTCTGTTTGATCCCTTCAGCAGCACCACCGGCGGATTGTTCTGGTATGACAGGACCCTTCACCAGGAGACTGTTGAAGCCATGAAATCGGGAAAAACCTTTGACCCGGTGACGATAATTGACGAGACATATAAAATGACACCACGGTGAGCTTGGAAAATGCCGGGAAAACCCTCGAAATACGACGATGTAATTCTGTCTGTTGACGGCCTGGTCACGTCTTTTGATACGGAAGCCGGCAGGATCCGGGCCGTGGATGATGTGGGTTTTGAGGTCAGAAAAGCAAAAACCCTGGGGATTGTGGGAGAATCCGGGTGCGGAAAAAGTGTCACCGCCTTGTCCATCATACGGCTTTTACCCCGTCCGTCCGGCGTTATCGAGAAAGGCCGGGTGTGGTTTGACGGGGTCGATCTTGTCCGGCTGGATACCGGGGGACTGCACCGCATCCGGGGGAAGCGCATTTCCATGATTTTCCAGGAACCCATGACGGCGTTAAACCCCGTGCATAAAACCGGAAAGCAAGTAGGAGAGGTATTTCAGATCCATTTTCCCGAAATGTCGGGTAAAGACATATTAAAACGGTCCATTGCCCTGTTCGAACGGGTGGGCATTCCGGATCCTGAACAGCGCCTCAAGGAATATCCTCACCAGATGTCGGGTGGCATGCGCCAGCGGGTCATGATCGCCATGGCCTTAGCCGGCAACCCCGAGGTGTTGATCGCTGATGAGCCCACCACGGCTCTGGATGTGACCATCCAGGCCCAGATCCTGGATCTGATAAAGGACCTTCAGCGGGAAACCGGAATGGCCGTCATTTTTATTACCCATGACTTGGGCGTGATTGCGGAAATGTGCGATGACGTGGTGGTGATGTATGCCGGAAAGCTGGCCGAGACCGCACCGGTGAAAGACCTGTTTTACAATCCAAAGCACCCCTATACGCGGGGGTTGCTGTCGTCGATTCCGCGCCTGGAGCATCCGAGAAAGAAAAAACTCAGCATCATTGATGGACTAGTGCCGAGTCTGTATGACCTGCCCGAGGGATGCCGGTTTTACAATCGATGCCCGGAGAGAATGCCGGTCTGTACCACGGCACCGCCTGAATCCCGGCAGGTGGGAGAAGGACATATGGTGTGGTGCTATTTGTATGGCGGGAGAAACGAAAAAAGTTTTTAAACGGCTAAAGCGCTGAGGACGCCGGGGAGAATTTTTTGTTTTTACGAATCCGTACGGGCGATTCGTAAAAAAGCCATTTTTTCTTTGTGTTTTCTTTGCTCAAATTGAGAGTTTTGAAAAATGTCCGAGTTTTTGCTGGAAGTCAACAACCTGAAGATTCACTTTCCCGTTTACGGTGGTGTGCTGAAGCGGAAGATCGGAACCGTGTCGGCGGTTGACGGCGTGTCATTTAAAATTCGTCCCGGCGAGACCCTGGGGCTTGTGGGAGAATCCGGATGCGGGAAGACCACCGTGGGCCGGGGGATCATCCGGTTGTATAAACCCACCGGCGGCGAGGTGTTTTTTAAGGGCCGAAAAATATCCGATCTTTCCAAGAAAGAAATCAGACAGGTTCGCAAGGATATGCAGATGATTTTTCAGGACCCGTTCGAGTCTTTAAACTCCCGCCATACCATCGGCGATATCCTGGAAGAACCGTTTGTCATCCACGGCGATTATTCAGCGGAAGAAAGGAAGGACCGGGTAAAAGAGCTTTTAGAACAGGTGGGGATGCAGCCCCTGTCCGTTCATCGGTTTCCCCACGAATTCAGCGGGGGCCAGCGCCAGCGGATCGGCATTGCCAGGGCCATTGCCTTGAACCCCGAACTGGTCATCTGCGACGAACCGGTTTCCGCCCTGGATGTATCCATCCAGTCCCAGATCCTGAACCTGCTTCTCGATCTGCAGCAGAAGATGAATCTCTCCTGTCTGTTCATTGCACACGACTTGGCCGTGGTCAAGCATATCTCGGACAGGATAGCGGTGATGTACCTGGGAAAAATCGTGGAAACGGCCGATGCGGCCAGTCTTTATGAAAATCCTTTGCACCCGTATACCCGTGCCCTGATATCCGCCATCCCCATCCCCGACCCCCTGGCTGAAAGAACCAGAACCATCCTGACCGGCGAGGTCCCGTCTCCCAGGCACCCCCCCGGGGGTTGCCGCTTCCACACCCGATGCCCCATCGTTATTGACCGCTGCCGTCATGAGGAACCCGTGCTGCGTCCAATGGCGGATAGTTCCCACCGGGTGGCG
Source organism: uncultured Desulfobacteraceae bacterium (assembly GCA_964386565.1). Lineage (GTDB taxonomy): Bacteria > Desulfobacterota > Desulfobacteria > Desulfobacterales > UBA5616 > CAYLRU01. Next base: position 20,566 of record CAYLRU010000022.1, on the reverse strand, counting down.
TGCCATCGGGTGGGAGAATAAAATATTCTGACGTCAAAAAGGAATTGACTCTGTTTTATATGTCATGCATCATCGAATGTCTTGATTTTTCAATGAGATTGGGGTAACAGAACAAAAATTATTTTTTTGCCGGACAGTGTTTAACAGATAAAGATAATTCGGAGTTCAGTTTGAATTTTAATCCATGTATGAAGCATAACCTGGTTCGAAAGACGGTCCGCATGTTTGCGGAGGCTGAACTGGGGCCCATTGCCAGCGAGATTGACCGCGATGCGCGGTTTCCCGTTGAAGTCGTTGAAAAGATGCGGGACCTGAATTTTTTCGGCCTTCAGGCGCCCAGGGAATACGGTGGTGCAGGGATGGACAGCATCAGTTACGCCATTGTCGTGGAAGAGCTTTCACGGGTGTGTGCCGCCATCGGGCTTTGCGTGTCCGTCCACAACAGCGTCGGCCTTTATCCCATTTTACGGTTTGGCAATAAGGAGCAAAAAGAGCGGTTCATCCCCAGGATGGCCGCCGGGGAGGCCATCGGTGCATTTTGTTTAACCGAGGCCAACGCTGGATCCGATGCGGGCGGGGTGGAGACCATCGCCGTTTTGGACGACGACCATTATGTCGTCAACGGGACCAAGATCTTTGTGACCAACGGTGGTGTGTGTGATGTGGCCCTTATTTTCGCCGTGACGGATTTCAACAATCCCAGGAAGAGCGCTGCCGTATTCATCCTTGAAAAGGGGCAGCCGGGATTTTCCGTGGGGGAGATTGAAGACCTGTGCGGGATGCGCGCCAATCCGGTCTCCTCGTTATTTCTGGAGGATTGCCGTGTTCCAAGGGAAAATGTGCTCGGGAAGATCGGAGACGGTCTTAAGATCGGACTCGCCGGTCTTGATACGGGACGTATCGGAATCGCAGCCCAGGCCCTTGGCATCGCCCAAGGGGCATTTGAGGCGTCTGTTAAGTATTCCAAGGAGCGGCAGCAATTCAACCGGCCCATTTCATCCTTTCAGACCATCCAGAACTATCTGGCGGATATGGCCACCGACATTGATGCGGGACGGTTGATGGTGTATCGGGCCTGTGCCCTCAAGGATGCGGGAAAGCCTTTTGGTGCCGAAGCAGCCATGGCGAAATTGTATTGCAGCGCCATGGCAGTCCGGGTGACGAATATGGCGGTCCAGATTCACGGCGGATACGGCTACAGCAAGGAATATGATGTGGAGCGGTATTTTCGTGATGCCAAGGTCACGGAAATTTATGAGGGAACAAGCGAAGTGCAGCGCATGGTTATCTCCCGCGCAGTACTCAATAAACTGACGTAGGAGAAATGTTGAAATTAGCGGTATGCATCAAACAGGTTCCATTGGTTTCCGAACTGCCGTGGGATGCCGGAACAGGAACCCTGAAACGAGATATGGCTGAAGGTATGATCAACCCGGCATGCAAGCACGCGCTGGAAGCGGCATTGCAGTTGAAGCATCGGCATGGGGGACAAATCGTGGTGTTTACCATGGGCCCCCCAATGGCCGAGGAGGTATTACATGAAGCCCGGGCCATGGGAGCGGACAGAGGGGTCCTGTTGACGGATCGGGCCATGGCCGGTGCAGATACCCTGGTGACGTCCTTCACCCTTGCAAAAGCCATCTTAAAAGAGTGCCCCGACTTTGACCTGGTCCTCTGCGGGTGTTCCACCAGCGATAGTGAAACCGCCCAGGTGGGCCCCCAACTGGCCGAGGAACTGGACGTACCGGGCGTGGCCAATGTCCACCACATGGACCTTTCCGGTAAAACCCTTGGAATGCAGAGATTTTCGGACGATTTTTTGGAAACCCTGGAAATGGATCTTCCTGGCCTGGTGACCGTCAGCATCCAGGGATATCAGCCCCGGTACGTACCCTTGGAAGGGCTTCAGGATTCCTTTGAAACCGGCAAAATTGTCCGTATCAGTGCAGAGGACCTCGGCATCAAGCCGGACAAACTGGGGATAAAGGCGTCACCCACGAAGATTTTAAATGTGTATTCCCCCACATCCAAAAAGGACAATGTGGTGTTGAAAGGCTCGCCGAAGAAAATTGTCGAAGAACTTTTTGCCCGGTTTGACGATAAAATCGGCGGCATTATCGAGAAAGATCTTAAAGTAGACAAATAAAATGAACAATGCAAACGATCGCAGCATATGGATTTTCGGGGACTACCGGAATTACTTTCAAAATCGTGTAACCCTTCAACTCCTCTCAAGGGCCAACGAGTTGGCTGGAAAAATATCCGCATCGGTCTGCGCCGTAGTATTCGGCCATGATGTGGATGAGTGGGTGGGAGAATACATCGCTCACGGTGCGCAAAAAGTCTATGTGATTGAAGACATCCGGCTGAAGGATTACAGCATCGAAACTTACAGCAGTCTGATGGAGTATCTGGCGCGTCTTTACAAACCCGAAATCATTTTGGTGGGGGCCACCGCATTCGGCCGCGAGTTTGCACCCAAGACAGCCAAAAAGCTCGGCACGGGGCTCACCGCCGACTGCGTCGGGCTGGATATCAATGATGACGGTCTCTTGGTTCAACTGGCGCCGTCCTTTGGCGGCAACCTGCTGGCCGAGATCGTCACGCCGGAATGCCGGCCGCAAATGGCAACGGTGAGGCCGGGTACGTTCCAGGAAATCCCCCATAATTACCATGCCAGCGGAGAGGTGATCCGGATCCCCCTGCCCGAGTCCTTTCCCAGGGACCGGGTTCGACTGGTCAGCGCAGAACGTCGGCAAAAAAAAGGTCAGCGTCTTGAAGATGCACGCGTCGTGGTTTGCGGCGGAAGGGGAATGGGAAGCAAACAGAAATACAAAAAATTGTTTGAGCTGGCAAAACTGTTGGGCGGTGAAGTGGGGGCCACGCGGCCCGTTGTCTATGCCGACTGGGTGGATGAGGAAGCGCTGGTGGGACAGGCCGGCAAGCATATCCGGCCGGACGTACTTTTCTCCTTCGGCATCAGCGGGGCCATTCAACATACGGCAGCTTTAGGCGATACCGGTTTTGTTATTGCCGTGAATAAAAATGTCAATGCCATCATGATGAAGATGGCGGATGTCGCGGTTGTGGCGGATGCCAACCAGTTTTGTACGGCTTTGATAAAGGAGTTGAAAAAAAGGATAAGAAGTTAGGACAATGCATTACGAAGGCAATATTATCAGGCCTCCCAGCGAGGCGAACAGCATACTGCTTCAGATCACGGTGGGGTGCTCCCACGGCAAGTGTACTTTCTGCAGTGCAAACGAAGGCGGTCGATTCAAAATTAAACCCGATGAGATCATCATGGCGGATATCGCGTTTGCCGCAACTTACTGCAAACGGCAGCGACGCGTTTTTTTATGCGACCGGGATGCCTTGATCGTTCCCCAGAAACGGCTTTTAAATATACTGAAGGAAATTAAACGGCAACTGCCGTGGGTGACCCGGGTGGGCACTTATGCCAATACAAAAGCCCTGGGGTTAAAAAGCCTGGATGAATTGAAAACGCTCCGGGAAAACGGTCTCGGGATTGTTTATATGGGTCTTGAGTCCGGTGATGACGTTACGCTGAAAGAGGTAAAAAAAGGGGCGGATTCACGGAAAATGATTGAAATGGGACAAAAGGCAAAGGCAGCCGGCTTTAAGCTTTCCATAACGGTTCTTTTGGGTGTGGCCGGAAAAGAACGATCGAAAATCCATGCCCGGGAAACCGGCCGGGTTCTGTCAGCCATGGACCCGGAATATGTGGGGGCGTTGAGCCTGATGCTGATTCCCGGAACCCCGCTGTACGAAGATTACGAGGCCGGGCGTTTTCCGTTATTGGATCCCCGGGAAATGCTGGAAGAATTAAAAATCATGATCGAGCATACCCGCCTGTCAGGGGGGTTGTTCCATGCCAATCATGCATCGAACTATCTGCCCATCAAAGCCGCATTTCCGAAAGATAAGGAAGAGACCCTCCGCCTGATTGATCTGGCCCTGGCCGGCCGGGTATCTCTAAAACCCGAATGGATGCGGGCGCTGTAGGTTGTTTCCAGATTCTTCTAAAGCTGGTCTGAGTGTACCCCGCCTATTGCCCATAAAATTTCTTGCATCTGCAATTAAAGGATTGTATCAAGCCGATGGGCTGCTCGATCGAAATCATATATTTGAAAGCGTAAAAAAGACCACAAAAAGGAGAGACAGCATGACGACTAAAGGATTGTCGGCAGAAACGACCGACATCGATAACTTGTGTATCAACACCATCAGAACATTGTCCATGGATGCCGTTCAAAAGGCCAACTCGGGGCATCCGGGCGCTCCCATGGGATTGGCACCGGCAGCCTATGTGCTGTGGACAAGGTTTTTGAAACATAACCCCCAAAATCCAGCCTGGCTGGATCGGGATCGATTCGTCCTTTCGTGCGGTCATGCGTCCATGCTGCTTTACAGCCTGCTTTATCTGACCGGATACGACGTCAGCCTTGATGATCTGAAACAGTTCAGGCAATGGGGAAGCAATACCCCGGGCCATCCTGAATTCGGGCATACCCCGGGGGTGGAAACAACCACCGGCCCGTTGGGCCAGGGGATTGCCAATGCAGTGGGCATGGCCATGGCCGAACGCCATCTGGCCGCCTGTTTTAACCGGCCAGGCCATGACATCGTGGACCATTACACCTATGTCATGTGCGGAGACGGCGACATGATGGAGGGCGTTGCATCGGAGGCCGCTTCTTTGGCCGGACACCTGGGCCTTTCCCGGTTGATCTGTATTTACGACGATAACCGTATTTCCATCGAGGGTCCCACGGATATCACGTTTACCGAGGATGTGGCCAAACGATTCGAGTCATATCAGTGGCATGTCATAAAAGTATCGGACGGAAGCGATGTAGATGCCGTTTCAAAAGCCATTGAAGATGCGAAGGCTGAAACGGAAAAGCCCTCTTTGATTATGGTCAAAACTCATATCGCCCACGGCAGCCCCAACAAGCAGGACACGGCAGATGCCCACGGTGCTCCCCTGGGAGAAGAAGAAGTCCGCCTTACCAAGCAAAATCTCGGATGGCCGGTTGGTGCGGTTTTTGAGGTTCCGGAGGAAGCCCTGAACCGTTTCCGGCAATGTATCGAAAAAGGCCGGGCAGCCGAGGCAGCATGGCAGGAGGTGTTTGATGCGTACCGGAAGACCTATCCCGACAAGGCGGTCCAATGGGCCGATGCCGTCAGCGGCTATTTGACCGATGGATGGGACCGGGAAATACCGGATTTTAAGCCGTCGGACGGCCCCATTGCCACCCGGGCGGCCTCGGGCAAGGTGTTAAACGCCATTGCAAAAAATCTTCCCTCGTTGATGGGGGGATCGGCGGATCTTGCCCCTTCCAATAAAACCTATCTGGACGGCTCCGTCGAATTTCAAAAAGGAACGTATGAAGGCCGGAACATTCGATTCGGTGTCCGCGAACATGCCATGGCCGCCGTGATGTCCGGGATGTTTTTGCACAACGGCATTCGTCCATATGGCGGTACGTTTCTTGTTTTTTCAGATTACATGCGGCCGGCCATCCGGGCGGCGGCCATCATGAAACTACCGGTGATTTATGTCTTCACCCACGACAGTATTGCCGTGGGTGAGGACGGTCCCACGCATCAGCCCGTCGAACATATTGCCGCATTAAGGGCTATTCCGGGGCTCACTGTTGTGCGTCCGGCCGATGCAGTGGAAACGGTCCAGGCATGGCGAAAAGCACTGAAAATAACCGACGGTCCAACGGCACTGTTGTTGAGTCGCCAGAAACTCCCCATCCTGGAAAACAGCAATTCGGATAAAGGTCTGGATAAAGGGGCCTATGTGCTGGCAGAGCCGACGGGCAAACCGGATATTATTCTGATTGCCACTGGTTCCGAAGTTCATATTGCCCTGGCGGCAAAGGATATGCTTGATAAAAAGGGGATTCAGGCCCGGGTGGTCAGCATGCCGAGCTGGGAACTGTTTGAGAAAATGCCCCGAAGTTACCGGGATCGTGTTTTGCCGCCGGATGTCAAAACGAGACTGGCCATTGAGGCCGGCATATCCATGGGGTGGGGGAAGTATACCGGCAACGAGGACGCGGTGGTAGGCATCGAAGGATTCGGCGCGTCCGCTCCCGGAAGTACGGTTTTGAAAAAATTCGGGTACACACCTGAAAATATCGTAAATAAGGTAATGGCCCTTTTAAAAAAATAAAGGGTCGGCGCGTTATCTTAACTATAAGGAAAAGAGCAGATGGATTTGAAAGTCCTCATGACCACGTTCAGCCTGGTGTTTCTGGCGGAACTCGGGGATAAAACCCAACTGGCCACTTTGCTCCTGTCGTCCAACAGCGACTCAAAGCTGCCTGTTTTCATCGGTTCCGCCGGGGCGCTGATTTTGTGTTCTCTGCTGGCCGTTCTGGCGGGTACGGCGGTCAGTCGCTGGGTTCCTGAGCATTATATCAGAATTGGAGCGGGCATCGCCTTTGTGTCAGTGGGGATATGGACGCTTGCCGCCGCTTTTTTTGGAGGTCAGTCATAAAAACAGGCAACACGTTATTTTACACCCGAATCCTGCACGAGTCGGAGGTTTACTTCTTTCATGCAGGATTCACGTACCAAGCAGAGAAGCTATCCGGCGTCGGATATCGGCATTGTGCCGCACTCTTTAAACCGGTCGCTTATTGATTTGAAGCTTTCCCGGATTCGTGCGATTACTCGCCGTTAATTTTTTTTCTCAGAATATGAGAACAACGAAACACAACTACTTTTCGTTTGGGCAGGGTCATTTTTTCACCGGTTGATGGATTTCTGCCGCGCCGGGATTTTTTTTCTTTTACGCAGAATTTTCCAAACCCGCTCACAAGAACGTCTTCACCGTTCTCCAGGGTTCTTTTCATGATTTCCAGGAGCGTTTCAAGGGTTTCCGTTCCCATTTTTCGTGAAATGCCAAGTTTGTCCGTTATACTATCCACAATTTCCGATTTCGTCAGCGTCATTATGAATCAACTCCTCATTTAAAAAGATCTTTTCAGGTTTTATCGTGTCTCTTGAAAAGGACCTTCATATTTGTATTCATCCGTTTAAAAAAAAGAATAAATCTGTTATATCTGACAAATTCGTAAAAAGCCGGGCTCATCAGGTTTTAAGTGTTGAGATTAAAAGTTTAACAAAAACACCAGCTACCTGAAACTTTCATAAAAAGTTGTTTTCCGGCTTTTTACGAGACCATGCAAATTCAGGCTTTTTAATTTCAACTTGTTATTTTGTCAAGAAATACTTAATATAAGATCAAAAATTGCGCTTTGGAATTAAACTTTACGGTAAAAAAAGAAAAGGCTTGTGCAGCATGGACATCGCAACACATCAGAAGATTGATAACCGCCTTTGCGGTGAAGCCGTTGAGACCGGAAAAGGGTTCAGTCGTGTAAAATTTAAGGCCGTTTCCGAAATGGCCGTGGATGATCTGGGCCTTGTCCACGGTGGTTTTGTGTTTGGGGTGGCTGATTACGCCGCCATGATCGCGGTGAACGACCCGAATGTTGTTTTAGGCGCCGCAGATGTCAGGTTTTTAAAACCCGTATCCGTGGGTGAGGAAATTATGGCCGAAGCCGGGGTGAAGGCGGTCCATGGCAAAAAACAGGTCGTAACCGTTACCGTGGCCCGGGACGGCGATCCGGTGTTTAAGGGAGAATTCACCTGTTTTGTTCTGGATAAACATGTATTGGCCCGTGAATAAAGAGCCCTGGGCCATGGTTCCTGCAGGTATGTAAGGATGGATTCATGTTGAATTCACAGCAGCGATTCGGGAAAAACAGCGAGACGATTGCATCCAAACTGTTAGTGGGACAGGGGTATAAGATCCTTGAAACAAACTACAAAACAAAACTGGGAGAAATCGATATCATCGCAAAAGACCGGGAAACCCTGGTGTTTGTCGAAGTCAAATCCCGGCGGTCCATGCGTTTTGGTGATCCCAAATTTTCAATTACCCGGAAAAAAAAGATAAAAATTTCAATGGCCGCTTTGCTCTATTTAAAAAAGACCAACCAGATGAATAAAAAAGCCCGTTTTGATGTGGTGACGATTTTAAACCAGGGTGCAAATCCCCGAATAGAGATTATGAAAAATGCCTTTGAACTCTCCCACGGATAATATCTTTCATAACATAAGTCCGGGATATTTATATGTTGTCGCAACACCCATCGGTAATATGGCGGACATCACCCTCCGGGCTCTCGAGACATTGAAAACGGTGGACCTCATTGCCGCCGAAGATACCCGGCATGCGGCAAGGCTTTTAAAATATTATAAAATCAGTAACCACTTAATTTCTTATCATGAACATAACGAGGACGAACGGACCCCGGGACTGATCAGCCGGTTGAAAAACGGTTCCACCGTGGCGCTGATTTCCAATGCAGGGACGCCCACGGTATCGGATCCCGGGTATCGGCTGGTGACATCGGCCGTTAAAAACAATATTCCCGTTGTTCCGGTTCCGGGGGTCACCGCCCCGATTGCCGCGCTCAGTGCATCGGGTTTGGCTACGGATTCATTTGTCTTTATCGGGTTCCTGGACCGGAAAAAACAAAGGCGGATGAAACAGATCAGGGAGATGATAAACGACCGTCGAACCCTGATTATGTATGAATCCCCGCGGCGACTTTTATCCCTTCTCGAAGAATTGATCGGTGTGCTGGAAGACCGGCATGCCGTATTGGCCAGGGAGATGACAAAGCAGCATGAAGAATTTATCAGGGGGCCGCTTTCCCAAATCCTGGGGATTTTAAAAGACCGGGGTGAAATCAAGGGAGAGTGCACGCTGCTGATTGCCGGCGGTGAAAACAAGCCGGTTTCCGAGTCATCCTTAAGAGATGAAATTATCTCCGCTTTGGATAAATATGATGAAAAACCCGCTGTTCTTTCAAAAACCATTGCAGACAAGCTGGGATTGTCCAAAAAAGTCGTTTACGATGAGATGTTGAAAATTAAAAACATACGTTAAGGTGCGGTATGGAAAAATTAAATGCAATTTTTTCCCCAAAGTCAGTGGCTGTTGTGGGCGCTTCCACATCAGCCGGAAAAGTGGGGCATGACATTTTTGCCAATATCCTAAGAGGCGGTTTCACCGGCACGCTTTATCCCGTCAACCCGAATGCCCGGTCGGTGTTAAGCGTCCGGGCCTATCCCTCGGTAACGGAAATCCCCGACGAGTTGGATCTGGCCATGCTGATATTGCCTCCCAGGCTTGCCCTTAAAGCTGCGGAGGAATCCGCTGAAAAAGGCGTAAAGGGCATTGTGATCGTCTCGGCCGGTTTCAGGGAGGTGGGCTCCGAAGGCCGCGAAATTGAAAATCAGATCGTTTCTATCTGTAAGGGTGCGGGGATTCGGCTGGTGGGTCCGAACTGCCTGGGTGTCATCAATCCTTTGCCCGCCGTTCGGCTCAACGCCAGTTTTTCTACACGGATGCCCAAGGCCGGAAATATTTCCTTTATTTCCCAGAGCGGGGCTCTGTGTACGGCGGTTCTGGACTTTGCCGCGGACCGGGATTTCGGATTTTCAAAATTCATTTCCATCGGCAACAAGGCGGATGTAGACGAGCTTGACCTGCTCAACTACCTGCATTACGATCTGGATACCGAAGTCATCATGATCTACCTGGAAGAACTGCGACGGGGACCGGAGTTTATTCAACAGGTTAAAGAGATTACATCCGGCGATCGGCCGACGCCGATTCTGGCCATTAAATCCGGGAGGACGTCTGCCGGGGCCCAGGCCGCGGCATCCCACACAGGTTCCCTGGCCGGGTCAGAAGGGGTGTATGACGCTATTTTTCAGCAGGCCGGCATTATTCGGATTAACACCATCAACGAGCTGTTTGATTATGCCGGCGTGTTTGCCTATAAGAACGAGAGTACTCTTGGAAAATTCAGGCGGAAAGTACCGGACGGCAACCGCGTGGCCATCGTTACCAATGCAGGCGGGCCCGGAATTGTGGCCACGGACATGACGGTGTCTTCCGGCCTTCGGCTTTCCGAGTTCAAGACAGACACCATTGAGGCTCTGGCCAGCCATCTGCCCAAAACGGCGAATCTTCACAACCCTGTTGACATCATCGGCGACGCGGCCCCTGAACGGTATGAAAATGCCCTGTGGGCCGTCATACGGGATGAAGGCGTGGACGGTGCCCTGGTCATCCTGACACCGCAATCCATGACCAACGCACTGGAAACAGCCAAGGCCATTGCCCGTATTGCCCGGCGATCCCATAAACCGATTTTATGTTCTTTTATGGGGATCGTCGACGTGTCTTCCGGTGTGAAGTACCTGCAGGAAAAAGGCATACCGGTATTTCGCTTTCCCGAAGATGCGGCCAAGGCATTCGGGGTCCTGTATAAATATGCCAACTGGTTGAACCGGCAGCACTTGGCCCAGTATTCGTTCACTTACGACTGCGACAAGGCCAGGAGTATTATTAGGGCGTGTCAGGATAAGGGAAAGTTGCACCTGGGCGAGGTGGAAGGCACGCAAATCCTGGAATGCTACGGATTCAGGGTCCTGCCCACCCGGTTGGCGGTTGATTCGCATGAGGCCTGTGATATTGCGGAAAAAATCGGCTTTCCCGTGGCAATGAAAATTTCGTCGGAGCAGATTCTCCACAAATCCGATGCTAAAGGGGTGAAATTGAATGTGACGGACAGGGACGGGGTAAGAGCCGCCTTTGAAGAGATTGTCGATGCGGCACGGGCTTTTAATGCCGAAGCGGTGATCGACGGTGTTATCGTACAGAAAATGGCACCGTCGGGTGATGAAATTATTGTCGGTATAAACCGGTATCCCGTATTCGGTCCGTTGCTGATGTTCGGCCTTGGGGGTATTCTTGTGGAAGTCCTTCAGGATGTGGTCTTTCGCCTGGCCCCGATTCAGAGAAACGAGGCACGGAGAATGATCCGGTCCATCCGGTCCTTTAAATTGTTAAACGGATTTCGAAATAAGCCCAAGGCGGATGTGGAGGAACTCAACCGAACCATGGTCAGATTGTCGGATCTTGCCGTCAACCACCCGGAAATCCTGGAGATGGACATCAATCCCCTGCTGGTTCACCAGGAGGGGGGCGGTGCCACTGTCGCGGATTGCAGGATGATCTTAAGTCCCGGAAAGGATGTAAAACAAGCCGGTTGAATGCCTTGTATCCCGTTATACTCCCTGTTCCCGAAAAGAATCGGGATCTGTCCCCGAAACAGCGGGTGGCTTATTTAAGCCGTCATGCCAGAAGAGCCCTTATGTTGTCGGCGAAACGAAGCCGGGTTGACCTCGGAGATTTGGAAAAAAATACGGACGGTGTGCCCCTTCCTTCCAATGGATATTACTGGTCCATTACCCACAAGCCGTTCTTTGTGGGCGGTGTCGTGTCCACCGATCCCGTGGGACTGGATCTGGAGGAAATCAGGTCGTGCAATACCGGGCTTTTCAAAAAGGTGGCCGTCCGGGCGGAATGGGCCCTTTCTGATGCGGACCCCTTTGTTACGTTTTACCGATACTGGACGGCAAAGGAAGCCTTCATCAAACTGAAGGGAACGGGGATAAAGGACATGCTGAAATGCCGTATCATCGATATTCCGGATGAAATGAATTTAGTCATCCATTTTAACGGCAGGCTATTCAGCGTGGAGCACGTATACTTCGACGGTCATATTGCATCCATTGTAAAAAACGACCTGCCGATCTGCTGGCAGGTCGTTCGAATGTGACTGTTTTGCCAAAAAAATTTTCATGCAAGGTTCAGGTTATACACAAAAAAGGGCATATATAATCGGAAGGACCAGAAAAGCCGCCCAGTAGCAGTACATTGACCAAATCGCCGGGTTCCTGGTCAAATTGAATTTGACGGCGTCTATCAGGGAAGTGCTGTAATTTGAAACAAAGGTATCATAAATGAACCAGCACAGGTAAAGGAAAAGCAAAAATCCGAAAACCAGGGTTCCCTTTTCGGATTCAAGGGAGATATTTTTAACGATATAGGTAAAATATGCCAATAAAATAGAAAATACAGTGATAAGCCAAAACAGAACAACGCTGTTAAACTTTTGCCTGCTCATAATCCCTCTTGATGACTCGTTGCGGTTTAAAATTTCAAATATTTTTGATTGATTCTTTTACTTATCATAAAACCACAATTTTGTCTGTGGAAAAAAATCCGATTTATGGTTCCCCCAGCCCCTTGGTCCCCGGTTTTTCGATTGTTGACAATCCGAGAACTTAATTGCTATAGAAAAAATTTCCACAGTGCTCAAGACCGGGAATGAACTGCCGATATTATAAGTTGAATATCGAACCAGAGCAAAAACCCCGTTTATCCCTGCATGCAGAAGAACCTGAAGCGGATTTGCAGCCCGGTAAAATCGATCAAAGAAGTCATCGGTGTCAATAACGTTATTTAAAACATGGGTGGAGGTTGATGATGCATATTGCGTTTTATGGTGCGGTTCGTGAAGTGACCGGGTCCATGCACATGGTGTGTAGTGGTGATGACAGGATTCTGCTGGATTGTGGAATGTTTCAGGGGCGCAGAAAAGAAGCGGCTGAAAAGAACAGGATTTTGCCCTTTGACCCCGGTATTGTCACCAATATCGTTCTCTCGCACGGCCATATTGATCATTCCGGGCGGATCCCCATGCTGATCCGGTCTCAAAAATATACGGGGCGTATTTACTGCACCAGGGCGACGGCGGATGTCTGTAAATACCTGTTGATGGATGCCGCCCACATCCAGGAATCCGATGCTGATTACTTAAACTATAAGACCCTGAGAACGGCCTTAAATCAGATGCAGGCCGATTCGGGATTGTCAAGGGGTGAAAAAAAAGAAAACGACGGGATTAAAAAAAAGCTCAAGCGGGAGGGACATCGGCTGAACGTCGAAATAATCAACGAGCTGATAACAAAATATCGCCTGGAAAAAATCGAGCCGCTTTACACCGTTTCCGATGCGGAAAAATCCCTGGAATATTTCGAGGGCATTCCATACCGGAACCCGGTCACCGTCGGGAGGGAAGCGACCCTGACCTTTTATGAAGCCGGTCATATTTTGGGATCGGCTTTTTCCGTTTTACGGTTCAGGGAAAACGGAAAAAGAATCACGATCGGATACAGCGGTGATATCGGAAGATTCAAAAAGCCCATTATCCGGGATCCCAACCTGAATTTTGAAGAGCCGGACCGGGACCTGGATTTGTTGATTATGGAGAGCACTTACGGCAACAGACGCCATGATCCGGTGGGCGATTTAAAACCGTCCCTTGCAAAGATTATCAATGAGACGGTTGAGCGGGGAGGATCCATCATTATCCCGGCCTTTGCTTTCGGAAGGACCCAGGAACTCCTTTATGTACTTCATGAACTTTATAATGAAGGCGCCGCCCCCAAGCTGCCGGTTTACGTGGACAGTCCGCTGGCGACAAATATTACAAAGGTGTTCGGAGAGCATCCTGAAATCTACGACAGGGAAACCCATGAGACGTTTCTTGAGCGGAAAGAAAACCCGTTCGTGTTTGACGCGATCCGTTTTGTGGGGTCTGTTGAAGAGTCCATGGCCTTAAACCGGGAGGAAAGTCCCCATATCGTAATTGCCGCCTCGGGAATGTGTGAAGCAGGTCGGGTGCTGCACCATTTGCGTTATAAGATTCACAATCCGCGCCATACCATTTTAATTGTGGGGTATATGGCCCAAAATACCTTGGGACGTCGGATCCTGGAGCAGGGGTCTGAATATGAAAAATCAGGGCGAACCGGTGCCCCGCCCATTCTCAGGTTTTTCAACAAGGAATACCCGTTAAGGGCCCATGTGAGAAAAATCGGAGGATTCAGCGCCCATGGCGACAGAAACGACATGATGCGATTTTTAAAAGAATCGAATTTGAGGATAAAGCGGATTGCCGTGGTGCATGGAGAAGAAGACCAGGCATTAGCATTTGCCGACTTCTTGAAAGACAATGGATATGTCGTAAAGGTGCCGAAACCCGGGGAAACGATTCAGATCAGGTAATGGCCGTCACCCAATAAATGCAACCGTTTTTTAGCACGGATGTAAACAATGGTTTTTTCTTCAAGAAAGAAACAAAAAGGCGGGTTCAATGAGACTATTCTTTCAGAAAGGCTGAAGGAAAAAGAAAAGGCCGTTTCTTTTTACCTGTCGGCCGTACGCAGCCTGTTGATCATGTTGAAACAGTTCCCGATGGACCTGAAGGAAATCAATACCCATGAGTTCATCCGGCTTGTGGATGAATTAACGAAAAAAATAGCCGAAGGCCAAAAAACGGTCCAGTCCCGTTCTTTTTTTGAAAAATCAAAAAAAAATATCCTTTCTTTTATCAAAAAGCATAAAAGCTATTTGGTGGAAAGGGAAAAAGAGCTTAAAGAAATCATCGATCTCCTGGCCAAATCCATGGCTGAACTGGGTGGCGAGAATAAGAGTTACAATGACAAGATTTATAAAAATACCGAAGTCCTTGAAAGGTTAACGCTGCTTGACGATATTAAGATGATAAAAAGCTCGATTCAACGGGAAGTGGCCCAGATCAGGGCGTCGGTTATTGAAAAACAGGAAAAGGACAATCAGCTTATTTCCAACCTTTCCAAAAAAGTAAGCGTTCTGGAAATCCAATTGAAACAGGCAAAGACCGAGTCTCTTAAAGACGGGCTCACCGGTGTATACAACCGGATGGCTTTTGATAATTATTTAAAAGCGCAGGTTGAAAAATATGTCGTTGACCGCTCGGACTTTTCCCTTCTCATGATCGACATCGATGATTTCAAAAAGATCAACGATACCCACGGGCATCAGGTTGGGGACCGGGTCATTCTCGCTGTTGTTAAAAAGTTTTTGGGCATCATCCGGTCGGATGATATTCCGGCCCGATACGGCGGAGAAGAGTTTGCCATTATCCTTCCCGGTGCCACACTGCGAAATGCGATTAAAAAAGGTAAAAAGATCTGCAACTCCCTGGCATCCACCCGTTATGCGGTTACCGGAACGAATGGAGAAAGGTTTCTTAATGTTACGGTGAGTATCGGTGTTTCGACCATGAGAAAGGCAGACACCCCTGAAACCGTTGTCAAAAGAGCGGACAGCGCTCTTTATCTGGCAAAAGATAAAGGGAAAAACCGTGTTGTGTCAGAAAAAGAACTGGGTTCCTGAAGCCTGTTTTAAAGACCCGCAGCAAATTATTGTCAACCTATCTTCTCAGACCGCCCAAGCAGAGCGTTAAACGCTTTGAAAGCATATAGATCTTGACAAATAAAATTTTAGTGTTAAATTAAATTCTAAAATACCATCGGAGGAAAACGAATGCTTGAGGAAAAGGTTGAAGATGTCTCGGCATTACTCAAATCCATATCGCATCCGACACGGCTGATGATTTTATGCCTGTTGCAGGAAGGTGAACTCAGTGTGGGTGAAATTCGTGCGGCTCTTGAAACTACAGATGCAAACATCTCCCAGCATTTAAATATTTTAAGAAACCAGGGTATCGTGAAGTCCCGGAAAGACTCAAATTTTATTTACAACCGCATCAAGGACCAGCGGGTTGTCAAATTAATCGATACATTGCAGGAACTTTTCTGTTAACTTACAACAAGAGGTGGAAAAATGCAAATCGGCGGTCGTATAATTGATTTTTCATCTGAAAGGCCAAAATTCGTAACCCTTGTGGTGATCGTTGCTACCCTGATTCTGGGGGCTATGATGGTAAGGGTACAGGTGGACACGGATCCTGAAAACATGCTCTCCGAGCATGAAGCAGTCCGGATATTTCATCATCAGACCAAAGAGGAGTTTGCATTAAATGATTTCGTTGTTCTGGGTATTGTCAACGAAGAAGATCAAGATGGCGTATTTAATCCCGAAACCCTTGGAAAAGTCCACGAACTGACCCAATTTGCACTGGCCCTTGCAGACGAAAAAAATCCTGAAAAACGGGTGGTGGCACGCGACGTGATCGCGCCGGGTACGGTGGATGCCATTGAGCAGGCCGGGCTGGGACAGGTTCGATTTGAATGGCTGATGCAAAAGCCCCCCGATACAAGGGAGGAAGCATTAAAGGTCCGGGACCTGGCCATGTCAAACCCCCTGCTGAAAGGAACCATGGTATCCGAAGACGGTAAGGCCCTGGCCATTTACCTGCCCATTACCGCAAAGGATTTTGCCTACCAGGTGAGGCGGCAGTTGCTGGATAAAATAAAAGAATTTTCCGGCGATGAACAGTATTTCATTACTGGTTTGCCGGTTGCAGAGGATACTTTCGGGGTGGAGATGTTTGTCCAGATGGCTATTTCCGCTCCCTTGGCCATGCTGGCCATATTCGTTCTGATGTTCATTTTTTTCAAGAAAATAAAAATGATCATTTCCCCCATGATCATTGCCATGGTGACGGTCATCTGTACCATGGGGTTGTTGATCGGCACCGGGAACACGGTGCATATCATGAGTTCCATGATCCCCATATTCTTAATGCCCATTGCCGTTGTGGATTCCATCCATATTTTGTCGGAGTTTTTTGATACCTACCAGAAGATACGGGACCGGAAGAAGACGTTGAAACAAGTGATGGGACATCTGTTCATGCCCATGCTGTATACATCGCTGACATCGTCGGTGGGGTTTGCATCCCTGGCCTTGACGCCCATTCCACCGGTCCGGGTTTTCGGATTGTTTGTCGGTTTCGGTATAATGTTGGCCTGGTTTCTCACCATCACGTTTATTCCCGCATACATCATGCTTTTAAAAGAGGAAAGCCTGGCATCATTCGGGGTGGTGAAAACCGAATCATCAAACGACATGCGTCACCAGAACCTCATGTCCCGGGTACTGAGATGGCTCGGCAGCACCACGTACACCCAATCCAAGTTGGTCATCCTCCTGACGGTGGTGTCACTGGGGGTTGCTGCCTACGGTATTACAAAAATAACGGTAAACGATAACCCGGTTAAGTGGTTTCGCAAATCCCACGAGATCCGGGTGGCCGACCGCGTGTTAAACGAGCATTTCGGCGGTACATACGAGGCATACCTGGTCCTGGAGGGGGCAGAAGACAAATTCAACATTGCAGATGCAAAAAAGGCGGTGGAAACGGAACTGAAAAAAGCCGTCGGCAGTGATAAGGCGGTTTACGATGAAGCCGTCGGCTATCTGAATGGCGCACCGGCAGACGGATCGGTCAAGGATTTTCTGGATTATATATATAACGAATTTGAAGTGAAAATGGATAACGCGACCGATGACGCATATGACATCTGGGCCGAAGCCCTGGATGCACTGGACCGTATTCGGAATCGGTCGCAGATTTTCAAACGACCGGACCTGTTGCGGTATATAGCCGATTTGCAGGTCTATATGGCCCAAACGGATGTGGTGGGAAAAAGCAATTCCGTGGCAGACGTGGTTAAAAAGGTTTACCAGGAGTTGTTTGAGGCAAATCCCGAGTATTACCGGATTCCGGATACCGTTAATGGGGTGGCACAGACCCTGATTTCCTTTCAGAACAGTCACAAACCCAATGATCTGTGGCATCTGGTGACACCGGATTATAAAAAAGCCAATATCTGGGTCCAGTTGAAAAACGGGGATAATCGTGACATGGAGGCGACCATCAAGATCGTTGAGCAATATTTTAAGGAAAATCCGCCGCCCGTACCGATTATGCATCGCTGGGCCGGATTGACCTATATCAATGTCATCTGGCAGAATAAAATGGTCGTGGGAATGTTCAATTCATTCATGAGCAGTTTTGTCGTGGTACTCGTGCTGATGATGTTGTTGTTCCGATCGCCCTTATGGGGTGCCCTGGCCATGGTGCCCCTGACGGTGACCATCGGCCTTATTTACGGTATCATCGGAATAGTCGGCAAAGATTATGATATGCCCGTGGCGGTCCTGTCGTCCCTGACCCTTGGACTGGCCATAGACTTTGCCATACATTTCCTGGAACGGTCCCGCCAGGTCTATGCAAAAACCGGTTCTTGGGAATCGGCGATAAAGGATATGTTTGAAGAACCGGCCAGGGCCATTTCCCGAAATGTCATCGTCATTGCCATCGGGTTTACGCCCCTTCTGCTGGCGCCCTTGGTGCCTTACCAGACCGTGGGCGTATTCCTGGCCAGCATCATGGCCATTTCCGGTATCGCCACCATGTTCATCCTTCCGGCGTTGATGAAGACCGGGGAACGGTGGCTTTTTCGGAAGATAAAAACATAGGATAATAGACTTGAAAATAGCGCGGAAGGAGGGTCATCATGAAACGCACAATAATCTGGGGAATCATTGGAATGTTTTTGGTCATGCTGGGTACCGGGTTTGCCGGGATCCGGGAAACTCCCACGGTGGATGAAATCGTCACCAAAACCAACCTGGCGGCCTATTATGCGGGTGATGACGGCAGATCGTCCGTAAAGATGACCATTACGGACGATCAGGGACGCACCCGGAATCGGGAGTTTGTTATTCTTCGTAAAGATATTGAAAACGGAGGTTCACAGAAGTTTTACGTCTACTTCAACAAACCGTCTGATGTCCGGAAAATGGTGTTCATGGTTCACAAGTTCATCGACAAGGATGACGACCGCTGGCTGTACCTGCCCGCCCTGGATCTGGTCAAAAGGATTGCCTCATCGGACAAACGGACGAGCTTCGTGGGATCGCATTTCTATTATGAAGATGTATCTGGAAGGGGTATTGACGAAGATTATCATGAACTGGTGGAAACCACGGATACCTGTTATGTGTTGAAGAATACACCGAAGGATCCGGACAGCGTGGAGTTTTCCGAATTTACCATGTGGATCGATAAGGAAACGTTTGTTCCCATGAAGATCGAATATGTTGACAGGCAGGGACGGAAATACCGCTTGATCGAGGCCTTGAAAGTAGAAGAAATTCAAGGAATTCCAACGGTTACAAAACAAAGGGTTAAGGATTTGCAAAGCGGCGGGCAGACCGTTTCGGAATTTTCAGATATCAAATACAATATCGGGCTGTCGGATGATATTTTTACGGAAAGGTACTTGCGAAGGGCGCCGAGGGAAGTGAGGCGGAAGTAAAAAATTGCAGGAAACCAGTTATGTAAAACAACACAGCAAAGAGGTTCTTGGAATGCTGAAAAAAAGTCTGCTTGTTTCACTCCATATCGGGTTGATTTGCCTGGTTGCATCAGGCGCGGTCATTGCCGCGGATCTTCGGGATGTATTATACGATGCCTGGGAAATCGAACTTTACGGATTTGCCGAAGCCCGTTTGGGATACCGGACGGGCGATGACCCGTATGAAAAGGACCGGTCCATTGCCGAATCCCGCCTGCAACTGGATCTTAACCGGTTTTTTAATTGGGGATCTTTGAAATTAAAAGGGGATTTCACCCGGGATCAGGTGAAAGACCGGTTTGGGGCGGAACTGAGAGAATTGAACGTGACACTTTCGCCCCTGGATTTTATGGATCTCAAGATCGGTCGCCAGGTGCTGACCTGGGGAACCGGGGATCTTTTGTTTATCAACGACTTGTTTCCCAAAGATTGGAAGTCCTTTTTCATCGGACGGGATGACGAGTACTTAAAAGCACCGTCCGATGCGGTAAAAACTTCATTTTTTCTGGACCTGGTCAATCTGGATGTGATCTATGTACCTGAATTCAATCCGTCCATTTATATTGACGGCAGTCGTTTGTCCTACTGGAATCCGGTTTTAGGAAGAATCGCGGGCAGGGACTTTATTTTCGGTGATGATGATCCAAACCGGTATTTTACGGATAATGAAGTCTCTGTTCGAGTCTCAAAAAACATACGCGGAACGGAAGTTGCATTTTACGGATACAGGGGATACTGGAAAACACCCGAAGGAATGAATCCTGCCACGGTCGAACTTGTCTACCCGAAGCTTTCCGCTTATGGGGCGAGTGTCCGTTCAACCCTTTTAGGCGGTATCGGCAACGCGGAAATCGGATATTACGATTCACGGCAGGACCGCGGCGGTGATGATCCCATGGTCCGCAACAGTGAATGGCGGTTTTTAGTCGGGTTTGAAAGGGAGTTGATGCGGGATTTCACCGGCGGCATGCAATATTATGTTGAATGGATGGAGGATTATGATACCTATAAAAACAGCCTGAAACCATTGGGATTGAATGCAAAAGACGAAGTCCGGCATTTGCTGACATTGAGATTGACGAAACTGTTAATGAATCAAAACCTGAAACTGTCGTTTTTCGGTTATTATTCGCCTTCGGATGAAGATGCCTATCTCCGGCCCAAAGTGCATTACAAAATGACCGATCAGTGGGCTGCCGAAATCGGGGGGAATATTTTTCTAAAGCAGGAGGAACATACGTTTTTCGGCCAGTTTTATAAGAATAACAATGTTTACGCCGGCCTCCGGTGGGGTTTTTGATATATCGGGGACTGTGCGGAAACGGAAAAAAAGGAGGAACGTCATGATCATAGACGACTGGTTGCATGTAATTGCCGGAACGTTTATTTTAGTGTCTCTTGCTCTTGGAACCTGGGTTCATCCGTACTGGTATTTTTT
>CAYLRU010000021.1:0-51344 GCA_964386565.1 uncultured Desulfobacteraceae bacterium | reverse complement strand
GGAGAAAAAATGTTACCCGATGATATGGCCAGTTTGATATCCGACGACCGTAAAAGCGTTAATTATTTAAAATTTACCATCACACCCGTAATTGAAAACGATGTATTAATGATTATAAAAGATGTTTCAGACAACCTTTTCAACAAGATTGTAACAAATAAAAAAACCGTGGAGGTCATATTCGAAGTGTCCCTGAATTAATCATTATGGTCTGGTAAAAAGTCGGGAAACAACTTCTTATGAGAGTTTCAAGTTTCGGTTTAAGTTTTAACTGATTGATATTTCGTTATTTTTTTTAATCCTAACACTTAAAACCCAACTTTCGAATTTGGGATAATTCGCAATAAATTCAACCGGAAGTTTATGGATGTAATCAAATATTAAATGACAGACAACTATCTGAAAATTGTACAGCACAACCTGAATGGCTTATACGGTAATCTGCCGCCGGGCCTTGCCAAGGACCTTCCGGGTGAACAGAATGGTGACCGGTTTATTTTTGATGCATTTGGTGAAAAATGTATCATTGAGCCTGAAGGGATTACTCTCGGGGAGGAAGAACATGCTTCGGTGTTGGGCATCTTGATTTCCCTTTACGCCCTAAATGCCCGCCCCGATATATGCGTTCCCAAGCCATTTAAGGCATTCAAGGAGTTTCCCGGCAGCATGCCGTATGTCGGTGCCTTTACAACCCATACCGAACAGTTGCTGGTTCCCCATGTTCCCAAGGTTAAAAAAGCAATGGCAACCATCACGGAAAAACTCAAAGGAGAAAAGGCACCTACGGGAACAGGCGGAGATTTTTCTTTTATGGTCTATCCACTGCCTAAAATCGCCCTTTGCTATATTTTTTATGAGGCAGATGACGATTTTCCCGCTTCGGTTACGTGCCTGTTTTCAAATAACGCGCGATTATTTCTGCCGGTGGATGGTCTCGCCGATGTAGGGGAATACACTTCCAGAAAGATTCTGAAACTGATTGAAGAATGATTTGATTCAGGGTTTAATTTTTTTAAGCTTCAGCCGGTCCAGTTGCTCTGGTGTTAATTCCGGGGGATCCAAAAGCGGTTCCGGATTTTCGATCAAGTCTTTTAACAAATGAACACTGTTGGTCGCGTAAACGCCGTCAGAAATCCGATCATCAAAACTCAGCCGGATGTCTAAAACTTTTTTAATCTCGATTTCTTCGGTTTCCTGATTCACAACCGCAGCTTTGTGGATTTTTCCGATGGTTGCGAACAGGCTTGAGGTTCCCAATTCAAACAAATGATGATATACGGCATCCATCCCGAGACTGCCCAAATGCGCGATGAATACCGAACACCAGAGGGGCATATCCTTTGTGATCGAATAAATCGGATGGTTATGCTCATCCATCCATTGGACAAACCGGAAAATCAACCGGATTACCCAGCGGGGCAATGCACCGAAAAACTTGATATCTTTATCGGTTTTGTTTTCACCGTACCGTGCTTCATCAAGGTGTGCCGTTACTTTTTTTTTGACGGTTTCCAAGGTTTCAAAAGGATCAAAATCGATCATCGCAACGATTTCTTCTCCTTCATCCGTTTTTTCCTTGTTGACGACAAAAGATATAAGAATCTGATTTTTTTGCCATAATCGACCGCCAGAGACAAAACGATTCATTTTCGGCCGAAATACGATGGTCCTTACACCTGCTGCCAGGTATATTTGAAACAAGGTGAGTTTATCTTTTTCCTCGCGACCTTCATTGTATTTTTCCAAAAAGGCAAGCGTATTGGTAAGATCTATCTGCAGATCGTAAAAGATAATACTTTCCATCCGGCCACGCATGATATGAAATTTAAACTCATGAAATTTAGAGGTTTCCACCAATTCCGCATCAGGTCTTTTCGGCATAATATTCTCTCTTAAAAGTTTCAATGGGAAGCACGTTAGGTGATTGCTAAAAAGTTTTTTTATCAAACAGGGCGAAAAAGTGTACCTTGTCATATATGCATTAATTATATTTTTCAACCCGATATCTTTTTAGTCAGGTATTTCAGCATCGGCCTGTAAACCGCAGAAGGGATTGAACCCCCTTTTTTCAATACCCGGCTTAACCGTTGCCAATCTCCAAAGGCCCCCTTTGAAAGGTCTGAATGAACCAACGATTTATGTATTTGCTTTTGTACGGGGAAAAACTTTTTACGGCGGATCCTTGAAAAAAACAGGAAAACCGTATATTTGAACGTCCTGAAAATAATGCTGCCCGGCGCAGGCGGGGACTCCTCATGAAATCAGATCAGGCATGGTTTCCCACATTCGACAATGAAATATTATTTAGCGGAAAAATGGCATTCGATATTGAAATTTAACGGCCTTGATAGTTTTGACGCCATGTGGCATCTTGATCTTGAGCAGGTGGATAAACCCAATACAGGCCACGGCGGCTGGAGTGCGGTCAGCAAGCTTGTTTTAAGCCATCCGGACGGAAATAAAACAAAATTTTATCTCAAGCGTCAGGAAAACTACAGATTTCGTTCCCTTGTTTTTCCCCTGATGAAAGTTGCTTCTTTTGACCGGGAGATACGTCGGTTCTTTCAATTGGCGAAAAATGGCATACCGGTTTCAAGCCCGGTCTATTATGAAAAAAGGCGGGTAGGCAGGAATACACGGGCGATACTGATGATCGAAAACCTGGACGGGTATCGGGATCTGGACCGATGCCTGGAAGATCTTGAAAACGAGGGAAGGCCTTTTATAAAAAAAAAGCGTTTGATCGAGGCAACGGCAAAGGTTATCCGTCGTCTACATGAAACCGGGTACCAGCATGGCATGCTTTTCGGCAAACACATTTTTATAAAAGGCAACGGCGATTTTTCAAAGATCGATGTCCGGCTGATTGATCTGGAATTTGTAAGATGGCATCCCAATCGGGTCATAAAGGACCTCTCCAGGTTGTACATTAGGATGAGCCGGGCGGTTCCCCATACACCACCTCACGATTATATCCGGTTTTTGAAATACTATATGCAGGTAGAAGAATTGACTCCAAAGTTAAGAAAAACCGTGTATAAGATACAAAAGCGCGTGGAGAAGAAAAGCACTAAATCTTGAATTGTGCCTCCTCCCTTATACCCCTTTCCGATACACATCAACTGTTTGTAGATATTTGAATTGAGCGTGACAGCCTCGTAAAAAGTCTGGCGACAATTTTTTAAGTATATGATATTTTATTATTTTTTAATCTTAGCGCTTTAAACGGAACGATTAAAACGTGATGAATTCATCAAGCGTGTCTCAGCAAATATTTTTCGCCGCATCGGTCAGTTCGTCCCGGAAATCCGGATGGGCGATCCGTATGAGTTCTTCGGCTCTTTCACGATGTGATTTTCCGGCAAGCTGCGCCACACCATATTCGGTCACAACGTAGTCGGCCCAATACCGTGAGATGGTCACCAGTGTACCTTCTTCAAAGTAGGGCGTAATATTGGATACGGCGCCGTTACCCCATGTGGATGGGATGAACGTGACCGCTTTGCCGCCTTCGGACATAAATGCACCGATATGAAACTCGATCTGGCCGCCGGCGCCGTTGATCAACCGTGGCCCCAACTGGGATTCGCAGGTGATCTGCCCCGTGAGGTCTACCTTGACGGCGTTGTTGACGGACAGCATATTTTTGTTTTTAGCGATATTGGCGATGTCGATGATATAGTCGCCCGGATATTGTTCAAACAAGGGGTTGTTGCCGGCCCATTGGATTTCTTCCGGCGTCATTCCCATAAAGCTCGTAAAAACGGTCTTGTTCGGATGCAATGTTGCATATTTCCCCGTGGCAATGCCCCGTTTGACAAGGAATCCCATTCCCGGACAGGCCAGCTCGGAAAAAATACTTAAATCGTTTACATCGTCAAAGACCCCCAGTTCCACAAGATGCTTGGTATGTTTCCCCGTTCCAACCTGTATGGTGTCCCTGTCCTGCACGATGGTTTTCAAATTGGCCGCCATGGCTTTCATCACGTCTGTGGGATCGTCTATATTCAACGCGACTTCCAACAAGTCCGGAGGAATTTCATTGATAATCGGCAATACACTTTTGAAAAGCGCCGGGTGTATAACACGGAGTCGTTGTTTTGCAATCTCTTGTTTTTCCGAAGATAAAATTCCCGCAATGGTATCGATTTCCTCTCCGGTTAAGGGTTCGGGCGTGATGTCCACCAGGTAGTCGATTTCCGATACGTGGATGGCCGTATCGCCGTATATTTTCGGCTGTGTTCCGTCCATTTCCGCAATGACGGTTTTTGCTCGTTGGGCGTACAATTTTTTTTCCCATATGCCGTTGGTAAAATAACAGAACCCGTTTTCATCCGGCGGTGTCACCACCACCATGAACACATCAATATCATGGTCCATGGGCCGGTTGTCCCGGTAAGTCTTGCTCCAGGTGCCGTTGGTGACCGGGATAAACGGAATTCGCCCTTCATCATGAGCAATTCGGGCGAGGTGTAAAAAGCATCGGATGACAATGTTAAAAGAATCCTCCATACCCGGCTGGAGCCACCCCGGATCATAAAAGGCCACGCATATTTCCACCGTCACATCCCGAAGTTCTTCTCGGCGCGCCACCAGATGGTAGGGTATCACGCCGAAATATTCGTTGGGAATGACAACATAATCCCCGGATTTAACGACCTTGGCGGCTTCTTCCGGAGAGACCGATTTCCTTTTAAAATCGTCCTGCCAGTTATCAAGTTTCAGTTTCCTGTGTCCCATGGGAAATCCTCTTCTTTTTGTACTTAGACCAAATCATCAATAATGGTTTTTGCATCCCGGTTATCTGATGATAAACCCGTTTTGAGAAATTTGATGCGTCGCAAGTCCTTCTTCAATTAATCTCAGTACTTCCGGTTTTTTTTCCGGGAACTTGTAGCCTTCGTAGCTTTGGCTGAACAGGAGTCCGCCCTGTTTTTTCCGCCAGTAATTTCCCGCATGATCGAAACACACCCTGGATGTGAAATCCAGGGATTCGATCATGAGCTTCAATTCCAGGAGTTGTTCATGGGGTGAGAGCAATGTAAGCTCTCCCTTTTTATGTCTCTCGGCCATGGGCGTACCCGGTGGAAGGTGAAACGGCCGGGAGCGGATGTAATGGGGATTGATCTCATTTAACACCCGGGCCGTGTTTTTTGCATGATTTTCCCACATCTCTTTTCCGCCCAGACCCGGCATCCAGTATTCCGACAGCTCAAAACCCGCATCCATAGCCTTCAGGCCGCCCCGGATGTGATCTGCGGATGTTGAACCTTTTTTTATCAGTTTCAGTAGTGCATCGTCTCCTGTTTCCAGCCCCACATGCAGGCGGTCAAGACCGGCATCATGAATAATTTTAAGTTCTTCGGCTTTTTTTTGCGCAAGGGTTCTGGATCGTGCGTAGGACGTTACCCGTGAAATGGACGGAAACGTCCGGCGCAGATATTTCAAGATCTCGGCCAATTGGTCGGTTTTCATGATCAGGCTGTTGGCATCCTGGATAAACGCTGTTTTTGCACCTGACGCCAGCCAGTTGAACACCATGAAAAAACCATGGTGATCGCTGAGTTCCGGTCTTTTCTCCAGCAGCCGGATGGCGCATTCCCGGGTAGCGGCACCACCATATCCAAGTTTCCATGAAATGGTTTTAAGGTCATTGCAAATGGCGGCAATGGTGTCGATGTCTTTTTTTACATCCTCAACAGATCGGACTTCGAATTTTTCCGTTTTGTACATGAGGCAGAATTCGCACCGGTTCCAGGGGCAGTTCCGGGTGACCCGCAACAACAGCGAATAGCTTCCCCCTTCACTCGGCGGCCGATACATGCCGATTTCAAAATCATATGATCTTGTCGCTTCTTGTGGCATACTGCTTTGCCTCTGATAAATAATGGGGTTATCAAAAACAGGGTCAGGGTATGGTTTTGAATATTTTCGACCCCTTTCGATATATAATGAAATTTAACCTGTAACAGAGATCGAATTTCCCGTCCTGACTTTTTTAGGCCACCAGATCCTGAAAAAAAGAAATTCTGTTTTGAAAGGGAATATAAAAAGCAAGAGCATGGATTATCTTAAACCGATCCATGCTCTTGCTTAAGAAAATCTGCATCGGTTTCAAAATTCCGAATCAGGTTCAAGGGCAAGGCACGGCTCGGCGAAAAAGCGAAGCATGTTCCACCGGTATTATATGAGCATTTTGAGCCGATCCGCAACACTGCCATTGGGCCTTAGACGAGGTTTCGAAATTATTTTCAATAAATTATTGAAATCAAAACCAGGTGTCAAGGAGATTTCGTGTTTCTGACAAAATAACGGGAAAGCGAAAATTTTATATCCTATTGCGTTTGACGGGGTGATGAGCAGTTCAAAATGATTGACAGTGACAATATCCAGAGTTACAATACTGACCAGTCAGTTTTTAAGAGGAGATGCCATGACGATACGGGATAAAAAGTGGGAAATCATGAAAGCGGCTGAAATTCTTTTCAGCAACCGTCGATTTCACGAGATAACGCTGGATGAAGTCGCACAAAAGGCGAAGGTCGGGAAAGGTACGATTTACCGTTATTTTGCCAATAAGGATGATCTGTTTTTTCAAACTGCCACGTCAGGGTTTGATAGTCTGTGCCATGTTGTTGAAAGCTGTATGACGAAAGAAAAGAATTTTACCGACCAATTGCTGTCGGCGTGCCTTGAAATCACCCAGTTTTTTCGTCAACGCCATCAGCTTTTCAGGTTGATGCAAGTTGAGGAAGGCCGGGTGATCTGGAGCCAGGGTTCCCTGTGGGATCTGTGGATGGCGCGACGCCAGAAACTGGTATTGGCACTGTCACGGATCCTGGAAACCGGGGCATCTGAGAACAAAATTCGAAGGGATGTGCCCCCATCTGTATTGGCTGATTTTTTACTGGGGATGCTGAGAACCCGGGCCCGATATCTTGCCAGGGTCGATGATTTATACAGGCGGTTGGAACTGCTGCTGGACATATTTCTCTTCGGCGCTTCGAGTCTGAAAAATGAATGTGGGAACGGGGATAGAACATGACGGAAAACAGCAAAAATACCTCCAGGCGGGGATTTGTGAGGATAACCATTGCCATATCCTTTCTTCTGATAATAGCCCTGGCCATGGCAGGCTACTGGTTTTATTTCATGCGAGGGATTGTTTTTTCGGACGATGCCCGATTTGACGGGGATCTGCTGGACATTGCACCGCGGATTAACGGTATCCTGACGGAAGTCCGTGTGGCTAAGGGCGACAGGGTCAAGGTGGGACAGGTTCTCTTTGTTCTGGACAAGAAAGACCTTGCCGAGGCACTCTGCAGGGCGGAAGCCGAGGCTGCTTTTGCGCGTGCGGATTTGCAAATGGCCGAGGTTAAGTATGTGAAAACGATAAACGGATCGCGACCGGAGGAAATCCGAATGGCACAGGCCAATGAAAAAAAAGCCGCTGCCGCATTAGAACTGGCAACTGATGAGTATCAACGTTTCAAGGCATTATATGCTCAAAATGTCATACCGACCTCAAAAATTGACCGTGCAAAGGCCGAGTACGAAGCATCCCGCCGTGCCCATGAAGAAGCCGTAAACCATCTTGATTTATTGAAAAACGGGTCAAGACAGGAGGATGTCGATGCAGCAAAGGCGAATGCAGAGATGAAAAAGGCCCGCCTGGCAGTTGCTGAAGCCGGTGTTCGGCAGGCACGGATAAATCTGAATTATTCGGAAATAATCGCCCCATGTGACGGAGTGGTTGTCCAAAAATGGGCCAGCCCCGGTGTGATTGTTCCCATGGGAAAACCGGTGTTGACGATTTTTAATCCATCCACGTTGCATATAACGGCAAACATAGAGGAAAAAAATCTGGGGAAGATTGCCGTTGGAAATCCTGTGGACATTT
Organism: uncultured Desulfobacteraceae bacterium; assembly: GCA_964386565.1. Lineage (GTDB taxonomy): Bacteria > Desulfobacterota > Desulfobacteria > Desulfobacterales > UBA5616 > CAYLRU01. The sequence continues at coordinate 43,444 of CAYLRU010000021.1, read as the reverse complement.
CGGTTGATGCCTATCCAGCATTGAAGCTCAAGGGAAGGGTTGAAAAAATCATGTCAACGGCAAATTCGGAATTCAGCCTTATTCCGGCCGAAGGCATCAGCGGTACGTATATCAAAGTAGCCCAGCGCGTACCGGTCAGAATTGCCGCGGATATTCCGGCTGACATCAATATAGGACCGGGTTTGTCGGTTGAAGTATCCATCCACATCCATCCTCAATCCGGCGGTACGCATGAATAAAGACGCACAGCTTCCGCGGTATCGCTGGGTTGTTCTGGCCCTGGTCATGGTCGGAACCTTCATGTCCATCCTGGATACCAGCATTGTGAATGTCGCCCTGCCGCATATGATGAATGAATTGGAGGTCAATCGAAACCAGATAGAATGGGTGACAACGGGATTCATGCTGGCAACCGCCGTTGCCATGCCACTGGTCGGCTGGCTGGCGGGCAGACTGGGTCACAAAGTGCTGTATCTGAGCTCCCTTTCCCTTTTTACCATCGGTTCCGCCCTCTGCGCCATGGCATGGAGCTATGACAGCCTGATTGTTGCCAGGGTAATCCAGGCTGCCGGAGGCGGAGCAATCCAGCCGGTGGGTATGGCCATGGTCGCTGAACTGTTTGAACCGCACGAGCGCGGAAAAGCCCTTGGCATTTGGGGAACCGGAATCATGATCGGACCTTCAGTGGGGCCGACGCTGGGTGGGTATCTTACGGATATGTTCAACTGGCGAACCATTTTTTCGGTCAACCTTCCATTTGGACTACTGGCCCTGTTGATGGGTCTCACCATCATGAAAAGCGATCGCAAACGGCTTCAGAAGAAAACGCCGTTTGACTGGTGGGGATATGCTTTTTTATCCATGGCCTTGATATGCGGGCTCTTGGCCCTTTCCAAAGGGCAGGAAAAGGGATGGTCTTCAACCTATATCATCACCTGTTTCAGCCTGTCCGTGGTGGGAACAACCTTGTTTATTGCCGTGGAAGGTGCTGTTGAACATCCTCTGCTGGACCTGAAGCTGTTTATTTACCGTAATTTTTCTTTGAGCATGGCATTGGCGATATTTCGGGCGGTGGGGCTTTTCGGAGGTGTTTTTCTCCTTCCCATATTCCTTGAAAATCTCGTGGGATATACCACGATTCAGACCGGATTGTGGATGATGCCCGGCGCGGTGACCATCGGTGTCATGATGCCTGTTGCGGGAAGAATGGCGGATCGTTATGCCCCCCGGTGGCTGGTGTTCACCGGTTCCGTTTTAACGGGGGTTTCCCTTATTTTCTATGGAAATTTGGATCCTCTCTCGCCGGCATCCGTGATCATCGGGCCCCAGTTGGTCCGGGGGGTGGGTTTGGCATTGATGATGGCGCCCTTGATGACGGCGGCCATCAATTCCGTACCGCCTGCACAGGTAGCGACAGCCTCCAGTTTCTTGAATGTCAGTCAACGGGTTGGCGGCTCTTTTGGAATCGCACTGCTGAACACTTTTGTCACCGATTCGGTCCGATTCCATGCTGTTCGTCTTGGTGAGATCGCCGGCAATCAAACAGAAAGCCTTCGATTGTGGGTAGAGCAGGGTGCAAAAATCAAAATTCTGGGAGCGCATGGATACCTGGTCGGCAATCAATTAAAAGGAATGTCCATGGCTGTAAAGGAGATATATCTTCATGCCAATGTCCTGGCATTTGAAAATGGTTTTGTTTTGGCCGGGGCCATCATTCTGTTAGGTTTGCCCCTGTGTGTATTTCTCGAGGATCCGAAAAAAAATAGTAAGCATTAGGTTGCATGGTCTCATGGGTATGATAAAATAAATGCAGATGATTGCTTCTCATGTAACACGGGGCGCAAAAAAAATCAGATAGTACTCAGAGGGGTTAAACATGAATCGTGAAGAAATGGTCAGTCGAATCCACGACAGGAAAAAACCATGGGATATACTGGTGATCGGAGGCGGGGCTACCGGAATCGGTATTGCCGTGGACGCTGCTTCGAGAGGATATGATATTTTACTTTTGGAGCAAAGCGATTTCGGAAAAGGAACCTCTTCCCGCAGCACCAAACTGATTCATGGCGGTGTCCGGTATCTTCAGCAGGGTAACATTTCCCTTGTGATGGAAGCCCTAAGGGAACGGGGCATACTGCGAAATAATGCACCCCATCTTGTGCATGATCTGGCTTTCATCGTTCCAAACTATGACTGGTGGGAAGCGCCGTTTTACGGTATCGGTCTTAAGGTTTATGATCTGTTGTCCGGAAGATACGGGTTCGGTCCATCCAAAATCCTTTCCAAGGAGGAAACATTAAACCGGATACCCACGATCAAAAGCGAGGGGTTGCGTGGTGGGATAATCTATTACGACGGCCAGTTCGACGACGCCCGGCTTTTAATCAACCTGGCCCGAACCGCATCCCACCAAGGTGCCGCATTATTGAATTACGGCCGCGTGGTTGCAACGACAAAGGATAGTCAAGGGTATATAGACGGAGTCATATTTGAGGACCTTGAAGCCAAAACCGAATACGAAATCAAGGCCAAGGTGGTCATTAACGCAACCGGCCCGTTTTCCGATGATATCCGGAAAATGGATGACCCCGAATCATTGCCCATGATTTCACCCAGCCAGGGTATCCACCTGGTTTTTGACAAGTCTTTTCTACCCGGACATTCCGCCATTATGGTGCCCCACACCAGGGACGGTCGCGTGATGTTTGCCATTCCATACCTGGGCGCAACGCTTGTGGGCACTACTGACACCCCGATATCACGGGTCGTTCTTGAGCCTTCGCCAATGGAAGAAGAAATTGAATTTATACTGGAAACGGCAGGGGCCTATCTTGAAAAAAAACCATCCAGAGAAGATATCAGGAGCATTTTTACCGGGATACGTCCCCTTGTAAAAACAGGAGATGGTAAAAATACGGCGACATTGTCAAGAGATCATACCATTGATATCTCACAATCGGGTCTGCTCACCATCGCAGGAGGAAAGTGGACAACGTATCGCCAAATGGCAAAAACATGCGTAAACCATGCCATATCCCTGGCCGGACTTCAATCAATGCCGTGCGAAACCAAAATGCTCAACATTCACGGTTTCCATAAAACACCCGAAAAATTCGGTGAGTTTGCCATTTACGGTTCTGATGCCCCGTCTATTTTGGATCTCATGCGGTCGGATCCCACAAGAAAGGAGTTGCTGCATCCGGATCTTTCGGTACGGGCCGGTGAAGTCATTTGGGCTGTTCGATTCGAAGCTGCCAGGACCGTTGATGATTTTCTTGCCAGACGAACCCGTTGCCTGCTGTTAAACGCTCGGGCAGCACGGGAAACCGCACCGAAAGTGGCCTCACTCATGGCCAAAGAGCTGGGGCGTGATCGTGACTGGGAAAAAGATCAGGTTGCAACATTTCGTGAAATAAGCAAACAGTATATCCCCTCTTAAATCAAGAGTCTTACATCCGGTTGGAAATGAATTCACTTCATAATATTAATAATCGTATATATTATTTTAGAGATACCACGTATTAAAATCCACCTAAAAAATACTTGACATACACCACACTATTCATTACAAAAGCTGAACTATTTTGTGGGTGAAAGATTTTTTATCGGGATTTAATTTGTTTTGATCGGCAACTTGGTCAACAAGCGATAGCGGATTACGGTTTACTGTTCTGGTAACGGATTCAGGGTCAGACCAAAACAACGCCTGCACTGTGGGGGTAATGGTTTAATTTTGGCATCTCTTTTGTTTTTTCATAGGGTTTATCCAGCCTTTATTTCAAAACAACCATCGCATTTTTCCCTTACAGACTCGGGTTGCGTGGAGTTGTACAGAAGATGCTTTTGAACGAGGGTACCCGCCTGATTAAAAACTGAAACTCAAGCTCATTATTTAAGAATGTTCAGTTTTCCCTAAAGCATTTTGTTCGGGGTAGGGATTATTATAAACTATTAAATTAACTGTGGAAAGGATGATTAGATGCTTAAGAAATGGTGTATGTGTATTGCGTTGTTCAGCGTTGGAATTGTTGCGGCATTGCCGGCTGCTGCAATAGGAGCGGAGCCTAAACCTGGAGATGTTATTAATTCAAGTAATATTGAGCAGTATAAGGATTACTTTCCATTCTTTATGCAACGGTACATTAAAGATGGGTGGGGATTTGAAGCACCGGTGGTTATTAAGGTTAAAGCGCCGGAGCCTGTGCCCCTGACAAAAGCTTTCCTGGAGGCCTCGAAAAGAAATATGGTCACCACAAAACTGACACCGGAAGGTTTGGTGGAGGGCTTCGACGGAATAGGATTTCCTTTTTTAGAGCCCAAGGAACCCGGTTTGGCAACAAAAGTTATGTGGAACCAGTTTTACAAGGAACTGCCGGATGACTGGCTTATCCCCAAATCCTATCTGTCCATCAGCAAGAGAAAAGGCGGAAGCGTCAGCATTCAAGACTCCCAATATGAACAGCTGAAATTTTTCGGTCGTACGGCAATTGCACCAATACCCGAGTTGGATAATCCCAAACAATTGCTGTATGCCAATAAACTGAATTCCAAAACCCCACCGAACAAGGACATGGCCACTCTGACCTGGCGGTACAAAGATCCCTTAAAATATGATGATATGTGGACCTACGTACCCACCCTCAGAAGGACCCTGAGAATGGTATCGTCGGAACGGTCAAACCCGATCCGGGGGTCTGCATATACCTGGGATGACATTTTCGGTTTTGACGGAAAAATTCCCCTTTTTACGTATAAATTTCTGGGTGAACAAACTGTCCTGAGCCTGATGAACCAGAAATTGGTTGCAGAAAAAATGGACCGAAAGAACTATCCCCATCATCCCGTTATCCACTACAATGAGGAATATGAAAAGGTACCCTGCTATGTAATTGAGATCAGGCCCAAAGACCCGAGATATCCGTCTGCGCGAAAAGTGACCTGGATAAACAAGAACAATTTCAAAGTCAGGTACACGGAGATTTATGACAAGTCGGACAGATTCTGGAAGGGATACTATAATACCTCTCAGACACGGATGTTGAAAACCGGCGAGGGTAAAGAAGAACCCTATCCTGTTACATCCGGTTCCGGCATGACGGATTTTAAGACTTTCTATTATACCTATACAGTTACCGGCCATTTGCTTATGAACAATGGCGCTGATCCCGCATATTTCCAACCGGCATCGCTTGGAACGTTTTAAAACCGTAAAAAGAATTTTATTGTTCTGATCGCATCGTTTAAGAAAGGGGCGGCCTAAACAGCCGCCCCTTTAGGAGAGGAGAAATGCAAAAAAACCATTTCGTATTAAAATAAGAACGATTCCTGTTAAGTCAAGTACAATAAACAATAAATCAGTGTTCATCCAGAAATGATAAGTTTTGGTTTCCCGCTGGGGGATACGGGATCTTCGACGGACCAAGGCGGCAGACCCTTTGGAATTACAGGCGTAACAGCACCGCGTCGCGGATTTCAAAGGAGTGAAAACACGGGCCTGGGCCAAAATTTATGGATGGACATTAACTAAAACGTCTCTAATGGTTTTATTCAAGCGATCCCTTTTCAACGGTTTCATTAAAAACGCTTTTGCCCCGATTTCCAGGACCGCATCCTCTGAAATGAGATCGTTATACCCCGTACAGAGAATAACCGGCAGGTCAGGACGAATTGACAGCATGTTTTTGATTAACTGATCACCATTCAAGTTCGGCATTGTCATATCGGTGATGACCAAGTCGAAAAAATCGGGTTTTGAGCGAAAAAGCTCGAAAGCTTCAACTGCGCTAGTGGTACTTTCCACTGTATAGCCCAGGTTTTCCAACAACTGGTGGGCAATTTCCACGATGAGTTCCTCATCATCCACAAAAAGGATTTTTATCTTTTTATCCGAGTGTCTCGTGGTGGTTGTGGATTCTTTTTCTTCTTTATCAGACGAGCCGGTTTCTATTTTGGGAAAATAGATATCAATGCGGGTTCCTTTGCCGGGCTTGCTTTCAATGATAATCTCTCCTTTGAGGTTCTTTACGATGCCATGAACCACGGACAACCCCAGACCGTGTCCCTGTCCGAATTCCTTGGTTGTAAAATAAGGTTCGAAGATTCTTTCCCTGATATCCGGATCAATGCCGGTTCCCGTGTCCTTTATCGACAGCAAAACATACCGACCTGGGTTTAATGTGCTGAATTTTGTGATTTCCCGTTCATCCAGATCAGTATCCGTCAGACTGATTTGCAATATGCCGCCGGTTTCTTTCATTGCATGGGCTGCATTGGTGCACAGGTTAATCATTAACTGATTAATATGAGTTGGATTGGCCAATACGGTACCGGCTTCATATCGAATATCTGTTTGGATATCTATATTTTTGGGTATGGTAGCCCTCAGCAGCTTAACACTTTCCTTTACAATATAGTTGATTTTTAAAGGAAGTTTTTCTTCATTGGACGTTCGACTGAAACTGAGCAGCTGGGCCACAACGTCCCGGGCTCGAAAACTTGCATCCAAAATGTTTTGCAGTTTCAGGTAAACCGGGTCAGTTCGCGGTACTTTGTCCATCACCAGTTCGGTATTGCCGACGATGATGGTCAAAATATTATTGAAATCATGGGCAATGCCGCCGGCGAGTGTTCCGATGGCTTCCATTTTCTGGGCTTGACGAAGCTGCGCTTCCATCTGTTTTTTTTCGGTGATATCAAAAATGATTGAAAAAATGATTTTTTGATTTTTTATTTCTAAAACTTTAGAATATTGCAGGACATTAATTTTATCCCCGTTTTGAAGGCGGTATTCTCCTTCCAGCCCGTTTATCTCTCCTGTTTTTTTAAGCTGGTCTATAATTTTTTTGCGATCCTTTTCATCAAGAAACCCCATTTGGATTGAGGATTTATCGATCACCTCTTCCCGGTTGTATCCGGAAAGTTCGCAGAATTTATCGTTTACGGAAATGATTCGACCGGTGTCCATTTCAGACAAGAATATGGGCTGGGGGGACATCTCAAAAAGGGCTCTAAATCTCTCTTCGCTGTCCCGTAATGCTGCTTCTGCTCGTTTTCGTTCCGTAATATCATTTATGAGAAGTAAAACAGCAGGTTTATTCTCCCACTGGATTAAGATCGGCGAAATGTCAACCCAGACGGGTTCCCCTCGCTTGTTGGTGATACGAATATCATATGTAGCGGGCAGGGTTTCGCCTTTCAATCTTTTCAGGTGGCGATCCATAACCATGGGCTGGTCGTTGGGATGAACGAAGTTTATGAAGTGCTGATCCATGAAATTTTCTATTTCACCGGGTTGAAGACCGGCAATTTCCAGGGCCTTGTTGTTAACGAAACGCACTTTGTCATTCTGGAGAACAACAATACCTTCTGATGCACTGTCGAAAATCAGTCGGTATTTTTCCATCGCGTTTTTCAAGTGACCGATCTCTTCTCTCAATTGGTTTTTGGAAAGCTGTTCATCAATCATTTCATTGCCTTTCAGCATAACGTCAGATTGAAGTCTTCTCCCAGCCGCGCTATGGCGGGCAGGAGATTTTCGAAAAAAACAGGATGAACCGGAAGACCCACGGCACGGGTAAGGGATGGAAATTTGATACAACAAAAATACAGAAAACGCCTAATGCACGGTCTGGGGCTGTATGGCATTTAATGTTTCCTGTACCTGGAGAATGCTCATGTAGCCATGGTCCACCAAAATTTCTCCGACAAGCCGATGCCGGCCTTTATTGGATTCCTCCTTGACCTGGGTCGAAAGAGCATGAACAAGCTGGTTGACCGAAATAAATCTTTTCGATATGGCGATATCGCCGAACCTGGGCTCAATTATCAGATTCAGAATTTCATCAACCTGCTTTTTGTTCATGTATCCCAGTTCCATCAAAATTTCTCCAATAGGACGGTGCTTTTTCTTTTCGATATTTTCCCTTACCTGAATTTTTAACGCCTCTATAATCTGTTCGTCGTTTATCATTCCTTTTTTTGTGCATAATGCGGCAAAGCGATGTTTTATTTTTTTTATCAACATGGTCGACTCTGTATGAAATTGAATGATTTTAAAAGAACGGGTGAAATAAGGAATATTAACAATAATCATTATTGTTATCAATGACAATTGTTGCATTTAAGTGATTTTTTATATATGAATCTGAAAACGGCTCGACAGACAAGGGAATCAGGTCACAAAGCCCCATTTTTTCATCATTTTTTACCCGAACAGTTTGTGCGGGATTCAAGTGTTAAATCTTTTTTCGACGTATTACCCGGTGTCCTCCACAGAAATGGGCACTACCCAAGAGGAATTGCCGAGTATCTTCAACCATTAATGGACAAGGAGTGAAAAATGGCTGAATTTAAAACCATTCAATACGAGGAATCTGGTGAAATTGTTACGGTCAGACTCAACCACCCGCCGCTGAATCTTTTTAACGCCCGGATGATGGAAGAATTGATTCAGGTATGGCATCAATTACGTCATAATACATCTGCCAGGATTGTCATCATCACGGCCCAGGGGAATCATTTTTCCGCCGGCGTTGATTTAAATGAAATCAAAAACCATAACATGACGCCGGAAGATGCAAGGCTTCAGCAGTTGGCAGGACATGAGTTGATGCGAAGCCTTGAAAGCTTGGAGCAGGTCACTGTGGCGGCTTTACGGGGTATCGTATGCGGTGCGGGAATGGCCCTGGCCCAGGCCTGTGATTTTCGTATTATGACCGAAGACAGCTATTACATTCTGCCGGAAACCAACATCGGCGTGTATTACACCTGGGGCAGTACTCCTCGGCTGGTACGCATGGTCGGAGCATCCAAGGCCATGGAAATCATCATGACCTGTGACCCCATTCCCGCTCATGAAGCCCATCGGCTGAATCTGGCCAACAAGGTCGTACCCGGCGATTCTCTGGAAAACGCCACCCATGAATTTGTTGCCAAGATTCTATCCAAGAGCCCGGGATGCATCCGGATCACCAAAAAGATCGCACTCGGAGCATCCATGGAGGGTTTCGGCAATATGTTCGTTACGGAACCGGAACTGATTCAGGGATTGGTTTATTCAGGAGAAATACGAAAGGGCGTTGAAGCATTTCTTCAAAAAAAATAGATTATCGGGCTGCCGTCCTTTAGGCGACAACCGCTATTCTTTTTCCACTTACCGGTTGATCCAGGAAGGGTTTACCGTGGTTTTCAGAACCGTACAAGGCGCGTCATCCTGGTTTATGATGCGGTATCTGCCCAAGCAGGCGGGCAGGATGACGGTTTCTGAAAATTTTAAACGGAATCTTTTTTTTGACGCATGCCTTGGCGCAATGGTAACGCCCATGCCTTTTACCATGCTTAACACATGAAAAACACCATCCGTGTTGTCTTCTGCGGCTGTTTCAATAATATACCGATGAATTTCCGGTATATAAGTATGGAGTGTACCGATGAGGTATTCAGCCCAGCCCTTTCCCTTTCGGATCAATCTCGGCTTTTGCACCAGGTTTTTTTTCACCCATAAAGCCCTACGATGGGGGTACTTGTTCAGCATGTTGAATGCATGGGCTGAATGGATATCCCTTAACTTGCCGTGTAAATCCGGTCTTAAATAATCATAAAAATGAAACGTATAGCGATCCGTGGTGGAACTGAGTTCCAAAACGACGCATCCTTTCCCCGAAGCATGGACGGTTCCCGCCGGGATGAGGAACAAATCCCCTTCCTTGGCCGGAATGACATTTACATATTTCCGGTGGTCAAAGGCAATGCCCTGTGTTTCGGCTTTGCGTACCGACTCGTGAAATGCGTCTATATCGGCGTTTTCCCTGAGTCCCAGGTGAACATACGCATCCGGAGTTGCCGCGACGATGTAATAGCTCTCGTCCTGGTGAAGCGGCTCCCTGAAATTTTTTTTGATATAATGAGCATCAGGGTGAATCTGAATGGCCATGTCGTCGCCTTCCCAGCAATCATCATAATTCACCCGGATGGGCCATAAACCGTTGAACCGTTTCCGAATACGTTCACCCATGATCCTGTCCGCCTCCCTGTCCAGCAGATTGGAAAACGGCGTTTCAATGAAGGTGTCGCCCACAGGAATTCTGACGCTCATGTGGTAGGCCATTAATTCATATGCCCAGGCGCAATTGACCATTTCCTTGGGCAGGTTCCGGATTTTTTTCAGCCACTGTCCGCCCCAGACGCCTTCGTCGTGGTACGCTTTTAACTGAAAAGGGCCTCCGGATAGAGAGGTGATCATTTGATCGAACATTTTCCGCTCGATTAATTTGGGTTGGCCGGGCAGATTGTCATCGATATAAAAATGGATCTTTTTTTTCAATGCCTTACGGTGTCCGTCCAAAACAGGATAGTCAACATAGTGGAACCGCTTTCCCGCCAGATAGGCCGGTCGTTCTTTGCCGGACCCGTTCCCTCCGCCAGCGCCTAAAGGAACCACCAATCCCTTCTGTGATCGCTTGTTGATTTCTTCTCTTGTGAGGTCTTTATAAAATATGAGGTCGTAGAAATCCGCCAGTTCTTTACAGGCTGCACCGGTTCCGTAACACAAAATCGCCGCCGGTGATGAAGATGGAATATTTCTTGCCGTCTCAAATTGCACTTTTAATCGGTTGACCTGTTCCGGATCAATGAAATCCGCTAATTTCCCGGCATAGAGACGGCCGAATGTTTTGTCTTCCATTAAGTAGGGCCGGACGATTAGTTCGATCTGTTCAGGGGATTTATAGAGAGTTGACGCGTTGATTGCCGTCAGGTGTATACCGTCTTTTTCCAGCTTCTGTTTCAACCGGGCGGTGTTTTTTTTCCATTCAACCCCGCTGTACCCGTCCATGGCCAGAAGAATCGGCCTGTGCTTTTCGCGGTACAGCCCGAGTACTTTATCGCTGATGAACCGGTGAATTAATCGGTTGCCCGAAACAAGTGATTTTGCCCATGTTTTTTCCTGAATCTCGATTTCAGGAACGATGAGCGATGCACCGTAAATTCCGATTTTTTCTTTTACATTTTTCATTCGGGGCAGGGAATCCAGTTCAACAATATGAATTTTTTCCCCGTAACCGGATTTTGTTAAGGCGGCTCTTGCCGCCGGCAAAATCAAGGTTTTTCCCACGGGTTTGATCAACAGTCCGGCGGCAAGAAAAATTCGGGTCCCCCTGACGGAAAGCCAGTCGGTTTTATCCCATTTCAACGTCGCCTTTTCCCCTTTTCCCTCATACAGTTGAATCATGAGCCCGGCCAGATCCCTGCCTGCCGTTTCAAATATTTCCCGTGCAAGCTTTTCAGCCTCAGGATCCCTGGAATAACAGGCTTCGGCGACCACCTTTGCCGTTATACCGTTTAACAGGTCCTTCTGCGGAATACCCGTCCGGTTTTGCCGCGATTCATATCCGGGAACAAATTTCAACAACACGGGTGCTTTCTTTTCCAGATTCTTTCGCTCCTGCTGTTGGGCGATTTTTCCGATACCGCTTCCTCCGATCAGGTGTTCGGCTGTTTTTCCGTCTCTGATAACAATATCAAAAAATGCCTGGGAGCCCGGCAGGAGTTGAACCTGATCTTCCGGGTGAATACGGACCTTGCCCGCCCCGAAACCGGTCCCTGGTCCGAAATAAATAAGTCTGCCCCCGGTACTTTCCAGCAGGTGCGACCATTTGGACTTAAAATCAGGGGAATGGACAAAAAAATGGCCGGCTGCAACGGCCTGAACAGCTCCGTCGTTTTCAATGAACACTTTCCATTCCTTACCCAACAATGTCTCAAGAAAAACGGCCGGTCTTATTTCCGCCAGACCCGGAATATTGGGGACCGATTTCTGATCAACGCTCATGTCTTCCCGGTAAAGTCCCGGAGCACCGATGCCGACGAGATTAAGGACGGTCCAACCTTTTTTTTCCATTTCACGGGTTCTTTTTTTTATCAGTCCGGCAACGCGTTTCAATGTTTTGACCGCATCCGTCCGGCCTCCGGTTTTAACCACTTCCGATGGGGGATAGTGTTTTACCGCAACCCTATGTTTTCCGGTTTTCATGAATGCAAATGCTATTTTGGTGCCTCCCAAATCCACTGCCGGGATGATGGTACGGGATTTTTCACTTTTCATTTTTTCCCTCATTCTGGATGGTTTTTACGGGGTTTGCGGTAAAATGGAGATGGTTGTAATTTTTTTGGGGGCCACATCAAAATGCAGACTTCCATCTTTATTTACGGGAATCTTTTTTTGTTTTTTTTCATTCAGATTCGCTATCCATGCTTCTTTAATTCCGGTGATTATTTCCAGGCGGCTGTTGAGTTTTTTCCCGGTTGGATTATAAAACCTTACGATAATATGGTCTTCTTTGTATGCTTTTTTTATACAACTGACCATCAACTCTTTCGGGAATAGTTGCAGAAAGGATAAACTGGAGGACAGCCGTCCGGTCTGCCATGGAACCTGAATGGTTTTAATTCCTGCGATGTACTGATTTTTTTGTTGATAGACCGATCCTGTTTCCCAAGCTTGGGCCTGCGGTAACACCGCATATTCAAAAACCTGTCGCCCCGGGCACTGGGCATCGGGAACGGCGATCTTCGGGCCTGCCAGGTTTTTTCGTGTTCTCAGATCATCCTGCGAAATCCATCCCACACATCGCAGAAGGGTCAGGGCGATGGTACCGTCCGGCGATGCCTCGTATTCGGGAAGCCCCTTGTTAAAGATGACCAATCCTTTTTTCCCGTTGTTCATTCCCACAAAATTTCGCTGAAACTGGGTTGGTGAAGGCATCGTTTCCATGGGCAGTTCCCCGATACTCGTGTGGTGGGTGATCAGGCGTTCCTTGTTTAACCCGTAAACCCGGGGTTTTTTAAGTCTCCTTCTAACAACATCCGCCTGGGTTTGAACATAAACGACATTACTTTCCACACCTGTAAACATGGCCCTGAGACGATGGTCCTTGGCCTGATTGTCGATAACCGTCCGAATGGTGACCAGCGGAGAGTTTTTTGTTACCGTTATCTGAAAAACCACGGGTAACTTTACGGACTTTTTGCTTCTGTTTTTCCTGTCAGGAGTCAGACATTCCGGCAGAACCAGATCCAGTTTTACCTCGATTGTCGCCCATAACGGGCCGTTGGCCGTAACGGAAATTTTTCCTTTTAATCCCCTTGTTGTAACGGGCCGGTCTTTTTTCAGCGGGTCGTAATTATAGGCATCACCATGGTCTGCCGTATCTTCGATAATGTTTAAATCGTGGAAAACGGCGTTGTTCCTTTTGTCGATGAGGGTAAAAGAACCGTTTTTACGGACATGGACTTTTATCCATTCATTTTCCAGCACTGATTTTTTTTCATCGGCAATGGGAGGGGCCTGGTTTTTTATTTTTCCGCCGGCAAAATCCAGACCGTAGGTTTTGAAACCAAATGGAGGTATGGCATTTGCCCGTAAAGCGACCTTATAAATCCCCTCTTTTTCAGCCAGAACTTGAAACGGTATTCTTTCTTCTGCCTCATCCCATACAAATAGGTCTGAAAGGGTCTCGGGTGGATTTTCAAAATGCCGGTTTGACGACTGCCAGTCAGTATCTGTCTGCATTTTCCGCGAACTGATATTTACCGTTACGACACTGTCCAGCGGGACTCCCGTGGGATTGAAGATAACCAGGGCGTTTTCCCATTTATGAATCATATCCGAGGTGTTGATATGGGTTGCAATGTTGGCCAGGCTTTCATCTGTTATATCCCTGGCCAGTTCAATGGCATTGTTGTATCGGACCTCCCCCTCACGGTGAACAGCATCAACCGCACAGGCATTGCAATGGTGAAAATGCTGCTTCATGAGATACTCCCAGGCTCTTTCTATGAGGCCGGCCTGGTACTCGGCACCCAAGAGCCAGTTGAATGCGGCAAAGGGTTCAGCCCATTTTTCCATAAAAATTTCAGACTTTTCATTTTTTTGTTTGAGATAGATCCTGGCAGAAAGCTGGCCGCTCATGGTGCAGGCCCATTTATTGCCCGTCAATTCACCCCGGATTACATTCAGTTGCCGGTTTTTAACAATTGAAAAAAAGTCGTCAAGGGTAATCTGATCGATTTTATATTTTTTATCGATGGTTTTGTTGATACGGTCGATAATGCGATTTAGATCCGGCTGCGCCTCAAACTGGTCGTTTCCCTGTGTGATCAGGACATGGTCGCAAACGGCGAAATGCCCGGATTGCAGTGCTTCGTTAACAATCATTTCGGCGGCTTTTTCTGTATCCGCGGGCAGGTGCCAGATCTGGGCATAAGTTCTGGCGGGATGGTATTTCAAAATTCTGGTTTTGTCCGCACCCTCCCACAGCGTGACGTCCTTCAACGGGGCGTTTTCTTTATACGACCGCCAGGTAAACGCCGATTTCAAAGCCGTCCCCTCAATGATCTGGGGGACCTGTGAATGATATTGAAAAGCGTCTGCGTTATAGAAAACAGTGCTGACACCACCCAGTTTTTTGGAAAAACGTCGTCCCCTGTTGATGTTTCTGATAAGTGATTCCAGGCTGATGATCGATGTTTCCATGGTGGTCCAGCAGGGACCGATGAAGAGTTGTCCTCTTTGGATAAATTTTTTAATTTTTTCTTCCGCTTTTTTCGCCCTGTTTTGATCGTCCAATTCATCCCGTTCTTCCAATACTTCCAGATAGTCCATAATCGGCATGACCTGACCGTCAAAATGGAATTTGAATTTCGGATCTTTTTCCAGGGTATCCAGCAGATGGTCGATGAAGCGAACCAGTTGAAGTTTAAATCCTTCTTCAATTTCATACCATTCAAAATCCCAGTGGGTGTGGGACAGGAGATGGATATGCAGGGTGCTTTCAGATACATCGGAAGTCCCTTTTGCGCGTGAATTTTTCATTCCAGCCACCATTTTCCATTTCGTTTTGGTCACAGTGAGGAAGAGGCGAATAACAGGTATTGTACCAGTTTATTAAAAACTTATCTTATGTATCATGTTCTGATAAAAAATCAATATGCTCAAGGAGATTTATATGCACGGTATATCCGTAAACCGTGGGTTTGGAGGGGAAATGATTAAATGTCGTACCAAATGTATCAAAATGTGTGGGGATCGTGAAAATCCAAAAGCCCGGGGAAGCGAAAAGAAGGGACGATGGTACCTGTCAAATCTCGATATAATTAATTTACTGCGGCGCGCTGCAATTCCCGATACTGATTTTCTGCGTTTTATTGATAGGCAGTGGATAGTACAGTGAATGGGATCTTTTATTTATTCCATGTTTCACCTGGTTTGTGTCATTTGGATATTTCGACCTTTCCATCATCATGCACAACAGCCTCAACATGCCCGATCTCTTCGGTACTGTCACAGCAATTCATGATTATCGGCGGATCAAAGGAAACTGCAACGAAATTCTCACTTTGATTACTCGCCAACAGTTCTTGCTTACCGCAGTTATCGCAACACCAGAAAAGTTCTAAAATCTCCGATTTTTTATTGACCTTCAGCATTTTGTGCCCTCCTTAAGCTTTTATTGCGCCAAAATTGAAGACCCGGTATTTCCAACAAGACGAGACGGTGAATGCCCTTGCTCTTCAAAACCGTGAAAGAATGCCCCTTTAAGGCAATTATTTCCAGGTATGGAGGGATATGACCGCACTATACAGTTGAATGCCGGACACCGTTTTAATCGTTATCGCAAGTATCATTCAACGATCTCGAGTGTTACCCGCTTTCGATTTTTGGCGGAAACCGCGTATAAAATATCCCGGATAGCCTTGGCATTGTTTCCTTTTTTCCCGATTACCTTTCCAAGATCCGATTTAGCGACCTTGAGCTCCAGCACCGTGGTATTCTGACCTTTTATTTCGGTAATTTCAACTCGCTCGGGGTAATCGACCATTGCCTGCACGATGCGTTTAATCAAATCTTTCATTGCTTTTTTCCTGTCTGGTTGCGCGGGCTCGATCGGAATATCATGGCCGCCAAATGGATCACATCCGATTCGATCCCAACTCAGCTTCCTTTTTTTACATTTTAACAGTCCAGTAAGATCTTTTTCGCGTTTTTTTGCGGGTAGAAAATTTTTAGTCGTCGCTGTTACACTCAGAATACAGTAAGTTTACCGGTTATGTTCAAATCGAAATTTTACCGGCTTAACAGGACAACTGGCTTATTCCATTAATGTTTAGGAGACGTTTGGGCTGTATGCTCGGTTTGATATCCTGTCCGGTTTAGGGTTTATATTTCGGTCGGGTGCCAACGTCCGGGTCAGTTATTTTGAGGATCCGTGAGAATGGATTAATCTTATCGAAACTCGATAATAATTGCAAATGATTATGATTCGTTGTGTAGCGAAACGTCTTTTCAGGGGCCTCAGGGCCGACAATTCATGAATTCATGGCAAAGTATTTTGTTGACGCCGGAGATTTACCTGTGGTTATAAATGAAATGGCGTACTAAACGACTAAACCATACCCCGGAAACAGGCAGTATGAAAGAGGATCTCATTGAACAGATATATATCCAGGTTTATTTTTGGTCTTTATTAATTGTTCAGACGTTGATGGTGATATATTCACAGGAGTTAGACTCTCGGAAGGGAACGGTCAATGCAATATTTTTTTACCTGTCTTTTATCCCATTATATGGTTATGCATATCATAAAAAAATAGCCTCGCAATTCCTGTGGAAACTATTTGTTCCGGCCTTTTTTCTATGGGAATCAGCATGTTTTTTATATTTATATAAATATCCTTTGACCATTAACATCATGCTGTTGATAATGCTGGGACCTTTGTACTGGAGTGCGGTAATGTATGTTCTGATTACAATGGAGCCGGATGAAAACAAGAGAATGGCGATGACGGCGAAACGAAATAAGGTCAAAGAGAAATTCAAAAGTTTTTTTGTCATTTGCTGTGCGCTTGCGTTCCTGATGTTGGTTCTGAGTTTTTTTGTAATGATTCGCAATCCATAAAAAAACTGCCGTTTATACGACAGCCCGAAGCAGAACCTTGCCGGTTCGGACGAGAAACGGTCTTATCATGCAGTATAGCATCTTTCCGGATAAGCAGCGTTAACGACGACGATGTGATCCCGTTTTTTATTAAAATCTCATCACTCCAGGATCTCAAGCGTTGTTCGTTTTTTTGTTTTTGCCGAGGCGGCGTTTAAAATATCTCGAATGGCTTTCACATTTCTTCCATTCTTTCCGATGATTTTCCCGATGTCCGCCTTGGCCACCTTGAGTTCGAGTATCACGGCATTCTGCCCCCTCACCTCTGTAACCTCTACTTGTTCCGGGTGGTCAACCATTGACTCAGCGACATACTTAACCAGATCCTTCATAGCGACATTTTCATTTTTCATCGAGCGTTCCCCTCACATTATCGGCTAATGGTTTCGTATCAATGGATTTAAAGTATTGGTTCCGGGATTTTCAGCTTTTGTTTTTTCTGTTTTACCTGTAAATATGGACTTGAACCGACAAAAACGGTTTCGATATAAAGAAATATGCAAAAATGCCAATACACGTATTGTGGACCAAAAAGGGTTTGACCTTACGCCATATGGTACAAAAAAGATTTGTTGCGAGCAAATTATATTCATATTTTGGCTTTTTCATAGAAAAAACGGATTATTTCTATGAAATCCGAATTATATTGAATTATCGTAACCAAGGCAACATGCCCCGGATGTGCAAAGAGTGTATTTATCGGGAAGACAGATTATTTTCATGCAAAGCTTTTAAAGCTTTTCGCGCGGGAATACCCAATGATATTCTATCCGGCGCTTTCATCCATGACAGGGTTCATCCGGATCAACTCAACAGACTCATATACGACCCTGAAACGGGCTAACCCGAATATCGGCCAGAGAGGTTTCAAACAATGACGGAAAAACTGAACAGAATCAAACCCGCAGTGGATAAGCGTGTATTGCTTTTTCTGTCCGGCCTCATGTGGGTGTGCGTCGGGGCCCTTTTGTTACTTTTATCCCATTCCTGGTTAACGGCAATCAAAACAAATGAGGCTTTCTTTTTTTCAGGAATCGGCTTTGCCCTGGCTTTGGTTATTCACCATTTTGGTTTTTTAAAAATCGTCGATAAAAATTTGGGACGAATATTGTCCATGGAGGAGAAACGATGCATTTTCTCCTTTATGTCCTGGAAAAGCTACTTCATCGTTGCATTAATGGCAACCATGGGGGTATTCCTACGGCATTCCGCCATACCCAAACCCTATCTATCGGTCCTGTACACCGGAATTGGCCTGGCACTCATCCTTTCGAGCATTCGATACTTAAGGATTCTGTATGGCCAAATAAGAAAACAGACTTAGGCGGATGGACGGTATGCATAACCTTTATCATATTTATAAGCAAACAAAAAATAAAAATCCATACAGAAGACTCCCCGCTCCGGATTCATCAATGCCGGACACCGGTTTTCCAATGATTTGTTCCCATATAAAAAGTCTTTAATTCAAAATTTCGGTGTGCTACGGATTAATCACCATGAAATCCACAGACCTGATCAGGCCCTATTTTAGACAAAACCGCTTTATCATCATTTCCGGAATCACCGGTTTGGTCCTGCTGGACATCCTTACGTTGATCATTCCCCGGATTGTGAAAAATGCGGTAGATGATTTAACGGCGTACCAGGTGGATTTTTCGGGTCTGTTAACCTATGCCGGTATGATTTCGGGATTGTCCATTATGATTGCCGTTTTGCGATATGTTGCCCGATGGTCCCTGTTTGGAACATCCCGAAAGATTGAGGAAGGGTTGAGAAACACTCTTTTTGCACATATCCAGACCCTTTCGTCATCCTATTTCGACGGGGCCAAAACAGGAGATCTCATGGCCCATGCAACAAACGATATCCAGCACATCCGTATGGCAGCCGGCATGGGAATGGTGGCCATGACAGATGCCGTTTTTCTGGGCATCGCAGCTATCGGATTCATGGCCCATATTAATATCCAACTGACCCTGCTGGTGTTTATCCCCATGCCGTTGATCATTTTCGGATCACGGATTTTCAGTAAAAAAATGCACAAACGGTATCAGCAGGTCCAGGGGGCGTTTTCAGATTTAACAGAGGCCGTACGGGAACGGTTTGCCGGCATTCATATCATTAAATCATTTAACCGGGAACCCGGTGAACTGGCCGATATGGCTGTTATTTCAAATGACTATATCGATAAAAATATACGGCTGATCCGCATCACCGGGTCATTTTTCCCCATGATGCTGTTTTTCTCTAATTTAAGTCTGACCTTTGTTCTTTATTTCGGCGGCCGGCGGGCCATTCTATCCGTGATCACCCCGGGTGATTTTGTGGCCTTTATCAATTACCTGGGATTACTGACCTGGCCCATGATGGCCATGGGCTGGGTCACCAACCTGATCCAGAGGGGGAGAGCCTCTCTCGACAGAATTCACGCCATCCTGTTGACCCGATCTGAAATCGAGGAATCCCCTGATGCCATCCATCTGGCTGCACCCAGTGGAGAAATCACATTTGAAAATGTGGGTTTTACATACCCGGGCCGCAAAATTCCGGCCCTTGCCAATATCAGCCTGACGCTTTCCCCGGGAAATGTCATCGGCATTGTCGGACCCCAGGGGGCCGGGAAAACCACCCTGTTAAATCTTGTTCCCAGGCTTTACGATGTCACCGAGGGGCGTATCCTGCTGGACGGAATCGATATCCGGAATATCAGAATCGACGATCTGCGATCGAACATTTCCCACATGCCCCAGGAACCCATTCTGTTCGCCGGTACCATACGGGACAACATCACATTTCAGTCTGACGGAATTGATCATTATCGCCTGGTTGAAATACTGCGCAAGGCCTCTTTCGATGAAGCTGTTTTCTCCTTTCCCAATGGTCTTGATACGGTGATCGGAGAAAAGGGTGTTATTCTGTCCGGGGGACAAAAGCAGAGAACGGCATTTGCCCGGACCCTGATCAAAGATACCCCCGTCTATCTTTTTGACGATCCGGTCAGTCAGGTGGATAAAGAGACCGGAGACAAGCTGATTGACGCCATTCGATCGCTGGCAAAAGACAGATGCGTCATGATCGTCTCTCACCGTCTTTCCGCTGTACAGTTTGCCGATCATATTATCATACTGGATAAAGGCGAAATCGCCGCTTCCGGAAATCACCGGGAATTGTGCAAGACCCATCCGTATTACGCCAGAACCTTTGCCCTGCAGGAGATGGAAAGAACCTTCAATGCACGATGAATATGGATACGCCGAAGATGAAAAGCTTGGAAGCCCGTATGATTTCAAGCTGTTAAAACGACTGTTGCCTTTTGCAAAACCCTATGGACGACTGTTTTTGTACTCCATTTGCCTGGTGATGATGATTACCGTGCTGGACTTGTCCCTCCCTTATATGACCAAAATCGCCATCGACCGGTACATCGTGCCCCAAAGGCAGTTTCATCCCCCGTCGGACAAAAAGACGAATGAGGACAGACAGGTAAAAATTTTTATCACCGGGCCGGAAATCGAAGCCATCGTTCATCAACATGAAGGCTGGTTTATGCGGCAAAAAGATGCAGCCGAGATCCGGTACTCGGATTATATAAAACTCACACGTAAAGAGCTTGAAACGATTCATGGAAAAAATCTTGACGGTCTTGCCAAAATATCGGTACTCTTTTTTCTCCTGGTTCTGTTGAATTTTGGTTTGAATTTTCTGCAAAACCTCGTCATGGAATTCACCGGTCAAAAAATCATGCACGATCTGAGGCTTCATCTGTACGACCATATTCAACACCTTCCCATCTCGTATTTCTCGAAAAATCCCACCGGCCGATTGGTTACACGGGTGACCAACGACGTTCAAAATATGCACGACCTTTTTACGTCGGTTGTCACGTTTCTGTTTAAAGACTTGTTTTTGCTTTTCGGCATTTCCGTGGTGCTGTTGACCATGAACTGGCACCTGGCCCTGGTTTCCTTTTCGGTTTTACCGCTGGTGCTGTACGCCTCTTTGAATTTTTCCCGCCAGGCCAGAGAGGTATTCCGAATACTGCGGGTCAAAATCGCCGAGATCAACACCCGATTTTCAGAAACCATCCTGGGTATCAGGGTGATTCAGCTCTTTCTGCAGCAGGGTCAAAACCATGTAAAATTCATGAAACTCAACCATGAATACTATCTGGCAGGTATGAGACAGGTCCATGTGTTTGCCCTGTTCATGCCGGTCATCGAACTGCTGGGGATGGTGGTTTTGGCCGTTGTTATTTTATATGGCGGCGCGGGTGTGCTCAAGGGGCGCATCAGTCTGGGAGAGTTGGTGGCATTTATCTCCTATATGAAGATGTTCTTCAGGCCCATCCGGGATATTGCGGAAAAATACAACATCATGCAGAATGCCATGGCCTCGTCCGAAAGAATATTTCTGATTTTAGACACGGATGAAAGAGACGGTCAACATGCAGTTTCCACCACCAATGATGAAATAACGCCGCGGTCCATCGGACTGGAAACCGTGGAAAATATCGTCTTTGATCACGTATCGTTTGAATACAACAAAAACGAACCGGTTTTAAAAAATGTTTCCTTCACCCTGAATAAAGGAGAATCCCTGGCAATCGTCGGTCCCACGGGATCGGGCAAGACCACCGTAATCAACCTCCTGATGCGTTTTTACGATCCAACTCAGGGAAAAATTTTAATCAATAAAGCGCCTATCGATTCGTTTGATCTCTCCGGGCTCAGGTCAAAAATATCGTTGGTTATGCAGGATCCCTTTTTGTTTTCGAACACGGTTCGGAAAAATATATGTTACGGCAACCCGCACATCTCAACCGACCAGTTGAACCGGATTGTTGCCGCATCCAATTTAAACAAACTGATCAGCGAGCTTCCCAATGGTCTGGAAACGGTTCTCACCGAAGGCGGCCGATCCATTTCCAGTGGAGAAAGACAGCTGATTTCCATTGCCCGGGCGTTTGCAGGGAATCCCGAACTGGTCATTTTTGATGAAGCCACATCATACGTGGATTCGGAAACGGAATTTAGTATCCAGGGCGCCCTGGACCAACTTATGAAGGACCGAACCTCCGTTATGGTGGCCCATCGTTTGTCCACGGCAAAAAATGCAGACAGGATCATCGTTTTAAACAAAGGAAGAATCATCGAATCCGGAACGCACGACGCTTTGATGGAACAAAAGGGGTTTTATTTTAAACTTCACCAGATTCAACCCCCGGTAATTTCCTGTTGACATTTTTTTCTTTAAATTTTAGGTGGTACATGCATTGGATTTTATTACCGATGCAGGTGATTGGAATACAGGGCAGGGTTGTTTTGAATAATTTTCATATTTCATGTTTATTTTGGGATTAACTAACCCTTGCCAAATCAAAAACTCGATGCTAAATACTTTCGTTTGATTAAAACCGGCAATAAAACCCATCACTAACAAAAGGAGGAACGGATAAATGGCTTACAATGCAGTAGAAATGGCAGACTGGCAGATTTCCGAAGAAGCGGAAAAAAATATGCCCACTCCTGAAGAATGGCAGGAAAAATTAGGGCTTCAGAAAGAAGAAATGCTCCCCATGGGGCGACTTTCCAAAATCGACTTTCTTAAGATCATCAATCGCCTCAAGGACAAACCCGATGGAAAATACATTGAGGTGACCGCTATTACCCCCACCCCGCTGGGTGAAGGGAAAAGCACCACATCCGTCGGCCTGATGGAAGGTCTTGGCATGCGCGGCAAGAACGTCGGCGGCGCCCTGCGGCAGCCTTCCGGCGGCCCGACCATGAACGTGAAGGGAACCGCTGCCGGCGGCGGCAACTCTCTTCTCATTCCAATGACCGAATTTTCTCTGGGCCTTACCGGCGACATTAATGATATCATGAACGCCCACAACCTGGGCATGGTCGCCTTGACGGCAAGAATGCAGCATGAGCGGAACTACAATGATGAACAGCTCCAGAGACTGACCGGTATGCGACGCCTTGACATCGATCCCACCCGTGTGGAGTTCGGCTGGATCATCGATTTCTGCGCCCAGGCATTAAGAAACATTATCATCGGTATCGGCGGACGTTTTGACGGATTCACCATGCAGTCCAAGTTCGGAATTGCCGTGGGTTCCGAGCTGATGGCGATCCTGGCCGTGGCCACGGATCTGGCAGATCTGAAAGAACGCATCAACAACATCACCGTGGCCTTTGACAAGAGCGGTAAGCCCGTAACCTGCCGCGATCTTGAAGTGGGCAACGCCATGGCGGCCTTCATGCGGAACACGATCAACCCGACCCTCATGTGCACCGCCGAGTATCAGCCATGCTTTGTCCATGCAGGCCCCTTTGCCAACATTGCCGTGGGTCAGTCATCCATCATTGCAGACCGCGTCGGATTAAAACTTTTCGACTACCATGTCACCGAATCAGGCTTTGCCGCGGATATCGGGTTTGAAAAATTCTGGAACGTCAAATGCCGGTTTTCCGGCTTGAAACCCCATGTATCGGTTTTGACCACCACCATCCGCGCGCTGAAGATGCACGGCGGCGGACCCAAGGTGGTTCCGGGCAAGGCCCTGCCGGAAGAATACACCAAGGAAAACCTTGCTCTGGTTGAACAAGGTATCGAGAACATGGTTCACATGATCGGCATCATTCGCAAGGCCGGTATCAATCCGGTGGTCTGCATCAACCGGTTCTATACGGATACGGATGCCGAATGTGCCATCGTTCGTAAGGCGGCCGAGGCTGCAAACGCCCGTTGCGCCGAATCCAAGCACTGGGAACTCGGCGGGGAAGGCGCCCTGGAATTTGCCGATGCTGTTATTGATGCCTGCGAAGAAGGAAACGACTTTGATTTCCTTTATCCCCTTGACATGAAACTGCGTGACCGGGTTGCCCTTATTGCCAAGGAAGTCTACGGTGCGGACGGCGTGTCCTGGTCTCCTGAAGCAGAACAAAAGGCCAAGATGCTTGAAGACGATTCCAAATATGCCGACTTCGCCACCATGATGGTTAAGACGCATTTGAGCCTTTCCCATGACCCCACGCTTAAGGGTGTACCCAAGGGCTGGACATTGCCCATCCGCGACGTTCTGATCTACTCCGGCGCCAAGTTCCTTTGCCCCTGCGCGGGAACCATCAGCCTCATGCCGGGAACCGGTTCCAATCCCGCTTTCAGGAGAATCGATGTTGATCCGGAAACCGGAAAAGTGTCGGGACTGTTCTAATGTTTAAGGCAAACCGATAAGTCCCGTGGGGCCCGATGTTTTTCGGGCCCCGTTTTTTTTGTCAACACCCTGCCGTATGGATATCCGGCAACAGAACCCCATACGCCGATCGATAAAAACAAGACAGGCCGACTTATGCGCTTTTTACTCATAAATCCGTATTATCCCATTGATGAAACCCCTTCCCCGCCACTGGGACTGGCGTTTATCGCCGCTGCCCTGGAACAGGCCGGAATCGAGGTTAAACTCCTCGATTTTGTTGTGTTTCCTTACTCCAAAAAGATTCTTGAATCCGAAATAAAGGCGTTTTCTCCTGATTTTGTCGGCGCGACCTCCGTGACCATGAGTTTTAACAGTGCCATCGAGGTTATCCGCGACGCAAAACAGATCAATCCGGATCTTATCACCGTGATGGGCGGTCCCCATGTGAGTTTTCATGTTAATCAAACCCTGGAAGCGTTTCCCGAACTTGATTTTATCGTCAGGGGGGAGGGAGAGCAAACCGTTGTACAACTGGTTGAATCCATTCAACACAAAGCCGATTTAACCGCCATCGACGGCATTGCCTATAGAAACGGTCTTCAAATTGTGCAAACCGTTACCCGGAAACCAGCGGATGTAAACCAGCTTCCCCTTCCGGCACGGCACCATATCCCCCTGGGACGTTACCGGGCCCTGGGGATGCCCGTGAGTATGACATCAAGCCGGGGATGTCCGTTCAAGTGCATTTTTTGTGTGGGCAGAAAAATGGTCGGGGCAAAAGTCCGGTACAGAGATCCCAAAAGCGTTGCGGACGAACTTTCGTATTTGGGCACACTGGGTTTTCACCAGATCAACTTGGCCGACGACCTGTTTACCGCCAACAAAGCCCATTGTCTCGCCGTTTGCGACGAAATCATCAACCGAAACCTGGAAATAAGCTGGACCTCTTTTGCCCGCGTGGACACGGTAACCGAGAAAGTGCTGGTAAAGATGAAGGCCGCCGGTTGCCACACGGTGAGTTTCGGCATTGAATCAGGTAACAGCGACATGTTGAAACGAATCAAAAAAGGGATCACTCTCCAGCAGGTCGTTGATGCCGTTCACATGTGCAACAAGGCCGGGGTTGCGCCGCATGCATCGTTCATTCTCGGACTTCCCGGCGAGACCCCGGAAACCATACGTGAGACCGTTGAGTTCGGGGAAGCGCTGAGCAAAATGGGGGTTCAGCATGGTTTTCACATCCTGGCGCCGTTTCCGGGGACCGAGGTAAGGGATAAAATCGACCATTATGATCTTAAAATCCTCACAGACGACTGGCCCAAATATCATGCCAACAGGGCTGTCGTGGAAACATCCACCGTGGATACGAACATGATGGACGACATTGTGATCAGGTGGGAAAAAAAATACAATGATTACCTGGGGAGGTTGAAACACCTCAGGGAAACCGGCGAGGGAACGGAAGAAGAGATCTGGCCGCTAACCCGTTTGGAGCACACCGTGCTGATTTATGATTTGCTCATGGAAAACACCATTGAAAATTTAGAAACATTCGAGGCGGTCGAAAAAACCCCGGGAAAAGAGTCGTTAATTTCGCAACTGGCGAATGCTGTTTCCCAAACCCGGCAATATACAGCCAAAAAGCGATATACCAACGAAGAATTACGCAAAACACTGGGATTTGCCGTTGACCAGGGATATCTGAAATATGTTCGCGATAACGGCAAGATCAAATGGCAGTGGGTGGACTATCTTTCGTAACGCAATTCCAAGATTTTTATTTGGATGATGGATCGGGATGGTTTTGGGATATAGCGGGAAAGGCGAGAAAATTATGCGCTTTGAGCTGAATCTCGGCAGGCATTGCATTGAAACGGCGTTGAAACGACTTCACAATCGCCTGATATCGGAATACTTTAAAACAAAAGGGGAAAATCCGGAAATCGAAAAAAAGATTGAGTGCATCAGCCTTTTATTGACGGAGCTGGATTTTTCCTTTTTAAGAACCCGATTTCCGGACCTGACCGGAAATACGGACAAGGATGTCACCCTTTGCATTGATTCGTTTGGTTGCCCGCGGATTTACATCGACGGTGAAGAAATCACCTTTTGACGATTTTTCCCTGTCAGGAAACCCACTCTTCCATGGTGGGGAGCTTTGAAATGGAACCGGACAGGGGCTTGATATCGTATTGGGCACTGACGTCAACGCCTCCCTGAATTACGGATACCGGCCTGTCCACCGACACCACTACCACCATGAGATGCCGATTTTCCGCTGTAAACCGTAATGCAGAGTTAAATCTTGCCCCCCTTGACCGATCTTCCCCGGGGATGGTGTGGCCGTCCAGCAGACAGGCGAACCCGTGAAGATGAATGTCGGCGCCGATATGAAGGGCGCCGTCCACCCTGGCCAGGGATTTGGCCAGCTCAATATACGGCTTCCGGCGCAGGTCCAGCGGGAATTCAAATCCCTGACCCGCCAGAACCAGAGGCGGCTGATTTAAATCAACTACCAATGTACACCCGAATTTCTCTTCCTCGGCATAATGAACGATTGAAGAAATCACCTTAAAGAGCGCATTCCCGGTTTCCGGATCGATGTCCAACTCCAGCAGTATTTCTTCTACCTGCACCAGTTTGGCCCTGTGGGTCGTGGAATAAAAATTTCCTCCTGAAAAGCTGCAGACCGGGTTGTCGTTTAATCTTAAAAATCCGTGACCGCCTTTAAATATTGCCGACAGGTAAAAACATTCGAGGAGATGGTCTACGATACCGACAATGGTATCGCCGTCCGATATCAATGTGCGGGGGGAATTTTCAACAGAGAGCAGCAGCTTTCGTACATGCTTGAAGTTCATAATTTTCGGCTGCTCCTGCATGGGGAATTTTGCCATGAAATCTATTTCCGATATGGACGGCCTTTCCACAAAAACCACTTCTCCCTTGGGCCAGGCACCCTCCTCGCTTGTGCGGGAAATGCCAAGGACGGCGTCAAGGACGGGATAAACCCGAAGGGGGGTGTCCCAACCTAAAATAACATTCATCTCATCGACAATAAAATCTCTTACTGCATGGGTGGCATACTCCCGTAAAAAACGACCGGAGATGCCGGTATAAAGCGTTGTTTCATTGGCAAAATCAAAGGCGAGCCGTCCGGCTGCATGCTCAAGCCAGCGCTCGGTAGGACCGATAGAGCACATATCGGGATGGTGTTCGGTGAACCACATCTGGTAAAACAAGGAGCGGGATCGCGCACCATAGGAAATGAGACCGGCCAGCTGAAGATTTTTTTCCGGGTAGGTATGGCCTAATATATCAATTTCTGCCAGGTTCGGTACGTACGTTCTCCAGGTGTCCGATTCCACATAGAGTTCCCTGAATTTCGGTTCGTGACCCTGAAGAAGATTTTGCGGATCATAGACAAAAAGCGGAGAATCGGGTTTTTCCGTATAAATAACGGCAACACGGCTGGGTCCGGAAAAATGAGACAACCCGTCCTGCAATCCAACCACCGTATCAAAAAGACATAAGCTTTTAAAAGAGTCCTGAATCATTCGGTGTCAGCGATAATTGAACAACCCCTGGTCCGTGTTACGGTACCTGTCACTGCCCGTTCCCGTCGGTGGTTTCAGTTATCCCCATCTGCCATTCAACGGGAACCCGTGGACGTGTTTAGGATCTTTTTGTCAAAATTCCCCTAATGGCCTTGAAAAAAGGAAATGGGCGGGCTCTTTCACCAGTTTTTCCGAGGCTGCATCAACGTTCCCCCCTGCCACGGAAAAGGGAAGGGAAACGACAAAAAAGGCAGACCCCACAACCAGGGATACCAGTCCCAATGGCCTTGCCACCAGCAAATCGGCCACCATCTCTTCAGCACCGGCCTTTTCCTTTTTAAACTCCGGTTGGGCAAATGCAGGGGCAACCGGAATCGCAACCAATGCCGTAATAATCCATACAACCGTTAATTTCCTGATAAAATTTGCCATTCATACCTCCTTGAGGATCAAGTAAGTGATCAAACTGAACCGGATAATGGATAAACTTTTTAAACCGTTTTTGTTTCACGTGTCTTGTTTATAGAAATAACCGGCCGGGTTTGGCGTAAAATCAATAAATCACATAATAACAGTTATTTTCGCATCTTGCAACTTCATATGTGACACGGGGTCGAAAAATTGCCTGGAAAATGTAGTGAAATGAATTTTTCATTCTTTTTAGAGTCTGGTATAGTGCTTTTCAAGTCAACAGACAAAATGTAAAGAGAAGAAAATATGACGGCGGACCGAATATATGCAGAGGTGGCGGTGACGCTGCCCGTATTTAATGTTTTTACCTATGAAGTGCCGGCAGCAATATCTTCTTATATTTGCGAAGGCAAAAGAGTGTCGGTGCCGTTCAAGCGCCGACGGGTAACCGGATATGTATTGGCACTGCATCCTGATGCCCAAGTGGATAATGTTAAACAAATCCTGGATGTTTTAGATGAGTTCCCGCTTTTTCCGAAATCCATGATCCCTTTTTTCAAATGGATTGCCGACTATTATATACATCCCATCGGCGAGGTTATCGCATGTGCACTTCCTGCCGGGTTAACCGTTAAGGATTATGCTGTACTGTCGTTGACGGAGTTGGGGAAAACGGTTCTGGAGAATTCGGCCGCCCTTTCCCCCATGGAATCTGAAGTGCTGAATCGACTGGACAAAAGCCCGTGTCAACAAAAAGATCTTACCTCTCATTTGAATCAACAAGTTCCCCGGACCATGATTCAATCGCTCATTGAAAGAAAATGGATCTCAAAAGAAAACAGGCAGAAACAAAACGAACCCAAACACCTGTTCAAGCGATATGTTTCCCTTAATCGTAATGCAGGATCATTTGATTCAAGATCCAAGGTAAAAAAATCCGTCATGGATATTCTGGAAACAAGACGGGAAATTTCCACTTCGGAACTTAAGCAGCACGTGCCTTCCGCATCTGCCGTATTGAAGTCGCTGGAAAAAGACGGGTATATTCATATCCATCAAAAAAAGGTCTATCGCGATCCTTTTGGGGATGAGGTTTTACCGGATAGGCCGCCGGTTCTCACGGAAGAACAGCGCATCGTTGTTGACCGCATCAAGCGGGTTTTGGGCAGCGGTTATGCCACATTTCTGCTGACGGGGGTCGCCGGCAGCGGGAAAACCGAGGTCTACATGAGACTGGCAAAAGAGGCCATGGATACCGGCCGATCGGTTCTGGTCCTGGTGCCGGAGATCGCGTTGATCTCCCAGGTGGAACGACGATTCAGGGCACGATTCGGAGAACGCGTGGCTGTTCTTCACAGCGGCTTGTCAGGTGGGGAACGCTATGATCAATGGATGAGAATCCTGGAAAAAAAAGCGCCTATTGTTATCGGTGCCAGGTCGGCTGTTTTCGCCCCTTTTGATAAGCTCGGACTTATCGTTGTTGATGAAGAGCATGAATCTTCCTACAAACAGGACTACGGCCTGATGTATCATGCAAGAGACCTTGCCGTTAAGCGGGCCAGTCTTGACGGATGCGTTGCCGTTCTCGGTTCGGCCACGCCCTCCATTCAATCCTATTATAATGTGCAAACCGCCAAATACACCGAGGTCAAATTGACCAAACGAGTGATGGAAAGGCCCCTTTCCACAATCCACATCGTCGATCTGCGCAAAACCAAAGATATGCGGGGGATCCGAAAATTCATCACCCCACAACTTCAGACAGCCATGCAGGAAACCCTGGATCGGAAGCAACAGGTCCTGCTCTTTTTAAACCGCAGGGGATTTTCAAATCTGTCCGTATGCGGAACCTGCGGTGAGGCCATCAAATGCCGGAATTGTGAAATATCTTTGACCCTGCACCAGCAGATCAACGCCTATAAATGCCATTATTGCGGTTTCTCACAGGCATCGAAAATGGACTGTCCGGTGTGCGGGTCTTCCCATATTCGGCATCTGGGATTGGGAACCGAAAAAATTGAAGATGCGGTAAAACGTCTTTTCCCGGATGCCGTCGTCGATAGAATGGATCGGGACACCACCCGGAAAAAAGGAGCCGTTCGAAACATATTGCAGGGTCTTCGGGACAATACCACCGACATCCTGATAGGAACACAAATGGTCGCCAAGGGCCATGATTTCCCGAACATCACACTGGTAGGCATCATTTGTGCGGACCTTTCTTTAAATTTTCCGGATTTTCGTTCCGGTGTGAGAACATTTCAACTGATAGCCCAGGTGGCTGGCAGGGCCGGGAGAGGAGATTTTCCGGGAAAGGTAATCCTGCAGACCTATCATCCCGAGCATTTCAGTATATCCTCGGCCCGGCAACAGGATTTCAGAACTTTTTATCGCCAGGACATTGAATTTCGAAAATCCCTGCGTTACCCTCCTTTCAGCCGCCTGATTCAATTGAAAATCACGGGAAAGGATTACCAGAAGACAAAAGAGCATGCTCTTATGGCCGGGCATATCGTCAGATCGACAGCAGATGAGGCCGCCTTTAAAGGACATATTACCGTTTTGGGTCCTGTTGAATCGGCCATATCCAGAATTGCAGGGCATTACCGGTGGCAGATTCTGCTTAAGGGAAGCCATGCGAAACCGCTTCACGAAGTCATGAACCGAATGATATCGTTACACGGCCCTGTTTTTGACAGCCGGCAGGCCCATGTCCGGATTGATGTGGACCCATATTTTATGATGTAAAATTTTTTTCGGATATGATATAGAGAATGACCTTGGCGGTCTGCTGACCGGAAGGCTTGTCGTAAAGGATTTTTTCGATATTTATTACCATAAAATCATTAAAAGGAATTTTTGTCCATGAAACGGTTAATTCGAGTAGCATTGGTTGCGGCGATTTTCGTCATGCTTGTCCAAGTCGTTGTTTTGCATGCCGATGACGTCGATCCGGCCTTACCTGTTGCTGTATTGCCAGATCCCGCGTATGAGTTTAAGACCGTGCCTGAAGGCGTGAATGTATTGCATGATTACCTGATCCAAAACAAGGGAACGGCCTTGCTGACTATCGAACGGGTTAAGACCGGCTGAGGGTGCAGCGCTGCTTCGTATACGAAGCAAATTCCTCCCGGCGGCGAGGGAAAAATCACCATAAAGTTCAGAACCGAAGGATACGGCGGCAGAAAAGTCACCAAAACCATCTGGGTCCAAACCAATGAACCCGAAGACAAAAAGCACAAGCTGGTCCTGTCCGGACAAGTAGAGAAATTTGTCGAGATTTTGCCGAAAGGTCAGGTAAGGCTTATCGGCGATGCGGACAGCAAGATCAAACGTACCGTAACCATCGTGCCGGAGAAAAAATACCCCTTTAAAATCAAGGAGGTTACGGCTCAAAAAGGCAAGGATATCAAATTCGAGCTGACCGAAAAAAAATCAGCGTTAAACGGTGAAGATGGATATGTACTGACCGTGGAGAACCTGAAAAAAAATGAAGGGCGATACTTTGATACCCTGATTTTAAAAACCAACAGTACCATCCGGCCCGAGATCAGCATTCGGGTTTTCGGCGATATCCGAAAGAAAAAAGAGAAAGCAAAACCGGCATCATGAAAAATATTCAACTGGTGGTTTTTGACTGCGACGGCGTTATGTTCGACACCAAAGCGGCGAACACATCCTATTACAATGAAATTTTGCGATTTTTGGGCAAACCGGCGTTAACGCCCGAGCAGTTTGAATACGCCCATATGCATACGGTAGATGAGACCCTGGCCTTTTTAATCGATGACGATGCCGAACTGGAAAAGGCCGGGGCCTATCGAAAGACCATGAGCTACATACCGTTTATCAAGGATATGATCGTTGAACCCTATTTAAAACCCCTTTTAAGAAAACTGAAACCCACCGTGAAAACCGCCGTGGCCACCAATAGATCGGATACCATGGACCATGTTTTAAGAGAGCATGGTCTCGAAGAATGCTTTGATATGGTGGTCACGTCTCTTGATGTAAAACATCCCAAGCCTCACCCGGAATCGCTGATCAAGATAATGCGGCACTTTGACTTAAAACCCCATGAATTGATATATATCGGCGATTCCAAACTGGACGAGATGGCTGCCAAAGCCGCTCTCATCCCGTTTGTAGCTTACGGCAACACAAATCTTACCGCTGATTATTACATCAGCAGTTTAAAGGAAGTTGAGCCTCTTTTATATAAAATTTAATAAGATAAAAGATTTGCGCTTGATTCTGTCCCAATGCGCCATGCCCGGCAACATCTCCTGTTTTTCGTGTTGCGATTCGCTACACCTATTATAACAACATGATTTTACATCATTTTTCTATTTGAGGGGTCGGTTGTCGGGACACGACTTGGTGTTCACTGATTTCCGAATCCGTTTTGTCCGCCGCAATCCGGGCACTGCCAGGTAATGCCGTTGCAGGACATGCCCCACAGGTTTTCCGCCATGCAGTTCTGACAGATCTGAAAACCGCAGCGGCAGTACCAGCAAAACGGAACTGCATTGCCGCAGCAATGGCATTGTCTTGGCGTTTTGCGCCATTTTTTATAGGCGTTTGATTTTGACAAGTCGTTCATGGTCTACGGGTTTCAAAGAAGCGGCTGCCTCGGCCTGTCGCAGATCCCGTGTCCTCAACAGGGACCAAAATTTACCATTTCCGGATGAACACCGGTTATCTTGTTGTTTCCATCGATAAATGATATGGGAAGAACTTATAATCAAGGCTGAAACATGTCAACTCATTTGAAAACCCCAGGGGGTGCTGTGGCCCAATTGGAGAATCTGACGATATGCCGCTGAAAAATGATAAAATCTTATATCTCATTGATGGCACTGCGTATGTTTATCGGGCGTATCATGCCATTCGAAATCTTTCCAACTCAAAAGGACTGCCTACGAACGCCGTATTCGGATTCGCCAGGATGCTGATCAAGTTGATCAAGGAACGATCCCCGGCATATGTGGCCATGTTTTTCGACGCCAAGGGACCGACCTTCCGGCATGAACTCTATATGGATTATAAGGCCAATCGACCACCCATGCCCGAGGATATGGCTGTCCAGATTCCCTATATCAAATGTATTACCGAAGGCTTTAACATCCCGATATTTGAGCAGGAAGGTTATGAGGCGGACGATCTCATCGGCTCTTTTGCCAAAACGGCCAAGGCTGAAGGATATCAAGTGGTGATGGTAACCGGGGATAAGGATTTCATGCAACTGATCGATGATGCCGTCACCATCTGGGATCCCATGAAAGACAGGGAATTTAATCCGGATTCCGTTAAAGCCGCCTACGGCGTCACCCCTTCCCAACTCATCGATATCATGGGTCTCTGGGGGGACACGTCGGACAATGTGCCGGGGGTTCCCGGCATCGGCAAAAAAACAGCCACGGAACTGATCATGAAATTCGGGAGCATGGAAAAACTGTATCAAAACCTGGATCAGATCACGAAGAAAAAACAAAAAGAAAATCTTGAGAAATATCGTGACCAGGCTTTTTTAAGCAAAAAGCTGGTCACCATTGACACCCAGGTCCCCATATCATTTGATCCTGAAATGCTTAAAGTCCGGCCGCCGGATACGGAAAAGCTTTTTGATCTTTTTAAAAAACTTGAATTCCGGCAGCTTCAGCAGGAATTTAAAACCGAATCAGACCGACAGGCAAAAGAATATCATGCAATCCTGACCCTGGAAGATCTAAAAACCCTGATCAAAAATCTATCAACCGCAGGGATATTTTCCCTGGATACGGAAACCTCTTCCGAAGATCCCATGGTGGCCGATCTGGTCGGTCTTTCATTTGCCGTAAAACCGGGTGAAGCGTTTTACATCCCCTGCGCTCATGATTATGAGAATGCTCCAAAGCAACTGGACCGGGACATGGTTCTAAAACTGCTGAAGCCCGTTCTGGAAGATCCGGACATAAAAAAAATCGGGCAGAACATAAAATACGACTGGATTGTCCTGCTGCGTCACGGGATTCGTCTGGAAGGCGTGGTGTTCGATACCATGCTCGCCTCTTACCTGATCAATCCTTCCAAACGGGCCCACAACCTGGACCAGATCGCCATGGATTTTCTGGGGCATAAAAACACCGCCTTTAAAGATCTGGTGGGCAAAACAACCGGCGCTGAAACCTTTGGTCAGGTTCCCCTGGAAAAAGCCGTACCCTATGCCTGTGAAGATGCCGACATCACCCTTTCGGCAAAAAACATCCTGCTGCCCCGGCTGGAAGAAATCGGGCTTACCCGCCTTTTTAACACTGTTGAAATGCCCCTGATTCCGGTGCTCATGGAAATGGAAATGCGCGGCATAGCCGTAGATGAACAGAAGCTCAAGAGACTTTCCCAGGATTTTGACCGACAGCTGGCAGAGCTTGAAAAAAATATATATGACCTTGCCGGGGAAGAATTCAATATCAAATCTTCACAGCAACTCGGTTATATCCTGTTTGAAAAACTGGGCCTCCCCGTCCAGAAGAAAACCCGGAAAAAAACAGGCTACTCCACGGACGTGGACGTATTGACCACTCTGGCGGATCATCATGAACTCCCCGCACTGGTGCTGCGTCACCGGACCCTGGCAAAGCTCAAATCCACTTATGCCGACGCTCTGATCGATTTGATTCATCCGCAAACCGGCAGAATCCACACGTCCTACAACCAGACCGTCACTGCTACCGGCCGGCTGAGCAGTTCAAATCCCAATCTTCAAAATATTCCCATCCGGACCGAAGAGGGAAGGGAAATCCGCGGGGCTTTCATCCCCAGAAAAGGATGGTATATGGTATCGGCGGACTACTCCCAGGTGGAACTCCGGATTCTTGCGCACTATTCGGAAGACCCCATACTCATCAAGGCCTTTTTGGAAGACGAGGATATTCATACCCGAACGGCCAACGAGGTGTTCCAGATTTTTCCGGAGATGATTACCCCGGAACTCCGGCGGCATGCCAAGATCATTAATTTCGGCATTATTTACGGCATGGGACCGTTCAGCCTGGCAAAGGAGCTGAAAATCAGTCAGAAGATGGCGAAAAATTATATTGATAATTACTTTTCGCGTTATAAAGGCGTAAAACAGTTCATCGACCGCACCATCGAGGAGGCCAGAGCCACCCAGAAAACCAGTACGCTCCTGGACCGTATTCGCATGATCCCGGAAATCAACAGCAGCAACAACAATGTTCGCGGCTTTGCCGAACGCATAGCGGTCAACACCCCGATCCAGGGAACAGCCGCGGATCTGATCAAGTTGGCCATGATCAATGTTCACCGGGAGCTCGGCAGCCGGGGCCTTGAGTCTGCCATGCTGCTCACCGTTCACGATGAACTGGTTTTTGAGGTCTCTCCGGAAGAACTTGACGTTGTTGTCTCCCTGGTGAAAAAGACCATGGAAGGCGTGTGGGAGTTAAAAGTACCGTTGAAGGTGAATATCGCCTGGGGGGAAAACTGGGCTGCGGCCCACTAAATCATGGGAGTCCAAAGATGATACCTGAACAAAACAGAAATACTGGATTTTTCACAATACTTTTTATCCTTCTGGCCCTCATGGCCGTCGCCGGTTGCGGATCCAGGGAAGAACCGCCTGATGCAAAATATTACCATGAAACCGGGATGAAATTATTTCAGGAGGGATTTTATGATTTAATGCCCAAGGGAAAGATGGATGAGGCCAACCGGAAATTCGAGCAGGCGGAAAAGGCCTTTCACCAGGCCGTTGCGTTGAACAGAGATTCAATTGAATCCCATCGCTACCTGGGACGGGTGTATGCCCTCCGTAAAAACTATTCAGCCGCGGCAGGTGAATTTCTCAAAACCATCGAACTGGACCCGGAAAATATTGACAATTATCTGATCCTTTCCTCTATTTATGTCCGGATGAAGCGATATGCCGATGCTGAAAAAGTATTGGCGCACGCGAAAACGCTTTCAAAAGATCCGGCCGCGATTGAACAGATAAACAGCCTGATTAAAGCGATCAAGGCAAAGGAACTGAACTGACACTGAAAGAGAGCAAATACCGACGGAAAAGCAGCACCAACGATAGAAAATGGAAAATCGGAAAATAGCGCTGGACCTCCTTCTTACAGGATTTTACGTCCTTTTTTTGTGGTCCCTTTCAGTTCGGGGGAGTTATGGCGTTTCTCTCCATACTGATACTGGGAGTATGGGTGAACGGCAAAACTCCCCGCTCCCAAAAATGAAGTTTTTCCTACCCATCAAACCGGATTACCGGCTTTATGGTCACGCCCTTTTCCGAATCCGCCACAGCCTGGTTGATGTCCTTTGCATCGTAAAACTTGATCATTTTGTCAAACGGGAATTTCCCCTGCTTATACAGCTCGATCATTTGGGGAACGATGATCTGGGGAATGCTGTCGCCCTCGATAACCCCCCTGGTCTTTTTTCCCGTGAGGAAAGACTGCATGTCAAACGTGACTTCCGTGCCGATGGGCGGCGCACCCAGCAGCACGCACTCTCCCGTTAAATTAAGAGACTCCAATGCCTGGCGGTAAACAGTGGGTACGGCGGTGGTCTCGATGGTATAATCGACTCCCATTCCGGTAATGGCCTGAATCTGTTCCACGGGGTTCTTTTCCGCGGAATTGATCACGTGGGTGGCACCGAATTCCTTTGCAATCTCCAGCCGTTCGGGTTTGATGTCAACACCGATGATACAGGTGCATCCCACCACCTTGGCCATCATCAGGGCGCTCAGCCCCACGGCGCCGGTTCCGAAGATGGCGATGGATGAACCCGCCCCGACCTTTAATGCATTGAGAACCGTTCCGGCGCCGGTTTGCACGCCGCATCCCAGGGGACCGAGAAGTTCCACCGGCACATCCGCGGGCACTTTCACGATGTTTCGTTCCGTGGCCAATGAAAACTCGGCAAAGGAAGACTGGCCGAAGAACATGCCGAACAGGGGAACACCGTCTTTTGTGATGGGCATGGTACCATCCGCCCGTGCCCCGCTGTAGTTCAGACCGATAAAGTTCGAGCAGTAAAACGGCATCCCGCACAGGCAGTTGTTGCATTTGCCGCAGGAATTATAACTGATGGCCACGGGGTCTCCCGGCGCAACCGTGGTGACGGCGTCTCCCACCTGGTCCACGATCCCGGCACCTTCATGACCATAGACCGCCGGCAGCGGTATGGGCATATGATCCTTAAATAGCAAATCCGTGTGACACAGACCGGTCCCGACAATACGGACCAGCACCTCGTTTGAACGGGGTCCTTCCAGTTCCACTTCCTGAATTTCAAACGGTTTTCCCGTTTGCGGAGCTACGGCTGCTTTAATTTTCATGACTCCTCCTCTTGTGTTTTGGTGTTATATTTCTTCTTATCCATATGAGTTTCCGTATGTTGGGGTACCCATTACGTGATGGTGTGTTCAACAGCTTGGACGGAAGGGCTGCCAGGAGACAGGGCAAGCTGATTTATTTTCTCCCATCGAATTTTTGGCTGCAGTCCTGTTATCATATGGGATTGTCTCTAAAACATCAAGCCCGATGTTATGGTCTAATCAGGCATCACCCGGGTACCGTCTTTTAACACCGGGCTCATGACCTTTACGCCCTGGACAGGCACCTTGGCCCGGGGGACCTGGGGCTCGGGTGCAATAACCGTAATGGCATTTTTAGGGCAGACATCCACGCATTTTTCGCACCCGTCGCAGGCGAATAAAAATCCGGCGATGATCATGTTATCGATATCAGTATGGTCTTTGGGCACATGCTTGCGCAAGTCCGGAATTTCCTTGTTTACATAGGCTAATACATTGGGACCGTGGTCCAGGCAGACGTGAACGCATTTTAAACAGTCGATGGCATTGCCGCAGGCGGCGTGATCGACCTGGATTCTGTATCGGGGCGTTACATATCCTGACATGGGATCCTCCTTTTTCTACCAGACGTCCACTAAAGCGGGATAGTCGGTTCTCGGTCTCAAAGTGATGGCTTTGGTGGGGCATACCGAACGGCACAGCCCGCATCCGAAACACTGGCTGATATTGATGCTGGTGGTATTGTCCGTGGGCGACCGACGCATGGCTCCGAACGGACACCTGGGCATGCACACGGGAAAGTTCTTGCATCCCTCGCTGCAAAGCTTTCGATCCACATTGGCCACATACTCCCCTTTTCGCTGGCCGTTGGTAATCCCGTAATGAGCTCTCAGCCGGGTGGGAATACAATCCGTCTCCAGGCAATGGCACATGACAATGGGTGGCTTTCCGTCAGCATCCACTCCCGAGTCCCAGATGGAATGAACCAAGCCCTTCTTATCCATCTCTTTTTCGAATTCAAGGGCCTCCTTCTTGGTGATTATTCTGGCGTCGGTTTCCCATGGCCGTTCTTTTATCGCCCGGTCCACCACTGCATCAAAGAAAAACAGGCACGTAAAGGTATCCTTATGTCCGAAATGCCGCCGGCAATTGCAATGCATCAGCAAAAACCGGTCACTGGGTACCATTTCAATGATTTTCAAGGCATCTTCCAGGGGAACCACCTGGCCCTGGTGCTGGGTTTCAACCCCCATCATCACATTCACGGTTTCCATGAAATTCATGTCCGGGAACATCTCTTCAATCCCCGGAAGCCCGCCGACCTCGAACATGTCTTTTGCCGGTCCGCTCAGTGCGGTAAAAGCATTAATGTGGCCGGGCTTTTCAAACAACTCCTGCCGGTAGTTATCCGGATTCAGGTACCATTTAGTCCCGTTTCCGAATTCAACGCAGTATCGGCACATTCTGACCTCCTTTTGAGTTTTTGTTGCACATGCCCCCTGAATCGCGCATTCTTATCCAACGCGTTATGTTAAACCGTTACCGGATTTTCAATGTTAAAGGGGTTTGTGAAGGTTCAATATATTTAATGGAGCCGGGCAAATCAATGTATCTGCGACTTAGTCCGGATCTTTGAATTGCGGCTCCCGGTTCTCAAAATTGGCCTTGACCGCCTCGATTTGGTTGGGGGAGCTGATCAGTTGTCCCTCAAGTTGGGATTCCATGAGCAGCCCCTTGGCTTCATCTCCGTGCCAGCATTCATTGAGCAGTTTTTTGGCCGACCTCACCGCATGGGGATTTTTCCCGGCGATTTCCCTGGCCAGTTTCAGTGCTTCACCAAGGGGGTTTTCGCATACCCGGGTCACGAGTCCCAGGGCCGCGGCTTCTTCCCCGCTGATGATTTTTCCCGTATACACCAGTTCCTTTGCCACATCAATGCGGACCAGGTCCCTTAACGTCTGTGATCCGGACATGTCGGGGATCAATCCCCATTTCATCTCCATAACGGAGAATTTTGAATCCGGTGTGGCAAACCGGATATCCGCCCCCAGGGCGATCTGGCACCCGCCTCCGAAAGCCACGCCGTGCACAGCGGCAATGACCGGGACAGGGAGCTGTTTCCAGCCGTAAGCGATATACTGACCGGAGTTGACGATATTGCCTTCCATCCTGTCCGTAATGGCAGATTCACCGAATGAACCCCCTTCCATCTGCTGAAACCGGGAAAAATCCAGTCCTGCACAAAACCCCTTTCCTTCACCGGACAAGACAACGGCCCTTACGGTATTGTCTTTCAAAAGGGTCATGACTGCCCGGCCGATGGCCTCGAACATTTCCTGACTCAAGGCGTTGTATTTTTCAGGCCGGTTCAGCCGAACATCTGCCACGTGATTGTCGATTGAAATTTTTACCAAATCCGTCATACCATGAACCCCCTAATTTGATTATAGAGTCTTGCGTATTTAATCTTTATGCGTTTACCTTAAATTTCCGGCCAGAACCAGGAAATTCCAATAATGACGAATAAAATGGACAGGCACAGGATCTGGACTGTTTTTGTCGGCTGTTTCCTGACCCTGAACCGATGAATCGTTTCCAGGACCATCCCCGATAAAAAGCCGAAAAGATGGGCCATTAAATCCACCCGTCCGCCCCCGGACCCCAGGATTCCCAACAGGGCCATCCCTCCGGCCACTGGGAGCCAGGATTTTATCCGTTCTCCGGGGACCGCCATCTTATTCCAGAACTGGTGGGTGGAAAGCATGCCGATGGCACCGAAAACAGCCGTTGATGCGCCGACGGCAAGATGGTTTGTCTGATACAGCCATGCATTGCACAGGTTGCCGAAAGCCCCGGTAAAAAGGATCATCAGCCACCCTACGCCCATGCCGTGAAGCGACCCGATTACGGAACCGAAAAAAGCAATAGCCGCCATGTTTCCCACGAGGTGAACGGCATCCACATGGAGCATTAAAGAAGTGACGGACCGATAAACCTCTCCCTTTAAAATGGCTGCCGCCGAAGAGCCGAATGTTTTGAAAAAGATTTGCCGATCCTCTCCCACGGTAAGATAGAAGGCCATCAGAATAACAGCCGCCCAGATACCGGAATAGGCGCTTAATTTTGTTGCCAGAGTTTTTTTGCGCTCAAAATGATGCCCGGGATTTTCTTCAAAATAAGCTGACATGGCGGTCAGTGCTTTTGTAAAATATCTGCTGTCCACCTGAACCCGCCATCCGGAGCTTTCTTTTTTCGTGCGATAAGGTATGCCCGTCGACGCCAATATCAGACCGCATAACTCCGCCTGGTCCCTGGAAAGGTGTTTATATAATTCAATCATGTGTTCATGGTAAGAGGCGCATGGATTGATTTTGCCGAATATTTAAATGTCTGATAACAAAAGAAAGCTTAAAATACAAGAAAACTAAATCAGGAGGTGTTTTCCGGGGATTTCAGGAAGTCTTGATGCGCAAGAGACCGGTGCAGAGTAAGTAAAAGTCTTAATTCAGGTTTTAAATTGGTTCCACCCGGCAGGGTACATACCGGTGCAAGGGAGTCCCTGCAATTCGGTCACGATGGGTGTTTTTTGCCAGCCGGTTGGCATTTGTCCCGTATGTTTTCCCCCGGTATACAAGACCGAATCCGTGGGGTATCATGATGTAGCCCGGCCTGGCAGAATCCGTGACTTCAATTTCAATCGCTTCTTCTCCTGCCTCGGTTATTATTTTGACCATCTGGCCGTCATTGAAACCGTATTCTTCCGCATCTCCCGGGTGCATCGTCGCCGTGCATGGTTTTTTGCCTTTGTTCCATTCAGGATCACGCATTTGGGTATTGGCGTTCATATCCCAATGCCGGCCGGCTGACATGACAAACGGAAACCTTTTTTTATCTTCCTCAAGTTTTTCAGATTCCATAACCGGGTCGATTTCCTGAATCCATTTCTCCATTTCAGGTACATCCAGGTTAATACGGCCGTCTTTCGTGGCCAGTGCCTGAAAATGGTCCCATGCATCTGCATCTGCCTCACCAATCCATAACCCCTCGGGATGTTCCATAATCGATTGAAAAATCTCTTCTCCAAGACCAGGACCGGGATGAAACCCGGCCCGCTCGGCCATTTCCTGAAATGATGGCGTCAGATTCTGCAGAACTCCCCAGAGCGAAGCCAAATGAACAGATCCTAATTTTTTTCCCAAAGTCTTTCCCAGGATATAGGGCATATGCCTTGTTGCCTTTGGGTTGGACTGTAAGTACGCCATGAGGGCTGCACCAAACTGCAATCGATCCTCGTTATCCGCAGCGTTGTATAGTGTATCCGGTATTTCGGGGATCAACCCCAAGCGATCGGCTAACCGCAAAAATATTTCTCCGCCTTCGAGCTGTTCACCCTCGGGATCTACCACCGGTTGCCGGAACTGCATGAAAATCTTTGGAAAACCGGGTCCAACGCCACCGTCCCACGATTCATATCCGGTAAGGGCCGGTAATACATAATGGGAAATCGCCGCGGTCTCCGTCA
Source organism: uncultured Desulfobacteraceae bacterium (assembly GCA_964386565.1). Lineage (GTDB taxonomy): Bacteria > Desulfobacterota > Desulfobacteria > Desulfobacterales > UBA5616 > CAYLRU01. The sequence goes on along the minus strand of CAYLRU010000021.1, from coordinate 1,437 downwards.
TGGCGGGATCTACAGTGACCAGGAGGTCAAGTTTTTTAAAGGCCTCTTCATAAGCAGTTGTGTCGGCAAAGGATCGCAGCGGATTGGAAGTGGTGACGATCACCGCGCGAAGTCTGTTCGGGTGATCCGTTACAATCTCCTCGGGCATGACATTCGGAGGGTAGACATTGGCTATTGCCGGATAATCCGTTACCACGGTGCGCCACATGCGGGCCTCTCGTTCATCCGGCGTCTCCCTGCCGCCTGATCTGCCGCCACCCCGAAGGCCAATGGGAAATATGTTCCCCCCTTTTACGCCTATCCGACCGGTGATGGTCCGAAAAACATTTTCAAGATAGGAAATCAGGGTACTGTGCCGGGTCATAAGGACGCCCAGGTCACTGTGGTGGCTCGATTTTCGCGAGGTAAACAGACGGCATATCTCTTTTACCCGGTTATAATCCAGCTCGCAGACATCGAGGGCGGCTTTTTCATCGAAATCCATAAACCATGGCTGAATTTTTTCAAAACCGTTCACATGTTCATCAATATATTTTGCGTCGTGCCAATTTTTCTTCAGGATGATCGAAATCATGGCGCGGTAAAACAGGGCATCTGTTCCGGGGCGAATGGGCAGATGGATATCGGCAATTTCGGCGGTTTCTGATAGACGGGGATCAACTACGACCAATATTTTATCAGGGTCCTTTTTGAACCGGGTCAAAACACGGCGGGCCTGGGGAGTATGGTGACTCATCATGGGATTCCATCCCACTGTCAGGAGCATATCCGTTTCATCAAGGTGGGGGATGGAATGAAGATTCTGGCTGCCCAGGGTCTTTCCATCGACCCAAAATCTGCCGGTAAGTTCCTGGGCTAACGCGCTGTATAAATACTGGGAACCCATTCCCCGAAGGACATTAACCGCAAAGCCCCCCTGTGACGGACAGCCTATTCCCCCTCCCCCCATCATCAATGCAAAAGATCGGGGACCGTGTTCACTTACGATGGTGGATAGTTTTTCACCGATTTCGTCAACAGCCTGTTCCCAGGATATCCTTTTAAACGTATCACCCGTTTTTTTAAGGGGAAACATAAGCCGGTCAGCATGGTGCTGATAGAACTTGATGTTCAGTCCCTTACGACAGGCGTATCCTTCACTGCGCGGGTTGTCTTTATCCCCCCGGACCTTGACGATTTTGTTGTTCTCAACGCTTACTTCAAGGCCGCATAGATTCCCGCACAGTATACACGATGTTTTTTTCCACTGTCCCATGGTTTGCCTCTGTTGATTCGGGAATATCCATTTCCCGGTGCTGAAGGGGAGGAACGGTAACGGGAAACGTATTGGACCGGTACCAAAAATCTTCCCCGGCCAATTTTTGTTTGGTTGCAATAACAGAAAAAGACATATATGTCCATTCAATTAACGGAATGCATTATTGTGAAGAACCATAA
>CAYLRU010000020.1:11576-51571 GCA_964386565.1 uncultured Desulfobacteraceae bacterium | reverse complement strand
TCGCCGCCCAGCAGACGGATCACGCCGCCCTGGGTGGAAACAGAGGTGGCTTCCACGATGCCTTCGTTGTTGACCACGGCGTCAAATACACTCCTGGCCGCACTGGCGGTCATGAGAACCTTGGCACCGGAAATATCACCCGAATTCAGAACGGCGGAGGTCAGGTCCGCTCCGTCCGGGCCGATGATCCTGGCTGCCACTGCCTCGTCAACGGCAAAATTGATCATGCCGTCACCGTCAAAGTCAAAGGCCATCTTCCTGCCTGCGGCAAGAACCACTTCACCGTCGTCGGCGGTGATGTAGCCGTCATTGACGACAGATGCGCCGGCCAGTATGGCATATCCGCCGTTTGCAACATCGATGGCACCCTTGTTGATGACAAACCCGCCGTCGCCGACCTGGTCCAGATCATACCTGCCGGCAAAAAAATCATCCTCGCCCATGGTCAGAGAGGATGCCATGAAACCGGCCGTATTGATCCTGGCGTCCGAGCCGATGAGCACGCCGCTGGGATTTAAAATCCACACCTGCCCGTTGGCGGTCAACTGCCCTAAAATGGAAGACGGATCCTGCCCGATGACGCTCTGGAGAAATACCGCGTCCGCCGAGGGCTGGTTGTAAATATGGGTTTCGTCAACACCGATGTTATAGCTGTCCACCTCGTTGTAGACTTTCATGTCGGTCTGGTTGTAGACGGTGGTGTTGCCGTCCACGGTCATGGTAAATCCATCGCCGGCCTGGGCGATCGCCGGGGCCGACATCATCACCAGGGCACCGCCGACGCCGACACCGAGTTGCTGAAGCCGCAAAAGACTTCTATCCAAGGATGTGACTCCCCGTTCATTCGCCTTCCGCGCTCTTTTCATCTGGGTTCTCTTGATCTGTCTGCTTAAACTGGCCATTTTACAACCTCCTGTATTTATAAAAGTCAAACGACGAGTTGCTTTTCCATTTCAGCCGATAAATCGGTTTGTTTTTAACTCAACACTTAACACTTTATTTTAATAAAACGTGCTGATCTGCAGATACCATTTCCCTTCATCGTCAATGGGATCATCCCCGCTCAGGCTTCTCGCCCAATCCAGTTTCGCCTGGAGATAGGGCGACATGGCAAAACGAAGACCGATACCGGCCCCCATGAGATCCGCATCCTGAATCTCCGTAGGCTTGAGACTGGTGATATCGGAATCGTTCTTCTTCATGGTCCCGTAATCCAGGAATGTCGCCACCTGGAGTACGCAACCCTTGTCGTTCAGAATCGTCCAGTCCAGGGTGCTTTTCTGCCACACGGGAACCCGTACCTCGAAGGTGCCGTAAAAACCCTTGTCACCGCTGTGTTCGGCCTGGTCATACCCCCTCACGGTTCCGGCACCGCCGAGATGAAGCATCTCGGATGACGGGACCCGGTCGGAACTGTACTGGGCCCCAAGGGATATGATCGTATTTACGTCATAGATATGCCGCTGAAACCGGTTGAAATGAAATTCGAACTTGGTGAACTGGGACTCCGAATCCCATCTCATCTCCAGGTCTTCATCTTTCATCCCCTGGACGACCCTGGCGGATACAATGTTTCTTCCGTTGAACTTGTCCAGCCAGTCCAGGGTCCCGCCGAGACGGGCCACCAGCAGGCGGTCTTCGTGATGCAACTGGTTGATATCCAGGGTGTCTGTCTGGGCCTTCTTATAATCGATTCCCAAATCACCCCAAAGACTGATATTCCGGGTCCGGATAAACGGGTGGCTGATCCAGCCGCCGAAGGTGGTGCTGTCCCCTTCCATTTCCAGAACCTCGAGATCCTTGCCCGCTTCATAATCCAGCATGCTGGCGGTCAGACCAACCCTGGTGCCCCGGTAAAAAACCGGTATGGAATATTCCAAACGACCGTACAACAGATCCCCCGAGGTGAATCCCATGTTGAAAACGGCGTTCAACCTGTCCCCCCACCCCGAAGGATTGTACAGGGATACATTGCCGCCGAACCGGTGCTTGGATACATATTCCGATCCGTAATTGTTGTAATCCAGACCCGCCCCGATCATCCTGCCTTCGGTGACATCCACCACGATGTCCGTCGTCCCGGGATCATCACCGGCCATCAGCGTCGCCTTGACCGAAAGGGCGGGATAGTCCATCAATAACAGCAGGGAGCGTTCCAGGTCCGTCGTTTTTACCGCCCCCTTCTTCTTCATCACCATGATGACGTTCTGGATGATCTCTTTCTTGTACCGCTCGTTCCCCCGGACGATGATCTTGCCCAGACGACCCTCGCGAATCCGAATCAAAACCCTGCCGTACTCTATGGTCTGGGGCGGCAGATAGGCCCGGGTGAGAATATACCCGTTTTCAATATAATAAGAGGTTATCCTGTCGGCGATCTTGCTCAGATCGCTCACCTCCATCGTCTCGTCAAGATACCCTTCAACCACCTGGTTGAGTTCCTGCGTGGGAATCACTGCGTTGCCTTCAAATACAACGGATTTAAGCTCGAACATGACGCCTTCCCCGCCTTTCAAACCCCCTGCCTTTCCATCCTCAATCCTGATTTCAGGGAGCTGCGAACGCTGGGGAATGGTTACCGGTTCCATCGCTTTGTCCACGGCGCCGGGCCTTGCACCCTGGGGAACCTTCTCTTCACTCAACGGCTCCGCCGACCAGACAACCGAACAAAACATTGAAAAAAGAAAAATCTGTAACAGGACCATCATGTTTCGTGTTATTTTTTTCACAGCACCCTCCTTGAAATTGAATAAAATATGGTTTCACTCGTTGCAGCACCTGGAGGCAGGGGTAAGATTTGATTAAAATGCGGGTTTTTTTCTTTACAGGGGCTAAAAGCGGGCAAGAAGATACAATTATGGCATGACATATCTCCTCTTATCTCGGCAGGTGTAGCACAAGCGAAGTAACGTTCCATTAGAGCCTCTATACACCGACTTAAAGAAAAATCAGAACATGATATCCGGTAGTTCTGTGGCAGTTCTGATAGATCGAAACCAAAACATTTGTGAACGGGTTTAATTTAAATTCATTACCAAATATCAATACATGGCATGATTGTCAAGCTTTTTGTACCGGATTGAATTATTTCCAAAATTATGATATGAATCAGAATCCAAGGACCGGGGACATCCTGTCAGGATACCCAATGGTCTGAAAAAATAACCAATCAGGATTTTCAGAAAAAACGGTTTTCATCATTTGCCGCCTTCCCGGGGTTGCATGGGGGGCTCGTTGAGGGAAAAAGCCCTTATATTCTTAAGTAACCGGTTTTTATAAAGATACAAAAAGTTTAGTGATTTTTATGGAAATACAATGTCCCGGATGCACCCGAAGCGTTGACTACAACGAAACCGCCGATGAAATCGTATGTCCCCACTGCAGGCGCACTCTTGAGATAACCCTGGGCCATGAAGGATTTGCACTGGTCAGCGCCCTGGACCAGGCGCCTGATGAATCCGGGCCCGTGGTTCCCCTTGACGATCCGATTATCGAGGATTATACCCGGTGGCGGAGTCGCGCGGTATTTATCATGCTGTTCGGCGCGGTGTGCACCCTGATATTGACATTTTCCATTATCCGCGGCGTAATGGACAGCGGGATGTATTATTTCCATAATCCGAAAAACCAATTTTTTGCCGGCGTTTTCTGCATTTTATCGGTCGGTTGCGTGGCCGGCGGTGCATGGCTGTTTCGCTACCTGGGCAGAGAAAGGGACCGGTATATGGACATGATGCCGGCATCGACGCCGGTCAAACCCGGCAAGGGACAAACAGGTATAATATTATGAAAAACATGACAAAATTAAGAAAATTATTCATTTTCGGATTTATCCTGCTGTTTTTCCATACGGCGATTTCAGGCGTCAGGGCCGGGTCGTCGGACAAAGTATCCGGATCGCTCGATGAAAAATGGAATGCAGACAACCAGGCGCTTGTAGCACTCATCAAGGACAAAAAAGTGGCTGAAGCCCTGAAAAAAGGCGAAGCCATGCTGGCCTACCTGGAAAAGAAAAATCTCATGGAGGGTCCGGAAGCCGGTACGACGTATAACAACCTGGGAACCATATACATGTATACCGGGGCATTCGGAAAATCCCAGGCCCACCTGTTAAAAGCCCTTCAATTACGGGCAAAGCTTTTCGGGGAAAACAGCCTTGAGGTGGCCGCGGTTTGGATTAACCTGTCCCAGTTATACAAGCTGCAGGCCCAGCGGATTATCAAGTCCCATCAAAAGGACGGCGGAAAAGGGAAGACGGAAAAAAAGGAGTGATGCTCCACCCGCGTAACAGGCGGTCCCAGACCGCCCCATCCCGGCGGGAGCAACCTGTCCTGCCTGCCCGCTGAAAAAGGAATTCGAGCGTGTTTAAAAATTTCAGACTGAAATCAGGGTCCAGCACCAGGGAACCCTATGACTGGCAGAAAAAAAACGCCGAACTCGTGGTGTTGATTAATGAAAATAAAATCGAGGCGGCCTTGGAACTGGGTCAGCAGATGGTGGAATACGTCGACAGGGTCCATCGAAGGGATACACCCGAAAAAGCGACGACGTACAATAACATGGGCATGGTGTTCATGCTGGCCGGAGACCATGAACTTGCCGACCAATGCTTTCGCCAGGCCCTGGAGATGCGAAGGCGGATTTACGGCAAGGACCATAACGAAGTCGCCGTGATCCTGCTCAACATGGTTCAACTCTATAAAATCCAGGCCGAACGGATATTCATGTCGAATCGGGTTGAAACCGAAGCATGATAATTTCCGTCGGCTTGGCATCAGGATTACGGATCGTCACCTCCCCGGGAACACTCAGATCAAAAACCTCTCCTCTGGTAAGGGTTCTGCTGTTTTCATTCACGGAAAAAACGGCATTCCCCACGGCTACCGTGAAATGCCGGACAGCCTGGCCATCGGTTGAAAAAACCGCTGTTTGTCCCGGAAACACAGTGAGCCGGTCCACCGTAAAAACACCGGTTTCTTCAAGAACGGTATCCGTACCCCAGGGATAGTGCACGGTCCGGTGCCGGTAAAATTCCTTTCTCCCTTCATCTTTGAGCCGGTTTACAATGGATTTCACATCCCGGCTGTTATCGATGTCCGAGACAAACACGGAATCCGGTGTATCCACCACCACCACGTTATTCAGATGGTTTACGGCGATCAACCGGTCCTGTCCGAGAATAAAGCAGTTTTGCGTTTGATTTGCCATCACGTCGCCGATCAGGACATTGTTCCGGCCGTCTTTGGGTAAAAAATCAAACAGGGATTTCCATGATCCGATATCGCTCCAGCCGAAGTCGGCCGGCAGCACCACGGCCTTTTCCGTCTTCTCCATGATGGCATAGTCGATGGAAATATCAGGCATTTTTTCATACGCTTCCCTGTCCGGCGTTTTCCGCCGGGACCGCATATCGGCCATCCCCGCAAAAAGTTCCGGCTCAAAACGCTTAAATTCCGCCATCATGACGGGCAATTGAAAGGTAAACATCCCGCTGTTCCAGAAAAAATTGCCCGCCTTTATATATTTTTCAGCGGTCCGTTTGTCCGGCTTTTCCACAAAACGCTTAACAGCCAGGGCACCATGGGAAATCTTGTCCGCGCCTTCGATATATCCGTAACCGGTCTCGGGATAATGCGGCGTTATCCCGAACGTGACGATATGGCCTTTTCGGGCAAGGGCCGCGGCCGCCATGACCTTCAGTTGAAACGCCTCGTTATCCTTTATGACGTGATCCGCCGGGAAGACGCATACCACCGCATCCGGTTCAAACACCGCGATATGAAACAGGGCCAGCAGGATCGCCGGAGCCGTATTTCTGCCACAGGGCTCGGCAATGATTTTTCCCTCCGGAGATATTCCCGCTTCTTTCATGTGACGTGCGATTTCATGAAAGTGTTCCAGGCCGCATACGATTCTGATATTGTCCGGACAAATGATGGGCGTCATCCGGTGGATGGTATTTTGAATCAAGGAATCCTCGCCGATAAACCTGGCCAGTTGCTTGGGATAAAGCTGACGGGATACGGGCCACAGCCGCGTCCCCGCACCGCCCGCCAGCAGGATGCTGAAAACCTTCGGGTTAAGCATGATTGAGCTTTTTCCTCCTGCCGCTGCGACCGTTTCCATCCAGATGTTCGAATTTCATGACGTTTGCGCATTTGGTTTCATATGCGCCGTAGCCGACCAGCGTATTGACGTCCCGGGCCAGATTTTTCCCGGCAGCCAGCTTGAAATCATCCGGCAGAGCGATGATGGTCCGGGTTTTGTTGGAATCGTTTAAGCACAAAAATCCCCTGCACTCCCCCTGATGGTGTTTTAACACGTCATTGAGTCGGATCAGCAGGTCTTTGTCGGTTCTGTTCATGTCAAGATTCAGAAAAACCTCGGCTGCCCATTTTTCCTCGGCATCCTCCATTGAAATAATGGAATCGGCCAGAATCTTAACGGCATTTTCATCTTTTTGAATCCGGCCCTGGACAAAAACGGGGGCATCTTCCACCAGCAGATGGTAACATTCCGTATAAACCGAAAAAAACACCGTTACTTCCATGGCGCCATGACGGTCTTCTATGGTAACGAATGCCATGGGGTTGCCCTTTTTCGTCTGGATGGTTTTTATGTTCCGGATAATCCCGCCGATCCGGACACCCGCCTGATCGTTTTTCTCCCGGACCGACACGGTATTCACGGTGGCGAACTTGTCCAGCAGGGGATCATACCGATCCAGGGGATGTCCCGACATATAAAATCCCAGGGAATCCTTTTCAAATGCCAGCAGGTCTTTATCATCCCATTCGTCCATGACCGGCATCTCCGGGCGGTTTATCACCACCGGTGTCCCGCCCATATCGAAAAGCCCCATCTGGGGATCGTTTTTCTCCCGTTGAATCCGCTGGCCGTAGTCCAGCGCGTCTTCCAGCACCGCCATCATCTGTGCCCTGTGATGTCCCGTGGAATCAAACGCGCCGCATTTGATCAGGCTTTCGATCACCCGCTTGTTGACCTTTCTCAGGTCCATCCGCTCACAGAACTCGAACAGGGAATAAAATGGCCCCCGGGCGTTTCTTTCTTCGATAATGGCTTCAATGGCGCCTTCACCCACATTTTTTACGGCCACCAGCCCGAAAATGATTTCATCATCTTTGGCCGTAAATGTTTTTTCACTCTCATTAATATCCGGCGGTAAAACCGTGATGTCCCGGCGTCGGGCCTCTGCGATATATTTTACCACGCCGTCTGTGGAATGCATCTCACTGGTCAGCAGGGCGGCGAGAAATTCCACCGGAAAATGGGCTTTCAGATAAGCGGTCTGAAACGCAATGAGGGCATAGGCGGCGCTGTGAGATTTATTAAACCCGTATCCCCCGAATTTCTCGATAAGATCGAAAAGGCTTTCTGCGACCTTTGACCCGATCTTGTTATCAACCGCTCCCCGGATGAACCGTTTTTTGTGCCGGGCCAGAATTTCCGGGATTTTCTTTCCCATGGCTTTTCTTAAATCATCCGCTTCGGACATTGAATAGTCGGCCAGCACGGCGGCGATTTTCATGACCTGTTCCTGGTAGACGATGACGCCGTGTGTTTCCTTTAATATCGGCTCAAGACGGGGAACCATATAGATCACCGGTTTTCTCCCGTGCTTCCGGTCGACGAAATCATCCACCATGCCGCTCTCCAGGGGACCGGGCCGGTAAAGCGCCACCAGCGCTGTTACGTCTTCAAAACACTCCGGTTTCATCCGGACCAGCAGGTCCTTCATACCGGCGCTTTCCAACTGGAAAACACCGTTCGTCTCCCCCGATGCCAGAAGCGCGTAGGTCTTTTTGTCGGTTAAATCCAGGTTCGCCATATCCGGCAGGGTCTTTCCCTGTTTTTCGATAAGAGAAAGGGTTTCCGCAATAACCGTAAGATTTCTGAGGCCTAAAAAATCGAATTTAACCAGGCCGATTTTCTCCACGCACTTCATGTCGTACTGCGTGATGACTTCCCCCTTTTTCCCTCTGTACAGGGGAAGATATTCCACCAGGGGCTTGTCCGCGATAACCACGCCCGCCGCATGGGTGGAGGCATGCCGGGGCAGTCCTTCCAGGACACGACAGATTTCGATGAGTTCACTGTAACGGGGATCTTTTTCCGCCATTTCACGCAACCTGGGTTCCCGTTCCAGGGCCTCCTCCAGGCTGATGTTCAATACATCGGGAACGGTCTTGGCGATCCTGTCCACTTCAGCCAGGGGGATGTCCAGGGCCCTTCCCACATCCCGAATCACCGCCCGCGTCTTCAGCTTTCCAAAGGTGATGATCTGGGCTACATATTCCCCGCCGCCGTATTTTTCAACGACGTACTTATAAACATCTTCCCTGCCGTTGATGCAGAAGTCCACGTCGATATCGGGCATGCTTTTCCTGGCCGGGTTTAAAAACCGTTCAAATATCAGCCCGTTTTTAATGGGATCCAGATCCGTTATCCCCAGGGAATAGGCCACGATACTGCCTGCGGCAGATCCCCTCCCCGGCCCCACCGGAATATTTTTCTCCTTGGCCCACTGGATAAAATCCGCCACAATGAGAAAATACCCGGAAAAACCCATTTTCTTTATCATGGAAACTTCGTATTCCAGCCGGTCGCGGTACGTTTTTTCATCGATATCCGGATCGGTTTCTTTAAGCCGGTCAAATCGTTTTACAAACCCTTTTTCCGCCTTCTCCTCAAATACTTCCTCAACAGACCTGCCGCCGTTCACTTTGAAATTCGGGAAATGATAGGAACTGAAGTCAAATTCGATATCACATCGGTTTGCGATATCCGTCGTGTTTGAAATGGCCCCCGGATAACCGCCCAGGGTTTTCTCCATTTCCCCGGGAGATTTAAAATAGAGCTGGTCCGTACTGAATCTGAACCGGTCCTGGTCCTTGACGGTTTTTCCCGTTTGAATGCAGAGCAGCACATCATGGGCCCGAACGTCCTTTTGATCCAGGTAGTGGCAGTCATTGGTCGCCACCATGGGGATGGAAAGCCGGCTGCTCATGTCTTTCAACCCCTCGTTCACATGATACTGGACGTCCATCCCGTTGTCCTGGACTTCCAGGTAGAAATTCTCCTCTCCGAAAACGCTTTGGAAAAACCGGGCCGCAGCATCTGCTTTATCCGGATTTCCCTCCTTTAAATGAACGGCGATTTCACCGTGAAGACAGGCGGAAAGTCCGATGAGTCCTTTTGCGTACTCCTTCAGTATCTGCTTGTCGATGCGGGGTTTGTAATAAAATCCTTCTAACTGGGCGATGGAAACCAGCTTGCAGAGATTGCGGTATCCCTCGTTGTTCCGCGCCAGCAGGACCAGATGGGTAAGTCCCCGGTTGTCCAGCACGGTTTTATCCTTTATGGTTCGGGGCGCCACGTAACATTCACAACCGATGATCGGCTTGATTCCGGCGGATTTTGCCTTTTGATAGAATTCAACGGTTCCGAACATGGTTCCATGATCCGTAATGGCCACGGCATCCATGTTGAATTCGGCGGCGCGGTTCAGCAACGCATCGATTCTGATGGCGCCGTCCAAAAGGCTGTACTGGGTATGAACGTGGAGATGAACGAATTTGGGGGTCGTATCGGGCATAACTGTCTGAAAATCGGTCATTGTTCCTTCTGGTATCGGTTATCGGGTACTGGTCTTGGATAATGGGTTATGGGGCATAGGTGTTCAGCCAGTCGGTTTTTAAGGGTGCAGACGAAAACAACCGAGCCTTAAACACCTACAGTCTAAACACCTGATTTTAATCCAACCGGTAGTTCGGGGCCTCTTTCGTGATGATGACGTCGTGGACGTGGCTTTCCCGCATGCCGGCGGTGCTGATCTTCATGAACCTGGCTTTTTCACGAAGTTCCGACAGGGTGCGGCATCCCACGTAGCCCATTCCCGCTCTCAGCCCCCCCATCAGTTGAAAGATATTTGCGGACAGGCTGCCCCGGTAGGGAACTCGGCCCACGATGCCCTCGGGGACCAGTTTGTCGTCTTCTTCCATTTCAGTCTGATAATACCGGTCCCTGCTGCCCTTTTTCATGGCCTCCAGTGACCCCATCCCCCGGTAGACCTTGTAGCTTCGGCCCTGGAAAAAGATGGATTCACCCGGGCTTTCATCGGTCCCCGCAAACAGACTGCCGATCATCACGGAATCGGCACCGGCACCGATCGCCTTTGTAATATCTCCTGAAAACTTTACGCCGCCGTCCGCAATCAGGGGAACATCGGACTTGATGCAGGCGGACCTGCAGTCTAAAATAGCGGTAATCTGGGGCACACCCACACCGGCTACAATCCGGGTGGTACAGATGGATCCCGGCCCGATGCCCACCTTAACGGCATCCACCCCGGCCTTGATCAGGTCTTCGGCGCCCTTGCCCGTTCCCACGTTTCCGGCAATCAGTTCCAGATCTTTAAAGTTTCCCTTCAACATTTTAACGGCATCGATGACATTTCTGGAATGCCCGTGGGAGGTGTCGATGAGGATGACATCCGCCCCTGCCCTCAATAATTGTTCCGTCCGCTCTTCCATGTCCTCACCAACGCCTACGGCGCCGCCCACCCTCAGCCGACCCCGGTCATCCTTGCAGGCTTTGGGGTATTTCCTGATCTTTTCAATATCCTTGATCGTAATCATCCCGATGAGTTTGTCTTTTCCGTCCACAACGAGAAGTTTTTCGATACGATGCTGATGGAGCAGTTTCTTCGACTCTTCCAGGGATATACCCTCGGAGACCTTGATCAGGTTATCCTTTGTCATGACATCGGCTACCTTTTTTTCCAGATCGGTTTCGAATCTCAAATCCCTGTTGGTCACGATGCCCACCAGTTGATCGCCTTTTGTCACGGGCACCCCTGAAATATGGTATCTCTGCATCAGGTCCATGACTTCATGGACCTTCTGTTCGGGATTTATGGTCACCGGATCAACAATCATACCGCTTTCAGATTTTTTTACCTTGTCCACCTCCATGACCTGGCTTTTGATACTCATATTCCGATGAATGAATCCGATCCCCCCTTCACGGGCCATGGTAATGGCGGTCCTGGATTCGGTGACGGTATCCATGGCGGCGCTGACAATAGGAATGCTTAAGGACAAGTTTTTTGTCAGACGTGTCGATGTGTCCACATCTTTCGGCAACACATCGGAATAACTCGGTATTAATAAAACATCATCAAACGAATACGCTTCTTCGGGCGGCAAATTGATCATTAACGTTCCTCCGGAAAAAGGATTATCATGAATTCCAAGCTTTACGTTTCAGGTTTCAAGTATTTGGTATTTTATTAAATTTTTAATCTTAACACTTAAAACCGCGCGCTCAAAACCTGATGAACTCGACTTTATACAAATTCATCAATTTGGGCTTCCGAAATAACAATCTAAAATAACAAAAGGCGTCTTGTTTAGCAATCATTTATTTGCCGGGGCCATTTTATTGACTTTCTTCCGAAAACATGACATTGTCGGCAAATATGAAATATCATTAAATAAATCAATAATACGAGATATTGCCATGCTGCTTAAAATCAATCCCATAAACCCGCAGCAACGCCAGATCCAGCGGGTGGTTGAAATTTTAAAACAGGGCGGATTGATCGCTTACCCAACAGATACCCATTATGGTATCGGCTGCGATATCATGAACAAGAAGGCCATCGAAAAAATTTATCTTCTGCGCCAGAGAAATAAAAACAAACCCTTCAGTTTCATCTGTTCTGATTTGAAAAATATCAGCGATTACGCAAAAGTATCCAATTATGCTTACAAAACCATGAAACGCCTGCTGCCCGGACCGTATACGTTTATCCTTGAAGGATCAAAACTGGTACCGAAAATCATGCTGACCAAACGCAAAACCGCCGGTATCCGCGTTCCGGATCACAATATCTGCATCGAGCTTGTCAACGGCCTGGGCAATCCCGTCATTTCAACGTCGGCGAAACTGGCAACCGGTGAGATATTGAACGAACCTTCGTTAATCCATGATTATCTTCAGCATCAACTGGATGTGGTGATCGACGGCGGACCCGTACCCGGCCGACCGTCCAGCGTGATTTCCCTCATCCAGGATGAACCGGAGGTGATTCGGAAGGGATTGGGAGATGTGAGCGAATTCGAATAAAATAAGCCAAATCACTTAAAACCCATTACTTCAAAACATATCCCACTGATAAATCGGAATTGATGATGCGGTTTTTAATTTCACTGAAGGATTTACCGGCCAGGTACTTTATAAACGAAAGTCGTTTTTCAGGTGGATAAACCTTGGTGATTTTTCCCTGAATTCCGGCAAGTTCACCTGCAAGGGCAACAGCATCCTCGAAATTTCCCAGTTCGTCGACAAGGCCCAGTGTCCGGGCTGTTTCACCGGTCATGATTCTGCCGTCCGCAATGGTTTCAACCACCGAACGGTCAAGTTTCCGGCCTTCAATGATGGCGTCGACAAACTGCCGGTGGACCTGGTCGGTGAAGTCCTGAAGAATTTTTCTTTCATCGTCGGACATTTCCCGGGCCGGCGAACCCATGTCCTTGTATTTACCGCTCTTGATGACCACCGGCGTCAATCCGATTTTTTTCAACAGCTCCTCAAAATTGGTATATCCCATAATGACGCCGATGCTTCCCGTAATGGTTCCCGGGTTGGCCATGATCTTGTCCGCCCCGGCAGCCACATAATATCCGCCGGATGCGGCCACCGATCCCATTGATGCGACAACGGTCTTCTTTTCCACGGCTTTTGACACTTCCCGGTAAATCTCCTGGGACGGCGCCACGCCACCGCCCGGAGAGTCTATCCGAAGCACAATGGCTTCTATCGTATCATCATCGCAGAAGCGTTTAATGTTGTTTATGATCTCATCGGCTTCGGCAATAATGCCGACGATTTCAACAATACCGACGCGCGTCCCCCCGGCATCCACCAGCTCTGATAATCCGGCGCTTTTCATGCCGACGGCCATAACAGCGGACATGAAAACCACCGCCGCCGTGAACAGGGAGGAAATGCATAACAGAAAAAACAAATAAGGATGTCTTCGACTGAACATGCGATGTTGATTTCGGGTTTTTGGTTTCGGGTTTTGAAACTCCTTCTGATCACGAGCCGGGTTAATCTTCCTGCAGTTTGCCCTGGAGGTTCTCTCTCAATATTTCGCCGAAGGTTGATGTATTGGGCCCGGCATTGCTGATATATTCACTGAGCAATTCCTGCTCGCTTTCCATCTCAAGCCGCTTTATGGACAGGCCGATCCGCCTTTCCTCACTGTTGATGTTCATCACACCGGCTGTAATTTCGTCTCCGACCTGATAGTTTTCCAGGGGATTCTTGACCTTCCCTTTGGTTACTTCCGAAATATGAATCAGCCCCTCGATCCCCTCTTCAAGTTCCACAAAAATACCGAAATCCGTCACATTGGTGATCGTTCCGGTGATTTCGGTACCCACCGTATACCGCTCTTCAACGGTTTTCCAGGGATCCGGCTGTAACTGCTTGATCCCCAGTGAAAATCGTTCCTGCTCTTTTTCGATATCCAATACGATGGCCTGGATAATATCTCCTTTTTTAAAGAGTTCGGAAGGATGTTTAATCCGTTTGGTCCAGGAAATGTCCGATATGTGAACCAATCCGTCAATCCCTTCATCGATTCCGATAAAAAGACCGAAATCCGTAATGTTTTTTATCTTTCCTTCAATGGTCGTTCCAACCGGATATTTTTCACTGATCACATCCCACGGGTTGGGCCTCACCTGTTTCATGCCCAGGGAGATTCGACGGCTTTCCGGTTTGATATCCAGGACAACGGCTTCGATCTCTTCTCCCACCGACACGATCTTTGACGGATGCCTGATTTTACGTGTCCATGACATCTCGGATACATGGATCAGCCCCTCGATGCCTTCCTCCAGTTCCACAAAAGCACCATAGTCCGTCAGGCTGACGATAACTCCCTTGACCCTGGCGCCCACGGGATACTTCTCATTTGCCGTGGCCCACGGATCTTCGGTCAATTGCTTGATACCCAGGGAAACGCGCTCTTTTTCTTCATCAAAATTGAGGACCTTGACGGTAATGTGATCTCCCACCGAAAAAATCTCGGACGGATGCTTGACGCGGCCCCACGAAATATCCGTAATATGGAGAAGACCGTCCACTCCCCCCAAATCAACGAAAACACCGTATTCCGTTATATTTTTCACCACGCCTTCCACGACGGCGCCTTCGGAAAGGGTTGCCAGCGTTTCAGACCGCTTGGCCTCCCGCTCCTCTTCAAGTATGGCCCGACGGGAAAGAACGATGTTGCTTCTCTTTCGGTTGTATTTCAAGATCTTGAATGAAAATGTTTTTCCGACCATTTCATCCAGGTCTCGAATCGGCCTTAAATCGGCCTGGGAACCGGGCAGAAATGCCTGGATGCCGATATCCACCGAAAAACCGCCCTTAACGCGGTTGATAATGACCCCTTCCACGGGAGCTTCATTTTCATAGGCTTTTTTGATATCATCCCAGACCTTGACTTTTTCCGCTTTCTCCTTGGATAATATCACCACTTCATTTTCGTCATCCCACCACTCCACCATGACTTCGACGGTGTCCCCCACTTCGGCATTGACAACACCGTTTTCATCCTTGAATTCCTGTATCCGGATCTGTCCTTCGGATTTGTAACCGATATCCACGAGCACATGGTCCTTGTCAACGGAGATGATTCTGCCGGTAACGACCTCCCCTTCGGCGAACCGCTTGAAGCTTTCCTCATACATCTCCATGAGGGATGCCATGTCATCTTCCCCTGAAATTTCCGGAACACCTGGTTGGTCGCTTTGACCTTCCCTTGCTTCCTGTTGCGGATTGTCGTCATTTGCTGCGGTATGGGTTGGTTCTGTCCGGTCAGGACCGCCGGACGGTTGGTTGTGGTCTAAACCACCGGTTGAGTTGTTTTCAGTTGAAATTTCCATTTAAATTAAATACCCCCTAAACCTTATTTTTATGCCGATAAACTGGAATTTCCAGCATAACTGATATTCACTACCAAACGAAAAAAAAAAACACAACGGTTATTTAAGAAATTTTATGGTCCATCCAGGTTTATCTTTCAAGACGTCTGTTCACATGGGACAGCATGATTTCGACGACTTTTTCAACGGGCTTGTCGGATGAGTCAATGATGATCGCGTCTTTGGCCGGCCTTAAAGGTGCCAAATCCCTGGTGCTGTCGTCTTTGTCCCGTTTTGCCATGTCGGCTTCAACCTGTTCCAGCGTAACGGCCGGGTCATGGCACAGCTCCCGGTAGCGCCTGGCAGCTCTTTGCCCTGGTGATGCATCCAGATAAAATTTGACTTCCGCTTCCGGGAAAACCACGGTTCCCATATCCCGGCCTTCAAATACCGCCCCTTTTTTATAGCCCATTTCACGCTGAACATCCAGCAGGTAACGCCTGACCGCCGGACGGGCGGATACGGCAGACGCGAGCATGGTGATCTCCGGCGTCCTGATGCTTCCCGTCACATCCCTGCCGTCCACGATGAGGCAAAGGGTGTTTTCAACGACTTCCAATTTCATATCCAACCGGGCGCACAAGCGGGAAAGAGCCTCGTCATCTTCCGGGTTTATGCCCATTTCTTTCACTTTAAACGCAACGCCCCGGTACAACGCACCGGTATCCACGTATGTGTAACCCAGGTGCCGGGCGAGTAAACGGCTGACCGTTGTTTTCCCCGCACCTGCCGGCCCGTCGATGGTGATCACGATCTTGTTTCCCATCATCCCAAAACCGTTTTCAGTGCATCGACCAATCGCCTGTTTTCCCCGGGCAGCCCCACGTTGACCCGAATATACGTGGGAAACCCGTAAGAAACCATGGATCTGACGATGACACCCTGTTTCAGCAGGTTCTCGAACACCTCGTCGGCGTCCATCCCCACATCGATGAGGAAAAAATTGGCCTGGGTGGGAAAATACGGGATGTTGAGCCGGTCCAGGGCCCGGCAGAGATCATCAAGCCCCTCATGGATCAATTTGATTGTTTTTTCAAAAAACAACGTGTCTTCCAAGGCTGCGGCGGCCCCGGCCAGACCCAGGGAGTTGATATTAAACGGTTGCCTTACCCGGTTGAGAAGGTCCGCGACGTCCCCGGCCATGATGCCGTATCCCACTCTTAATCCGGCAAGTCCGTATGCCTTTGAAAACGTCCTTAACGTTACGACGGGACTTGTTTCGTTTACAAGGCGGACGGTGCTGGAACAACGTTTATCCCTGACGAATTCGATGTAGGCTTCGTCCACTACAACGATGATATGATCCGGGATGCTCCTTATAAACGCTTCCATTTCCCCGTCCGTGACGGTCGTTCCTGTCGGATTGTTCGGGTTGCACAGAAAAACCATCCGCGTTGCCGGCGTGATTTTCTCCCTGATCCTGTCAAGATCTATGGACAGGAACGCATTCAACGGCACATAAACCGGCACGGCATCCGCACTTTTCACCGCGATTTCGTACATCAGAAAAGAAGGCCTGGGCAATACGACCTCGTTGCCGGGATTAAGAAACGTCAGTGCCAGCATTCCGATGATGTCGTCGGAACCGTTTCCCAGAACAATGTTTCGGGGGGCGACACCATGCTTTCGGGCCAGCTTTCGGATCAATTCGCGGCCGCTGCCGTCGGGGTACCGGTTCAATCCGGAAAGGGCTTTTCTGACGGCATCCACGGCCATGGGCGAAGGGCCCAACGGATTCTCGTTGGATGCCAGTTTAATGGAATCTTTTATACCGTATTCCCGTTCAAGTTCTTCAAGGGGTTTCCCGGGCACATAGGGTTTTATGGTCAGGATGGAATCGGAAACGGAAAATTTCATTACGACTTTAAACAACCACCTTCCTTTAAACGTTCTGACAATGCCGTGGCAGATCTATCGCCCCGCAGCCTTTATGCCTTCCTCCATGGCCTTCATATTCAAATCGATCAATTTCTCATTCATTTTAAATTCGTTTTTGACGCATGATTTGAAGACATCCATATCAACGATTTTACTTCTCTCGACAAATGCGGCCAGGGCTACGATATTCGCCGCTTTTACCGTTCCGACTTTGATGGCGATGTCATTTGCCGGGACCTTCAGCTCATCCACGTCCGTACGACCGGAACCGACGGAAATGAGAGAACTGTTAATGAGAACAACACCGTTGGGTTTCACTTTGGGCGCATATTTCTCCAGTGACGGCAGATTCATGGCGACCAGATGCTGGGGATTCCTGATGATCGGAGAGCCGATGGGCCTGTCGCCGATGACCACCGTGCAGTTTGCCGTGCCCCCGCGCATTTCCGCGCCGTATGAGGGAACCCAGGCCACTTCATATCCCAAATCCATGGCAGCATGTGCCAGAATACTTCCCATCAGCAATATTCCCTGACCGCCGAAACCGGCGAACATCACATCGTTTTGCATTGATCCTCCTCGAATCGGGTGTAAAGACAACGGACTACGCCGGCGTCTTTACATCTCCTAACTGGTAATATGGAAGCAGTGTTTCCTCGGTCCATTTAACGGCGTCTATCGGCGTCATTCCCCAGTTTGTGGGGCACGTACTGACGACCTCGACAAAGCTGAAACATTTGTCTTCCCTCTGGTACTCAAATGCCTGTTTAATGGCTTTTTTGGCTTTGATGATATGCTTGGGTTTTATCACCGACTGCCGCGTAATATACCCGGTCGTCTGCAGCGCAGCCAGCAACTCCGCCATCTTGACGGGCATGCCCACCTCATCCACGTTTCGGCCGAAAGGCGACGTCGTGGTTTTCTGATCCGGCATGGTCGTGGGGGCCATTTGGCCGCCGGTCATACCGTAAACCGCGTTATTGACAAAGATGGTGGTGAACTTCTCGCCCCGGTTGGCGGCATGAATGATTTCTCCCATGCCGATACTGGCAAGATCGCCGTCTCCCTGGTAGGTGAACACCATGAGATCAGGCCGCACTCTTTTAATGCCCGTGGCCATGGCCGGTGCCCGTCCATGTGCCGCTTCCTGAAAATCAAACGTAAAATAATTATATGCCAGAACGGCGCACCCCACCGGTGCGATGCCAACGGTTCTTTCCCTGATCCCCAACTCGTCTATCACCTCCGCTATCAGACGGTGAATGACGCCGTGGGTACATCCCGGGCAGTAATGGGTGTGTTGATCGGAAAGGGCTTCCGGCTTCTTAAATGTCTTCGGCATTGTTGTTGCTCCTTACTCGAATATGATAAAGCAATCGGATTCGGCCAAACTGCTTTTACACCATCGATTTTACCACGTCCATGACTTCTTCGGGAGTGGGAATGTCACCACCGCACATACCGTACCATTCAACGGGCCGATCCCCGCAAACGGATCGTTCCACATCCTCCACCATCTGTCCCATGTTCAACTCGATACTGATGACGACCTTGCAGCTCTCCTTGTTTGCAGCCCGGCGTACCGCTTCTTCGGGAAACGGGAAAAGCGTTTTCGGCCGGATCATCCCGGCTTCAAAACCACTTTCTTTCAAATTGTCCACCGCCGTTCTGCAAACCCTGCTCATGGTCCCGAAGCTGACGATGAGAACCTCGTAATCCCCGTCCGTATTATACGCCTCGTAACGGACTTCTTCTTTTTTCATTTGCTGGTACTTGGCTCTTAGGGTCAGGTTCACGTCGTTCAACATTTTTGAATCCAGGTGAAGGGATTTGACGATATTGGGCGTGCTGCTTTTGCGGGTACTCATCCCGTTGGTGGCCCATGCGTCCTTATTGCTGGGTTCCGTCTTCAGATTCTCCGGAAATTCCACCGGCTCCATCATCTGGCCGATAAGACCGTCCCCCACGATCATCACCGGGTTTCGGTATTTCTCCGCTAAAGGGAACGCCTCCATGACCATTTCAACGGATTCCTGCACGCTGGCGGGCGCCATTACCAGCAACCGGTAGTCGCCATGTCCGCCGCCTTTTGTCGCCTGAAGATAGTCTCCCTGGGAAGGAAGGATACCGCCCAGCCCGGGTCCGCCCCTGACAATATTTACGAACACCACGGGCAGTTGCGCACATGCGATATAACTGATGCCTTCGCTCATCAGGCTGATGCCCGGGCTCGAAGACGTCGTAAAAACCCTTTCACCACAGCCTGCGGCACCGAAGAGCATATATGAAACCGCCACTTCGCTTTCACCCTGGAGAAACAAACCGCCGACTTCCTTCATCCGTTTGGAAAGGTATTCGGCAACCTCGGATTGCGGTGTAATCGGATATGCAAAATAGTTCAGACAGCCGGCGCGGATGGCTGCTTCGCCGATTGCTTCGTTTCCTTTCATTAACACTTTGGCCATGTTTTCCTCCGTTATTTCTGCGCAGCCGTATCTTCGGTTTGCGTGATCTCTATAGCGACATCCGGGCACATCATGCAACACAGTGCACAATAATTACAATCCTCCGGGCGAGCCTGAACCGCCGGAAAGTAACCCATGGGGTTGACCTCGCCGGAAAGCTCCAGAAC
Source organism: uncultured Desulfobacteraceae bacterium (assembly GCA_964386565.1). GTDB lineage: Bacteria > Desulfobacterota > Desulfobacteria > Desulfobacterales > UBA5616 > CAYLRU01. The sequence continues at coordinate 32,038 of CAYLRU010000020.1, read as the reverse complement.
ATCCTTCGGGCATACGGATATGCACAACCCGCACCCTTTACATCGCTCTGCATCGATTAACATTTGGTATGGCATGTATCACTTCGCTCCTGTTTTCTGGTTTTGCCGTTCCCGCCGGCGATTCCGGTTTATATGGTTTCCATAACCCGGTTCTTTGCACCGGGTTCAAACCAAAACGAAAGGCCTGTTGCATGTCCTCTACTTCATCCAGGGAAAAACAAGCAACCGGTCCAAAATTAATAACGGACAGTCAAATCTTTCCACCTGAATTTCATCCCGCATTTTTCTTGCAACGGTCACAAACAACAGCGGCAGACCGCTTTGGCAGGCCAGTCGTTCGACAAATTCATAACCCTCATATATGTGCTCAACAGTGGTTTCATCCATCAAATTGGCATTCCCGGCAATTCCGGTAACGTACAATTTTGAGGCACGCTCGATTTCGCTTTTGATCTTAAGGCATCCTTCGATGGTTTCCGTAAACGGCCGGAAGGGATTGACCACCTGAATGACGTTGACGTCCCGGCCTTCGAAAGAATCCGCCAGGGCCGCCAAAACCGTCGCCCCCACGTCGTCGCCGCCGGCATCGATGATCGTCAACTCGGAAGGGCGGCGTATCATGCCGGAAACCATCGGGGTTAATATGGGCAAGTCCGCCTGCAAATATTTTTTCGGCGGCAATACCACATCTATCCCTTTTTCCCTCAAGGCGTTTTGCGCCTCCCGGGTCCTGAAATAGGGATTTACCAGATCCAGATCGGCAATCCGAACATTTTTACCGGCCTGCCGTTGATGAATGGCAAGGTTGACCGCCACCTCCGTTTTACCGCTGCCATAATTCCCGACAATGACGAATATTCCCTGGAGGTCGATCCTCATATATAATAAATAAAATTAATCCGGTTCAATAAGTTATGCATATTTTTAAATTTCATGCAAAATGTTTTTTGTATTTTTAATTTCACAACGTGTCAAGCTTTTTCACATATCAAGAACGGAATTGTGTTTTTCAACGCAATTTGATAGGGATTTCGGGCATAACCCAGCCCGGCATTTGAAAACAAACCTGCAGCAGGATCTGAACGATATGAAAAACCGTGTACAAACCGGCCTTGAAAGACTTTTGTCTGATCCGCCCCGATGGATCAAAAACGCCCGCCTGGGCCTTTTATGCAATCCCGCATCCGTCGATACCGGGCTGGAGCACGCACGTCACCTCATCAGCAGGAAATTTCCAGGACGGCTCAAGGTGCTTTTTTCACCACAACACGGTTTTTTCGCCGAAAAGCAGGACAACATGATCGAATCGGATGATCTGACCGATCCCCTGCTTAACCTGCCGGTATTCAGCCTTTACGGAAAAACCCGGATTCCGACCCGGGAAATGTTTGATGCCATAGATACCCTTCTCATCGATCTCCAGGATGTAGGCACCCGGGTGTACACGTTTACTTATACCGTCAGCTATTGCATGGAACTTGCGAAGACAATGGGGAAAAAAATCGTTGTACTGGACAGGCCCAACCCCATCGGCGGCTTTCAGATGGAAGGAAACTGCCTGAAAAAAAAATATGCCTCCTTTGTCGGCCGGTATGCCATTCCCATGCGTCACGGGTTAACCATCGGCGAACTCACCCGGTTATTCAACGATCATTTCGGCATCGGATGCGATTTGGAGGTCGTTCCCATGGAAGGCTGGCACCGGCGCATGTATTATCCGGAGACGGGGCTGCCGTGGGTGGCCCCGTCTCCGAACATGCCCACGCCGCATTCCGCCATGGTTTATCCCGGCCAGGTCATCTGGGAAGGCACCAATATCTCGGAAGGAAGGGGGACCACCCAGCCTTTTGAACTGTTCGGTGCACCGTTTCTGGATACGGATAAAATTCTCCGGGATTTAGGAGGGCCGGAATTGCCGGGCGCCGTATTGAGAGCCTGCCGGTTTGAACCCACATCCAACAAATGGGCGGGTTTGTCCTGCAAAGGATTCCAGATTCATGTTACAGATCCCTTTCTGTATAAACCGTACGGCACCTCGCTGAAACTGCTGTCCGCTGTGTTGAAACACCACCCCGGACAATTCCGGTGGAAAGAACCCCCTTATGAATATGAATATGACCGGCTCCCCATTGACCTGATCCTGGGGGATCGCAGCCTGCGCGAGAGCATCGAACTGTTGGAAGAAATTGATACCCTAGAAGAGCGATGGATGGTGGAATTAAATCACTTTGCCGCCGTTGCCGAGGATTTTTTTCTTTATCACTAAACGGCTTTTCCCTTGGAAAAATCCATTTTTCAAGGCGGCCCTGCATAAATTGTCAGGGTTTCTTTACAGACAAAATATTTTTTTTCGTGTATATACTCTTTTAACAAAAACGGGCATCGACCCGATGCTTCAGGAAATATGATTTATGATGCTTCCACTTTAGCGGAGATATCCTTATGAACATTTGCATTGTCGGAACCGGGTACGTCGGACTGGTAACCGCCGCCTGTTTCGCGGAAACGGGCAATGATGTCTGTTGTGTTGACATCGATCCGGCCGTCATCAAAACACTGAGCAGCGGAAAAATTCATATCTATGAACCGGGACTTGAGCCCATGGTCAGGCGAAATGTTGAAGAGGGGCGACTGTCCTTTACCACCGATCTTTCGGCCGGCCTTGAAAATGCGCTTTTCGTCATGAACTGCGTGGGAACACCGGCCGGGCCGGACGGCTCATGCGATCTTTCATATGTATTCAAGGTTGCCGAACAAATCGGGAAAAGTATCACGGAGTACAAGATTATCGTCAACAAGTCCACCGTACCGGTGGGAACGGCGGACAGGGTCCGCAGGATCATACAGACCGAGCTTGATAAACGGGAATTTTGCGTGGAGTTTGACGTGGTGTCCAACCCGGAATTTCTCAAGGAGGGGGATGCGGTAAGCGATTTCATGAAGCCCGACCGGGTGATCGTGGGAACGGATAATATCCGGACCGCCAAGCTCCTTGAAACCCTTTATGCCCCGTTTGCACGGAGCCGGGATAAAATGATCGTAATGAGCATTAAAAGCGCCGAACTGACCAAGTATGCAGCCAACTGCATCCTTGCCGCCAAAATTTCATATATAAACGAAATCGCCAACATCTGCGATCAGGTGGGTGCTGACATACACGACGTGCGGCTGGGCATCGGATCGGACCATCGGATCGGCTACCACTTTATCTATCCGGGAGTGGGATACGGCGGCTCCTGTTTTCCAAAGGACGTCAAGGCCCTGATTAACACGGCAGAGGAAAATAATTATACACCGCTTCTGCTGAAAGCGGTGGATTCCGTCAACACAAAGCAAAAACTCGTTCTTGCCGACAAGATAAAAGCCTATTTCAATGAACAGGGCGGCACAGCCGGTAAAACCATCACCGTATGGGGACTGTCATTTAAAGCAAACACGGACGACATCCGTGAATCCCCCGCCCTGACGATTATAAAGGACCTGTGTGAAAGCGACATGACCATACAGGCCTATGACCCGGCAGCCGGTGAAAAGGCTGAAAAGGAACTTCGTGATATTCCCCGTGTGATCATATTCAAGGACCAGTACGCGGCACTGAAGGGGGCGGATGCCCTTGCAGTCATCACGGAATGGAATCAATTCAGAAATCCGGATTTTGCGCGAATCAAGAAAATGCTTTCCGTCCCCGTTATTTTTGACGGACGAAATCTGTATTCACCATCCTTTGTCGCGTCACAGGGATTTGCCTATTTTTGCATCGGCAGGAAAGGCCGGAACAAGGGGTCTGGAAAATGAATATCGCTTCCATCATCATGGCCGCCGGGCGGGGAAGCCGGATGAAAGGCTACGACGGCAATAAAACCCTTTTACCGCTGGTCCCGGAAGAATCGTCTTTTGAAGGAAAACATCCGATTCTGCTGCATATTTTAAAAAACCTCCCCGCAGGTCCCAAAGCGATTGTCGTCAACTTCAGAAAAAAAGACATCTTTGAAAAAACGCGGGGTCTCGATGTGACGTATTGCGAGCAACCCCGTTTAAACGGCACCGGTGGGGCTTTGCTTGCAGCAAAGGAATTTATCGAACAATCAGATTGCCCGTACGTTATCATCACCATGGGAGACGTGCCGTTTATCAAGGGCCGAACCTATGATCATCTTGTCAGGCAACTGAAAAACGCCGGCCTGGCCATCCTGGGTTTCACACCGAAAGACAAAAAACAATACGGCGTATTAAGCACCTCCCGGGACCGTGTTGATAAAATCATTGAATGGAAATACTGGCGTACATTTTCTCGCGAGGACCGGTCCCGGTTCACCACCTGCAATTCCGGCATCTATGCCGCCCGGAAAGAAACCCTGATCCGATATCTTCCCGTACTGGCGTCCACTCCCCGGAAAGTGGTCAAGGAGATTAACGGCAGGAAAACCCGAATCGAGGAATTTTTTATAACGGATATTGTCGAATACATGGTAAACGACGGGCTTGTCGTAAAATACGTGACAACGGATGATGAAACAGAAGCCATGGGCATAGACGATCTATCCGCTTTGGAAAAAGCGCAGGGCCACTTCAGGTCTCTTGGAAGAAATAGTTGTACCTGAAAGGAAAATTTACGCTAAGTTAACGGCATTGAATTTAACCGAACATATGTTATCGATGACTGATCTGAATCATTACCTTATCACGTCCGTCAAGGCGGCCCTGGCGGCCGGAAAAGCCATCCTGGATGTTTATCAAACCGATTTCGCGGTGGATCACAAGGCAGACCGGTCCCCATTAACACAGGCGGACCGAATGTCCCATGAAATCATTGTGAAGCATCTTACCCCCTTTAACATCCCCGTTCTCAGCGAGGAGGGGAAAGAAATTCCATATCACAGGCGAAAAACCTGGGATAGCCTGTGGATCGTCGATCCATTGGACGGCACCAAGGAATTTGTCAACCGAAACGGTGAATTCACGGTCAACATCGCCCTGGTTGAAAGGCATAAGCCGATTCTCGGTGTTGTATATGTTCCGGTCAAAGACCTGCTGTACTTTGCCCTTAAGTCTGCGGGTTCCTACAAGCTTGAAAAAACATCCGCCTCTCTGAAAAAACTTCAATCAATCCCTTCATCCCTGGAGACCATGGATGCCGTTATGGAACAATCACTCAGATTGCCCCTTGAAAAAGCCGATCCCGACGTATTTACCATTGTGGGCAGTCGCTCCCATGCAACGGTGGAACTTGAAAATTTTGTTCAAAATATCCGGCAGGAGAAAGGGCATGTAGCGTTTGTCTCCGCCGGCAGTTCAATGAAATTCTGCCTGGTGGCGGAAGGAGCAGCGGATATTTATCCCCGGTTCGGCCCCACCATGGAATGGGATACGGCCGCCGGACAGGCGGTCGCGGAAAATGCCGGTTTCGACGTGTTAAACCGGGAAACCGGAACCCCCCTGGTCTATAACAAGAAAGACCTGTTAAATCCATGGTTTATTGTCCAACCGGGAAACCTGAAGGGGGCGTTTTCGTTTTGATTGATTTACACTGCCACATACTTCCCGGAGTCGATGACGGACCGGACGACCTTGAAGAAAGTCTTGCCATGGCAAGGCATGCTGTTAAAGACGGTATTCACACCATCGTTGCAACACCCCATGCGCTGGGCGGCACTTTCCCCAATCCGCCTGATAAAATTCTCAACGCGGCTTCAGCCCTCCGGCGCCGGCTTGAAACGGAACGCATCCCCCTATCCCTTTACACCGGCTCGGAAGTTCATATTTGTCCGGACATGGCCGCCCGTATACTGGCCGGCAAAACAGCCTTCTTATGTGAAAACAAGCGGTATGTGCTGATAGAGTTTCCGTTTCAATCCGTCCCAGACGGGTTCAATGAAGAATTGTTTCACCTGGTCTTAAACGGCATCACACCGGTTATCGCCCATCCCGAAAGGAATCCCATGGTACATTTTCAGCCTGAAATCCTTTATGAATTGACGGCGGCGGGATGCCTGATCCAGGTCAATTCAACCAGTATCACCGGCGGATTCGGTGACGATATCATGATGTGTTCCCATGATCTGCTGGAAAACAGGCTGGTGCATATCATCGCATCAGATGCACATTCGGCACGCAGCAGGCCCCCTTCCCTGTCTCTGGCGGTTGACATCGCGGGCAAAATCTTAAAAAGCAACGAAGAAGCCATGAAAATGGTACTGAGCATACCCGGGGCCATTATCAAGGGAATGCCGGTAAAAGTGCCGGAGCCCGAAAAACGAACAAAGACATGGATCAGGTAGTATGATTTGGGGTGATGAATGACAAGTGATGGGAAATGAATGTTGGGGATAACAATCGGACTGCGGGGGTAACGGATGCAGATGAAACAGACGGATGACGGTCAACACTGGAAGCGGATGATGTTTAAGGCGAATAAGGTCTGGGTCAAAACCGATCCGGGGGGAACGCCTTTTTCCGAGGACGGGAAGGTGCTGATCAAATATCAGCTCGATCAGGATTATGAATACCGGGCCCATGAAAACAGCATCAGGTCTCTTGATGTCGAAACCCCGAACGATGGCACACCCCTTAAAAAGAAGCCGGCAAAAAAGAAAAGCGCCGGACCCGACAACGCCGAAGCAAATGAAAAAGAACCGCATCCGGAAAATACCGTTTATGTTTATACGGACGGGGCATCCTCAGGAAATCCCGGTCCCTCGGGTATCGGCGTGCTGTTAAAATATAAGGACAAGGAAAAAGAAATATCAAAATACATCGGCATGGCCACCAATAATATTGCCGAGCTTGAAGCTATTAAGGCGGGCCTGTCGGAAATCAAAAACAAAAAACTTCCGGTTCGGGTGTATACAGACAGCAGTTATGCTTTCGGCGTCCTGACGCTTGGATGGAAACCCAAAAAAAACATGCAACTCATTCAATCGATAAAAGACCTGATCTTAAATTTTAAAGATATAAAATTTATCAAGGTCAAGGGGCATGCCGGCCTTCGGGAAAATGAAATCGCCGATCGTCTGGCCGTGTCCGCAATTGATAACCGGGTTTAACCTTGTGTGGGCGATAAAGCAAGAGCCCCGGTGATGATGCCGGGGCTCTTGCTGTTGCAAACCGTTTTGAAACGTGATTATTTATCTTTTTTCAGAGTTTCAATCTCTTTTTTCAGATCGTCGATTTCTTTTTTATATTTTTCCGTCTCGTCAACTTCGTCTTCAACCGGTGCTTCGTCTTTTTTCCATGTATCTTTCAACTCATCAAATCCCAAATAAAGGGCCAGTCCGCCACCCAATAAAAGCATTGCCGGAATAATACCGGCCAGCAACTGTAAAAAGGCATCAATCCATACTGCCAGGCCGATCACACCCAGAACAGCCGCAATTGCGCCACCGATTAACGTTTTCATAAAAAAATTCCCTCCTTTAATTTTTATCTAATTCCAAACGCCAATATTTAAGAACCGATTCGTTTCCCGAGAAATCCATCAAAAAAGTCAATTTTATGTTATTTTTCCGATAGTTATCCTGCTTTCAAACCAATTTTTTTAATAACATATGATGATTTGCAACGCAAGTTTTAATTTATTTGGAAAAATCACCGGATATTGGTTACACCCAATAATATATTGTTAATATTACACTTTCAGACATGACGAAAACTCATAAATAAATTATTGCTTTGAACCCGTGGGTCTGGTAGTTATTTGGTTTTTTAGATTACCAGTCTTTTAGTCTTTAAAATAATTATCTGGAAATTTTCCCCGAGGAAATTCATGCAATGCTGAAAACCATTATTCATTCATGGGTGAGGGTTGCCGGGAAAATCAGGTCCTGGGTTGATACCGCCTTAAAGAACACCCATGACCACTATAGCTGGTTCCTGCCGAAAAAAATCGGTATTTGCTCGGATTTCTTATTGGATCTCTTTTATTCGGGTATTCATGTCAAGGAGAACCAGCGCATCGCCCTGAGCAATATACCGAAAGACGCCATCATCGTTTACGTCAATAAATTTAAAAGCCGGTTCGAATACCTGTTTTATTACACGCGCTATAAAAAGGAAAATCTCCCGTTTCCACAGATCGGTCTGGAATACAGTGTATTTGCCTGGCAACCCTTAAGCCGTATTATGCGGATATTTTTTTCACATGTTGATTATTTTCTGCAAAACAGGCGGCTCCAGGATCCATATGCCAGCGGATATATCCGGCAGGAGTTGTTGGACGGCAAGTCCGGTTTTCTGTCCCTCGTGGAAAAAAAAGGCTTTTACCGCCGTTTTGTCAAACAAAAAACAGACCCGATCCAATATCTCATCGGCCTCCAGAAATCGACGGAACGACCGGTCTATATCGTTCCCCAATTGATGTTTTTCAGTAAAAAACCCCGGAAGCAATCGGCATTTTATATCCGGGACCTCCTGTTCGGATCAGAAATCAATCCAGGTCTGATTCGAAAAATAATTACCATGTTCAAGCGCCCGGAGAAAATCTTTATCGAGGTCTCAAAGCCGGTCAACCTGAAAACTTTTCTGGACCGACATGAAAAACAAAATACAACGGATGAGCATCTGTCCCTCATCCTGAGACGCAACCTTCTGCTTCAAGTCAACCGCCACCGCCAGAACATCATCGGTCCGGTTCTGAAAAGCCGGCAGGAAATCAAGGAAAGTATCCTAACACACGAACGTCTCCGGGAATTCCTGGATCACTATTCAAGATCCAGGAATATCCCCATTCAAAAAATTCACAAGGAAGCAGACGAATATCTTGAGGAAATCGCAGCCAACTACAGCGCGACAATGATCCGGGTGCTGGAAAAAGTGATCCGCTGGATGATCAGGATCATGTTCGACGGCATCACGATAAATGAAGAAGTGTTGAACAAAATCAAATTCAAGTCCCTGAAAGGCCCGCTGATTTTGATTCCATGCCATAAAAGCCATATCGATTATTTAATCCTGTCCTATATCCTGTACCAGAACAACATGCAGTGCCCCCACATAGCGGCCGGAAAGAACCTTTCCTTCTGGCCCTTAGGACCGATTTTCAGGCGCGCCGGGGCATTTTTCATTCGAAGGACATTCAGGGGGGCCGTGCTTTATTCAAAAATTTTTGCAGAATATGTTTACAAGATGCTTGAAGAGGGCTTCTGCATAGAATTTTTCATAGAGGGCACCAGAAGTCGGACGGGAAAACTGATTACCCCCAAACTCGGTTTTTTATCCATTCTTCTCAATGCTTATAAAGACGGCGCCTGCGATGACCTGATATTTGTTCCCGTTTATGTCGGATACGACCGGGTTTTGGAGGAAAGCGCCTACCTGAACGAACTTGAGGGAGGCCAAAAAAAATCGGAAGATTTGTCTCAACTCATCAAGGCCAGGAAATTTCTGAAAAAACGATACGGCAAAATTTATGTCCGGTTTAATGAACCCATATCCCTGAACGCGCTCCTGACAGAGGAACATTTTCGATTTAACGGCATGACCCAGAAAGACCAGAATGCTTTCTGCAGGCATCTCAGTCACCGGATCGTCAACGCCATTGATCAAAACACCGTGGTAACCCCCCATGCCCTTGTGGCCAGTGCGATCTTGAACCTTACGTCAAGCCGGTTTTCGTTTGAATCCCTGATGAACCAGGTAAAAATGTATTTGAATTATCTGGGCTATCAAAACGCCACGCTGTCAGATACCCTCCTTCTTGATTATCGACATGCCGTTGAAAGCGCTCTTGAAGATTACGAGCAACGAAAGGTGATTGAGAAAATTCCAACCGAAAAAAATACGCTTCCTGACGAGACCCAGTATCTGATCAATGAAAACAAACGCCCGGGGCTGGAATACTATAAAAACAGTTGCATCATCTATTTTATTCCACTGGCTTATACAGCCCTGGCCATTTTAAAAAAAGATTCTTTTCAGTTCAGGACATCGGATATTTATGAAGACTATACGTTTATCCAGAACTTGTTTAAAAACGAGTTTTTTTACGACATCAACCGCACAACGGAATATTCGGTCAGAAAATCCATCAAGGCATTTATCGATGAAGCCGCCATTGTCCCCCATCCCACATTACCGGACACGTATAACATCACGTCCACCGGGTTGAGAAATTTAAAAGCATTTTCACAATTTCTCACATCTTACATGGAGTCCTATTGGGTTGCCGTTCAGTTTTTCAGGGCAAACACGGGCAATGGCATCGCGCCGAAAGACCGGTTAAAGAAAATACAATCCATCGGCGCGGGCATGTATAAAAACCGTGAAATCGAACGCAAGGAAGCCCTTTCCAGGATGAACTACACCAATGCCGTGGATGTTTTTCTGTCAAACGGCTTCAAGAACCCGGACAAACAGGAAAAACTGGAAATTTACGCCGGCGAAATACAACAATTCCTGAATGTTTTGAGAACGTAAGCCCAAAAAAACAATGAAGGCCTTAATCCTTGCAGCCGGTTTCGGAACCCGGCTTAAACCCTATACGGAGAAAACCCCCAAATCCCTTTTTCCAATTGCCGGCAGACCGAACCTCGACATCGTTATCCAGAGGTTAATCCATGCCGGCTGTAATACGATTATTATTAATACGCACCATCTTCATAACGAGATTGAGCATTTTTTGTCCGTTCGACACTATCCGGTTCCCGTGTTAACCCGATATGAAACCGAAATATTGGGAACCGGCGGCGCTATTAAAAACCTTGCCCGCCACTGGAAAGATGACCCGTTTTTTGTCGTCAACGGCGATGTGGTCGCTGATATCGACTTCTCAACGTTGTACCGGTTCCATTTGAACCATCCCCATCCTGCGACCCTGGTGGTTTGTCATGACCCGGAATTCAACACCGTTGTCGTGGATGAAAATGATTTTATCATTTCATTCACCCCGTCCGGGAACGCATCTGCGATGACGAACCAGCAAACCGTGACATTTACGGGCATCCAGGTTGTGGACCCTGTCATACTCGATTTCATCCCTGAAAATCAGTTTTATTCCAGCATCGATGCTTACAAAAACATGCTTTTAAAAAATCTGAAGCTCAGGGCTTACACGCCGGAGAACTTCTACTGGAAAGACATCGGCAGTCCTGAACGCTATAAGGCGGCGGTATTCGACAAGATGGCCCCTGCCGCGTTTCAAAAGGCGTTTCCCGGATTTCCGGTGCTCCCCATCGAATGCGAACGCCTAAAAGGCGACGGGTCGGACAGGAAATGGTACCGTTTAAAAACTTCCACGCACTCACTGGTAATGGCCGATCACGGGATTCGTCGGCCTGAGGATATGGACGGCACCTCGGAAATCGATGCCTTTATCGCCATCGGTCGCCATCTTGCCGATAAAAAAATCCCGGTTCCGGAAATATTTCTTTTTGATCCGTTTTCAGGGCTGGTATTTCTCGAGGATTTGGGAAATACCAGTCTTCAGGATATTGTTCTAAAGAACACCGATCAAGACCGGGTTATTTCGTTATATAAAACCGTTATCGATCACCTGGTGAGGCTGTCCGTATACGGGGCGTCGGGTTTTAATCCCGCATGGACATACCAGTCCCCGTGTTACGACAAATCCCTTATCATGGAAAAGGAATGCCGGTACTTTACCGAAGCCTTTTTAAAATCGTACCTGGGAATGGACATTCTCTTTGAAGAACTCGAAGACGAGTTGACAATACTGGCGGATGCGGCACTTGAACATGGGGTTAATGGATTCATGCACCGGGATATGCAGTCTAAAAATATCCTGATTAAAAACGGGCAATGTTTTTTTATCGATTTCCAGGGGGGAAGAACCGGTCCGTTTCAATATGATCTGGCGTCTCTTTTGATCGATCCGTATGTGGCGCTTCCCGATTCGGTCAGGTCGCATCTGCTGGATTACGCCATTGAAGTATTTTCCAGTACCATTCCGGTTTCCCGCAAGGCCTGTTATGCCGGGTATGATTGCTGCGCCGTTACAAGAAATCTTCAGATCCTGGGCGCTTTCGGGTTTTTAAGTCGGCATAAGAAAAAAACCTGGTTTGAACAGTATATCCCGGAAGCGGTTCACACCTTAAAACAAAACCTGGTGAAATTAGACTTCCCATTACCCCGACTGACCGCCATTGTGAAAGAAATCCGGGTTTAAAAACAACATCCGTGGAAAAAGGATGTCATGTTGAATTTTCACCAGACGTCTGGTAAAAGACAGGCCGTATCCGTCAATTTTGACAAACCTGAAAATCAAAAGGTGTATAAATGGAAAAAATACATGTCATGGTCAACGGACTGCCCGGAAACATGGCTGAAACCGTTGCCGTTCATGTTAATCGCGATTCACGATTTCGATTGGTCCCCTATTCCCTCACCGGCCCGGAGATAACCGAATCCGTTCATCCTGTTGAACAGGTCAAGGTCCGTCTGCTCAGGCCCGAACAGAGCGAACAGGTCATCGACGACGTTATAAAAGGGGAGGGCCCGTTTATCAGTGTGGACTTTACCCATCCGACGGCGGTTAACGAAAATGCCCGGTTTTACTGCAAGCATAATTTGCCATTTGTCATGGGGACCACCGGCGGCGATCGGCAGCAACTCGAAGCGGTTGTGACCCAATCCCCCATCCCGGCGGTCATTGCGCCCAACATGGCCAAACAAATCGTCGGACTTCAGGCAATGATGGCCTATGGGGCGGACAATTTCCCCGACCTGTTTGCCGGCTATTCCCTGACAATTCAGGAGAGTCATCAAAAGGGGAAGGCAGACACCAGCGGAACAGCCATTGCCATGGTAAATTACTTCAATGCAATGGGAGTCCCCTTTTCGGCCGGGTCCATCAAAAAAGAGAGAGATCCGCAGGCCCAGAAAGATCAATGGGGGATTCCGGAAGAATATCTCCCCGGGCATGCCTGGCACACTTACACCCTGGTCTCCGACGACAAAACCGTCACATTCGAGCTCACCCACAATGTAAACGGCAGGGACATTTATGCCAAGGGAACACTGGATGCCGTATTGTTTTTACATCAAAAAATCAAAAGCGGCGTTAAGGGCGCGGTGTTCAATATGATGGATGTCTTAAGGAAAGTATAAACCGACACGGAGATCAAACCCGGCAGGCGGTTTTGAAACCAGCCCCTTTCCCGTTTTCCTCAAGTCGTTACGAGGCTTTTACGATCTCAACAGCCTTATCCAGGGCCTTGTCCAGGTTTTCAGGTTGTGTGCCGCCGGCCTGGGCCATATCGGGCCTTCCCCCGCCGCCGCCGCCGACTTCCGCCGCCAGTTGTTTGACGATCTCGCCGGCATGGTATCGTCCGGCAAGGTCCTTGGTAACGCCCGTGATGAGCATTACTTTACCATCGGATACGCTTCCCAATACGACAATCCCGGATTTGATCCTGTCCTTAAACCTGTCGGCCAATTCCCTGAGCATGGCAGGCTTTTCAACAGACACTTTCTTGACGATGACGTTTATACCGTTCACCTGCCTGATTTCGTCATCCCCGGCCCCGGCGGATTTGGTCGCAAGAGCCGCCTTTAAGTGCTCAACCTGTTTTTCAAGGGTTTTCTGTTCCGCCATCATCTTTTTGAGTCGCGGCAAAATCCCCTCGGGTTTGTCCTTCAACATTGCAGCGGTTTTTTGAAGTATGTCGGACTGCTGCTGAATATAAGACAGGGCCGTATGGCCGGTTAAGGCCTCGATTCTCCGGATGCCTGCTGCAACGCTTGATTCACCCGTAATTTTAAACAACCCGATATCGCCGGTCCTGGCCGTATGTGTTCCCCCGCAAAGTTCCCTGGAAAAGTCGGAAAGGGAGATCACCCGAACCCGGTCACCATATTTCTCTTCAAATAATGCCGTAGCCCCGGATTTAAAGGCATCTTCAGCCTCCATTTCTTCAAGGAATACCGGCGTATTCTCCCGTATCCGGTCATTGACCAGGGTTTCGATTTGATTTAACGTTTCATGATCTACGCCGGAAAAATGCGTAAAATCAAACCGCAGCCTGTCCGGCGCAACCAGTGAACCGGATTGTTTGACATGGTCGCCGAGTACCTGTCGCAACACGGCGTGAAGAATGTGCGTAGCGGTATGGTTCCGCGCAATGGCGTCCCGGTTTATTTTATCCACAACAAGATCGACCGTATCCCCCTTTTTAACGGTTCCGGAAACGACTTCACCCTGGTGAACGGTCATTCCGGTGGGATCTTTTATCGTGTTTTTTATGGCAATTTCAAAATTTCCGCCCGATGCCGCGCCCCGGTCCCCCACTTGACCCCCGGCTTCACCGTAAAACGGTGTTTTGTCGGTCACCAGTTCGATCACATCACCGGCTGAAGCTTCTTCGACTTCCGCATTCTTCCGAACCATCATGACAACCCGGGCATTGCAGGACAGGACGTCATACCCTACAAATTCCGGTTTCATGCCTGTTGCGGCCAGGTTTTTATATGCATCGCCCATCTCTGAAAATGCCGCCACGGATCTGGACCGGTCCCGCTGACGTGCCATGGCTTTATCAAACCCTTCCATATCAAGGGTCATGGCCTTATCCCGAAGGACATCTTTTACAATATCCGTGGGAAACCCATAAGTATCGTACAGTTTGAAAATGATATCCCCCGGCATCTCGGTTTTACCGTCCGCTTCCAGCCGGGCGATGCTGTCATTTAAGAGTTTAAGACCGTTGTCCAGTGTTTCCGTGAACCGGGATTCCTCGTTCTTAACGACATTTGTAATAAATGCCTTATTATCCGTCAGCTCTGGATACGCCGATTTCATCAGGTCGATGACGACTTCGGTGGTTTTGTATAGAAACCGGTCCGAAAGTCCGAGGTTCCGCCCATATCGAATAGCCCTTCTCATGATACGGCGCAGTACGTATCCCCGACCCTCGTTTGAGGGAAGAACACCGTCGCCGATAAGAAACGCGGCCGATCGGCTGTGATCGGCGATCACCTTCATGGCGATATCGGATGTCGCGGAAGCGCCGTAAGATGTTCCGGAAAGGGATTCCACTTTTTGAATAATCGGGAAAATCAGATCGGTTTCATAATTATTGGGAACATTCTGAACAATGGCGGCAATCCGTTCAAGCCCCATTCCCGTATCGATGCTGGGTTTTGGAAGCGGCGTCATGTGGCCTGCCGCATCACGGTTAAACTGCATGAACACCAGATTCCATATTTCAAGGTAGCGATCGCAATCGCATCCGGCCGTGCAATCCGGGCTGTTGCAGGCGTATTCTTCTCCCCTGTCGATCAGTATTTCGGAACAGGGACCGCAAGGGCCCGTATCGCCCATGGCCCAGAAATTATCCTTCTCCCCAAGCCGCACGATCCGTTCTTCCGGAACACCGATATGGTCATGCCAGATATTGTACGCCTCGTCATCATCCAGGTAAACGGAAACCCACAGCTTGTCCTTTGGCAATCCGTATCCGTTGACCAGCAGATCCCAGGCATATTCAATGGCCTTTTCCTTGAAATAATCGCCAAAAGAAAAATTTCCCAGCATTTCAAAAAATGTATGATGCCGGGCCGTATACCCCACGTTATCCAGGTCATTATGCTTCCCCCCGGCGCGAACACACTTTTGAGATGTCGTTGCCGTGGTGTAGTCTTTTTTCTCTTCCCCGATAAATACCCGCTTGAATTGAACCATTCCCGCATTGGTGAACAGCAGGGTGGGGTCGTCCCGGGGAACCAGGGAAGAACTCCGGATAATTCGGTGTCCCTGTTGTTTAAAATAATTCAAAAATTTATCTCTTATGTCATTGCCGGTCATCTAATTCTCCACAAGCCGTTATCCTTCTTGATGAATCTGCAGAAAGATAAACGTACAGCATTTTAAGTGTTCCGCATTGGATGTCAGGATTGAATAATCGGGAAAATACCAAACAGTCAAAACTTAGCGCCGAACACCTGAAACTTTCGTAAACAGTCGTTTCCCGACTTTTTACGAGATCATCTTTAATCCTGCTTTTCCTTTTCCATGGTTTCGTCTTCCGGTTTTTCCACCAGGCCCAAAGCTTCCCTGACCTTTAATTCAATTTCATTTAATATGTCCGGGTGATCCATAAAAAAACTCTTTACATTATTGCGTCCCTGGCCGATCCTCTCGTTTCCGTACGAATACCAGGACCCGCTTTTTTCAATGATACCGGCTTCAACCCCCACATCCAGGAGATCACCGGTACGGGAAATACCCTCCCCATACATGATATCAAACTCGGCTTCCTGAAACGGAGGCGCTATTTTGTTTTTAACCACCCTGACCCTGGTCCGGTTCCCCACGATCTCCTGCCCCTCTTTTATGGCACCGATACGCCGGATATCCAACCGGACGGATGAATAAAATTTTAAGGCATTGCCGCCCGTGGTGGTTTCCGGGTTTCCGAAGACAACGCCGATTTTCATTCGAATCTGATTGATGAAGATAACGGCGGTCATGGTTTTACTGATGGTTCCGGTAAGTTTTCTCAACGCCTGGGACATCAGCCTTGCCTGCAGGCCCATGTGGGAGTCGCCCATTTCCCCTTCTATTTCAGCCCTTGGGACCAACGCCGCCACAGAATCGATAATAATAATATCGATGGCCCCGCTTCGCACCAGCATATCGGTAATTTCCAGGGCCTGCTCCCCGGTGTCCGGCTGTGCCACCAGCAATTCGTCGCAGTTGACACCCAGTTTTCTTGCATATACGGTATCCAGCGCATGTTCCGCATCCACAAACGCGGCGATCCCTCCGGTACGCTGGGCCTCGGCCACTGCGTGCAGGGCGAGCGTGGTTTTACCGGAAGACTCCGGCCCGTAAATCTCAATAACCCTTCCCCGGGGCAGGCCGCCCACGCCAAGTGCCTTATCAAGGGTCAGGGAACCGGTCCGTATGACAGGAACACTGATAACCTTCTGGCTGCCCAATTTCATGATGGCCCCTTTTCCAAACTGGCGCTCAATCTGTGTTATGGCCGTTTCAACGGCTTGTTCCTTTTCCGATGTGCTCATTGTTTCCTCCGCAAGGCATATGATGGTGATGACATATGGATTGACGGTCGTTTGTCAAGGCCTGCTGAAAAAGCGCCGTGTATACCGCCCCTTTTGGTTTTAAATCACTTTTATACAAAATAATCCGGTCCACCGTAAACATTTCGGTTTTAAAATCCTTTATTGCACCGATACTGTCAATAAGGCAAACAGGATTTATTTTACCCTTGACCCTCCCGATGGTCAGATGTCCTGCAAAATTTCTTTCTTCCTTTTCAAAGCCGGAAGCTGCTAAATCATCCTCGACCCGCCGGTGAAGGGTTTTTAATACATCCGTTTGCCCGTGGATTCCCACCCAGATAACGCGCGGGCGGTTCAAGCCCGGAAACGCCCCTATTCCTGCCGGGCCCAGAAAAAACGGCCGGATATCCGATATGGCCGCCGCCATGGCTTCCCTTATCCGGCCAAGGTCATCCTGATGAACATCTCCCAGAAATTTCAGTGTTAAGTGAATATTTTCCGGATGAACCCAGTTGACACCGGGTACGTCCGTTTTGAGATGTTCCTGAACCCCGGCCACTGTTGAGCGGATATGTTCCGGAAGATCAATGGCGATAAATGTCCTCAGTTTTCCTGACATAACGATAGGCAATGTATCCTTTATATTAAACCGGCAGGGTGAACTGGGGTTCACCAAGGGTCAATTCACCCTCCCGGATCCATTGCTTCAGCGTGTCTGCGATCTGCCGGGCCTTTACCATGCTTGAAAGGGGAACTGTTTTTACCGACTTCCCATCGATATAAATCGTTCCGCTTTTAAGCTGTGCATAACTGACCGTTCCAAGGCTTTTTGAAATGCCGTTTGGATAATCGTTTCCGTAATCCACAATCTGGGTGAACAGTTCTTCGTCCGAGACCGCCGTGTACTGAACAATCTCCTCGTTTAAAATGGGAATGGGAATGCCCAGACCCACCGCCAGAGAGCATCCATATCCCAGGATACTGACACCGATAAGCCATTCAGGGCTCATTTGCTTTAAATTACCCATGGTGAAAAGGGTGCCTGCCGGCTTAACCGGCACACCTCCCGGTGTCCGGGCTACAGACGGGTTGTGCTGTGTTCCGGACCATGCTACGTATCCCACACCGCCTCCCAAAAAAATCCGGGTCCCCAAGCCAATGGTTTTGTAACAGGGATCATTGAACAAGGGGCTTAACTGGCCGGCCGAGCAATAATTCGCATTGCCGGCCTTGGGTTTTAATATTCCCATGTAGGTATACTTGGTCTTATTGGTCAGATTGACGGCGCAATTATAATTCTGGTAGCCGTTTCTGGGATTGCACAAAACAGCATAGGGGAGCGTTTTCAACGTGATCTCTTTTTCAGCCGCCTGGTTCGGATAACAGTCGGTCCCGTATGCAGCAGCCTTCAAATGGATGCGCTTGCCCGCCACCAGATCCTGGATGACATGGCCGCCGCCATAATTAAACTCACCCGGATGAACCTTGTTCAGGGGATCATCCTCACGGGGTTCCGTGACCCCGATATAGCAATCCACCGCCGCAACACCGGCATAGGCCGGTACGTTGTT
Source organism: uncultured Desulfobacteraceae bacterium (assembly GCA_964386565.1). Classification (GTDB taxonomy): domain Bacteria; phylum Desulfobacterota; class Desulfobacteria; order Desulfobacterales; family UBA5616; genus CAYLRU01. The sequence continues at coordinate 13,493 of CAYLRU010000020.1, read as the reverse complement.
CAGCCAGACCTTTGAGGCCTTTATTGTGGGCGTCATGTGACCGAAATTAATAAAAGCGCCCGAAGAGCACATGGGGGCAAACGTCCCGGTGGTCACGACATCGACTTCCCGGGCTGCTTCCACCGGGCCCTTGGTCCTTACAATATCGATGATCTCCTCAGCCGTGACCACAACGACATCGCCGGATCTGATTTTATCGTTTATTTCCTGGTATGTTTTTTGAACTTTATGTTTTTTCATGTTTTTTTGCCCTTTTACCACGACACTGCCCGATTCATTACCGATCCGGTCCGGATTTTACCATTTCAATCTTCCTTGTAATGTTGTCTTTTATCCAATGATCATCCCACCATTCGATGGGGTTGACAAATGTGTTATGCACTATCACGGCATAATGGAGGTGATCACCGGCGGCCAGTCCGGTTATACCTGTTTTACCGATGATATCACCCTTTGACACGGTTTTCCCGACGTCAACGCCGATATGGCTCAAATGAGAATACATGCTGAACAGACCGTATCCATGGTCAATCAATACGGTCTTCCCGTAAATTCCCAGGTTGTCGGCATATGCCACCTTGCCGTTATTCCCGGCCGGTACGGGGGAATGCTTCAGGGAAGCCAGATCGATTCCCATGTGAACCTGCTCATCGATCTTTTTGCCATTATAAAAATATTCCCGAAAATCAGCATAACCTGCCCGCTGCGCGGAATTGGGAAATCTTAAAAAAGATCCTTCCCAATACATTGTATCTTCGGCATTTTCCGTAATGCCCACAAGTTTCTCATAATTTTCAGCGCGAAGATTCCGGTTGACAAAAAGGTATTTATCCAGATTCCCAGGCGTTGGGTTGTTGGGAATATCAACATCAAATTCAGGCATTTTCATGTCAAGAAAGCTGTCTGAAATCAGCAGTCGATCCTTTTTGAATGTTTTTTTCCGGATGAAAAGTGGAAATCCGGAACGCGCGCTGTTGCCCGCCCGGTCCGTGGATTGAATAAAAACCTTTGTTCCGGGTCCCTGTTCGTGGTTCAAGGCAAAAAAAGCCATGTGGATGTCTTTGTCGTCAAAATATCCGGCATATCCCGGGAAAAAATTTTCCCCTACCATGACCCCGTTCTCCGGACAGGATTCCGAGAGTCTATAGATCACCAGCCCGCAACCGCCCTGGCTCACATAATTCATCCGCGTCAACACTTCGATACCGGGCGGACGCGTATCAATCAATACCGGTTTTTCAACGAATCCCTTGTTGCCGCGCCACCAATCCCGCCATGAATAGTCCCATGCGGTTATTTGCAGGATTGATCTGCCGTCTTTGAACCCGTTTTTTTTGGGTTCCACCAAAAGCTCGATAGACGCCTGACAAACAGCGCCTTTACGTCCAAAACCCAAAGAAGGGAATTCTTTTTCAACCAGTACCTTGTCTTTCCCCTCCTGTATCAAATTCACCCGTATCTTTCGGATACCGCTTTCATCATCGACGATGACATTCAGTTGTTGCGATTCACCAATGGAAATAATCGACGGCACCATCGTAATCACCGGCAGGTCTCCTTCAAGTTTTGAAACAACAAGCCAGATCAAAGGAAAAACAACAAAAACAACCAGCGCAAAAATCAGCCAAACCTTATATTTCGATAATGCTTTCAACCTGATACCGCCTTTTCTGCTTTATGAGAGGAAAAGCCCATTTCCAAATACACCCGGGCACTTTTCCCGAATCCGAAGTTAAAACAAGGATTATAAAAATTGTAAAACAATACCAATAATAGGATTTCTAATCAAGGTCTGTTTTCGTTTCTTGACTTTTAATCGGCTGCAGGATAAATGGGAGCTAACTGACATGTTCGGCCCAAGAATTGCATGCCGCAATGTTACGTTCATTGATGCATGCATTAAAACACTGACCAACA
>CAYLRU010000020.1:0-11476 GCA_964386565.1 uncultured Desulfobacteraceae bacterium | reverse complement strand
CATTGATGCATGCATTAAAACACTGACCAACAGGTTGTGATGAGATATTCCGGGATCGCTTAAAAAAACCGCTGATGCCAAACAAGGATGCCATGGAAAACCAGATCGACATAAACGGAATCGGAATCGGTAAAAACCTGCCGTTGGTCCTGATTGCAGGTCCGTGTGTATTGGAAGATTACAAAACAACCTTTGCCATTGCCTCCCACTTGAAAGATCTTACCGCACATCTGGATATCCCCTTTGTTTTTAAAGCATCGTATGACAAGGCCAATCGCACCGCCATCGATTCTTACAGGGGCCCCGGCATTAAAAACGGCTTGGCCATGTTAAAAAAGATCAAGACGGATCTCAACATCAACATTTTATCGGATGTCCATCAAGTGGATGAAGTCCGTCAGGCTGCCGAGGTTCTGGATGTCATTCAGATCCCGGCCTTTTTGTGCCGCCAGACCGATTTAATCACCACGGCGGCCAGGACCGGCAAACCGATCAACCTGAAAAAAGGACAATTTCTGGCGCCATGGGATATGACCCATGTTGTGAAAAAGGTCGAATCCACCGGAAACCGGAAAATTCTCCTGACGGAGCGCGGCAACATGTTCGGCTACAACAATCTGGTCGTTGATTTTCGAAATATCAGCATTATGCAGCAATCAGGATATCCGGTTATTTTCGATGCAACCCACAGCATCCAGCTTCCCGGTGGAGCAGGTAAAAGCTCGGGGGGACAACGGGAATTCGCTCCCATACTTGCCGGATCCGCGGTTGCCGCCGGTGCGGACGGCATATTTTTAGAGGTTCATATGGATCCGGAAAAGGCTCTTTGCGACGGCCCCAATTCTTTAAAACTTGATGATCTAGAAGAACTGCTGGTAAAATTAAAGACTATCAGGGAGGTCGTTGAAAATTAGTATAATATCATGGAAGATCTGGAACGAATCGAACTTTTGCTTTTGGATGTTGACGGCGTTCTGACCGACGGACGCATTATTTATGATGACCAAGGCCGGCAAATCAAGGAATTTAACGCAAAGGACGGCCTGGGGATACGACTTTTGATGGATTTCGGCATCCAGGTGGGTATTATCACCGGCAGAACATCCGACGCGCTTTTGCATCGGTGCCATGATCTTGGTATATCCCTGTTATATCAGGATGTAAGGGATAAAGTCACCGCACTGAATGCCGTCCTGGAAATAACCGGCATCTCATACGAACATACGGCATTTATGGGGGATGATCTTCCCGACATCCCGGTCATGAAAAGGGTCGGCATTCCCATTGCCGTTTCAGATGCCCATGAAGATGTCAAGCTGACGGCCAGGCTCGTGACGAAAAAAAAGGGCGGGCATGGCGCGGTAAGGGAAATCAGCGACGGGATTTTAAAGGCAAAAGGCTTGTGGCCCGGGGTTGTGAACCGTTTCAGATAATAAAACAGGATACATTCAGAAAAAGCTGAATTCATCCCGCTTTAAGTGTTAAGATAAAAAAATGATAAAATACCGGTACTTAAAAATTAAAGCCCAAACCTCTCGTAAAACGTTGTTTTCCGACTTTTTACAAGGCCGTCAATATTGAAATTGTTTAAAAAACTGACTTACAACCGACTGCGGCTGGGGCTCCTGGCAATGGCGATTGTTTTCTCCGGTGTCGTCATATTTATTTTTCTCGGTTCCCGGAACCCCGGCAACGGCGAAACCCGGAAAGAAAATCCGGTTCTTGCCAAACCCGGGCTGAATATCGGCAGGATTCAACACACCGCCACCCGGAACGGGAAGACGGAATGGCAATTGGAAGCGGATTCGGCCGAATATGTCACGGATGACAATCAGGCCGTATTAAACAACCTGGCTGTAACGTTTTATTTGAAAAACAACGGAAAGGCTTTTCTGAAAGCTGAAAAAGGGGTTCTGAACACGGACACCTTTGATTTTGACGTGTCAGGAAACGTCAAAATCAAACACGATGGTTACCAGCTTGAAACGGAACGGTTAAGCTATCGTCATAACCAACGGGTGGTTTATTCAAAGACACCGGTCAACTTACGGGGCAATGGATTTTATATATCGTCTGACACGATTAAAATAGATCTGGATACAAACCAAACTCTTCTTGAAGGACATGTTGAAGGAACGTTTGATGAAAATTATAAATGACCGCCATCATGGAATTTCATTTTTGCTTGCAGTGATTTTCTTTTCAATCGTATGCGGCTTTCCTGCCCGGCCCGTGCCGGCATCCGGTGAAGATGGTCCGGGTGAAAAGAAAAGCCGGTTTAAAGGGATTCGGGTTGTCACCGACCAGGCGATAATGGACAGCCAGGCCCGGCACACCGAGTTTAAAGGCAATGTAAAGCTGGACATCGACGATACGGAGATCCAGGCGGATTGGCTGAAGGTGAATTATCGATCCGGACTTGATAAGGACCTGAAATTATCCATTAATAAAAATTCGATTAAGGAAATCATTGCAAGGGGAAACGTCAGGATCATGTTTGACGATAAAGTGGCCGTCACCGATGAGGCCGTTTACATACCGGAAACCGACACCCTGGTATTGACGGGTAAGAACTCGAAAATTTCCAGTGGCAATGATTATATCACAGGTGACAAAATCATTTTGAACAGAAGCGACGGGATATTTAAAGTGGAAAGCACCGGAAAACAACGGGTTGAAGCGGTGTTTTACCAGGAACAGCCGGATCAGGAATAAAATGACGATATTATCCCTGGAAAAACTTGTAAAAAGCTATCAAGGCAAACGAGTGGTCGACTCGGTTTCCCTCTCAACCCGGAGCGGCTCCGTCGTAGGCCTTCTCGGGCCGAACGGGGCGGGAAAAACGACCACGTTTTATATGACGGTGGGTATGATAAAACCGGATGCCGGAAAGGTCTTTCTTGACGGCGAAGACATTACAGGTCTGCCCATGTACCAGCGGGCAAGAAAAGGGGTGGGGTATCTGCCCCAGGAGGCTTCTGTTTTTAAAAAGCTGTCCGTAAAAGAAAATATTTTGGTGATTCTTGAAACGCGGTCCATGTCCAAGCCGGATCAGCATAAAAAAACCGACATGTTGTTGAAGGAACTGGGAATTGCCCATCTGGCCGACCGTAAAGCAGGGGTTCTTTCAGGTGGAGAACGACGCCGGCTTGAAATTTCCCGGGCTTTGGCCACTGACCCGTCTTTTATCCTGCTGGATGAACCCTTTGCAGGAATCGACCCCCTCGCGGTATCAGATATTAAACAAATCATTGTTCACCTGAAAAAACGGGGCATCGGCGTACTGATTTCAGACCATAATGTCAGGGAAACACTTGAAGTCTGTGATAAAGCATATATATTAAATCAAGGCAAACTCATCGAATCAGGAACGCCGGAAAAAATTGCCGAAAGCGAGACAGCCAGGCAATTCTATTTGGGGAAAGAGTTCAGTTTATAATATTATGGCATTAGGATTAAGACAGCAATTAAAACTATCCCAGCAACTGGTCATGACGCCGCAACTGCAGATGGCCATCAAGCTGCTCCAAATGTCCCGGCTGGAATTGATGGAGACCATTCACCAGGAACTCGAACAAAATCCGGCCCTTGAAGAATCCCCTGAAACACCCGACGACAACAAGCAGGAAGACCTTTCAACACCGGATTCCGAAATCCCTTCCGAACCGTCAATAATGACGGAAGTCACCATTGGCGACAAGATACATGAAGACCATGTGGACTGGACCAATTATCTGGACGAGTACAATTCCCCCGGCAGAATCAATTTTGAAACCGAAAAAAGAGAAATCCCCAGTTACGAATCCTTTTTAACCAAAAAGGAATCCTTAAAAGACCATCTGCTTTGGCAACTGCTGATGACAGGCCCGTCTCCCCTTGAGAAAAAGATCGGCAGCATCATTATCGGGAATTTAAATAACGACGGATACCTGGACATTTCTTTTGAAGAACTCGTTGAGGCCAGTGAAGCAGATCCCGAGACCGTTGAAACCGTTTTAAAACAGATGCAGACCTTTGATCCCATCGGCGTATGCGCCCGTGATCTCAAGGAGTGCCTGCTGATTCAGGCCGCCCGGTTCAACCTGGAAAATTCAATCGTCACCCGTATCATCACCCATCACCTGAAACATCTTGAAAACAAAAACTATAAAGCCATTACCAGGGCATTAAAAATCAGCATTGATGACGTAATAAAGGCCGTCAATATCATAAAAGACTTTGAACCCAAACCCGGCAGGGAGTTCAGTGATGATGAACCCCATTATATTATCCCGGATATTTATGTGTATAAATTTGAGGATGAATTCGTCATCATGCTCAACGAAGACGGTATGCCCAAGCTCCAGATCAATTCCTATTATAAAAATGCCGTTAAAAGAAATGAAGTGATCCAGGATAATGTTAAAACCTACCTTCAGGATAAAATGCGCTCGGCCGCCTGGCTCATCCGAAGTATCCACCAGCGCCAAAAAACGATTTATAAAGTAATGGAAAGCATATTGAAGTTCCAGAGAGATTTTTTTGAAAAAGGCGTGGAATATTTGAAGCCCATGATATTAAGAGACGTGGCAGAAGACATCGGCATGCATGAATCAACCATAAGCAGAGTGACCACGAACAAATATGCTCACACGCCCCAGGGAATTTTTGAATTGAAATATTTCTTCAATAGCTCTATTAAATGCTTTGTGGGGGAATCGGTTTCATCCGCCAGCGTTCAGAACAAAATAAAACAGTTGATCGATGGGGAAAACCCGAAAAAACCCCTTAGCGACGAGAAAATTTCAAAAATCTTAAAACAGGATTTAGACATCAACATTGCCAGAAGAACGGTTGCAAAATATCGTGAAATGATGAAAATTTTGTCCTCAAATAAAAGGAAACAATTCTGATGAACTCGTAAAAAGCCGAATTCATCCCGTTTTGAGCGTTAAGGTTGAAAAAAATAATAAAATACCGGATACTTAAAACTCTCTTGAAAAATCGTTTTCCGACTTTTTAAGAGACTAACAATTTCAGGGAGGCTTCTTTAATGCAAACAAGTGTAACGTTTAAAAATCTTGACCCGTCCGAGAACCTGAAATCGTATGTTAAAGACAAACTGGATCGATTCGACAAGTATCTCTATAACCCGGCTGAAGCCAATGTGGTTCTTTCAGTGGAGAAATTCAGGCATATTGCGGAAATTAATATTATAGGAGACCGGCTGAATATTATCGGCAAGGAAGAAACCAACGACATGTATTCAGCCATTGACATGACACTGGATAAACTTGAAAAGCAGATCAAAAAAAACAAACAGAAAAACAGGGGGCACCGCAGCGGTAAGGGTAAAGCCAAGACCGCGGTCATCGAGGGATTAAACCGGGGGGATGATGAACAGGTAACGAATCTTACCATTGAAAACATTGAATATAAACCTATGGATATCGATGAAGCCATCCTGCAGATGGATCTTACCACAAATAACTTTTTAGTCTTTACCAATGCAAAAACAGACCGGGTAAATGTGCTGTACCGGAAAAAAAATGGCGATTTAGGACTGATTCAACCAAACGGTTGACCCATTGAACGGTTGTTTGTTTATGCAGATGCAATTCGTGTGGACATGACATGAAAATTCTAGATTTATTACAAAAGGAAGCGATTCTCGCCGATCTGAAATCCAAAGATAAAAAAGGCATTCTTGAAGAATTGACAGAACCGGTTGCACAAATCGCCCGAATCAACAAGGAAACACTCGTAAAGGTACTGATGGACAGGGAACGGTTGGGAAGTACCGGTATTGGCGGCGGAATCGGCATCCCCCATGGAAAACTGAAAGATCTTGATGAACTGGTCCTCGGGTTCGGTTTGAGTAAAAAAGGGGTTGACTTTGAATCCATGGACGGACGTCCAACCCATATTTTCTTTTTGCTGATCACCCCTGAAAACTCAACCGGATTGCATCTGAAACTGTTGGCCAGAATTTCAAGAATTTTAAAAAACGATCTTTTCAAAGAAAAATTGATGGATGCCGGCACCCCAGATGAAATATATTCTATTATAAAGGAGATTGACGAAGATTTTTGATGCCGGTTGATCATTCAACGTGAAAAATCTTAAAATTACAATCATTACCGGCTTGTCCGGGTCCGGGAAAAGCACGGCGATTGCATCCTTTGAAGACGCCGGTTACTACTGCGTTGACAACATGCCGGTTGACCTGCTTCCCAAGTTTTTAGAACTGCCCATTGAAAGCAATTCCGAATTTACCGGAATTGCTTTTGTGATGGACCTCCGTGAAAAGGGATTTATTACAAAATACAAGGGCATATTCGAGTCCCTTCGAAAAAACGGATATCGATTTAATGTCCTTTTCCTTGAAGCGGATAAGGACGTTCTGATAAAACGATATTCACAGACAAGGCGGCAACACCCGCTGGCCCAGGATAAGCGTCTTACCGATGCCATAGCTTTCGAAAAAGAACTTCTTAAAGATTTAAGAAATGAGGCAGATACCGTCATTAATACGTCCGGTTACACGGTTCACGATCTAAAATCCTTTATTCTCGACATCGCACAACAAAGCCTGTCCGGTTCTGCCATGCAAATCAACATCGTCTCTTTCGGGTTCAAAAACGGGATCCCGTTAAACGCCGATCTTATCATGGATGTACGGTTTTTAATAAATCCGTATTTTGATCCGGAATTAAAGGATTTAACCGGGGAATCAAAGGCCATAAAGGATTTTATCTTAAAAAACGACGATACACAGCAGTTTTTGGCTAAATTTTCAGACTTGCTTGACTATTTGATACCCTTATATGAAAAAGAGGGAAAATCTTATTTAACCATTGGTGTGGGATGCACCGGCGGGCAACACCGTTCCGTAACCATTTCACATTTTATAACCGAGCATTTACGCAAAGCGGGAAAATCCGTCAACCTGTCTCATCGTGATATCTGATACCATGACAACATCGGTTCCGTTACCAATGGGTGAATTATAATGATTTTCATCTTTTTTAGGTTTACTTTTTATCTTGAATTGATTATGGGCTGTGTTTATTTTTGTTCCTTCTCTGAAAGAAAAGATTCGATATCGGGGGTTATGATGGTTCCGTAACAATTCGGAAAACAACTTTTTCCGAGAATTTCAAGTTTTAAGTACGGTGTATTTTATTATTATTTTTTGATCTTAACACTTAAAACGGGATAATTGGACTTTTTACGAATTCCGATGTGCAAAATACGCACAAGAAGGTAGCCAATGATAGGAATTGTCATCGTCACACATAATCGGCTGGGAGATGCCCTTATTGAGGCTGTTTCATCCATTGTGGGAGCGCCGCCCGAATCAATGGTTTCCGTTTCGGTAGACATCAAAGAAAATGCAGACGTTCTTCGCAACAAAATCGAAGAAGGCATTAAAAAGGTGGACCAGAATGACGGGGTTCTTATCTTAACGGATATGTTCGGCGGAACACCTTCAAATCTGAGTTACTCTTTTCTGGAAGAGGGACGTGTGGATGTGATATCCGGGGTCAATTTGCCGATATTGTTCAAGGCGGTTGATTCCCGTGAAAAGATGGATTTGCCGAAACTGGCGGCAAGTCTGGAAAAATTCGGCAAACGAAGCATTTCACTTGCAAGCAGTATCTTAAAGGGAAACAAACGAGACGTGTAGCGCAACGCCGCTTGCATGTCATCTGATTTATGTTTTTATTCCGGTGAAGCATCCTTTATTTAACCCGTTGTTGTTTTTAACAGGACAGGAATGATGAGTGTAAAAGTCGGTATTAACGGATTTGGAAGAATTGGACGCATGCTGTTCAGGGCGGCATTAAAACATCCTGAAATCGAAATCGTTGCGATAAACGATCTTTCCGACCCGTCCACAATGGCCCATCTTTTAAGGTATGATTCCGTTCATGGAAAGCTTGATACGGAAATCACTCTGGAAAACGATTCCATCAAGGTTGCGGGAAAGCCTGTGGCCGTAACAATGGTAAAAGAACCCGTCGATATCCCATGGAATGATCTGGGCGTGGATATCGTGGCGGAGTGCACCGGTTTATTCAGAGATATGGCAAGTGCGTCCGGGCATCTCACCGCCGGCGCCAGAAAGGTCATCATTTCCGCCCCGGCAAAAGATCCGGACATTACCATTGTTATGGGGGTCAACTCAAACCAATACGATCCGATAAACCACCATGTCATATCCAATGCATCCTGCACCACAAATTGCCTGGCACCGGTTGCCAAGGTCCTGCTGGAAAATTTCGGTATTCGGGCGGGTTTGATGACAACCATTCATTCTTACACAGGCGATCAGCGGCTTCTGGATTTTCCGCATAAGGATTTAAGGCGTTCAAGGGCTGCGGCCCTTTCCATTGTTCCCACATCAACAGGAGCGGCCAAAGCGGTCTCTCTTGTTCTGCCCGAATTGACCAACAAGCTCAACGGGCTTGCTGTCCGCGTGCCGACACCCAATGTATCGCTAGTGGATCTGGTGGTCTCGGTGGACAGGACCGGAATCACGGCGTCCGATGTTAATGAAGCGCTGAACGCAGCCTCCAAAGAATCCCTGGCCGGTATTTTAGGATACAGCGATGAACTATTGGTCTCATCCGACTTTAACGGGTGTACGCTGTCATCCGTTGTGGACGGTCCCATCACCTATGTTGTGGATAACATGGTCAAGGTGCTGGCATGGTATGATAATGAAGTCGGATATTCAAGCCGAATGGCCGATCTTGCCGCCATGATCGGCGCTCAGCTTTAAGAGGGTGAAACATCATGCATAATCGAAGACCGCTCATTGCAGGCAACTGGAAAATGCACAAAACCTGCTCGGAAGCTGAAATGACGGCAGGCGAACTGGTTCGTCTGACAGCCGACATAAAAGACGTGGATATCATGATCGCGCCACCGTATATTGCGCTTCCGGCAGTATCCAGGATAGTAGCCAACACCCATGTTTCTCTGGGTGCGCAAAATCTTTTCTGGGAAAAGGCAGGGGCTTATACAGGAGAAATATCGCCTCCCATGCTGGTATCCGTCGGGTGCAGCTACGTGATAATCGGCCATTCTGAAAGACGGCAATATTTTAGTGAAACCGATGAATCCGTCAATAAAAAAATCAGGGCCGCTGCTGAGCATGGTTTGATACCTGTTTTTTGCGTGGGAGAAACGGAAAAAGAAAGAGATGCCGAAGAAACATTTTCTGTGCTTGACAAACAGATCCAAAAAGGTTTAAAAGGTCTCTTTTTAAATGATATGGCGGAATTGATTATCGCTTATGAGCCGGTTTGGGCCATCGGTACCGGAAAAACCGCAACACGGGAACAGGCTCAGGAAGTCCATCGATTCCTGCGAAATCTTTTAAAAGAAAGGTATGACGAACCATTTGCAGAAGGCGTTCGCATATTATACGGTGGTAGTGTAAAACCCGGCAATATCAAGGAGTTGATGGATATGCCGGATGTCGACGGTGCGCTTGTCGGCGGTGCGAGTCTGGATGCGGAAACATTCAGCGCAATCGTTCACTATAAATAGACTGATAAATTCTATGGCTGTTTTACTGATTATCATACATGTTATTGCCTGTATCGGCCTGATCATGATTGTTTTGCTGCAAACCGGCAAAGGCGCGGACATGGGGGCGGCGTTCGGAGGAGGTGCCAGCCAAACCTTGTTCGGCAGTTCGGGGGCGGGAACATTTTTTGGCAAGGCAACCACGGCGATTGCCGTCATCTTCATGTTGACATCGCTGACCCTTGCCTACATATCCACCCGGAAGACCGTCAATTCCGTTATGATGGAAGTCGCACCGGTTGAAGAAACCATGCCGGAAAGCCAGGGAGTACCTGCACCGGTTGAAGCGCCTGCGGACCAGCCGGCCCAGACCGAGTAGCATAAATCGCAATTACATTTTTAGTTGCCGAAGTGGTGGAATTGGTAGACACGCTATCTTGAGGGGGTAGTGACCAACGGTCGTGCCGGTTCAAGTCCGGCCTTCGGCACCACCTACATAAAAGAAGCTGTAACCTTAATTGGTTACAGCTTTTCTATTTTCGCAGGTTGCGGATCACTGCAGATGGTTTGGTCGACCGCTCCCTCCGAACAAAAGTCCGGATTACCGATCAACAAAAAAATCAAAAAATGATACTTTCCGTTTGTGCAAAACTCAAGGATGTTTATGCCCAGGGATGCAATTTCAATTGAATCAAACCAGATAGATCCAAAGATGCGAGTCCGTCAGGATTTGAGGCACGGTTTTGTACCTATAATAGTCCGGTTTTTTATATTGCGAGAAATTTGTAATTCAATCCTTAGATTCTGATGGCCATTTAACAACAAACCATTTATCCATACATCGTCCAGAAATGGTATATGGCATATTTTCAAATTTATTACGTATATATTTTGTAGTGTCATACCTTCCCCACATAGTGTGCATGTGTTTTACTGATAAATATAGTTAATGTATCCTTATATCTATAGTTCTTTTCCGTTATTGACTTTAAAATTATGTTATTATAATAATTTTAACACAATTGAATGGAGAAATGTATGGATCAATTGACCGACTTGAAAGCAATTTTACACTCAAAACGCGCCAATATTTATTACCTTGAAAAGTGCCGGGTGATGGTCAAGGGTGGGCGAGTGGTTTTTTTAACCGAGGCAAAAACCGGAAATCAATACTGGAATATTCCCATAGCAAATACCACAGTAATTTTGCTGACAACGGGCACCTCTATAACACAGGCAGCCGTACGCATGCTGGCGTCCGCTGGGGTTCTAATCGGGTTTAGTGGAACCGGTGGCACCCCGCTTATTGCAGCAAGTGAAGTGGAATGGCTTTCGCCCCAGAATGAATATCGACCCACTGAGTATGTTCAGGGATGGATGTCATTCTGGTTTGACGAAGAAAAACGATTTTACGTTGCCAAACATTTTCAGCAGTTAAGAATTCATTACCTGGAAAATGTCTGGTCAAAAGACCGTGATCTTCAGAATCAAGGATTTTATGCGGATGATATGGATGTTTCCAGTGTCCTTAAGAATTTTTTAAGTAAAATTGAAAATACCCATGGAGTTGCTGATCTTTTTCAGATTGAAGCCCAACTTACAAAAAAGTTGTATAAAATCGCCGCCAGCCGGACCCAAAATAAGAAGTTCGTGCGTGATCGTGATGCAGAAGATACTGCAAACGCTTTTCTGAATCACGGCAACTACCTTGCGTATGGCCTTGCCGCTACAACTCTCTGGGTACTTGGTATTCCATATGGTTTTGCAGTGATGCACGGTAAAACACGCAGAGGTGCGCTGGTCTTTGACGTGGCCGACCTTGTAAAGGACGCACTTATTCTGCCTTGGGCATTTATCTGTGCAAAAGAACAGGCATCGGAACAGGAATTCCGTCAGCAGTGCCTTCAGACATTTACCAAACACAAGGCACTGGACTTCATGTTTAATGAAGTAAAAA
>CAYLRU010000019.1:0-53005 GCA_964386565.1 uncultured Desulfobacteraceae bacterium | reverse complement strand
AACGTGACGAAAAAAAGATCAAGCAAATATTGGAGCGATTGAAATCAGCCGCGGAAGAGAGCGAGAAAAACAACTTGATTCCGTTAATGATCGAGGCGTCCAAACAATATGCGACATTGGGTGAAATTCTGGGTACCGTTCGAATGGCAATGGGAGAAAGCTATGATCCTTTAAATGTACTGACGCATCCGTTTTTTTAAAATGGTTCTGAATCGCGAAGAATCCACAATTTGTAAATTTTATTCGCGATTTGATGTAACCGCCGAAGAAAAAAGGCGGAAAACTATTGAAAAAGGGAAGGAAGGAAAAATGGTATACGAAAAATATGATGCGATCATCATCGGAGCGGGCGTTGGAGGACCAACAGCAGGCGCTGTTTTAGCCCAAAAAGAGGGAATGAAAGTGTTGGTTCTTGAAAGATCGGGATATGTCGGTGGACGCGACCTGTCTTTCAAAATGACGGACATGGATCTGAAAACCTATCGTAAAAGCATCGGTAAAGCAGCGTATACCTGGATTGCAAAATCAAGCCCCGAGCCCGAAGACCTTTTCACCCAGGGGTACCTGAAAGACTGGTCCTTTGAAGTGGGCATCCACGTGCTGATGATTACCGACAAAGGCAGGACCAACACGTGCCTGACGTATCTGGGAAAGCCCCTTCAATTGTACCCGGCCACGAGTGCGGGCTGGTGGCGTGACAATGTTTTGCATCGATTTGAAAAAGGATCCGAAAGGGGGGGGAACTTTCCATGGATGGATGATGAAGCCAGGCGTGAAACCGGAAAAATCAACAGTGAAATGGTCCGAATGGATGCCAAAACCGCCCACTCATACGATCATATCAGTTTAAAAGAGTGGATGGAACAGCGTACGAAGAACCCCTATACGCATGAATTTCACTATGTGAATGCAACAATGAATACCACCATCAATTCGCCTGAAAAAATTTCCGCCGGAGACAACATCCTCATGAATCGGGCCGTGGCCCGGTCCGGTTACCGTTTTTCCTATGGCGGATGCTCAACTCTTGGGCCACCGGGATTTGTGCAGATACCCCGAAAGTACTGCGAGGTGATTGAGGAAAACGGAGGAAAGATCATTCTCAATGCAACCGTAAAGGAAGTTCTTGTTGAAGGGGGCAAAGTGACCGGCGTATCCGCCCGTATTGACGGGAAAGATGAGGTTATTCAATGTCCCATTGTAATCAATTCCGGGATGGTCAACGAAATGTTTAAATACATTCCCGAGCGCCATTATCCAAAAAAATTCGTAGAGCAGGTCAAAAAGTTCTGGCGGGCCGGTATTTGCGCTGTTTATTGGGGATTAAGCAAACCCGTGGTCAATGAACACCTTACCTTTGTACCGAGAGTCGCCGGGAAGGAAGACGGATTTGACAGTGATGTGAGAATGGGGTTCTGGAACAGTTCCGGCATGTGCCCGGACAGGGCGCCGGCAGGAAAACAGTTGCTGGATGCCTACATCTCAATGACGGATGAGGAGAGTCATAATACGAAGCTGGTTCAATTGGCCTATGAGAGAATGACCCGGTTTATGGAAGAAAATTATGACGGATTCAGGGAAAACGTGGAATGGGCCCTGTGTACTGTATCGGACAGCCTGGTTCCCGTGGCTCAGTCGCCTTTTCAGGTTGGAGACGCCAAGCCCCGGGCCAGGGATCCGTATATCGAAGGATTATATCACGCTTCGGACAGTTCGGAGTGTTCCATGGCGGCCAATGACGCGGCAACCCATGCCGGCATTATCGCGGCAACCCGGGTCAGCGGTCATGATTATATAAGTGAAATACTGCCTGAACATCTTCGGGACTAATCAACGGGAGAACAGGATATTGCTATGGCAGGCGATAATAGAAAACGGATTTTAATTGCAAAGCTCGGTCTGGACGGACACGACCGGGGTGCCAAAGCCCTTGCCGCCATTCTGAAAAATGAAGGTTACGAGGTCATTTATTTGGGAATGTATAATACGCCCGAAGGCGTGGTGAAGACGGCGATACAGGAAGATGTCGATTTGATCGGGATCAGTTTTCTGTCCGGCGAGCACATGATTTTAACCCCGGAATTGATGGAACAACTCAAAAAACAGGATGCAAAAGAAATTCCTGTCATCATCGGCGGCATTTTCCCGCCTCAAGATGTGGAAAAGCTCATGAAAATGGGAGTTCGGAGAGTGTTCAGAGGATCCATGGTAAAGGAAGTAATCGATTACCTGGATCGGCTTTTTAATTTGTAAATTAATCTGTTGCGGTGGCTCAGTCGCCTGTGCCGTCGTCATCAGACATAAATCGTAATGATAACCATGATAAAAGGCAGAATTAAGATCAAGGGAAGCTTTAAAGCTGAGATTCAAAAAGAATAACAATAATTAAAAAACTATATGAAAGGGAATAGAGATGGCATACCTGGAAGGAAAAGTAGCACTGGTAACCGGTGCAGGTCGAGGCATTGGCCGTGAGATTGCCCTGATGATGGCGAAAGAAGGCGCAAAGGTCGTTGTCAACGACCTGGGTTCCTCAGAGAGAGGAGAAGGGTCGGATTCCAATTTGGCTGATAAAGTTGTTGGAGAGATAAAAGATGCCGGTGGAGAGGCGGTAAGCAACCCGGATTCGGTATCCTCTTGGGAAGGTGCTCACCGAATGGTGAAAACGGCCCTGGATAATTTCGGAAAAATTGATATCGTGGTGAACAATGCCGGAATAGCCCGGGACCGGATGATATTCAAAATGAGCGAGGAGGAATGGGATGCAGTCGTCGGCGTTCATTTAAAAGGGACGTTCAATTGTATTCGTGCGGCAGCACCTCACATGAGGGAGCAGAAGTGGGGCAGATACGTAAACTTTGCATCTACTTCCGGGCTAATCGGCAATACCGGCCAGTCCAATTACGGCGCAGCCAAGATGGGTGTTGTCGCCTTAAGCAAGATAACGGCTCTGGACATGAAGAAGTACCATGTCACCTCCAACTGCATCGCCCCTTTTGCATGGACCCGCTTGACCGCCACAATTCCCGCCGAAACGGAAGAGCAGAAAAAGCGGGTTGAAAAATTGAAAAAGATGAGCCCGAAAGATCCGGCTTCCCTGGCCGTATTCCTGGCGGGGGACAAGGCGGAAAACATTTCGGGCCAGGTTTTTGGTGTGAGGGGAAAGGAAATATACCTGTTTTCCCAGCCTCGCGTCGTTCGTAGCATCCACAAGTCCGATGGCTGGGCATTGGATGACCTGTCTGAAATGCTGGAAGTCACCATGAAAAGTCATTTTTCACCCCTGGATACCTCTCCCGGCTATTTTTGCTGGGATCCCCTTGTATAAGTTTTTATGCATAATCGATGGCAAAACAGCCCATGGTTCAAAAAGATGATATTTTGACTTGACAAACGTTATAAGTCTGGCTAATGATAAAGACCAAAATTTAGTATTATTAAAATCGTACAACGGTGTACGAATCAATACGGATTCAGACTGACAAAGACGTCAACCCTGAAAAGAAAGGGTGGCGTCTTTTTTTTTGACGTAAATGATTCATTAAATTCCGTTCCGATCCGATTCGTATATAAAACGCTGCGCTGCAGGGACCGGGAATGGTTTTTAACGGTTTGGAACCATTGGGCCTATCACAATAAACAATCAAAGGAGATGAACAATGAGATTTGCAAAACAAAATGACGTATTGGGAACGACCAACAGGGGGAATCCCGCGGAATCCAGTCTTTGTACACTTTGCCGTGCAGATTGCATGGGAAAATGTGAAACCTGGATGTCCAGTCTGATCGGTCGGAAATTGCTGTACCCGAGAGACTTCGGCACGGTCACGGCAGGTGCCAACAACACTACTCATGTGGGCGTTTCCTATAACTCACTGCGTATTCAGGGGTATGCCTATGGAGCACATGGCTTGACTGAAAAGTTATCCAACGATCCGGATGACTGCATTTTTCCCAATGTCAGCATCGAGACCGAATTCGGAAACGAGATAAAAACCAAGTCACGTATCCCCTTGATGACCGGGGCCTTGGGGTCGACATTTATTGCAGCGAAATACTGGGATTCATTTGCCATCGGCGGTGCACTGTGCGGGATCCCCGTTGTTATCGGTGAAAACGTTGTCGGCGTCGACCGGGAATCCATCATCGGAAAGGGCAAGAAAAGAAAAGGAAAGATTTCCAGGGCGCCGGAGTTGGAGCGGCGAATTGATACGTACCTGCGGTATCATGACGGATACGGGGCAATCATCGTCCAGTTGAATGTTGAGGACACCAGAAACGGTGTTGCCGAATTTGTGGCGGATAAATACGGCAATAAGTGCATCATCGAATTGAAATGGGGCCAGGGTGCCAAGGATATCGGCGGTGAAATCCAGGTCACCAGCCTGGATTACGCGCTCTTCTTAAAAGAACGTGGATATGTTGTGGATCCCGATCCCCGTTTGCCTGAAGTACAACAGGCGTTTAAAGAGGGAGCGATCCGCTCTTTTGCCCGTCACAGCCGGCTGGGCGGAACCGATCTGGATACCGTTGACAAGGTCAGGGAAGATTTCATGAGCAGTGTGGATTACCTCCGCAGCCTCGGTTTCAAGAGAATTTCGCTGAAAACCGGTTCATACGGTATGGAAGAACTGGCCATGGCCATCAAGTTTGCTTCTGATGCCGGGTGCGACCTGCTGACCATCGATGGTTCGGGCGGTGGAACGGGAATGAGTCCTTGGAACATGATGCAGAGCTGGGGTGTTCCCTCCATATATCTGCATGCCAAGGCATACGAATATGCTTCAATCCTGGCGGCCAAGGGGCAGAAAGTCGTGGATATGTCCTTTGCCGGCGGTTTTGCTTTGGAAGACAGTATCTTTAAAGCCATTGCGCTGGGTGCTCCCTATACCAAGCTGGTCTGCATGGGCCGCGCCATTATGATTCCCGGGTTTGTCGGCGCCAATATTGAAGGCGCGCTGCATCCGGATAGAAAAGAACAGGTTTGCGGAAACTGGGACAGCCTGCCCAAGACCGTGTCAAGTCTCGGTACCAAGGCCGAAGAAATATTTGCATCCTATTTTGATGTCCAGAAAAAAGTCGGTAAAAAGGAAATGAAGAATATTCCTTACGGTGCCATCGCTTTCTGGGCATTGGCGGACAAATTGTCCTGCGGGTTGCAGCAGTTGATGGCCGGTTCCAGGAAGTTTTCTCTGGATAAGATTACGCGACAGGATATTTTCTCCGGAAACAGGGAAACCGCTGTTGAAACCGGTATTCCCATGGTGACGGAAGTAAACGATGAAAGTGCAAAGAAAATATTAAATTCTTAAGATATAAAGCTTAAGTTAAAAAGGCGCCACGAAAATTTTTTCGTGGCGCCTTCTAATTTATTTTAATCCATAACAGCTTTGCCGGCTCATTTCCGGGATTTTCCCATTGAACGGGGATTTGCGTTTTTAAATAGATCCAGTCCCCGGTCTTTATATCCTCCATGCCCGTGTCCAGATGGAGGATCAATTCTCCGCCAAGGAGATATCCCGCTTCTTCCCCCTTGTGCATGAAAAAATGAGAAAATATTTTGGTATCAGGTGGAATTTCGATGAGATACGCTTCGGTCTTGGCTTCAAATGCCATTGACCCCAGTCGCTTTAAACATATGCTGTGCTTGGAGATATGGGGTAAATGAACATCCGTTGCCTCGGCTTCAGGAAAAATTACCGGCAGTTGCTCTTCCATTGTCCCTTTAAACAGCGAACTGATATCCACATTGAGGATTTGGGCGATTTTAATTAAAGCCGGCAGGGAGGGATAGATCTGGTTGCTTTCAACCTGGGAAATGGTACTTGGGGTCACTCCAACAGACTTGGCCAGTTCCGTTTGAGACAGCTTTTTCTGGATTCTTAGGGATTTTATACGGGTTCCCAGATCCAGTTGGCCGGTTGTCTTTTTTTCCGGGTCGAAGTGAACAGTGGTTCCCTTGTTCCAGTAAAGGGCATGTTTGTTTAACAGTCCGATGTCCCGTTTTTCGGCTTTCAATACGGTAAGAGATGTTTTCCCTCTCCTTAAGGTAAGATCAATGGCCACCTGGGTGATTTTGTTCAGGTGTGCTTTTAACCGGGGTGTATGGGCCGCCTTTTCGATGATCCAGTATGCAATTGTATTTAATTCATACAGACGGGGACAGGACCTGGCATAAAATTTCAGAATGTGCTCCTCGCTTCCCCAAAGTTCCTGCATTCCCGTCAGGCTTTCGAATACAAGACGAACGTCATTTGTCATGGTGTTATGAAGGGCGTAAACAGCTTCCATGACGTGGTCGGGGTTTGACGGTTTTTCGATTTTTTCGATTTGATAGGCGGTTTTTTTCGGCCGGTTCGCATAAAATTTGAGAAAAACTTCCGCGCCTTCTCCCTTGCCGAATGTAAAGCAATCCAGGATGGTCAGATATTTGTTGTCTGCAAGGGGGCCTAATTTTTCCAGAAGGTTTTTAGGGCTCCGATCAAAACTGACATAAATAATGTGCCTGTTTTGTTTCTGAGACGCCTTGATCAGGTTGAGGCAAAAAACCTCGGCCAGGCTGCCGGCATCATCATACCATACCACATTGTCACCGATGATGATGCCGCCGCCGAGCAGATTGTCCAGCCTGCTGATGCCGGAGGTGACGTATTGTAAGTTTGTTGTCGTCATAGAAAAATCTATTTCACATATTCCAGCACGATTTTCAGAATCCTTCTGATGGGTTCGGCCGCTCCCCAAAGGAGTTGGTCTCCCACCGTAAATGCCGCCAAGTATTTCGGCCCGATATTCATTTTTCTGATGCGGCCCACGGGGATGGTCAGTTTGCCGGATACATGGGCCGGCGTAAGGGCTTTAATAGTATCTTCCTTGGTATTGGGAATGATCTCAACCCATTTACTGGATCCTTTTACGATGTCCTCTATTTCATCCACGGGCACATCTGTTGCAAGCTTTATGGTCAGGGCCTGTGCATGACACCGCATGGTGCCGATGCGAACGCAGATGCCGTCTATGGGGACCGGCGTTTTTGTCTGCAATATTTTGTTTGTTTCGGCCATGCCTTTCCATTCCTCGCGGCTTTGCCCGTTTTCCATGGTACTGTCGATCCAGGGAATGGCGCTGCCTGCCAAAGGAACACCGAAATTTTTTACGGGGAATTCTGGGCCATTGATAACGCCGGTCACGGCTGCATCCAACTCCAGAATGGCGCCGGCCGGATCAAGGAGCTGCTTTTCCGATGCCTTTCCGATACACGTCATCTGGGCAACCAGCTCACGCATGTTATTGGCGCCTGCGCCGGACGCCGCCTGGTACGTCATGGACGACAACCATTCAACAAGGCCGGCTTTAAAAAGTCCGCCTACGGCCATCAGCATCAGGCTCACCGTACAATTGCCGCCGATAAATTGCTTGATGCCGGATGACAGGGATTTGTCGATAATGTCCCGGTTGACGGGATCCAGTACGATAACGCTTTCATCCTGCATGCGGAGGGCCGAGGCCGCATCAATCCAATATCCGTCCCATCCTGTTTTTTTTAGCTCGGGGAAGACCTTTTTTGTGTAATCGCTGCCCTGACACGTGACGATAATATCCAGTTTTGAAAGAAAGTGAATATCAAATGCATCCTGAAGCGGGGGAATGGATGCACCGATATCCGGACCTGCCTGACCGACTTGTGAAGTGGATGCAAAAACCGGTTCAAACCCGTTAAAATCATTTTTTTCCAGCATCCGCCCAATCAGGACGGAGCCCACCATTCCGCGCCATCCAATAAATCCGACTCTCATTTTCGTGCCTGCCTTTCTAAAAATCGCTGGGAAAATTCATAAACCTCTTGCAATATAGACGGTTTTTAAAATCAGATCAATGGGATTCGTCGGGCATTTGGTGAGAATGATTTATTTTTGATAAAAAATGCGAACGGACGGGGATTGGGACGGAAGGTAGTCGTCCAAATAGTATGCTAAAAACTGTCTCTGGGAAGGGGTTAAAACGGTGTGGTGCCTCAAACAGCGAATGCGGTTTATGGCGTCACCGGAATTTAAGGATTCCCTGATGCCGAGCCATCCGCCAAGGATCGTTCCGGTTCGGCCGCGGCCTTCAAAACAGTGTGTTGCAACGCCGATGCCCTTTTCCAGGCATCGATTGATAAAACCCATGCACCGGTTCATGTCATCTGTTGTGGGCGGTTGGGTGTCTTCTACGGGGATATGAAGATAACAGAATCCTGCTGCCACGTGTTTTTTACCATACAGGTCGTCTTCGGTCAGGCATAAAATGCCGCCGATACCGGATTGTTTTAAAAGCAGATGGGTATCTTCAAGCTTTGAGGACCAGGGCTCACCCATGCCTGCAACCGGGTAGTCGCCTAAAAATCCGAACCGGAGTTCGTTTAATATATCGGATCTTTCAATGATCTTCATTTTAATTCCACCCGAAACATACAACGTTGATACCATTTCCGGCTAAACAAAATCAACAGGCTATATGGTATCTGGCCCGGGTCGGATCATGAAAAGAAACTTTTCTTGACACCCATATTTTTTTGTGCATAGTTTTCCTTTTTTAAAAGTCCGGCAATTTGGTCCTGCCGATTTAAGGAGGGACGCAGGGTTTGAAAGATCGCCGGTCATGCCTGGTGAAAGATTTTTTAAAAATGGATGAAGAAAAACTTCAGCAGGAGTTTTATGGCGCCCATCACGGCAATGACATATTGAGATGTATCCAGTGCGGGACCTGCAGCGGTTCCTGTCCCCTTACAACCCGAATGGACCATGCCCCGCGCGAACTGTTCGCCCTGATCCGCGACGGTGAAATGGAAGAAGCCCTTCGTTCAAACACCCAGTGGTTTTGTGTATCCTGTTATCAATGCATGGTGCGATGCCCCCAAGATATCCCGGTGACCGACCTGATGTATTCCCTCAAGGAGATGGCCGTCAAACACGGACTTGTCTCGCCGTTGTGTAAAATGCCCGATTTGTACAAGGTGTTTTCCGGCGAAGTTGACAGAACCGGCAAAATGAATGAAACCTACCTGATGGCCCGCTATGGATTGAAGCATCCCGGGGATATGATAGCAAAGGCTTTTCTGGGGTTACAACTGCTGAAACGCGGACGTCTCGGTATCCGTGCCGAAAGGACAAAAAATCCCATGCGCATACGGCTTCATGCAGGTGGTGAAGCGGAAAGGAAGATCGAGTGAAATACGGATTTTTCCCGGGATGTGCTTACAAAACCGCTGCCGGTTACAAGGACTCGGTTGACAAGGTGAACCAGCAAGTGGGTATCGAGCTTGCAGAAATCGAGGACTGGAATTGCTGCGGGGCGACCGCGGCATTCAGCATCAGTGCCGACAAAGCCATGGCCCTTGCGGGAAGGGTCATGGCCCTTGCCGATGCACAGGGGTTTAAGGAAATCGTTACCGTTTGTAATGCATGCTATGCCACCCTTCAAAAAGCGGTTTTTAAGTTTAATCACTCTCCCGGGCTGAAGGAAAGAGTCAATCAGTGCCTTGAAAATGAAAAACTGCAACTTATCCGCATCCTTCCGGTTCGTCATTACCTGGATGTATTGATTGACGACATTCCTGAAATCGCTTGGCCGTCTGTTTCCCAAAAACCTTCCATTGCGGATAAACCGGTTGCCGCTTATTACGGCTGTCAATTAACCCGGCCTTATGGAACGTCTGCTGAAGCAGAAAAGCCGGTCCGGCTTGAAAAATTTTTAAGTCGATTCGGATTTCGCCCCATTGAACATTCCGCCAAAACACTCTGTTGCGGCGCATCCCATATGATACCCCATGAAACAGACTGTATTCCCTTGATTTCAAGAATTACAGGGGAGATGCGCCGTAAAGGAGCGGAAATCATTACCACGATCTGTCCCATGTGCCAGTTTAACCTCGATTACGGCCAAAAAAAAATGAAAGGCCCTGAATTGCCGGTCACGTATTTCACCCAGATCATCGGGCTGGCTATGGGGATCGCCCCAAAAGACCTGGGGATTGATAAACTTCTGGTCCCAATAAAGATTGATTCGGATGTGGCCCAATGAAATATGATGATGTTAAAATAGGGGTCTATATTTGCCATTGCGGAATGAATATTTTTCCCAAGGTGGACGTGGAAGCTGTTGCCGAATTCGCCGGTAGACTGGACCATGTCGTTGTGGCAAGGGACTACAAGTTCATGTGCTCGAATCCCGGGCAGGAATATATCATCGAGGATATCCGGAAAAACGGATTGAATCGCATCGTGGTGGCGTCTTGTTCGCCGAGAATGCATGAATCCACGTTTCGGAAAGCCTGCGAAACCGCCGGAATAAATCCGCACTATTTCCAGATGGCCAATATCCGTGAGCAGGTGGCATGGGTTACAGAAAATTCGGAAGACGCCACAAATAAGGCAAAGAATCTGGTGGCGGCGGCCGTGGCCCGGGTGGCCTCACATCGTCCCCTTGCATCCCGGGAAGTTGAGGTGAATAAGTCCATTCTGGTGATCGGCGGTGGGATCGCCGGCATGCAGGCGGCCATTTCATCGGCAAACGCCGGATACCAGGTATACCTGGTGGAACGGGAACCGTCCATCGGCGGACACATGGCCAAATTCGACAAGACCTTTCCCACCCTTGATTGTTCCGCCTGTATCATGACCCCGAAAATGGTCGAGGCCGGGCAGCATGAAAAAATCCATTTGCTTACCTATGCCGAGGTTGTTTCCGTAGAAGGATTTGTAGGAAATTTCAAGGTTCGTATTTTGAAAAAGCCCAGATTTGTCGATGAAAACAAATGTACGGGATGCGGGATCTGCATGGAAAAGTGCCCGACCCGGAAAATACCCGACAAGTTCAATGAAAACCTGAATTTCAGATCCGCCATCTACAGGCCTTTTCCCCAGGCAGTCCCCAATACGCCGGCAATAGATCAGGACCATTGCATTGTATTGTCAAAAAATAAGAAATGCGGCGCATGTCAGAAATTTTGTCCGGCCGATGCCGTGGATTTTAATCAAAAGCCGGAATATCTTGACGTTACGGCGGGCGCAATTATATTGGCCACGGGTTTTAAAGCTTTTGATCCTTCGCCCCTGGTGCAGTATGGTTACGGCATATACCCGGAAGTCTATACCAGCCTTGAGTTCGAGAGATTGAACAATGCCACGGGGCCGACTGGTGGAAGTATTTTGAAAAAGGATAAAACACCCCCCGAAAGGGTGGCCATTATCCATTGCGTCGGGTCGCGGGATAAAAACCATCGGGAATATTGTTCCCGGGTCTGTTGCATGTACTCCATGAAGTTCGCCCACCTGGTGAGGGAGAAGACCGGGGCCGAAGTATGGGAGTTTTATATCGATGTCCGGGCCCCGGGAAAACTCTATGAGGAATTTTACAACCGGGTTCAGGAAGAAGGCGTGCACCTGGTTCGCGGCCGCGTGGCGGAAGTCACCGATATCCTGGATGATCCGAACAATCCCGAGCACCAGGGAAGGTTGACCGTGGTGGCGGAAAATACACTGACCCGGAGAATGTTGCGGATTCCCGTGGACATGGTGATTCTCAGCGTAGGGCTTGAGCCTGCCGATGGTTCGGCAGATATCGGGCGCATGACAGGGGTTTCCACCGACAAAGACGGCTGGCTCACCGAACTTCATGCAAAGCTGGCACCGGTGAGCACACCTTCAAAGGGTATTTTTCTCGCAGGCTGCTGCCAGGGGCCCAAGGATATCCCGGATACGGTTGCCCAGGCCATGGGAGCGTCAGGTGAAGCTGTTGCCCTTCTGGCGAAAGGGACGGTGAAAACCCAGGCGGAAATCTCGTTTATCGATCCGGATATCTGCACCGGATGCCAAAGCTGCATACAGGCCTGTGCATATCATGCCATCGATTTTGACGAGGGCCGTCAGGTGGCGGTTGTCAATGAGGCATTGTGCCAGGGATGCGGCAGTTGTTCGGCGGCCTGCCCCAGCAGTGCGGCAAGTGTGGGGCATTTTACCGATCGACAGGTCATGGATGAGCTTGAAGCGATATTGCTGTAAACATGTCTGATGAATTCGCAAAAAGACGAATTTATCAGGTTTTAAGTGTTAAGATTAAAAAAATAATAACATACCAAACACTTAAAACCTGAAACGGAAAACACCCGCAAGAAGTTGTTTCCCGACTTTTTACGGGTCCATCAAATTTAAATTATCCAAGGGGATATGACAAATGACGGAATCGTTTGAACCTCGGATTATTGCAATGGTGTGCAACTGGTGCACGTATACGGCAGCCGATCTGGCCGGTACGTCCAGGCTTGCCTACCCTTCCAATGTGCGCATGGTTCGATTGATGTGCACCGGTATGATCGACGTGAAATATATCATCAAGGCCTTTTTGGACGGCGCGGACGGTGTTTTCATCGGCGGGTGCCACCCGGGCGATTGTCATTACATTAACGGCAATATAAAGGCTGAAAGAAGAATAGCCGGCGTGGGGAAAATAATGGAACAGTTCGGATTTGACCCTGATCGGCTCAGGCTGAGATGGATCGGTGCCAGCGAAGGACTCGAGTTTCAGCGAAACATGGCCGAGTTCGTGGAGAAGATCAGAGAACTGGGACCCGGCCCGACACAATCGCGGGTGATTCTTTGACGACGAGGTATGATACATCATGTATACCCTTATAAAAAATGAACATGGCGGGGTGGCTGCCGTAAGATCGTTTTTGATAAAGATGATGGAAAAGAAGTTGGTGGATGGGGTTTTCGTTTCAGCAAGAACACCGTATTCCAGACTGCCCATGCCCACATTATTTGCCGATCCTGAAAAACTTGAAACAGCGGATCCCCTGGCCCCTGTGGCCCCTTTTAACGCAGCCCGGCAGGCTGCCGCCATTTTGCGGCATGATGCCGGAAGACGGATAGCGTTCGTGTTGCGGCCATGTGAAATTCGCGCCCTGGTTGAACTTGTGAAATTGAAACAGGCCTTCCTGACGACGGCCGTGATCATCGGCATGGAATGCAGGGGAAGAATGGAGAATTCCGTTTACCTGGAACAGGAGGGGAAGAACCCCGACATTTCCCTGGATTTTTATCAGGACAAAGATCTTGGGAACTTTATTTGTACGGCCTGTGGTGCCTGCGAACGGTTTTTACCCGAAAGATGCGATCTTGTCCTGAATGTCTTTGGGGAGCACCTGCCTGCAGGTATGGGCCTGACTGCTGTAAGCGATACCGGAATCGATATTGTGGAAGAACTGGGATATGTTAAAGAAATACCGCCGGCGGAACATGATGAAGAAATTGAACGCGTAAGCCGGGCCCGTAAGGAGGCAAAGTCCCGGTTGATGGAAACGACATCGGAGAAAATAAA
Organism: uncultured Desulfobacteraceae bacterium; assembly: GCA_964386565.1. Lineage (GTDB taxonomy): Bacteria > Desulfobacterota > Desulfobacteria > Desulfobacterales > UBA5616 > CAYLRU01. Next base: position 39,649 of record CAYLRU010000019.1, on the reverse strand, counting down.
ACACATCGAAGGCTTTGAAAAACTCATTGCCGATTGCCTGAATTGTTATAATTGCCGCGTAGCGTGTCCGGTATGTTACTGCAGGGAGTGCGTTTTCCTGACGGATGTCTTTGCCCATGAGCCGGAATTGCTCTTGCGGCGGGCGGCAAAGCGGGGGAAGGTGAAAATGCCCACGGACACCACCATGTTCCATTTGACGCGACTGGCCCATATCGGTCATGCCTGCGTGGCATGCGGGCATTGCAGCAGTGTCTGCCCGAGCAACATACCGGTGGCGGATTTTTTCATCACCGTGGGGTCCAATTTACAAGGGCTGTTCGATTACGTTCCAGGCCGGAACGAGGAAGAACCCATACCGTATCTGGTATTTGAAGAGAAAAACAAAACCAAATGATGATGAAACCGGAAAATGGCAACGTCGTGATCATCGGCGGCGGCATCGGCGGCATATGCGCAGCCCTGGCGCTTGCAGAGATCAACATACCCGCGGTTCTGGTTGAGAAATCACCGTCAGTTGGCGGCATCCTCAATCAACTGGATCACCAGTTCCCCAATGATCATTGCGGGATATGCCGCATGCTGCCCATGGTGGACAGGGATGCCGGGTCCCAGTTTTGTGTGCGGCGGGGATTCTTTCACGAGAATATAACGGTCATGACATCCACCCGGGTGCTTTCCGTCGAAGGAAATCCAGGCAATTTTACGGTAATGCTCAGCCGTTCCCATGAGGGTGTCGATCCTGAAAAATGCGTCAATTGCGGTGAGTGCCTGGCAGTCTGTCCGGTATCGATTCCAGATGCGTTCAACGGTGGGTTGACCCAAAGAAAAGCGGTTTATCATCCCACCCCCGCACGGGTGCCGGCTGCCCCGGTCATCGACTGGGAAACCTGCACCCGGTGCCGTGCGTGTGTTGACGCCTGTCCGGAAAAAGCCGTAAGCCTTGACCATGACGACGAAAAGATCCTGTTAGAGGGGGTCCGGGGTATTATCGTGGCCACGGGGACCCCACTGGTTGATCCGGCCCAATATGATGTTTACGGATACGGCGTACTTCCCAATGTGGTTACGGCAACGGCGTTTGAACGCATGGTTAGCGGCAGCGGCCCATATGGGGGAAAACCGGTTCGGCCTTCCGATGGCAAACCCCTTCACCGGATTGCCTGGATTCAGTGCGTGGGATCCCGAAACATCATGATTCATGCGGATTACTGTTCTAGTGCCTGCTGCATGTTTGCCGTCAAGGAAGCGGTTTTGGCCAAGGAAAAAATCGGTCAGGCAACGGATACAACGATTTTTTATATGGACATGCGGACGTTCGGAAGGGATTACCAGCGTTATCGGGATGCCGCAGAAAAGAGCCACGGGGTAAAATTTGTCCGATGCCGGGTTCACAGCATTGAACCCGGGGACCGGCCCGGCGATGTAAAATTAAGTTATACGGATAAATCCGGAAACCAGAAGGATGCAACCTATGACCTTGTGGTCCTTTCCACAGGTCAAAGACCCGGTAACCCGCCGGAAGATCCGGTACTCGACAAGCTGACCGGAGAAGGTGTTGAAACGGTGGATTCGGTATCGGGTTTAAAGGATATTGCCACCACCGTGATCAGTGCAAACCGGGCCGCCGTAAAGGTGGGTCTTGAAAGCAGAGCAGCCGGATCCGGGGGGATCATGAGCGATGCCGGACCGGAAAGCGGGGAAGTTGCCTTTAAAGAACGATATCGCATTTATGTTATCCTGTGCCATGATGAAGAAGAAAAACCGGAAGTAAATTGGTCCGGGATCGAATCGGGCGTAAAACTGCTGCCCGGCAATGTTACCCTTGTCCATTGCAGGGAGGGGTGCAGAGACAATAATACTTGGCGGCCCGTGGAAAAAATCGTTAAAGAAACGCGTGCAAACCGTCTGGTGCTGGTAACAAATAAACCGTATCACCTGTGGCCGAGTATTACGGGATTGTATGACGCGACGGCCATGATGCCGTCACAGGTGGAAGTGGTCGATCTGCGAATGACCGGAGATGTTCTGAAAGGTATTGAAATGGCGGTCAACCGGCTTCGGTCCCGTAAACCCCAATCCGGACTTCAGGTACCTGTCTCGCGGGCGGCGGTTGTCGCGGGTGGCGGTCCTGCCGGATTAAGTGCGGCCCTGGCGTTGTCCGGCTGGGGAATCCGGGTGATACTGGTGGAAAAGGCCGATACCTTGGGGGGGAACGTAAAACGTATTGTTGATCCGGATATTCGGGCAATGATTCAAACACTGGTGGCAAAGGTTCAAAGCGATACCCGTATAGAGACGTGTTGTGGAGCGACAGTGGCAGGAATGGCCGGGTCGGCCGGCCGGTTTCATACGGTTATTCGTCAGCCAGGTGGAGAAGAAGCAGCGGTTGAGAATGGCGTTTTGATCGTTGCCACCGGTGGAGGACCGGTTGACGTTGATGTCTATGGATACGGAGGGCACGAAAGAATCATAACCCAGTTTGAACTTGAAAAACAATTGATTGGCCCGGAATTTTTCAGAAACGATATTAAAACCGTGGTCATGATCCAATGTGCGGGATCACGGGAAGAACCCCGGAACTATTGCAGCCGGATCTGCTGCTTAAAAGCCGTAAAAAACGCCATCGCCATAAAGGATAATTCCCCCGGCACGGATGTCTATGTTTTTTACCGGGATATGATGACCTATGGTGATTCGGAGCGGTTTTACACCCAGGCCCGTAAAAAGGGTGTTTTGTTCATTCCGTTTGACCCGGGAGAAAAACCCCGTGTATCGGTCGATGGTGCTGATATCATGGTTGAGGCAATGGACCCGGTTCTAGGGGAACCGCTGCGGCTTATGCCGGACTGGCTTGTTCTGTCAACAGGGGTGAAAGCCAATGAAACAGATGAGCTGCAGTCGGTGGTGGGATTTGAGACAACGCCGGACGGCTTTATTAAAGAAGCGGACAGCAAATGGCGGCCCGTGGATACGGGGAAAGAGGGTGTTTTTGTATGCGGTCTGGCCAGAAACCCGCTGAAAGCGGAAGAAGCCATGGCAGAAGGGGAGGCTGCGGCCCGGCGGGCGTTAAGGATTTTGGTGAAAAAGACCATTGTGCCCCAGCGGATTACGGCCAGGGTTAGAAATGCCGTCTGCTCTCGGTGTGAACTGTGCATAGAGGCCTGCATGTACGGGGCTCGGGTTGTTGATGTGGAAAATGACCGGATTGTGGTGGATCCGGCTTCGTGCCAGGGCTGCGGGGCGTGTGCTGCAATTTGTCCCAACAGTGCCACCGTGATCGGGGATTTCGAGGATGACGGGGTGATGGGGACCATTGAGGCGGCTTTGGACTAGAGGGATGAACACCCGGGCGTGAGAAGGGCCGGGTTTCGGCGATGGAAGTGGAATAAAAAAACGGTAAATGAAATGGAACTGATAACCCAGAGAAATCCATCGGAAATAAAATCAAAAGCGCCGTTGCGGCCGATAAACTGCTCAACGGATATGTGCATGGCCTGCGGAACCTGCTCTTCGGGGTGTCCGTTGACCGGGGTTGACGGGTTTGATCCCAGGAAGATCGTCCGCATGGTGTTGATGGGACGGGACAAGGAGTTGATTGATTCAAAGCTGCCCTGGATTTGTACCCTGTGCGGCAAATGTGAATATGCCTGTCCCATGGGGATCAATATCATCAATATCGTTCGAACGGCGCGGGGAATGGTGGACCGGGATAAGGTGCCCGGACAGATTCACAAGGGTGTTGAACTGGGTCTTAAAACCGGAAATAACCTGGGGCTTCCCACTGAAGATTTTATTTTTATTATCGAGGATGTGGGTGAAGAACTGGCTGAAGAGCCGGCTTTTGAGGGATTTACGGTTCCCATTGATAAAAAGGGCGCCAACCTGCTGCACACGCTGCATAACAAACTGGTCAACACCCAGAACGAAGACCTGGTCCACTGGTGGAAAATCTTTCATGTGGCGGACGAAGACTGGACCATTCCGAGCGAAAACTGGGAAGGGGTCAACTGGGGGCTGTTTTCCGGGGATGACGATGCCATGAAAATTTTCGTCGGCAGAATCGTCGAGCACATGAAGAACCTGGAAATAAAGAACCTCATGTACCCCGAATGAGGGCACGCTTACATGGCAACCCGGGCCGGGTTGCAGAAATGGTATCCAGAGTTTTTTGATCAATACGGGGCATACACGGTTTTCGATCTTCTGGTGGATTATTTAAAGAGCGGCCGAATTCATGTCGATAAAAGTATCAATGCAAAGCGGGCGGCCTATCACGATCCCTGTAATTACGGACGAAAATCCATGGATTTGTTCGGCCAGGCATTTTATGAGGAACCGCGCTGGGTCATGGACCAATGCATGTCCGAGTGGGTGGATCTGTTTCCGTACAAGGGAAATCAATACTGTTGCGGAGGCGGTGGGGGAACCCTTTTAACACCGTATAAAGAGGAAAGGATTCATTATGCCCGCCGAAAAATGGAACAGATCCGGCGGGCGGAAGTGGAGCTTGTCGTTGTGCCCTGCCACAGTTGCCACGGCCAGATCAAGGCCATGGCCGAAGTGTATGACATGCCGGATCTGGAAGTAAAGTATTTGTGGGAGGTTGTGGCGGATGCTTTGATATTGCCGTAAACCCCTATGCCCGGCAGATCGGAGACCCGGGTCAACTCGGATCGGGCCTCCGACTGGTAAACGTTTATCCGGCGGTCACCGTAATCTTGCGAGGTATTGCTTTTTCAGCCTTGGGCAGGGTCAATCGAAGGACGCCGTTTTCAATTCTGGCTTCGATGTTGTCCTGATCAATAACTTCGGAAAGGGTGAACTGCCTGAAATATTTCCCAATTTCAAACTCGGTCAGTATGTCTGATTCATTTGCACCTTCCCACGGCTTTACATAACCGGAAAGGGTCAGGACCCCCTCGTGAAGATCGATTTTGACATCATCCGCCGCAACGCCGGGCAAATCGGCCAGCAGGGTGATTTCACGGTCGGTTTCAAAAATATCCACGGCCGGGGTGAAGACCAGGCCGGGTGTGGTTTGTTCGGCAGGAGTGGTGATTTCCTGTTTTTCTTTTACCTGCAGTTCTTTGGATTCAGCCATGATTAATCCCTCCTTTACGAAATAGGCAATTATTTAACGGTGATCTGTTTTGGTTTGGACGCCTCTGATTTTCCGATGGAAACGGTCAGTATACCATTGACCATCGTGGCATCGATTTTATCCGGATTGAGATCCCCGGGCAGACTGATCACCCGTGAAAATTTACCTGCTTCACGTTCCCTCCTGTGATATTTTGCATTTTCTCCTTCAGACCGGATTTTTCTTTCTCCGGAAATCATAAGATTCCTCCCATTCACCTGGAGATCCATATCATCGGCTTTTATGCCGGGAAGTTCTGCGCGAACATAGTATGTGTCCTTATCCTCCGTAATATTAACAGCCGGAAAAACTCTCGCCGGTGTAAACCAGAAACCCGGTCTGCCGAATGTTGCATTTACCAATTGATTCATCTGCCTTGACATTCTCTCCATTTCTGAAAACAAATCCTGCCAGTCTCTTTTCGGGAAATCGAACAATGTTCTTGGAACCATTTTGATACCTCCTTATTTTGTAGGAATCTGTCTGTTTTGTTTTGGTATTCTTACCCTTTTGGATATATTGAATCGTATTGATCAGGCGTTTTTTACCTCAATCTGTTTTACATTTGCTTTCGGAACCGCTTTCCTGGGCAGTGTGACGGTCAACACGCCCTTTTTAAAGATTGCCTCAATGTTTTCCTGGTCTACATCCTCGGGCAGAGACAACACGCGCTGAAACGATCCGTAGGAGCGTTCCATCCGGTAATAATTTTTATCCTTTTCTTCCTTTTCCTGTTTTTTCTCGCCCCGGATGGTCAGGGTGTCATTGACGATTTCCAGCTTGACATCTTTTTCGTCAACGCCGGGAATTTCTATCGTGATGGTATACTCCTTATCGGTGGCACCCAGGTCCAGGGTCGGTTTAAGCATGCCGTCGGCCATACGCGGCAAAAGGGGCCGATCAAACCCGAACGGCGAGAAACCGAATCCGCGTAACATCTGGTCAAAAAGCCGGTCGATTTCTCGGTGGAACTGTTGTATCGGATTGCTGAGGGCATAACCCTGATCCATTACTGTTTTTCGCTGAACCGGCACGGTGTTTCCGGCATCTTCCTCTTCCTTTTTAAACCAGTTCCAGGGGGCTAATTTTTTAATGTTCATGGCATACCTCCTTTTAATACATTAATATTTTTTAAATTACTAAAAAATATTTAACCAAAAAGTAATATGGTTTTCTTGGATGTCAAGTGCTGAAATAAATTTTTCAAATTTTTTTTCAATATTTTAACTCATCGTAAATATTTATTAATTAATTATGATTACCAGCCGGCGACAATTTCACGTTTAATTGGGGGGTGTTTATTTTGCCCTTCAATTAAATAGACTTGATAATCTAAAGAAAATCATTATAATATTTCTGAAATTACTAATCATGAAATTGGTGGACTAATAATATAGAGGTGAAAACATATGAGCAACAGATCCATGACGGCTACAAAAGATTTTTCATTACAACTGACCGATGCCTCCGATCTGATGGAAAAAAAATCCGTGAGAGCAACCTTCAAGTTGTCGACGGAATTTATCGAGGCCCTGAGCATCCTTTCTTCTCAATTGGGCATTAAACAGAAATCTTTGTTCGATCACCTCATGGAAGACACGGAATCATTGCGCGAGATTGCCAGAAGGGCAAAGCCGGGCCAACTGGATAAAAAAGGTCGTGTTCAGAAAACATTTGTTATCAGCAAAAAGTCATTGTCATCTTTGGAAACAATATCCAAAAAGTTTGACGCATCGCGGGACGACCTGGTTGAGTATTCGATTCAGCGGCTTTTACCCATTCTGGTGGAAGAGCGCCGGAAGCAATTTAAACGGGAGGAGGCATTTTCAAAGATTGCCGAGCACTTTAACCAGGGAAACGGATTGCTGGATGAAATAGAGCGCCTTTTGGGAAAAGAAGATCCGATCTATAAATCCATCGAGTCCATCTTTTCCTTGTATAGCAACGCTTACACCCATATTGAAAGTTTTGTTGAAAAAGGAAAAAGAATCGCGGATTTACCGATGGAAAAATTCCAGCGCCAATAGACAAAAAATGGTGTGAAATGAGGTAGGCCATGAAATTTAAACATATCTGCACATGCGAGAATTGCGGGAAAGAAAAAGAAATGGAAATCTCATACACGGTGACACCTTTAAGCGGAAGGGCTGACATGGCGTTGAACCGGAGGAGACGTTTTGATACTACTGCTGTATTCGGATTTCCACTTTCCCGACCAGATATTCCTTGACCTTGCCGATGGAAACCTCCCGGCGGTGAAAAATTCCTGCAGCCAAGGCGGATTCCGCCCGGGTCATTGTGAAAACCTCATAAAAATGCTCTTCGCAGCCGGCGCCGGAAGAGGCGATCACCGGAATGGCAACCGCATTTTTTACGGCGTTGATCAGCTCGATATCAAAGCCCATGTTTGTTCCGTCCCGATCGATGCAGTTGAGTAATATTTCTCCGGCCCCAAGCGCTTCGCATGCCTGGGCCAGGGTCACCGCATCCACGTCCCGGCCTTCGCGGCCGCCTTTTACGGTACACTGATACCAGCAGTATCGTTCTCCTTCGGGACCGGGGAGAGCGGTCTCGATGACGTGGTGTTTGACGTCATCGGGGGAGTTTACATAGACCCTGCGGGGATCAATGGAAATGACCACGGCCTGTGATCCGTACACACGGGAAATTTTCTCGATGGCACTTTTGCCGGTATTTTTGCCTGTCTTTAAATAGTTTTCAACAATGTAAACGGCATCGCTGCCGATGGAGATCTTATCGGCTCCGGACCGGAAATATTCGGCAGCCACCTCAAGGGCCGTATAAGTTCTGCCGTCCTTGTCGGTAAAGTCCCGGATGCCGCCGCCGATTGTCAGGGGAACAAAGACATTTTTCGAGGTCTGCTTCAATACTTCCAGCATGGGCATGTCCTTTAAAGGAAAATCCCTGAAACCCGTGATGTTGAGGAATGTGATTTCATCGGCCCCTTCCTCGTAATACCGGCGGGCAAGGTCCACCGGCTTGCCGAGGTTCCTGATGTTACCCTTTTCCCGGACATCATATTGATCTCCTTTGGTGACCACAAGATCCCCCCTGTCGTTGGCCCTGACATCCAGGCAGGCAATGATCCTTTTAGATAACCGGGTCTTTTCCGCTTTTTTCGGCAGTTGAATCGTGTCTGATGTTCCTTTAAGAAAATTTGTCAATATTTTCAGTCCTGCCCTGCCGCTCTTTTCAGGGTGAAACTGGGTTGCGATGATATTGTCTTTCCGGATGCTGCTGACAAAAGGGTATCCATAATCCGTTGTGGTCAGGACAATGCTTTTATCGTACGGGACAACGTGATAGGAATGCACAAAATAGAATTTCTCGTTTTCGGCAATCGTGTTGAAGATATAGCTGGGCTGCTGAATGGTAAGCCCGTTCCATCCGATGTGCGGCACGGACAAGTCGATTGAAAACCGTTTCACGAATCCTTTGAAAATGCCAAGGCCCCTGACGTGGGGCGCTTCTTCACTATAGTCGAACAGGGCCTGCAGTCCCAGACAAATTCCCAGAAAAGGTTTTCCGGATTTCAGATATTGTTTCAGCGGTTCCGTATATTGCTTCCGGTCGAGAATGTCCATCATGCTGCCGAATGCGCCCACACCGGGAAATACCAGTTTTTCGGCAGACAGGATATCATCGCCGTTTGTCGCAATCCGGACCTGTTCTCCCAAGGATTCTATGGCGTTGATGACACTTAAAACGTTCCCCGCACCGTAATCGAGTAATGTAATCATTTGTTTTGATTCCTGCACTTGCAATATTTGTGGGAATGGTCTTCAAACCCGGTCCCTGTTATTGCCTTTGGAAAACGACCCAAAAGATTCAGAGCAAATTCAGAAATTCCTCAATGGCCTGGTTAACCGCATCGGGTTTTTCCGCAAAGACAAAATGGGTGCCGCCGTCAATGATCTTCACCCGGGCGTTGGGAAGATTATCCGCCAGAAAGTTTGAATATTTTGGCGGTGTCATGGTGTCGTCTGCACCGCACACGGCAAGTACCGGAACCGAAATATCGCCGGACTTGTCCATGATGTCGAATTTATCGCATGCCCGCATGTCGTTTAGCATGGCTGCCGGACCGTTTTCCATAACGCGTTTTTTCAGTATTTTTGTCAGTTCAGGGTCCACGTGTTCATAAGACGGATTGATAAATGTCTCAAATTGTGCCGGATCTTCAATGGCTTCTTCGAGGGCTTTTAAAAAGAAGGGATGAACCCGGAGTCGCAAACCGCTGCCCACCGGTATCAGGGCTTTCACATCCCGGGGATAATTTAAGGCATATTGCAGAACAATCCCACCGCCCAGAGAATGTCCGGCCAGGACCACATTCTTATATCCTTTTTCATCGATGTATTCTTTCAACCAGTCGGCATACCCCGGGATGGAGTCTATCCGTTTCCCAAACGGGTGGCCGGGCAAATCCAATGCCTCCGAGTTTTTAAAATACCGGGTTTGATAATGCCATGATTCTTTTGAGCCACCGGAACCGTGGATAAAAATAAGCTTCATGGTTAAGATCTCCTCAAGCAGCAATTAATGATTTGTCCTGAAATTTTATTGATAATAATTATCGGAGCAAAGCAGCTCATTTATCCCGTCTTGGTGAGATCAATTCAGCTTACTTTGTTTCCGTACTCCGGTGTTGGAATGCAGACCGGAAAATCCACCATCCCTTATCAAATGGTGTTGCCATGGAGGCTACAATAAAAATGGACGAATTACAACTTTCATGCATGTTTTTTAAGGATATACGGGAAGGATATATGGGATTGATCTGATGAGAATAAATTGATATAAAATCACATTTTAAGAAAGATGCCCATCAGCGCCATTCCGTGAAGGCACCAGGGATGCCGGGGAATATTTTCGTTTTTACGAAAAGGATGAGGAGAAACATGACGAAAAAACGCAACACGCCGATTCTGGTAGGTGCTGGACAATTTACCCAGCCCAAGACTGCGAATGACCCTTTGGACCCCATGGGAATGATGATCACAGCCGGTCGCATCGCTTTAAACGAAGCCGGAACCCCGGCATTGAAAGATGTGATCGATTCCGTGTATGTGGTCAATATTCAGTCCTATTCCTATGAAGATGCGCCCGGGATGCTGGCTGTCGCACTGGGAATAGCACCTGAGGAAACATTTTATACGGCGGTGGGCGGCAACAGCCCCCAGATGCTTGTGTGCCGGGCGGCAAAAGCCGTTTCCACCGGAGAAAGCCGGGCCGTTCTGATTGCCGGGGGTGAATCCGTGTATACCACGCGCCGGGCTGGGAAAGGGGAAGTCACCCTCAATTGGCCGGAGCGTAAAATGCCGAAACGGGTCGACGGCACGGAACGCCGGAGCATAAACAACATAGAAGATGCTTACGGCTTGCTGCTGCCCACCGTCATTTATCCTTTTTTTGAGACGGCGCTCAGGGGAGTTTCAGGCCGGACGGTTGATGACCATCGCCGGTACATGGGCCGGATTTGCGAGGATCTTACCCGGGTGGCGTCAAAAAATCCTTATAGTTGGCTTCAGAAGGCCGAGACCGGTGATATATTGACCAGGCCCACCGCTGAAAATCGGTATATCGCCTATCCCTATACCAAGCGGATGGTTGCCAATATGTTTGTGGACCAGTCGGCAGTCCTGGTCATGACCAGCGAAGGTGTTGCCGAAGACCTGGGGATTGACCGGTCCCTTTGGGTATATCCCATGGGCAAAGCGGAATTAAACGACGTATGGTATGTCAGCCAGCGAAACCGGCTTGATGAATCCGTTGCCCTGCGCAGGGGTTCCGGAATTGCGCTGGAACGGGCCGGGATCAGCCTGGAAGATGTCGGCGTATTTGACATATACAGCTGCTTTCCATGTGCTGTGGAGATGGGGCGGCAGGCCATCGGCATTCCCGAGGACGATTCCCGGGACTTAAGCGTGACCGGAGGACTGCCGTATTTCGGGGGTCCCATGAACAATTATTCCATGCATGCAGTGGCAACGGTGGTGGAAAGAATCCGCAAAGATCCCTCCCTGAATGCCATGGTGACTGCAACGGGATGGTACATGACCAAACATGCCATTGTGGTTTACGGCTCAAAGCCGGGTCTTCAGTCCTGGGAAAATATGGATGATACATCGACCCAGCGGGCCATCGACGAAGAAGCCCTGCCCGAACCCGTTGAAAAGGCCGACGGGCAACTGACGGTGGAGGCCTATACCGTGATCCACGAAGCCTCCGGCCGACCGGAACGGGGTATCGTGATGGGAAGATTGGCGGACCGCCGAAGGGCTCTGGCCGATATCGACGCTGACCCCGGCACGTTGACCAAGTGGGAGGAAACGGAACTGGTGGGCAGGACCGGGGAGGTTCGATTTGATCAGGCCCTGGGCCGGAACAGGATACGGTTTAAAACGGGGAAATAAGCAGATTTTCTATTAAAACAAATTATCCCGCATTGCCGGCACCATGAATCAAAACAACATTATCAGACGGCCTCCTTTTTAGAAACCGGCTTGATCAGGGCCACGAGGATAATGGAAATAACAAACGTGACGATTCCGAAGATAAAGGCCCAGAAATAGGATCCGGTTTTATCAAAAATCCATCCAAAGATAATGGGACCCAATCCATTTATAACTCCTCCTGTGAAGGTCAGTATTCCCATAAGGGTGGCGATGGAAAAGCGACCGAATATATCCCCGACAAAGGGGACCCAGAGGGGCATTACCGCACCATAGGCAATGCCGTTGGCAACGGTGAATATCATGAAGCCGGTGAGTGAATCAATCTGAACGGCATAGATGAAGACCAGGATCTGGAAGATGTAAGACGCATAAATAATGGGTTTTCTGCCAATCCGGTCGGACAAAGGACCGGTTATCAGTCGGGACCCGGTGGCGCAGAGGGCCATGATCATCATGGCGGTTCCGATGAATTTGCCCACCTTTTCCGGTGCCATGCCGTCCATTTTTGCGATATCAAATCCCCATGCACCGATGTGGGCGAGAACGCCCATCAGAGCGATGGCGCCCAGGGGATAGACCATGAGAAACAGCCAGAAAGACCGGGTGCCAAGGGCTTCTTTCACCGTCCACCGTTCTTCTGCCGCAGAAATCACGGGCTGCGCACCAACTGTTTCATCGTGTTTATGCAAAGGGTCATGTTTTTCGCCGTCAGGCAACAATCCCATGGACTCGGGATTTTTCCTGACAATGAAAACAGACATCAGCGAGGCCAGGATTCCCACTACAACCCCGATAATAATATAGCTGGTCCGCCATCCGAATTTTTCAATCAAAAAGGGGGATATGGGCGAGATAACGGCAAGCCCCAAGCCTGAACCCGCCAAAACGATTGCCACGGCAAGCCCGGCTTTTTTGACAAACCATTGCCTGGCGGTTGCCGTATTTGGAACGATATAGGTTGCCGTCACCCCCAGGGCCGCTATAACACTATAGCCAAGATAAAACTGCCATACTGAATCGATCCGTGACAACAGGGCCAATCCCAGCATCAACAAAAAGCCCCCTGTTGCCATTATCCAGCGTGAACCGTATTTATCGGTCAACCGTCCGATAAAGATAGCGCCCACGGCATAAACGATCATGTGAAGGGTCAATGCTGCGCCAATGGCTGTCCGGGTCCATCCCAGGTCTTTGAGCATGTAAGGCATGAAAATACTGAAGGCATATCGCGTCACTGCGGCGGAAAGGGCGATGAGGGCACAGGCCCCCACGATCCACCAGCCATAGAAAATTTTTTTCGGTATCATTTCCTGATCATCGGAATTATTCGGATCATGGCCGGGGTTTTTATCGGTGTTGTTCATTTTTTTCTCCCATGATTAAGCAAAGGGTGTGGCTTCTGAATTGCGTTTAGGGTTTATATCAGAATATATTCGCTGAATCAATTGAATGTTGCCGGTCACAGGAACCGCTCTTAACGAAATAAAAGGGTTTGAAATGAAAGTTAAGGGTGCGCAGAGTGTAGTGATAAAGCGACTCCGCGTCCTGCGGCGTGACCGCCCCGGGAAAGGGAGATTTTGGGTAGAATAATTTGTTAGCCCTTTAAAAAGAAGAGGCTTTTCTCTACCTGATCGCCATTTTGCTGCAGCAGGTGAGCTTGGTCGTTTTTGTAAACCAAAACAATATCGGGGCAGTCTGAGGTGGGATTACCGAGGTGCGAAAGCCTTTAAGGGGAAATGAGAAGCAATAGGATAAAAATCACGGTCATCATGAAGCAACGTTAATCCTTCAATAATACAAAAGGTCGCAATTATTATATCAATTGTTTTTCTTACGGTAACCCCGGCTTTTCGAAGCTGTCGGTAATTTTGGGTACTTTGAATGGCAACATTGTATCCACCCATTTGGCGAAATGGAAGTTCACTGAGGTAAGCTTTTGCAGTTTCGCAATCCTTATCAGATTTGAATCCCTGAAGGACCTCTGTGAGGATTAAATCGCCCATGATAATGGGAACATTAGTTGGACCAATAATTTCAGGCCGGTTTCAACGGCAGCTTTTTTGGTTTTTAATTTGCTGAGCGTCATCGCTTCATTTATGAGATCGTCATCTATTACGATATTGGTTCGCATAGTTTCTTCTCGTATAAGTGTGTATGATGTATGTATTATATACACATTGAAATGGCTGCCAAGGTCAAATTAAAATGGCATTCGCAACTGGAAAGCGTTTACAACAATGGCATGAACCCAAATCAAAGAATGTATAACTTGCATATCTTTCGGTAGTGATAACCGTATATGGCCAGGGTGACCGCCAGCGGTATCATTCTGGGTTTGCGGATCAGTGTCCAGAAAATCAGGTGCCAGTATTGAAAACGTTCCTTACCCCAGATGCCGAGACGAAAACCAGAGCGGAAAAATGCGAGAATCCTTTGAAAATCCAGTGGCATCTGTAATTCAGGTTCCTTGAGCTCCGCTAAAAAGTGTCTGATCCTTCGGTAGAAGTTGTTTGGGGAATAGATCTGTTTCATAATCGATCGATATCCCTCTAAAAGGCGATCCATCCCCATTTTGGGAATGATATTTGTCGATCCATCGACATTATCCCCTGAAAATGTACTGACCAACCGGTTTTCCTTTTGTAACCTGCTGAAAAGTCGTGTTCCGGGAGGAGCCTGGAGTATTCCGACCATGGCTGTCACGATGGCGCTTTTCTGAATGAAATCGACCTGGCGTTGGAAGATTGACTGCGTGTCGTTGTCAAAACCGACAATAAACCCCCCCATTACCTGCAAGCCTGCCCGATGGATGGTTTTTACGCTTTCCACGAGATCACGGTTCTTGTTCTGGGTTTTATGGCATTCTGTTAAGCTCTTTTCATCAGGAGACTCAATCCCGATAAAAATGGAATCAAAACCGGCCGTTACCATCATTTCCATAAGCATTTCGTCATCGGCCAGGTCGATGGAGGCCTCTGTAAAAAACACGCACCCTTTTTTACCTTTTCGCCACCTGATCAATGCCGGCAGCAGTTGTTTTTTAAGGTATTGTTTGTTTCCGATAAAGTTGTCATCAACGAAAAAAATTCCACTTCGCCATCCGGTATCATAGATTCGATCCAGTTCCGCGATGACCTGTTCAGGCGTTTTCAGGCGGGGCCGATGACCGAACAGAACTGTGACATTGCAGAACTCACAGTTAAAGGGACACCCCCTGGAAAATTGAATACTCATGGAGGCATATTTTTTCATTTTCACCAAATCCCATGACGGGACGGGGGTGCGATGAATATCACAGAAGCGGGATGCCCTGTATATTTTTTTGGGATGATTGTCTGCCAGGTCTTTGAGAAATGCCGGCAGTGTCAGCTCTGCCTCGTCCAATACGAGATGGTCCACCTCCCTGAATTCATCTGGTTCGGCGGTAAACATCGGCCCTCCGGCAACGACTCTTACGCCCGCATCCTTACACCGGGCAATGATTTGTTTTGCCGATTTCCGCTGCACGGCCATGCCGCCGATAAAGGCCATATCCGCCCATGCCAGGTGCCTGTCTGAAAGATTTTCCACGTTCAGGTCTATCAGTCGCTTTGGCCAGTTTTCCGGCAGCAGGGAGGCAACGGTGAGCAGGCCCAGGGGCGGGAGCGACGCTTTTTTCCGGATAAAACGCAAGGCATATTTGAAGGACCAGAACGTATCGGGAAATTTCGGATAAATAAGCAATGCTTTCATATCGTTATTCTCCTTGTCGTGACAAGCAACCGGGTGTATGGATTGAACACCACGGCCGGATACTATTAAGAAATTGCAACTCCGCCTTTGGCGGGGAGGTTATGAAACAGCTTTTGATCAATATCATGGTCTAATATATATGATAATAATATAAATATCAATAAAAGGAATTTGTCCTGTACCGGTACCGCCCATTACCTGCGCTTTTATCATGGTTTTTCTCATTGTTGCGGGTTTAATTGACAATGAATTCTCAAAGACTTATTAGTATCATATTCAGACCATTTTTACGAAAACTACAAAACCGGTGTAATCAGGCCTTGCTCTGAACGAAAATTCGCTGTTTTAGGATGGACATTAAATAGAGTGCATCAACTGCTTTGCCGGGATAAAATTCGGAATGAAGAAAAAAAAGAGTAAAATATTAACATCCCCTACACCGACCGAAGCCATCCTGGAGAGCATCTCGGACGGTGTTTTCACGGTGGACAAGGAATGGCGGATCACGTCGTTTAACCGGGCTGCCGAGGAGATTACGGGTGTACCGCGCCATGAGGCGATTGGTCGGCGCTGCGCGGATGTCTTCCGTTCAAGTATGTGCGGCACTGCTTGCTCACTTGCACAAACCCTGAAGACGGGAAAACCCGTCATCGGCAAATCCGGATACATCATTGATTCTGACGGAAACCGGATTCCCATCAGCATTTCCACTGCCGTGCTGCGGGATGTCGATGGCCGCGTGATCGGTGGTGCAGAGACATTCCGCGATCTTTCCGATGTTGAGGCGTTGCGCCAGGAACTGGAAGGAAAATTCCGGGTCGGTGATCTGACCAGCCGAAGCCCCCTGATGCAGCGGGTGTTCGAGGTTCTGCCTGCCATCGCCACCAGTCCCAGTACGGTTCTTGTCATCGGAGAAACCGGAACCGGAAAAGATTTGGTGGCGCGGACGATCCACTCTCTCAGTCCCCGCAACCGGGGTCCGTTTGTTGCGGTTAACTGCGGGGCCTTGCCGGATACCCTTCTGGAGTCGGAGTTGTTCGGCTACAAGGCCGGGGCGTTTACCGGCGCGCAAAAAGATAAACCCGGCCGTTTTGCATTGGCCAGGGGAGGAACGATCTTTCTCGACGAAATCGGCGAAGTCAGCCCGGCCCTCCAGGTCGGACTTCTCCGCGTGCTTCAGGAGCGGACGTACGAGCCGCTGGGTGCAACCCGCTCTGAAGTTGCCGATGTCCGGGTTATCGCGGCTACCAACAAGGACCTGGCAGAGGAGGTACGCCGGGGGCGCTTTCGAGAGGATCTCTACTACCGGGTGAACGTGGTGCGCCTCGAACTGCCCCCGTTGCGTCGACGCAAAGAGGATATCCCCCTGTTGGTTGACGCGTTTATCGCCCGGTTCAACCGGATACAGCATAAAGCCGTGAAAGGAATTGCCGCGGAAGCCCTGGCCCTCCTCATGGCCTATGATTGGCCGGGGAACATCCGGGAACTGGAAAACGCCATTGAACGTGCTTTCATTCTTTGCAGCAACGGACATATCGGGATCGAACATTTGCCCGGTGAGTTAACAGCTCATGGAGTAGCGACAGGCGCAGATGCCGATGTGAATTCCGCCCATGATATTCTTGATGCCCAGGCCATTCGCGCCGCACTTGAGCGAAATGCCTTTAACCGTTTGGCAGCGGCACGGGATCTCGGTATTCATAAGACCACCCTGTATCGCAGAATCAGGAAGCTGGGCATTACCCTTCCCGAAAAGGACGGGCGCTTCCGTCCAAAAAAGTCATAGTAGCATTGTCGCAACTCTGTATGACAGAATAAAGTAGCTCAAACGCTACTGATAAGTTATCCGATCTCTCCTTTTAAAATACTATATATTCTTTATTTACAATGTATTAACCATTATATCGGGTCAACTGCCGATACTTGGCACTGCTTTTGCTTCTCTACAAAGTGAAACCGTCGGGCAGGACGTAAAAAATGAAAATTGCATTTGCACACTGGGACAATCGAATTGCGCCGGTCTTTGACACCGCGCGGCAGATTCACGTTATCGAGACGGAGTCCGGGCGGGTTGTCAGGGAGACGCAGGAAACGCTGTCAGAAGACATGACCGTTCAGAAGGTGCTTCGACTGGTGGAGCTGGGTATCGGTATCCTGGTTTGCGGTGCGATTTCCAGGTCCATGCAAGGGCTGGTTTCCGCCTATGGAATCCAGGTGATTCCATTCGTTGCCGGTGATTTGCCCGAGGTCATCCAGGCTTGGCTTTGTGGTAATCTGATGCACGATGCGTTTGTCATGCCGGGTTGCCGCAGACGCGGACGGCAGCGATTCAGGGGGGTACAGGACATTTATCAGGAGACGAACCGTATGAGCGGGAAAGGACGAAAAATGGATGCAGGCGGGGAAAAAGGAAAAGGTCGGGGCGGCCGTAGACCCGGCCGTATTGGCGGTTCCCCGGCAGCCGGAACCACCGGCTACTGTGTTTGCCCGCAGTGCGGGTTGAGAGAACCGCACGAACGTGGTGTGCCTTGTCTCGATCGTAAATGCCCGAAGTGTGGAATTGCCATGACAAGGGAATAACAACAAATTTTCAAGAAAGGAGGACACGACAATGCCAAGAGGAAATCGAACAGGACCCATGGGAATGGGTGCAATGACCGGACGTGCTGCCGGCTTCTGTGCCGGATTCGGGATGCCGGGGTACATGAATACCCTGCCCGGACGCGGTTTTGGTTTGGGTTTCGGAAGGGGCCGCGGTGTCTGGGGTCGCGGATTCGGTGGTGGCGGACGCGGACGGCTGAACATAGGCCTTCCGGGTAGGATGTGGTTCGGTGGGTATGCTGCGCCTTATGGATACCCGGAACCATACGCGGAGCCCGATCAGGAGCGGGAGAAGCAGATGCTGAAGAACCAGGCCGAGGCCTTGCAGTCGGAGATGGATTACATCAAGAAGCGTCTCGACGAGATTGAATCTGCGGGCTGATGCCTTTCCGGTCCGGCTTGCGACGGCCGCATCGTTGCAATGAAGACGCGGCCGTCAGATTTGAATCACGACACGTTAAGAAAACAACGGGCGAAATCGGATCCGTGATTATGGCGGCGCGGGGTGATCCGGTGATCACCGACGCCGCCAGGTCCGATGCCCGGTTGGACTTAACGAAATTCGGGTATGACGGCCATGGCGTGGTTTGGGGACCGGTTCATTAAGTACGGGGAATTTAAATGACGTTTGCAGATACGAGAATCACGATTCTGGTCGACAATCAGTCCAATGAGGGACTTGTCGCCGAGCATGGCCTGTCACTGTGGATAGAGACCGGGGAAAATCATATCCTTTTCGATACAGGACAAAAAAATACGTTTGAAAATAATGCCCGGTTGCTTGGTATCGACCTGGGCAAGACCGATACCCTGGTACTGAGTCATGGGCATTACGATCACACCGGTGGAATTCCACAAGTCCTTCAGAAGGCTCCGTATACCCATGTTTACTGCCATCCGGGAGTTGTAAGCCCGCGCTATAGCATTCGAAACGGTATGCCGAAACCGATTCAGATGCCGCGGGAATCCATGGCAGTGCTTGACAGGTTGCCGCTTGAACAGCTTCACTGGGTTCAACAACCGTTGTTTCTGTCAGAGAAGATCGGCATAACCGGTCCAATTTCCCGTGAGACAGGGTACGAGAATACCGGCGGGCCGTTTTACTTTGATCCGGATGGCGGTCGTGTTGATCCGGTCGACGATGATATCGCACTCTGGATTCGGACGGATAAAGGGTTGGTCGTCTGTGTCGGCTGTTCACATGCGGGACTGGTGAACACCTTAAACCATGTGCGGCGCCTGAACAATGGTCTGAGGATCCGGGCCGTTATTGGTGGCTTCCATTTGGTCAACGCCGACCGCCGCCGACTGAGTCATACCATCGCTGCATTGCGTTTAATGGAACCGGATATGGTGATTCCCTGTCATTGTACCGGTGAGATTGCTGTTGCTTTGATTCGTGAAGCTCTGGGAAAACGGGTGTCACCCGGAAAGGCGGGTATGGTATGTCAGTTTTAAAGGTGGAAAACAGGTCCGACAGATACCATCGTATCAATTCTTTGCAGAATACAACGGCATACCCGGTGATATCTTCCGATTCGCGGACGTTATCCTGGCAATCATGTTACATACAACGAAATGAGGCGGCCGGATTTTTTTATCAGCCAGCATACAGAACGTAAAATAAAAAAACTGAAAGGTAAATCATGAAAATAGCAGTGAGTGCAGAATCTCCATCATTGGATGCGGCCATAGATGCCCGTTTCGGTCGTTGCCCGTATTTTTTGATCATCGAAACGGATGATACCAGTTTTGAAGCTGTTGAAAACACAAACAGCATGCTTGTGAATGGCGCCGGGATTCAATCCGCCCAGTTGATTGCCGAAAAAGGTGCCCGGTATGTATTAACCGGAAAATGCGGGCCCAACTCCCGGCAGGCATTATCTGCCGCCGGCATTATGGTGATTACCGATTGTTCAGGAACCGTCCGCAATGCGGTAGAACGTTTTAAAACCGGAAAGTTGAAAGCGACAGACCCGGCTGATCCGGGAAGTGGATCCAGAGGGGGCATGGGCGTGAATTCATCCGGAAATCTTTTCCAAAGCCGTTTATTTGGCGGTGGATCGGGAAGAGGCATGGGCCGGGGTGGCGGTCGCGGGGGAGGCATGGGCGGCTGCAGGGCCGGGGGCATGGGCGGCCGCGGGAGAGGCATGGCCGGTTTAACAGGGGTATATATGGATGAGAATATGGCGTCGTATCTTCAGCAGGAACCCGGGACAACCGACAGCATTGAAGACTTGAAAAGCCGGGCCGAATCTTTAAAACAACAGTTGGAAGATATTCAGCGTAAAATTGACGCAATGGAAAGACGATAATAAAATGGATGCTGCCTATCGGTATATTTTCGGTCCGGTCCCTTCTCGCAGGTTTGGCCGATCACTCGGCGTGGATCTGCTCCCCTATAAAACCTGCACGCTGGATTGCATCTTCTGCCAATTGGGCCGGACAACAGATAAAACGATTGAGCGTAAAAAATATATTCCGGTTGATGCCGTAACCGCCGAACTTGAACATTGGCTGGCTAACAATGACCGGCCGGATGTCATTACGCTTTCGGGATCTGGCGAGCCGACACTTCACTCTGGATTCGGAGAGGTGCTTGAATTCTTAAAACCCTACACTGTTCCATCCGTCCTTCTGACAAACGGCGCACTTTTTTATCTTCCGGAAGTACGCCGGGCCGCCTTAATGGCCGATATCGTAAAAATATCACTCAGCGCCCATGATCAGAACTCGTTTTCCTGGATCAACCGGCCCCACCCGGCATTACGGTTTGACCAGGCAGTCAATGGTCAAAAGGATTTCCGCGCTGAATATTCCGGGCAGTTATGGATGGAAGTCTTTCTGATGCTGGGCACGAACGACATGATCCGGGATGTAAAAAAAATTGCAGCGCAGATAAAAAGAATTCAACCGGACCGCATCCAGTTGAACACGGTGGTACGTCCCCCCGCTGAAGCGTTTGCAGAAGCGGTCTCAATGGATCGTTTAAACGAACTGTGCGATTTGTTTGAACCGACGGCGGAAATTATTGCAGATGACCGGATACGCTCCCTGGAAAATTTCCAGATCAACCAGGATACCATCTTGAGCATGTTGCGACGACGGCCTTGCACCATCCATCAGATTGCAAAGGTATTCGGCATGCATATCAACGAAGTTTCCAAATACCTGGGTGATCTGATGAATCATCAAAAGATCAAGATTGATTTTAAAAATACGGAACTGTATTACTCGGCAGTATTTGAAAACGAGAGTTTGCCTGACCGATCAACGCCCTGAAACACCTTTGGCCGTTCCGGAAAACGATCGCAGGATATCGATTTTCTTCCAGGTGTTTGCAACAGGGAAATGGGCCGCCCTTACATCCCTTACCCATCGATTTCCGGAATCCTGTTACGCCAGGGGCGTGCCTTTTCAAGTTGTCCGGCAAGGCGGTAAAGCGTGGCTTCGTCGGCATAGCGGCCGGTAAATTGAACGCCAATGGGAAGGCGTTGTGAATTCCAGTAAAGGGGCACCGACATGGACGGCAGGCCGGTTATATTATGCAGTGGACAGAAAATATTGGTTTCCCTCATACGGTCCATCATTTCTTCAAAGGACAGCTCCATCGTGTTTAAATAGCCCAGCTTTGGCGGCGGGGCGGCCAAGGTCGGTGTGAGAATAACATCATACCGGGTCAGAAAGCCGGCTACGGTTCGGGTCGCAATATTAAAAACGGCTTTGGTATTGGCCAGATCAGCGGCTGACGCCTTCCATCCTCTCTGTGCCAGTGCCCATGTCCAATTCTCGACCATTTCAGCGGTTATTTTTTTACCGATGAGTCGGCCGATCTGATCCAACATGGCTGCCGTATGGGCCATAACCACCAAGAGATAAGCATCGCTAATGGACTCCATATCAAGTTCGGGTGCTGATTCTTCAACGGTGTGCCCCAGACTTTCGCACAATTCAGCGGCATTTTTTACAGCAGCCGTGCAATCAGGATGAATGGGTTTAACGTTGCCCTTGGTGAAAAATGCGATGCGGAGTTTCCCGGGATCTCTTCCGATTTCCTCCAAAAAAGGTCTTTCCGGGGCAGGTATGCCATATGGCGCTCCGATTTCCGGTGCCGAGGTAGCATCCAGCAGGGCTGCGCTGTCCCGGACACTTAAGGAAAGGGCATGATCTATGGCAAAGCCTTCCCAGACTTCTCCCGCTTCCGGGCCATTGGGCATTCGTCCGCGGGAAGGTTTCATTCCGAACACGCCGCAACAGGAACTCGGAATACGGATAGACCCACCGCCGTCGTTGCCATGTGCAAAAGGAACCAGCCTTGAGGCAACCGCCGCGGCTGACCCTCCGCTTGATCCTCCTGTTGAATGGTCGAGTTTCCAGGGATTTTTCGCAGGTCCGAGCAAAACGGATTCCGTCGTAGTGACAAGACCAAATTCAGGAGTGTTGGTTTTCCCCATGATGACCAAACCGGCTTTTTTGTATCGTTTGACCAGCTCGCTGTCATAGTCCGGCACGTAATCGGCAAGAAGACGTGATCCGGAAGTGGCACGGGCCCCGGCATAACTCGCTCCCAGATCTTTTAACAGGAATGGAACGCCTTTAAACGGACCGTCAGGAAGCCCTCCGGCAATGGTGCGGCGGGCTTCATCATACATCTTGGTAACAACGGCGTTTATTTTTGGATTGATCGTTTCGATCCGGGAAATAGCCGATTCAAGCAGTTCTTCAGGTTTTACCTGCTTTCTTCGTACAAGATCCGCAAGAGCCAGTGCGTCATATTCGAGGTATTCGTCAAAGCCGCCGGCGAAAAGGGGCCGGGTAAAGGGGCCCATTCCGGTCATCAATCCCATCGCCACAGCAGTTCCCGTGGCTTTCAAAAACTGCCGACGGGACATGCCGTCCCTGGTTTCATATCCAGGGGAGATTTCAGTTTTTGCGTCGTTTTTTTTCATTTTCTCCTCCTGTCCCTCTTGATTGTCGCCGCACCGAGGTCGGCAAGAAATCGGCTGCATAAATGCCGTGAACATGGTTGGTCGAATCGAGGACCTTGACGGGCCGTGGTTTTATCAGGCATTGCATTTTTTCCGGCGGGGGTATTGATATCGGAAACCTGTCATTATTAATCCTCAATGTAGCATAACATAAGGCAGTATTCCAGATTTATTTAAGATCTGTTCGGGGAAAAGGACGAAAGCTGAAATGCAAAGGGTAAGCGCCGTGGCATTATGACGAGTCTCTTTTTATTACCTTTTGTTCCGGATATCGCGGTTTGGCCGAGTCGGGTTTTGATTGACGACAGGGGTGATTTTTGATTTAATATCAATAATTTTTCTTGTCCGAAAGCAAGGTTTTCATGAGATAAAATCAGATAAGATATTTAAGATTTAATCCATCCCAAATACGGATGAGTAACCATTACAGCCTTGTTCACGAGGATTATCTTGGATTT
The DNA here is from genome assembly GCA_964386565.1 of uncultured Desulfobacteraceae bacterium. Lineage (GTDB taxonomy): Bacteria > Desulfobacterota > Desulfobacteria > Desulfobacterales > UBA5616 > CAYLRU01. The sequence goes on along the minus strand of CAYLRU010000019.1, from coordinate 16,251 downwards.
TTAAAGGGAGAAAAAAATGGACTTTGATTTGATACCGGAAATAAAAGCCATACAAAAAGAAGCACGAAGATTCGCGCTGAAGGAAATTCTGCCGAGAGTCAAGGAAGATGAATTCAAACGGGACCTGGTGGCCAAGATGGGTGAACTTGGATTTTTCGGGTGTGCCTTTCCTTTCAGGTTCGGTGGTTCAGAGCTTGGATTCCTGGCGCATTCCGTTGTATGCGAGGAGATATCGCGGGTGGATTCCGGCATGCGGTCCCTGTTCAACCTCCAGGCCGTCACCGTGCCTTATACGATCATGGAATGGGGATTGCCGTCGGTACGGGAAAAGTACGTAAAAGACCTCGTGCTGGCGAAAAAACTGGGGTGTACCTGTTTTTCCGAACCCAATGCCGGATCGGATATCTCCGCCATCGAAACGATGATTGAAGACAGGGGGGATCATTTTCTGCTGAACGGGTCGAAAACATGGATTTCAAACGGCACCGTGGCTGATATTGCCGTTGTTTATGCAACGTTTAACCGGGACCTCAAACACAAGGGAATCTGCGCTGTTGTCGTGGAGACCGAACAGCCCGGATGGACCACCCGTGAAACCCCCAAGCTGGGTGATAAGTCATCTCCCATTGCTGAAATCCATTTAAAAGATGTCAAGGCACCCAAAGAAAACCTTCTGGGTGAGTGGGGACAAGGGTTCAAGGTAGCGATGACCGCCCTGGACAGGGGGCGGATCAGCGTGGCCAGCGGCGCGGTGGGACTGGCCCAGGCCTGTATCGACTGTTCGGTGGAATATGCCAACAAGCGGGTTCAGTTCGGAAATCCTATCGCACAGTACCAGTTGGTGAAGGGCGCTGTCGCTGAAATGGTGTCATCTACCGAGGCTGCAAGATTGTTGGTGAGAAGGGGGGCCTGGTTGAATGATCAGGGTAGGCCGTTTACCCGGGAAATCGCCGTGGCCAAATACTTTGCCGGTGAAGCCGTGGTCAAGGCAGCCGGACTGGCCATGGAAATTCACGGCGGAATGGGCTATTCCCTGGAACTGCCCGTTGAAAAGTATTACCGGGATTCCAAATTATACCAGATTGGAGAGGGCACTGCCAACATCATGCGCTTGCTGATTGCCGACGATGCCCTTGGTATAAAAAAGGCCAACCGAAAGCGGCTTCATGTGCCCGGTGAATTCGGATTATAAGGGCCCCACGGAATCGGCAACAATGCTTCAGTTTAAAAATCGGAGGATTACATGTATGGTGATATCGCTAAAGAACTGCTGGAGGCTATGGCAAAGATAGCCCCGAACCCTTATCTCCAGGCCATTTTAATTATTATCCTGTTTTACGCCATGGCGAAAATCCTGGACGTGATCGTCAACCGGGTATTGGGACGATGGGTAAAAAAGACCCAGTTCACCCTGGATGACCAGGTTCTCGGCATTTTTCACAGGCCCGTATTTGTGAGCATCATGCTTTTCGGTCTGGCCATGGCGACCGAACGGCTGTCCGTACCGGAAACGCTTCATTTTCTGACCCTGAGCGGGTTGAAAACAGTGGCCATATTTCTGTGGGCAGTGGCAGGTGCCCGCTTCATGAAGTTGTTGCTTCGGCAGGTGAGCTGTGACGAAAGCCGGCTTTTCTTGATTCAGGACCGTACACTTCCCCTGTATAACAACCTGATAATGATCCTGGTGGTGGCTCTGGCCGCTTATTTCGTTTTGCTGGCATGGAAGATTGATGTGACCGCATGGATGGCTTCGGCCGGAATACTGGGTCTGGCGATTTCTTTTGCAGCAAAAGACACGTTGGCCAACCTGTTTTCCGGTGTTTTTATCGTGGCTGATGCTCCCTATAAACTTGGTGATTTCATCGTTCTGGATTCCGGCGAACGGGGTGAGGTGACGAATATCGGGATTCGCAGCACCCGTTTGCTGACACGGGACGATGTGGAGATCACCATTCCCAATTCCATTATGGGAAACACCAAGATCATCAACGAGGCGGGCGGTCCCCATGAGAAATACAGGATCCGTGTCAAGGTGGGAGTGGCTTACGGATCGGATATCGACAAGGTGCACAATGTTCTCCTTGATGTGGCTGAAAGTCTTCCGGATGTCTGTGATACACCCGAGCCCCGTGTGCGTTTCAGGTCTTTTGGGGATTCGAGCCTTGATCATGAGCTGCTGTGCTGGGTGGAAAAGCCGGTCCTGCGGGGCAGGATGCTGCATATTTTGAATACGGAAATTTACAAACGCTTTCGGAAGGAAAATATTCAAATACCGTTTCCCCAGCAGGATGTGTATATTCGATCGGCACCGGACCGGGATTAATGAAAATAAAACCAACAATTGAGGTATCACCCCTTCGGTCATCCCAGTTCCGTTGGCTTTTCGGAAGCAACATGGCGTTTTTCTTTGCCATGGGCAGCCAGGGCGTTGTACGGGCATGGCTGGCGTTCAAACTGACGGAAAGCGAACTTGCGCTGGGCGCGGTGATGGTTGCCATCGCCGTTCCCATGTTCTTTATCGCACCTGTTGGCGGTGTCATTTCAGATCGCATGGACAGGCGGAATCTCATCATCCTGGGGCAGTCACTGGTATTGCTCAGCGAATTAACCATTGCGCTGCTGGTTTTTTCCGACAAACTGCAATTCTGGCACCTGCTCTGCGGCGCCGTTCTGATGGGATGTGTTTTCCCGTTCATTATGCCGGCCCGTACCGCCATTGTGGTTAATATTGTCGGTAAATTCGGTCTTGGCAGGGCCATCGGCATCAATATGGCTGGAATGAACACCACGCGCATTGTCGGCCCGGCAACGGCCGGTTTTTTAATCGATGCGATCGGAGTGGCAAATACATATATCGTCGGTGTCATACTTTTTGGATCGGGAATTCTCTGCATGCTTGGTGTAGACAACGCTCCGGCTCCGGACAAAACCCAACGGGTATCGGTGGGCAGAAGCATTATTGGCGGGTTTGTGTATGTTCAGGAAAACAGGCTTGTACTGGTTCTCTTACTGTTCGGCCTGATCCCCATGTTTCTGGCCATGCCGTTCCAGAATCTGCTGGTCGTTTTTGCAGAAAAGATCTGGGATGTCGGATCAAAAGGGCTGGGGATGCTGAGTGCTCTGGGTGGGGCCGGCGGGGTTGTCGGATCCATTTGGGTTGCATCCATCGGAAATACAACACGACGCCTCGGATGGATGATGATAAGCATGACGTTGTTCGGTCTTTTTTTGCTGGGTTTCGCATTCAGTCCATATTTTCTTCTGGCGCTTGTATTCGTTTTTCTGTCAAGTATTTTTGCCAGTATCTTTAACACGCTGAACAATACGGCAATCCAGCTTATCATTCCCGATCATGTCCGTGGAAGAATTTCAAGCTTTCTCATGATGTCGTTTTCCCTTCCCATGCTGGGGACGTTTCCGGTGGCGGCCCTTGCCGAGTTGTACGGTGCTCCGCTTGCCGTAGGATCGGCATCTGTCATGGCCATGATCATTGCGCTTCTTTTTTATGCGTTCAGTTCTTCTCTCCGGAAGATGAATCTTAATGTGGAAAGAGCAATGGCGGCGGAATGATTTAAAACCGCTTCCGTGTACGTCTTTGATTATGATTTTTAATACCCCGTCCGCATCCGCTTGCGGCGGCGGGTTTATTTATGGCGAGATGCCGCTTATGACACCATCAATTTTCCCTTTGATGTATTTGACGATTTCCCCGGCTTTTTCAGAAGAGATTGATTTTATGCTTTCGGCCAGGTTTTGAATCTTTTCCTCGTCGATTTCCGTGATTTTATTGATCAGAAATTCGTCTGCTTCACCATCGTCAAGCAATGCGCCGCAAGCACCAATGGCGCCGACGAATTCGTCGTTTACAATAATGGGCACCACCATTTTCACCAGGCCGGCGTCGCATTCCTCAATAACGGCGTTCCTGGTATTTCTGGCGATGGCGGCCACGTTCATGTGGGCAACGGCGCAGATGAAGCTCTGTCCCTTGTCCGTGTCCTTGATGGCCGGGCAGAGGTTGTTGGCCCAGGATTTAAAGTCCGTGATTCTGTATCCGTTGGGATTAAAGACGTTCACGTCGAGTCCGAATTTTTCATTAATATCCTTTTCGATCTCCATCCATTTTTCCAGCGGCAGAATGTCGGTGAGGTCCATTTTATTGATCCTTTATAAAAAAGTATTAATTTTTAAGTCAATGCCGTTAACTTGGGTTAGATTTTTCTTATACCCCTTGAAAGACCCTTTTCCCTGAGCCATTTTTCAAGGCGCTTTAATCCTTCTTCGGTCGATACCCGGGGGAAAAACCCCAGGTCCCTTTTTGCCGCGCTGATATCATACCAGTGAGAGGTGGCCAGTTCCCGGGCCACGAACCGGGTCATCCGGGGCTCGCTTTGAATGCCCGCTGTTTTGTAAATCAGTTCCAATATTCCGCCGGCAAGCCAGGCCAGGGCCGCCGGTATGCGGCGTTTCACCGGGGGGCGTCCGGCAGCGGCAAGAATACGGTTGATCATTTCCCAGACCGGGATGTGATCGTCCTGGCTGATGAAATAGATGTTTCCGGAGAGTTCCGGGTTTTCCAGCAGTTTGTCCGCCGCCATGAGATGGGCTTCGGCTGCGTTGTCGATATAGATGGTATCGGCGATGTTTTTACCGTTTCCCACAATGGCCAGCCGGTGGGCCCTTTCAATGATCCGTGGAACCAGGTGGTTGTCTTCCGGACCCCAGATCAGGTGGGGTCTCAAAACCAGGGCCGACAGGTCTTTATCAGCCGCGCCAATCACCTTTTTTTCCGCCATGGCCTTGGTTTTGGGGTAATGGGTCATGTACCGGTCAGGGTAGGGAAGGGATTCGTCTTTTCCGATCATGTTTTTCCCATTGTAGATGACGCTGGCCGAACTGGTGTATATCAATCGTTTTACATGATGCTTTTTGCAGGCATCAATAATGTTTTGGGTGCCTGTAACATTGGTCCTGTAAAAATCTTCATATTTGCCCCAAACCCCGGCTCTGGCTGCAGTGTGAAAAACAAGGTTCATTTCCCGGCATGCCTTTTCAACAGCCTCCTTGTCGCCCAGGTCGCCCCTCAGTTGGGTGACGCCCATTTCGGAAAGCTCCGGGTAGTCGCCCCGGGAAAAGCTGAACACTTCATCGCCGCGATGAAGCAACCGCCTTACAATGGCCTTTCCCAGAAAACCGCCGCCGCCGGTCACCAGGACTTTTACCGGTTTTGCGTGTGTCACAAAAGCTCCTTTTTCAAGGCATGATGATCTTACTTAACCTTCTTGGCCGCCCATACCGCCAGCTTTTCCCTGTAAATTTTGGCGTTGTGCCGGATATCCACGGGAAAATTTTTGTAAAACAGGATGGTGTCGATGTTTTCCGTCAGTATGCTGCTTTTGGCCAGTTTCAGCAACTCCTGCCCGAGTTTCTTTTTGGATCGCCGGCCATGCTTTTTTTTAAGTTCGATAATGATTACCGGTTTTTGACTGGGCCGCTGCCCCACGCCTACCAGGGCGCTTCTGAAGACTTCCGGATGGGCGTTGAAGATGGCTTCGCAGGGAATGGTAAACAGACTGCCGTTTTTGGTGACAACCCGATGGCTTTTTCGTCCGCAATACCAGATTCTTCCTTTGTTATCCCGCCATCCCAGATCGCCCATCCTGTGCCATACTTGGTCGCCGTCATATATTTTTGCCAGCGCATTTGCTTTGGGTCGCTTGTAATACATTTTTGACACGAGATCGCCTTTAACGGCGATTTCTCCGATTTCCCCGTCACCCGCCACCAAGTCATAAGACCAGTGTTTAATGGGTTTATCCGTAATTTTAATGATTTCCACGTCTATATCGGAAATCGGTCTTCCCACGCACAAACCATAACCTTTTTCGCTGAGTTTTGCGGTTTCCGTCAGAATTTCCTTGCTGCCGATGGCGATGATGGGGACCGCTTCGGTTGCACCGTAAGGCGTGTGTATTTCAACCTCATCCCGGAGCAATGCCGAGAACTGAGAAATATTGGCAGGTGATACCGGGGCCCCGGCGGACACCACGCGTTTTAACGACGGAAGCCTGAATTTGTTTTTCGTGCAGAATTGCCCGATGCGGTTCAACAGGGCAGGTGATGCGAACATATTGGTGGCGCCCTGATTGTATATCGCTTCTAAAATCTTAGCGGGGTTTGCCTGGGCCGGCTTTGTAGGGTCCATGTCCGGAATGACTGCGGTGATTCCCAGTGCCGGATCAAAAAGGGCGAACAGGGGGAAGGTGGGCAGGTCTATTTCATTATCGCCGAAGTCGAAATAGGACCGGATAAACCTTATCTGGGCGTCAAATATACCGTGGGTGTAAACGGCACCCTTGGCCGGACCTGTGCTGCCCGTTGTAAACAGGATGGCGGCCATGTCGTTCAACCGTGTTTTGGCCATGGGAAACGGTTTCTCCATGGGCTTTAACAGGTTGTTGCACACATGCCCGCCCCACAGCCATCTGCGCCCAACGGTGACCCATGTTTTTACGGATTTGAAGTATTTTGGATAAAGGATTCTTAATAAATGGGCCTTTGGAATACCGATGAATGCATCGGGGTCACTTTCTCTTAAGCACAAAAGCATACGGTGGATTCCCATGCCCGGATCCACCATCACGGGAACGGCTCCCGCTTTAAACAGTGCAAAGGTCAGAACAAAAAATTCAATGCCGGGTTTGACCATCATAATGGTTCTTGTCCCGTGGGTGATTCCGATGTTCGCCAGTCCATAAGCCAGGGAGTCGGATTCTTCATCCAGTTGTTCAAACGTCAGATGGGTATAGGCGATACGACCGTTTTTGTCCCGAAAGGATGGGGTAACCACCGCCCGCCGGTAGGGATGTCGCAATGCCTGCTCCTTAAGACGCGACGCAATGTTAAAAATGGGGTTGTCGGATTCCATATGGCTCACAAGTTACTGTTTATGGCTTGTTGATCTAAAAAGAGCGTTATATGCCCGAGTACTTTTTCCGGAACATCTTCCACGATATAATGCCCGGCATCGTTAAATGTGTGAACGGCTGCCGAAGGAAAGCGATCCCGCCATTCTTTTAGGTAGTCCATGTCAAACACAAAATCGCGTTCACCCCAGAGAATCAGCATGGGAATATGCGACAGCAAATGAAGATTTTGTTCCGCTTCCTTGACCGTGGCATAGCTGGGATCGTTTGGATTCAGCGGAATGTCCTGGACAAATTTCAGGGTGGCCAGTCGATTGTGCCATGAATTGTAAGGCGCCAGAAGTCCCAGTTTTACCGGTCGGGGCAGTTTTTTTGCTGCAGCCATGTATACCGCGGCCCGGGCAAACAGATTCAATCCCAATACCGCCGGTCCGGCAAAGGCCCTGATACTTCGAATCAACTTAAGGCGCAACGGGATGGGCTTGTCATGGGGCGGCAGGAAAGCGGCTGTGTTCAGCACCACAATACGGCCGATTTTATCGGGGTGTTTTACGGCATACGCCATTCCGATCATGCCGCCCCAGTCATGAAGAATCAGGGTGAGCTGTTGTTTTAAATCAAGGGATTGGAGAAAAAGGTCAAGATCGTTGATCCGGCTGTTTAAACGAAAGTCATATTCGTGGGTACCCGGCTTGTCGGACAGGCCGCAGCCGATGTGGTCCGGTGCAATGGTCCGATATCGCCGGGACAGTCCCTTGATCAATTCCCGGAAATAAAACGACCATGTGGGATTTCCGTGGATCATGACGACCGGTTCGCCCGAGCCTTCATCCACGTAATGGTATTTAAATCCATTGATATCCGCCCATTTGGACTCAAACGGATAAAGGGCCCGAACGGCTTCCGGCAGGTTTAAGGGTTTGAAGGTCTCCATGGCACTACCAGTCAACAGCCAGCATTAAACAGTTTAACCCGCTACCGATGCCCAGAAATCCAACCTGGTCACCCGGCTCAAGAAACCCTCTTTCGTCGCCGATGGCGGCGGTAATGGGAAGGGAAACGGTTCCGATATTGCCCAGGTATTGAAATGTTGTAAAGTCTTTTTCATGGGGGATTTCCATGGCGTCAAGGACGGTTCGCTGATGGGTGGCGCCCACCTGGTGGCAGATGACCTTGTCCGGCTGGTTTTCGGAAAGGCCCATCTGCTGTTTAAACAATCTGAACGTTTCCACACCCAATTGAACCCCGTTGTTTAATACGCCAACCGAGTCTGTTTCCATGACCTGGTCTCCGGCCGCGGGGATTCCGGTATCAGGTCCCCAGGTGCACAGCATGTGATACTTGGCGGCGCTTTTCGCAATGCCGCCCCTGAGCCGGTGCCCGGTGCAGGATAAAGATGAATCCGTCACCAGTACTGCTACGGCGCCGGAACCGCCGGTGAGAGTGGCAATGGTTTTTTTAAAGGTATCCATGTTCTTTTCAGCCAGCAGCCGGTTGATGGTGGTATCAATGATCTGACGGGCCGACTCGCAGGACACAACCAGTCCCGCTCTGATCTGACCCAGTTCAATGGCGTTGGCAATTTCCACCATTCCGTTTAATATCCCCAGGCAGGCGTTTGATATATCATATATAAGCGTGTGGGAAGAAAGTCCCAGACCATCGGCCACGGTACAGGCGGTTGACGGTTCCAGGTTATCCCGGCAGACGCCGCCGTAAATCAACATGCCGATATCATCCGTTGAAATGTCCGATCGTGCCAGGGCTTTTTGACCGGCCGAAACAGCTCCACGGCTGACTTTAAATCCGGGATCCCAGAATCGTCTCTCACTGATGCCGGTGATGGCCTCAAGGGTTCCTTTTTGAAGTCTCAAGGCATTGTAGACCGGCTCAAGACGGTGTTCCAGGTCTTCAGAGGTCACCACGTTTGGTGCCAGTTCATACCCGAATGCATCAATATATACTTTTGTGTAATGAAATTCCGTCATTATTTATTCTTTCACGACCTGTATGCCGAAATTTTTCATTTCATAGATAACCATGCCGTCCACTTTTAAAAACCCGTTTGCCATGATGGCCGGTACGGGGGTGTCCTGGATTTCGATGACCGTGGCTTCTACCTCGACCTGTCTGTTTTGCGGGATGATCTGGCCCCGATAGGACCACCGGTGCTCTTTACCGGGCATCATTTCAAATCGGGTGTAATTCGTCAAGCCATTCCATTTGTCAAGTGCGATAAATTTCAACAACTGGATAAAGGATTCAATGCCCAGGGATCCGGGACAAACCGGGTCCTGGAAGAAATGGGCGGAAAAAAACCATTCATCGGGGTCAACCGTTTTGACGCCCCGGATATATCCCATGCCGGAAGGGCCGCCGCCAGGCAGATAGGTCTGCACTTCATCGATCATGAGCAGGGCTTTTGCCGGCAGAGAAGGGGAACCGGGCGGATGGGTTTCGGGGGTGAAGTCCGGATCATCCGGCATCAGCGGCGCGGTTTTCTCCAATATGCAGAAGGGAACGTTATTAAAACTGTCTTCAGAAGGCATATATCGCCGCTTTTCTGCATCCCGTATGCCCTTCTGTTTCAGCATGGCCTGTTCGGTGAAAAAACCGAATGTGGTATCTCCCGCATAAATGACGACATCGCCGTTTCGAACCGTGAATTCAAAGGATTCAATGATCATGTCACCTGCCGTGGAAACCTGTTTCAGCCGGACTTGGGTGGTCAGGGTCGTCCGTATTTGGGGGACTTCCGCGTATTGGACGGCGTTTCCATCCAGGTTTCTGAATTTCAAATCCTTGTCGCTTTTAAGGGCCGAGCCCATATAAGCGGCCAGCCATCCGCAGGGTTGCAGGGCGATCTCCAGGAGCACGGCATAGGGCATGGTACTGGATTTGTTGGCAAAAAAATACCAGTGATCCGGTGACACATCAAATTCGGCTTCTACCCATCCGTCGGGTTTTAATACCCAGGGCCGCGGTTCACACCGGACAATACGATCCATCAATAAATACGGGGGATTGGGAAGCCTGGCAATGAAGCGGTTTTTTTCAAAGGGTTGGTATGGGGCGCCGAAAGATTTTGCGGGGCTGCCCAGTGCAAATTCGAGGAGATCTTCTCGGTTGAACAGCGGTGTTCGGGATTTGTCGCTGTTTATTTCGGCCCGGTTCCGTGCATGTTTTTTCCAGAACGTCCGCAGGTCGTTTTCGTTTGAGTGGGAGAGCTTCAGCGACATGTTTCTGAACAGGACGATATAATGACCGTCTGCATACATGTGGGCATCCGCGAGCACATAGGGTTCCGGGTCATACCCGATCTCTCTTATTTCAACTTCGTAGTGAACGTGCCGGGTTTCAGGGGTCACCGGGCCCCGGCATTTCAGCGCTGCATGGACACCGATTTTCGGTTCATAGCAGGCTTCGGGATTATCCGATACCCATCCCATCTGCTGGAGAAATATGCGTAAGGTGTGGGTGCAGCATTCATACATGAGGGTCCCGGGCATCACCATGTCATCCATAAAATGACAGGTTAAAAACCAGTCATCCGGATGAACGTCTGCTTCCGCACGAATGACACCCAACCCGTAACGCCCCCCCTTCGGATCCATATGCAGCACCCTGTCGATCAGCTTCATGGCGCCTCCGGGCAGTCTGAGATTTTCCGGAATGGTGATTCCATTAAAATCAGGGCCGAAACAGGCTGCTGCATCCCCCTTTCTCAAAGCGGAGACCGCGTCATCAGAGAGATGTTTCGTGTCAAACCGGACAGGTCTGTAGATGTTCGTGTCCCGGGTCAGGGATATTGCATTTCGGTTTTTTCCGGTCGGCAGAATACCCCCGGAATTTTTCACTTCCGCGTCGGTAAAAAAACCCGCACATCCGTTGGTCATGGTGATCAGGGGCATGTTTCGGATAAATCCCCTGAAATGGAAGAAGAATAAATAGGTTTCTCCCTGGCGGACGAATCTGTCGATTTCGATGTGATACTGGATGGTGTCTCCGGGTTCCGGAAGGCCCCGGTGAAATTCCACGGTGGCATCCAGCAGGCGGTAAGCCCTCTTTCCCTTGACCTCGTGATCAATGCCCAAGTAGGAACACAGAAACAGGTCGGCCTGGCCGGCTTCCACGGAAATGCAGACCGGCGCCTTTCCCCCGTCCAGATACCATGCATTGGCAAGAACATCATGTTCTGTAATAATTTTGCCGCCTTTCAAAGAACATTTTTCACCCTCCACCGAAATAATGCGGTCCACCAGCATCAGGGGTTCATTAGGCAGACGGACCCGTTTTTCATACGTATCGATTACGGCAAATTCAGGGCCGAGGACCTTGGCCACGGATCCCACGGCAAATTCCATGCACATCTCTCTTGAAAACGCGATTTTATCCCGGGCCTGTGTTTGAAGATTTTTTCCGGCCCGGTCAAGGATATTCGGAGAATTCTCTTGTTGCTGGAATTCAACCGTATTTCCAGGTGGTTTTTCAACAGGGAAAAAAGAAGGATCTGCCGCCGTATTCGGATCGGATATCAACATTTCCAGCAAACGGTTCCGGAGTTCAAAGGCTCGGGCGTGGTTTTTTTCGATATCCGAAGAAAGGGAGAGATACATCTCGTGGGCCTTGGCTGTTGCCTCATTAATTTCGGGAATGGCGGCCATGAGATTCCTGTACAGCAACTCGGGTGAATGGGCGTCAGGCTTATCGTCGATAGAAGCGTTAACCGTACTTTCCCGTATTTCCGATGATGGGGGGGTATTTGTCTGCCGACCTGTTCTGATGCCTTGGGGCAAGGCAGGGGAGGGGGCCTTGCCGCCGATGGATATGGTGATGACACGGTTTTTTTCGGGCAAGGATGTATCAACAATCGCCGGGGGGTAAGCTCTGTCGCCATACAGGGCCGCCAGGTCCACGGGGATGCGTTCCGCTATAAGGGCGCCGAGGCATTTTATAAGGGTCAGGTAATCGTTTTCCCCCCTGAAACTGACGGATGTGGCCAAGTGGGGACGGCCCTGTAAAATATTTCGAATCATGCCTGTACAGGATGCATGGGGCCCCATTTCAAGAAAAATCCGAATGCCGTCATCATAGGCCTGTTGAATGGTACGGGAAAAATCAAATCCTTCAAGGGCCTGTTTTAAAATGGACTCTGCAGCGCTTTGGCCGGTAAGGTCCTGGGCCCGACCGTGGGCGCAACTGTAAAACGTTACGTTTTCAGGGGGGGTGACGGGAAACAGATGCAGGGCCTTGTAAGCATCTGCTGCAGGTATTGCTGCATCGCAGTGAACCGTCACCACACCGTCTAAAAAAACCGATTCACAGTTTAAATCCTGAATGGTGGCGATGACATCGGGCTTTCTGCCGCCGATGACACATTGACTGGGCGTGTTGACGATTAAAAGCCTGGCAAACGGATATTTTTTCACTGCTTTATACACGTCATTTTTCGAACGGTTGACCACTGCGGCGCACCAGTCCACAGCCTGATCCGGCGGTATACGCCACATGCTGCGGGCCGCATTGCACGGTCCGGCCAGTTGAGTGGTAAAAAGATCCGTTTTCAGCATGCGGTCAAGCATCTGTTCACGATCCGGCCATGCCTTGAGGGCAAAATACCCGGTGGACTGTCCCAGACTGTACCCGATGACTGCATTCGGCCGGACTTTAAACTGAAGAACGAGTTCCGTCATCAGGCATCCGTACACCACCTGGCCGAAGATCATGTGAAGGGGATCGGACACGATGACGTCATATGCCTGTTTTTCCCAACCGTCTTCCCAGTTCGTTCGCCAGGGAACATAACAGTGTGGCAGCATCTGGGATTTCAGAGATGCGGTTTCATATTCCATTTTACGAAGCACTTCAGGCCATAAAACGCCGATATCCCGCCCCATGCCCACATAATGATTGCCCGACCCGGGATAGATGAAACCGATCCGGCCTTGGGTGCCCAGCGGCTCCGGTGAATAAAAAACACCTTCCGGCCCGGTGACGCTCGTGTGCCGGTCATCCGAAACCGCTTGTTTTCCCCGGGATATCCATTGATCAAGGCGGGTTTGATTGCCGGCGATGATGACAAGGGAAAAATCCGAACCCGGATTGCCGGGATAAGACCGGTACCAGTTTCTGGCAACAGCTTCCAAGGGCAGAACCTTGTTATGGGGGGCTGAAACGAATTTTGACAGGACGTTTAACTTCTCCATCAGCCCGGACTTGTTCGATGCGGTGACCGTAAACAGACCGTAAGGCATCATCCCGGCGGGTTTTTGTCGTTCCCGGCGTATCTGTGAAATCACCTCCGGATGAATATTTTGTCGTGAGAGATCGTCTGTTTCCGACATCACCACATGCATACAGTTGCCATCCGTGGTCATTGCGCAAACCAATGCGTTCCTAGGGCCGTTTTTGCTGTCTTTGAGCCAGTAATGGGAAACCGCCGGCATGTGAAACATATCGGCATTCCATGGGATTCTGGACCGTTGATATCCCTTGATCGGCGCAAGAATTTTCTGATACAGGCAAAGTGCGGTTTTGACAACCGAGGCAAGACCTGCCGCAGCCCCGGTGTGCCCGATGACCGGTTTGGTGGATCCGATGGCACAAGCCCCGGCAACATTGTCGCGGCGGTTAAAAAAGCCATGAAAAGCATTGTATTCAACCTCGTCTTCAACAGGATCACCGCTTCCATGGGTTTCAATGAAGCTGACGGAATCCGGTGATATACCTGCATCTGAAAAAGCCTGCGCCATGGAGCGGATATAGGTCCTGTCGTCTAAATAATCAACATCTCCAAATCCGTTCGAAGCGTTTCCAACCCCCTGAATTACGGTATAGATTCGGTTGCCGTCTTTTAAGGCATCGTCCAGCCGTTTCAGTACGACGGCCGCAGCCCCTTCTCCGGGCAGGGTTCCGTCTGCTTCCGAATCAAAGGGCCGGATATGATTGGATTTTGAAAACGGCCGTACACCGTTTCGACAGACAATGCTTCTGGCATCGCCGAACAAGTCCACGGCACCTACCAGGACAGCGTCGGTTTCACGCTGTTGCAGAAACCGGATACCGATTTCAAGGGCTTTTAACCCCGAGGCCTCGTCGTTTGAAACAGAAAAGCTCGGTCCGCCGAATTGAAACTCCCTGGCGATCCGGCTGGCCACGATACTTCCCAGATCACCGATGGTTCTTACCGCGGTTAAGGGCGGTCCCATCTCATTCATCAGTTTCTCTTGCCAGGCATCAAGCTGACGGTCGGTGAGATTCAGGCGATATTCCCGGTTCCATTTTCTGACCTGCTCGTACAATCCCCATCTCAGATGAAACGTCGTGGTTTCAAAATCAAACCCGATGCCGATCAAGGCGCTCATTTTCGGACGTTTCCCGGCAAGGGACATGCCGGCGTCTTTCATGGCCGCTGCCGCAACTTTGAGTATCAACAGTTGCTGGGGTGAAATATCCGGAATTTCCCGGGGTGGAATATGGAAATCATTGAAGAGCAGGTCAAAATTTTCCATGAAATTGCCCCAAAGCCGTCCCAGGCCGTGCTCCTGCTCCAACAGATCGTCGCAGCCTTTCCACCTGAGCCGGGGACGATTCCGGAACGTTGATTCTCCTCTGAAGACGGCCTCCTGAAAGGCCCGTAAAGAGGGAAGGGAGCCAAAAAACGTGTCCATGCCGACAATCGCTACGGGTATGTGCGTGTCGCGGGTTTCCATCGTACAGACGCAGACGGGATCAGGGGATTTTGAAGACGGAATCTTGATTGAGGGTGGATCTGCTGCAGGGGCGGGATCGGACGAGCCCTGCCACTCTTCCAGCAGAAGATGGCCGTTAATGCCGCCGAAACCAAAGGCGCTGACTGCCGCACGCCGTGGCGTATGAATATTTCTCACCGGCCAGGGCTCGGGTTCTGTCTGAACCCGGAAAGGACTTTCATGCAGCGGACTGTTCTTGGGAGGACGGGTGAAATTCAGCGACGGCGGCAGGGTCTGATTGGTAAGGCCCAAAAGGGTCTTGATGATTCCGGCCGCACCGGCGCCGGTCAGCAGATGGCCGATGGCGGACTTGACCGAACCGATGGGGCATTGGCCGGTCGCCCATTTGACGTCTTTCCAGAGTTCTATTAAAGAATTGAGTTCAATCCTGTCGCCCACGGGGGTTCCTGCGCCATGGCATTCGATATGATCCACATCATCCGGACGCCATCCGGCGTTGTGATAAGCCTGTCGCATGGCCCGCACCTGCCCCTCGGTATCCGGCGCCAGGAGATTGCCGCGCATGTCATTTGACAATCCAATGCCGCGAATCAACCCGTAAATCGTATCATTGTCGCGAACGGCGTCTTGAAGCCGCTTTAATGCCAGAATACCCGCACCTTCACCGACTACCAAACCATCCGCGCTTTCATCAAACGGGGCGCAGCGTCCGGAAGGGGAGAGAGCCTGGAGCTGGGAAAAACCCACCTGAGTAAACAGGGCATCCGGCCGGGAAACCCCCCCGGCCAGCATAACATCGGCACGGTTTGCCTGAAGTTCGTCGCAGGCGAGTTTCACGGCGTACAGGGAGGAGGCGCAGGCCGCATCCAGGGTAAACGCGCCGCCGCCTAAAGTTAATGCCTTGGCAAGCAGTGTTGCCGGAAATCCGGCTACTTTCGCAGACAGGCACGCCTGACGGGGTAAGGCCGTATGCTGGTGTGAAGAGTGAAACAAGTCCGGCCCAAAAAGAGTTTTCGAGAAATTGCGGCCCAAAATCCGCCTGGTGATCCGGGTTGATCCATCTGTTGGGAGAACAATGGCGGCCAGGCAGACACCGATTTTCTTCCGATCAACAGAGGACAGGCTGCATTGGTCCAGGGCTGTTTTCCCGGTATGAAGCACCATGTGATAAAGAGGATCCAGGGCCTCTAAAACATCTTCGTCAATATTGAGGCCCTTGGGATCCGTTGAAAAATCGGAAATAAGGCAGGAGCGCATGGAATACGCCTTGTCCGGTATCCTGCCCTGATGGACCATGAATCCGGAAGGTGCAATCCATCGGTCCGGAGGTACCTCTGAAACAGCATCCTGTTTGTTGATGAGGTTATTCCAGAAATGATTTAAATCGGGTGCTCCCGGAAAAAGCCCTGAAATCCCGACAACGGCAATGGGTTCTTTTTGTTTCATACAAAGTGAAATAATTCAGGAGAATAAAATATACAACAATAAATCAATATATTGTATCTTATTAACTAAAGTAAGAAATTAAATTTTCAGATCCATGGATCATCATATATCAAACTTTACCGGTTTTATGAATTGAATTTTTCAATCCCCATGGGTAAGGTTAAAAA
>CAYLRU010000018.1:0-53217 GCA_964386565.1 uncultured Desulfobacteraceae bacterium | reverse complement strand
ACGGGATACCCTATTTCAGCCGCCGCATCCACCGCATCCTCCTCGGAGTTGACAACTTTTTCCTTTGTAATCGGAATACCGTACTCAGACAGCAATTGTTTTGATTCGTTCTCCGATAGTGTTTTAGCTCCTCTTTTAATAGCATCTTCAATGATTTTCATGCATCCTTCTCCTTTCCTTCGGCGCACTTTAAGGGGATGAAATATACGGAATTGATATTGACGGCCTGATTTAAATCAGCCTAAACAAAATAGATAAAATTCAAAAAAACGACATTTTGTCAATAATAATCGTAAATATCCTTGAGGAAAGTCAAATAAAGGTGTTTGAAATGAAGCGTTCAGACGCATTTAAAGGATAATAAATCAATTATCCTGCCATACCTGTTTGCAATATCGGGATTGTTTTTGGCGTTTAAGTGAAATGGGCATGCGATTTATACAGATACGGTTGGTCGGATAAAATGAAAATAAACATCGCAGCAATTTTCATGTTTATTTTCCTGTTCCTTGATATTTTTTTTCCTTGATTATTCCCATCCTTCCATTTTGAATCGGATAAATTCTATTATGGAAATATCGAAGTTTTCTTGACATTCTGACGTCATCAAAGTAGTTAGACGGGAAAAAATACAAAATGAACCGTTTCAGATCAGGCGCTTACCTGATCCATGAAAGCATATTTTATATGAAAACAGCATATTATCATTTATTTTCTTTAAGCAGGAGGAAGGATAGGATGAAGAAGATTTTTGTTTTGATTTCATGCATTGTGATGACGGGATTTTTCATGGGAAATGTTTTTGCCGACTCAAATAACGGGGAACTGTGCATACCTTTGGGAACGATTACCTTGTCGCCGCCGGAAGGCGTTGAAGCGGAAAGGGCTCCTGTGGAATTTCCACATTCGGTGCATTTTGATTATAGTTGTAAAAAATGCCACCATGAATGGACCGGAGATGCCGAAAATATAAGCTGCATGACATCAGGATGCCACGATTCATCCACTTCCCTTTTAATGACGGATGAGGATGAAGACTATCGCTATTACAAGACTGCTTATCATGAACAATGCATTGTTTGCCATAAGGAAATAAAAGAAGAAAACAAAAAAAGAGAAATGTCGATAAAAGGGATTAAAGGCACCCTTTCCAAAACCGGTCCCACCGGCTGCATTGAGTGCCATCCCAAAGAATAACCCCGGATAACCCCCTGCATTCACTGATGCATCCGTCCTGCTGCCGCTTGACGGATGCACTTGGTTTTCACGCGAGTCTTGGTCGAACAGGTTGGGATTGTTCGAAAGTAAATGATGTTTTCATTACATGGAAATGCCGAATTGAAACCGCTGGATATCGACCTGTTTATTAAAAACCTGAAAAAATCCTATAAAACCTTAAAGTCGCCGATCATCACATTTATTGCCAATCGTGGCGCCACTCCCTTTGAAATTCTTGTCTCCACACTCCTGTCGTTGCGAACAAAGGATGAAGTGACATCGGCTGCTTCGGCACGGTTGTTTTCCCATGCCAGGACACCCGCTGAAATACTCCGACTTGGCGAAGAGCGGATAAGAGAGCTGATTTATCCCGTTGGATTTTATCCCACAAAGGCCGGACGGCTTATCGAAATCAGCCGGATCGTTCTGAATGATTATGACGGTCGTGTGCCGGATACCATAGAGGAGCTGTTGACGCTGCCAGGCGTCGGGCGTAAAACCGCCAACCTGGTCATGACCGAAGGGTTCGGCAAACCGGCCGTGTGCGTGGATACCCATGTTCATCGTATCAGCAATCGTATCGGGTACGTGAAAACCAAAACACCGGAAAAGACGGAATTTGCATTACGGGAGAAATTGCCGAAAAAATACTGGATCAAATACAATGAGCTCCTTGTGGCGTTTGGCCAGGCCATATGCCGGCCCGTTTCACCGCTATGCAGCCGGTGCCCCGTGGCGGACATGTGTCCGAAAATTGGTGTCACCCGATTCAGATAAAAAATATAGCCAAAAATATTTGAAATTTTTCACTGTGTGTTGAGAGTTATCGGATTTGCAGAATTTTTTTAGACTTAACACTTAAAACGCGATAAATTCAATTTTTTACGAATTCATCAAAATATGGAGCAATGGGAATGTCCGGAACGGAAATACGTCTCATATCCTGGAACGTCAACGGAATGAATGCGATCATTAAAAAAGGTTTTTTTGATTCGTTCAAACAACTTGATGCAGATATCTTCGCGATCCAGGAAACCAAGCTCCAGCCGTCCAAGATTACCGATGAAATGAAGCACATCAAGGGGTATACATCTTTCTGGTCCCATTCCACGGTGAAAAAAGGGTACAGCGGCGTCGGGATCTATACCCGGCTGAAACCGGTCAATGTAAGGCACGGAATCGGTATAAAGCGATACGACGAAGAAGGACGAATCCTTGAGATGGAATTTGAAGATTTTATTTTCTTCAATATCTATTTCCCCAACGGTCAGATGAGCGAGGAAAGACTGCAGTATAAACTTCATTTTTACCGAGATTTTTTTCAGTATGCCGACGCGTATGCAAAAGCGGGAAAACATCTTGTTATCGCAGGGGACTACAATACGGCACACAATGAAATCGATTTGAAAAACCCCAAAGCCAACGAGAATAATTCCGGATTTTTAAGAATTGAACGGGACTGGCTGGACAAGATCGTTGAGAACGGATATGTGGACACCTTCAGACATTTATACCCGGACACGGAAAAATACTCGTGGTGGACATACCGGTTCAATGCCAGAGCCAAAAACGTGGGCTGGCGCATTGATTATTTTTTTGTAACGGAAAGCATTATGAAACAGAATCGGGTAAAAAACGCCTTTATCTGCAACGATATATTCGGTTCCGATCATTGCCCCATCGGCCTCATTCTGCAGATTTAGCCCCTTTTTGTTTTCGTCTGGTAAAAAAACGATAAACCACAAAAACGCAACGCAGGAAAAGAAAAACCCGGGATTTTTTCACATTTCCATGCGGCTGCCGCGGAAACGCCTCTCAGACACGTTGTCTCAAAGAGTCTATGAAAGTCAGTTCGATCCGGTATCCGGCACTTATGAGTCGGCCTTTTCTTTTAAAATCATTGTGAATGGATCAAAAACCAGAGGCGTTTCATTGAATACCTCATGATGACCTTTTAATGAAAAGACGTTAATCATCCTGCCTTCGGGCTTGAGCTGAATAATCAGGTCAAACAAATCTTCAATGGATTTGATTTGCGGGGGTATGCCATTATCCGCTGTTTCTTCATGACGATGGGTCGTGACGGTAAACCAGATGGCGGTTGAATATTTTTCAGCAAGCCGTTTAAGGTCCGTCATGGGACCCCGCATGTATTCGGCAAACGGCAGGCCGTCGATGATCACCATATCGGGTGAAAATATGTTTTGCTCCGAAAGATCGGTCAATCGCTCTTCAAGTTTGGGCACGCTGAATCCTTCAACTTTAAACGTCATGATAAACCGATGGGGAAGAATGGACTCCCACATTCGGCCGGTATCATGGATGTTGTTCTGTTCTGACAAATTGTTAAAAATTTCTTTATACCATAAAGACACCTTGGTAACCGGTTCATTCAAACTGATATGCAATACATTTTGATGTTTCAGCATGGTGTTCAGCGCCAGTTGAACCAGCATAGCGGTTTTTCCAACGCCCGCCCGTGCCGCCACCACACCGAATCCGCCCCTGCGAACAAGCTCTCCGGTGTTGTTGTTTAAAATTCTAAACGGGTTTGATATGATCATTGAATCATTATCCATATAAAAATTCCTTTTTTTTAACCGGTGGTTATTTTTTCTCCCGGGCGGCCTTTTTTGTCAATTCCTCGACTATGGATTGGGGCACCAGCCTGTAACTGTAAAATTCCATGGTAAACTGGGCCTGACCCCGGGTTAATGATCTTAAAATCGTCGAGTAGCCGAACATCTCCGAGAGGGGCATCTGTGCCTCGATGATGCAAAAGCTCCCCTCGTCCTGGGAGCCGACAATGATACCGCGGCGCTGGTTCAGCGACCCCATTACGGAACCTTGAAATTCAGTGGGCGATTCAACGACCACCTTCATGATGGGTTCGTGGATTACCGGTGCTGCCTTGTCATATGCTTCCAGAAAGGCACCCCTTGAAGCGGCCTGAAAGGCCATGTCCGAAGAGTCCACTGAATGGGAACTGCCGTCGTTTAACTCGACCCTTACACCGAAGACGGGGAAACCCATTCGTTTGCCTTTTTCCATGCAGGACCTGAATCCTTTTTCACAGGATTGGATAAACTGACTGGGGATAGCGCCGCCCACCACTTTGTTATCAAAAACAAATTCTTTCCCGTCTATGGGTTCGATATATCCGGCCACCCGTCCGAATTGGCCGGCGCCGCCGGTTTGTTTTTTGTGGACATAGTCGAAATAAGCCCTTTTTGAAATGGTTTCCCTGTACGCCACACGGGGTGGTCCGGTTGTAACTTCGGCGCCGTATTCTCTTTTCATGCGTTCGATATAAACTTCGAGGTGCAGTTCTCCCATACCCGAAATGATGGTGTCCCTGGTCTCTTCGTTGATATGGGTTTTAAAGGTCGGGTCTTCCTTGGCAAACCGGTTCAAGGCCTTTGACATGTTGATCTGGGCTTTGTTGTCCTTGGGAAAAATGGCCAGGGAGATAACCGGTTCCGGTACGAACATGGACATCAGCGTCAGGTCAAGCTCCGGACTGACGAAGGTATCACCGGAAGCGCAGTCCACGCCGAACAGGGCGCCGATATGGCCGGCCGGAAGACTTCCAATATCTTCCATCTGGTTGGCGTGAATTTTCACAACACGGCCGATCTTGATTTTTTTCCCGTTTCGGGTATTTTTCATTACCGTTCCCTTTGAAAGAACGCCCTGGTATACCCGGACATAGGTCAACTGTCCATACTGGCCGTCTTCAAGTTTAAAGGCAAGGGCAACCAGTGGATCGTTGTTTTTTCCGGATAAAATGACTGGCGTATCCGGACGATTGATATCCGTGGCTTCGTTCACCACTTCGGCAGGGCAGGGCAGATACAGGTTAACGGCTTCCAGCAGCGGTTGCACCCCTTTGTTTTTATAGGCCGAGCCCATAAAAACGGGTGTTAATTCACGACGCAGAACGCCCTGGCGTATGGCATAAATCAACTGTTCCGCGGTGATGTTGTCTTCTATTGCAGCCTCCATGAGATCGTCCGAAAACATTGAGGCCGCATCCACGATTTTTTCCCGCTGTTTTAAGGCGTCCGCCATCATTGATTCGGGTATTTCTTCATATCGAATGAATTCACCATGCTCCCCGTCAAAATAGACGGTTTTCATGGCGATCAGGTCGATAATTCCGTTCAGATCCCCTTCAAGTCCGACGGGGATCTGCAGGGCCACAGCATTGTGGCCCAGTTTGGTTCTCATCTGTTCGATAACCTTTTCCGGATTGGCGCCGCTTCTGTCGCACTTGTTGATGAAGGCGAGGCAGGGAACCTTGTACCGTGCCATTTGATGGTCCACCGTAATGGATTGCGACTGAACACCACCGACAGCACACAGGACAAGGATCGCTCCGTCCAGGACCCGCAGGGACCTTTCGACCTCGATGGTGAAATCCACATGGCCGGGAGTATCGATGATGTTAATTTCATGATTTTTCCATTTAATACTTGTTGCCGCCGAAGTAATGGTAATTCCCCGTTCTTTTTCAAGCTCCATGAAATCCATGGTCGCGCCCACGCCGTCTTTTCCTTTTACGTCGTGGATGGTATGGATGCGCCGGGTATAGAAAAGAATTCTTTCCGTAAGTGTTGTTTTTCCCGCATCAATATGAGCGCTGATTCCGATATTCCTGATATTTTGGATGCTGTTGTTCATGATCATCTTTGCTTATTATTAAAAAAATAAAGTCCCCGCATCGGTTTTCCACCTGATCGGGGACAGCATTTCACCATTTGGTTTATTAACAATATTTTTTAAAATCTTTCTTAATAATAATATAACGGACAAAAGTCAAATGATATTTTAGCACTTTAAAATATTTTTTGTGTTTTGCCGGTAAGAAGTTTTTTTACCAGATGCGACCCGCCGAATGCATCAGGTTTACCGGCTTACCGGCCAACCGGCTTAACCCATTCATGTTCAGGAGGCGATTTGGATTGTATACCCTGTCCGGTATCTTGTTTTGTTCAGACCTGTCCGGGTTAGGCGCCCTTCAGACTCAATGGGAAGGAGATTTTCGCTTGCGCATTCGTTTGGTCACCGGGCTCTTCCGGAGCAGCACGTAAGTTGCCCCTGCTCCGCCGTCGCAGGCCCTTGCACTGGAAAACGCGATGACCCATTTTCGCCAGGGGCCGTATGTCAGCCACTCAAAGACTTTTGCTTTCAAGATCGGCTTGTGCGGAGAAGATAAGCCCCGGCCGTGAACGATGAGCAGGGCACGTTTTCCCGTCAATGTGGCCTCTTTTAAAAAAGCATTAAACGCTTCCTCAGCTCCGGCAACGGAGAAACCGTGCAGGTCGAGATGGGCTTGGATGGAGAAACGGCCTTTATGAAGCCTTTTGGAGATTTCAGGATGAACATTGTAATTGGTGCCTTCCATATATTCCGGGGTGCTGGAAACCACGAACCCTTTTCCGTTCCGAACAAGACTGTGTAATTCGTCTAGTGATTCCTGGTCGGGATCGCTTTTCAGGTGGAAGGTCCGGCGTTGGTGAATGCCGGTATTTTCAACAATGTTTTTCCGGGATATGGGTTTGACGCCCGCCATGGCGTCGAGAAATAATTTCATTTCATCCCTGGAGTCTTCCATACAGGAAGAAGGCGGCTTTTTTGTTGTGTTTACCTCTGGTCCTGCCTGGGGCAAACCTGCATCTTTTAATAAAGATTCAAGATTTTTCAACGATTTGATCGGTTGCCACAATTTTTTCTGTTTCATTTGTCCCCCGGTGCCGCACTTCAGTTACAGGAAATATAACAATTTAAATTCAGCGAGTCAATTTTTATACGGATTGTGAGTTGCGGGCAGTGTGTTGAAAAGTAAAAACCATCCAAAAAAAGAAAAATAACCCTCAATATAGCGCTTTCATTTTTGATATATATTTGATTGGTATTTATCGACAATTGGATTGCCAACTTGACTAAACGACGAATTTGGGTGATATAAACGGATAAATATTAAAAATTGGGGGATAAGAGATGGATTTGCACGAATATTGTCCGAAAAAAATTATGAGTGCCGAACAGGCGGTCTCAAAAATTAAACGAGGAAGTCGGGTGTTTATCGGTACCGGCTGTGGTGAACCCCAGGAGTTGATCAGGGCCATGGTAAACAATACCGGTCTGCAGGATATCATGGTCTACCAGATGTTGTCCTTTACGCTGGCAAGGTATGTTGATGATCCTTCTTTTTTAAGACGGTTTTCATTGAAGCTCTTTTTTATCAGCCGTGAAATGCGAAAGGCCGCATTCGAGGGAAAAATCGACTATATTCCGGCATACCTGTCCCAGATCCCTCGGTTGTTTTACAGTCACAGAATCGGACTCGATGTTACGTTGGTTCAGGTCAGCCCGCCGGACAAATTCGGATACTGCAGTCTCGGCGTGTCCGTAGACATCACTCGGGCCGGCATGGTAAATTCAAAAATGGTCATTGCCCAGATCAACCCCAAGATGCCGAGGACATGGGGCGACAGTTTTGTCCATGTGGATGAGATCGATTATTTTGTATTGCATGAAGAACCCATCGTGGAAATGCTGCCCAACCTGACCAAATACAATGTGGTTGCCAGACGAATCGGTCATTATGTGTCCCAACTGGTGGATGACGGCGCCACCCTCCAGATCGGCTTCGGTACACTTCCCAACTTTATCCTGCAGCATCTTGACACGAAAAAGGACCTGGGGATACATACCCAGCTTATCACGGATTCGCTGGTTCCCCTGCTGGAAAAAAAGGTGATCACGAACAAAAAGAAAAACCATATTCCCGGCAGGGTGGTGGCGTCCCTTTGCATGGGATCCGAAGCATTGTACCAGTATGTGGACAACAACCCCATATTTTATTTTCGATCCTCGGAATATGTCAACGATCCCAATGTCATTGCCCAGAACGACAACCTGGTTTCCATCAGTTCTGCTCTTGAAGTGGACCTTACCGGACAGATCTGTACCGACTCCGTGGGATATATGTTTTACAGCGGCATCGGCGATCAGGTGGACTTTTTACGTGGAAGCGCCATGTCAAAGGGAGGATTTTCCATCATTGCCCTCCCGTCTACGGCCCAGAACGGGAACGTTTCCCGTATCGTTTCCCATTTGAGTGAAGGGGCCGGGGTCGCCACGACAAGGGGGGATGTCAATTTCATTGTGACGGAATACGGTATTGCCGAACTTCAGGGGAAAAGTATTTATCAACGGGTCATGGAACTTGCCCAGATCGCCCATCCCAAGTTCCGGGATGACCTGGTCCAGTTTGCTAAAAAACGGCATTATATTTTCCAGGACCAGCTTCCGCCGTCCCAGCAGGACCTGCTTTTTCTTGAGAATTATAAAACCAGCTTTAAACTGAAAAATGGAAAAACAGCCGAATTCAGGCCCCTGCTGCCTTCTGATGAGTTCGGGTACCGCAACTTTTTTTATTCACTGCAGGATAAAACCATTTATTTTCGGTTTTTTTACAAAATGAAGAGCTTTTCCCACGAAGTGGCGCAAAAACACTGGGCAAGCATCGACTACCGGAAAAATATGTCCATCATCGGTCTGGTGCAGCGTGGGGGGCATAAGGAGATTATCGCCATTGGGTCCTATGCTGAATCGGAAAAAGACTGGGCTGAAATCGCATTCGTCGTTCGGGAGGAT
This sequence comes from uncultured Desulfobacteraceae bacterium, assembly GCA_964386565.1. Classification (GTDB taxonomy): domain Bacteria; phylum Desulfobacterota; class Desulfobacteria; order Desulfobacterales; family UBA5616; genus CAYLRU01. Next base: position 44,334 of record CAYLRU010000018.1, on the reverse strand, counting down.
TACCAGGGCATGGGTATTGCCTCTTATCTCATTGACCAACTTGAAAAAATCGCTAAGGAAAATAATTATATCGGTTTCAAGGCCTCGGTGTTGAAAGAGAACCAACCCATGATCCATGTTTTCAAGAAAAAATACCCCAACGCAAAGATCATCACCACGAGCGGAACGGAGATTGAATTTGAGATGGCATTTAAAGACCATCCGCGTGAACCGGAGAAAACTTCGAACAACGAAGACGTTCGTTATCCTGACCTGCTTCAACCGAAGCTGTGATTGAAAATCATCTGCCGTTTTTCAACAAGGTCATCGCTCCTTCTGTGTGGTCCTCCGTCTTAAACAGGACTCCAGGGGCGGTGATGATATATTCTCCAATGGTATCCACATGATACCCCAGCCCGCGTCTGAATGCTTCTTTTATCCTCCTGAGGGGCCATATTGCAGCAGGCATTAATGCTTCCGAATTAAGAATATAAAAAATAATTTCATATGGGGATTGACTTTTTTGAATTTGTCATTCAAATATGGAAACTTTGATAAACAGGGGATGGAAGCCCCGGAGATACGTACGAATTCATCCTGTTTTAAGTGTACCGTTTTGAGTGTTAAGATTAAAAAAATCGATAAAATACCAGAAACGTAAAACTCTCGCAAAAAGTTGTCTTCCGGCTTTTTACGAGGCCATCAATTAATCAGGAGAATGAAAACAGCAGCAGGAGTTGATGATGACCGTTGAAACGACACCAAATCTGGACGCATTGTTCTACCCGAAAAGTATCGCCATCGTCGGTACCTCTCCTAAAAGGGGGGTTGTCTGGTCAAGCGGAAATGCTTATATCAACGGATGTATCAAGCAAAGTTATCAGGGAAAAATATATCCCGTTCACCCGGAAGCCAAGAATGTTCTGGGATATACCTGTTATCCAAGCATAGACGATATTCCCGATGAAATCGACCTGGTTATTTTTTGTATTCCTTCATCCGCCGTGCTGAGTGTAATGGAAAGCTGCGTAAGGAAGAAGGTCAAATTTGTTCACTTGTTAACGGCTGGATTTTCCGAAACCGGAAAAGAAGAATACGCGGATATTGAAAAACAAATTGTCGAGACGGCCGGACAGGGTGGCATCAGGATTGTCGGCCCCAACTGCATGGGATTGTACTGTCCCGAGGGCGGTATATCATGGAATGGTGAAATGCCGGATCGAATCGGGTCGGTGGGGTTGTTCAGCCAGAGCGGACAACTGGCCAACATGATCGTTATGGCCGGATCAGCCAAAAAGGTCAGCTTCAGTAAAGTCGTGAGCTTTGGCAATGCCTGTGATTTAAAGGCGCATGATTATTTAAATTACCTGGCCAATGATCCCAAAACAAAGATCGTCGGTGCCTACCTGGAAGGCCTGACATGCGGCCGGGAATTTTTTGACACCGCCAAAAACATGACGAAAAAAAAGCCTCTGGTGGTGTGGAAAGGGGGTCAGACCGAAGGCGGGGCCCGGGCTACGCAATCCCATACCGCAGCCATGGCCGGATCGTATCGAATCTGGAAGGCCATGTGTCGGCAGGCCGGCATTATCTCGGTGAACTCCATCGATGAGATGATTCAGACCATTTCCGCGATAAAACGGGTTCCTTTCCCTGATGGTACACGGGTTGCCGTTCTCGGCGGCGCCGGTGGCGGGAGTGTCACCATGACGGATCTGGCGGAAAAGGAAGGTCTCAGCGTCCCCCGCTTGGCGGACCATACCATCGCGAAAATGGAAGAATTTATCCCACTGCAGGGCAGTAGCGCCAAAAATCCGCTGGATATCCTGCCGCATCTGCGTGACATGGACCGGTTTAAAAAAGTGATGACCCTGCTCAGAGATGACCCGAATATTGATGCGCTGGTATTTTCCGTGAATTTGGCCTTCATTTACCGGGAAACCGGAAGATTAGGAGTTGAATTTTATCTCGAAATCATCTCAAAGGCCGGAGAATGGCTGAAAAAACCCATGTATCTGATTGGGGATACCTTTGAAAACCTGGAGCTGCAGGCGTTGCAGTTTGAAGCGGAAGAAAAACTGGCAGCACATCGAATTCCAATGTTCTCATCTTTTGAAATTGTAGCCCGAATTATCAAATCCCTGAAAGATTATAAGGATTATCTTAATCGTTAGAAAACAGCGCACGGCAGAAAAAAATAAAATACAGCGCCGGTCGTCATTCGATATTTTTAAGAATGGATTGCAGGATGTCTTTCTGATACTGGGTCAGATTTTTGAATTTTATACCAACCCCGTCCTTGCCGACCCGCACCACTTCACCTGTGAATTTGAATGGAATTTGTTTGTCGGACAGAGAAAAGCTCTGAACGATTTCATCTCCTTTGGTCAGTGAATCCGCGTTTTGGACAAACACGCCGCCTTCGCTGATATCCATGACAAAATTTCGATAGGCCCGGTTTCCGATCACATAATCCGTTGTCATGGTGCATTTTTTTCTCGGATATGCCCTTTTGCCCAGGGTAAAATCCTTAAGATCTTCAAGCAGAGCGAGTCGCTTATTTTCCGGCAGATCGATAATCAATTGATACAAAAGAGAGGGAAGTCTTTCAGCCGCCAGTCGTGACAACAGCTCCAACTGTCTGGCGGGTTGCAATGTTTCAATGATGCCGAAGATCTTAAAAAGGGAATCATATTTTTTGTGCGGAGAACCAGATGTTTTCATTACACCCTCTTTAAGTACTTCATCCGTGAACCGGGTTTTTGATTAATAATAAACATTCATTATCACATCCAGCCTGGATCGGTCAAGCCATAATAGCATTGCTGTTCCTGAAAGATGGCGGCAAACCGGTGAAATGCCGTGTCGTCGATCACCGTCATTTGTCGTTATATTCGTGATACAAAAATTTCTTTACGGTTTTTAAGTGGTATATCAAGAATATTATGATCAGCAGTCCTGCAATTATCGCTCCCCATTTTTTCACAATATCGATATGCACGTACTGGTTGATGAATTTTATGATGTTATTCCCGACCAGGGCGTATATGATAATTGACGTCAGGGTTCCGCTGAATATGATGAGAAAATTATTAATGGCCTTATAATTCAAAAGATAACCGATGATGGCGCCGATGACCGGACCGGTCATGAAAAAAGGAAACATGACGAACAGAAACAGCCCGATGGCCCCGAAATTTTTAATCCGGGTTTTTTGGCCCTGGGCCGTGAGTTCGGCCTGTCTTACCGCGCTGCGAAACAATTTCGGCTGGATAATGTTCCGCATGAATAAAACCACGATACCGTAAGCAATAAGCACGATAACGACTTCAAGAAAAAAATTGTACAGGATCGTGTAAAAGAGCGGGATATCAGCAGACAGGCATGTGGCGATTCCCAATGCCCTTCCTCCCATGATATGGATAAGTGCCGTTGAAAACAGGGTTCTGTAAAGAACCGGATCTGTAAAAACAAGATACAGATAATAGAGCCCGGTCAACAAGGTCAATGACAGCCCGGTCAATAAGATTTTTACCTCTATTAAATCAAACCGATTCCTGAGGATAAACACAATTTTCCCAAATCCCTTGGAAATCGGCGAATAAAGCCTTTTAAAATCCGTCATAACAACTCCGCAGATCAGCCGAGTAATCAGCTATCCGCCTGAAGATCACTGCACTTGTTCTTTCATGGAAATTTCTTATACTTTTCCATAACGGGATTTGTCAAATAGTTCCTTTGAAAACAGGGCCGTATCGCAGACCATGGGGAATGAATTTGTAACAAACTTAAATAATTGAATAAAATGAGATATTCATCAGCAGGCGTCATGGGCGCAAACTTATGCGTGATCCGCCGTTACCAAAGGCGGCGGCGAGGCAGGGAAGTTTTCAATGCAAATGTATGAATCCACAACAGCCGTATCATCATCAAAAGAAATGGTTTCCACCGGGCATCGTTCCCCGCAGTCGCTACAGCCAATACAGGTGTCTTCATCCATCACGGACAGAAAGTTTGAAGGTTCGAGAATATTTAAGTTCCCTACATTCTTAACTCCTTTGCTGACTAAGTTTCTGTTTCCGGGTTGTCCCAACCGGTTCTGAACCAGGTGACCGGTCTGTATTCCCTGGCCACCATCCCGTCCTGCTTGAATTTGGGATATCCCAGCACGATTGAAGATATAATTGTCCAGGGTGGTTCAAGCCCCAGTTTTTGCTTTATTTCGGGAAATTGTTCAAGAATCGCATAAAAGCCGACCCAGCAGGATCTGATGCCCATGGCGTTGGCTGCCAGGCACATGTTTTGTCCGCAAATGCCGACTTGTAAAAACGGCCCTGCAATGGAACGCATATCTCCGGCTATCATAATAACCGCTGGTGCACCAAGTGACGGAAGGACTTCTTTTCTGGCAATAGGGCCGAAACCGCCTATAATCATCCTGGGGTCGGCTGGCGGGGTGGGATTCCCGGCCACCATGTGTTCGAATCCCTTTACCATTTCGTCATCCATATACATATTGTGCACACCGGCAATGGCCTCTGCAATGATAACATCCATCTCATCGATCATGACTTTGTCTTTGATGACGATGAATTTCCAGGGCTGGCAGTTGCCGGAGCTCGGCGCAAAACGTCCGGCTTCTATAACTCGGCGGATCAAGGTGTCGGGAACCGGTTTATCCTTATAGTTTCGAACACTTCGGCGCTCAAGAATGGCCCGTTCAACCGCTGTGTATTCAGTCGGGTTTCCATCTTCGTCTTTGGGTTCCAAAGGGGGCTTGGCCGGAAGAAGATGAGGTAGGGTTTTCCAAAATCCATTGTCAACATGATACGGAGCAACAATGGACATGGCACCCTCCGGGCAGGCCACCACACAGTTGTAACAGCTTAAACAGCTATATTCTTCTTTCAGGTAAGGGACATTGTTGTCACCCATTTCCCATGCCCGTGTGACACAATTTAAAACACATAAACCACAGCCTTGACATTTTTCTTCGTCAATCGTGATTTTACCCATATGAACATTTTGAGGTCGCAAAATATCTTTAACATCTTCCCATGCCATGTTTTTCTCCTTATAATATTTTATAAACTTTATAGGATACCCGACCCAGCTCAAAAGTACCGACGCCCACACATATGATCTTGTTGAGCCACGCATATTTTTCAGAACCGGTTTCAAAAATAGGGGTGGTCCGCATATAGTATTCCGAAGGATCCAGTCTTTCACCGCTTTGAACCCGCATCCCGACTTCCGGGGACATTACGATAATTCCCCGATAATAGGCATAGATCAACTCGTTGTCATCCGTCTTAATGACAAAACGAGCATCAATTTCACCAACACCGTCACTGCGCATTACCGGCCAATCGCCGCCACCGGGAAGTAATGTCCCATTCAGTTGAGGGCCTTTCACGGTTCCGCCCTTGAGAACGTAAAACATCCGGACCCCTAGATAAGAGGGTGTAAAAACCTCCGGAAACGCCACTTCACCTTCATATTTAAAGATAAACTCGGATTTTAACTCAGTCATTGTGTCCCCCGTTTTCCTGATCATTATTCTGCAGATATCATTTCTTATTTCTTTAAAATAATGATGGATAATGCAGCTTCGGAATTGCCGATCGTACCGCCGCCGTTTTGCGCCAGCCCCACTTTGGCGTTATGAACCTGTCGATCTTTTGCCCGACCGGTCAGATGTGTGAAAAGTTCCACTACCTGCCGTGCCCCGGTTGCACCTACCGGATGTCCTTGGCATTCCAGTCCACCGGAGACGTTGACCGGAATCTTACCCCCAATGGTTGTATGACCGGCCTCGGCAAAAGGCCCGCCTTCACCTTCCGGACAGAACATCAAAGCTTCGGTGTTTCCCAGTTCGCCATATGCCGTTGCATCGTGAATTTCGGCCAAATCAACATCTTCCGGTCCGATACCCGCTTTTTCATAGGCTTTTTTGGCAAGACGCATCATGGGATTTTCTTCACCTTCCGCTGTGGTTTCACCACTGGCCATTACCGTTGCGGCAATATCGACTGAATGTTTTGCACCGATTTTTTTAGCATAGTCGTCTGAACAGATGACCAACGCCGCTGCACCGTCTCCGATAGGTGCGCACATGGCCCGGGTGAGCGGGAAGGCCACTTCAATATCATTCATAACGTCTTCAACGGACCACTTTTTTTGGTACTGAGCAAGGGGGTTCATGGATGAGTGAAAATGATTTTTCGATGAAATGGCCGCCAGTTGACGCTGGGTGGTGCCGTATTTTTCCATATGGTTTCGTGCTGCCATGGCGTAAACATCCATGAAAATACTGCGACCGCCGGTTTTTTTCTTTTCCGTTTCACCCTTTTCATCTCGTTTTTTTGCAATTTTTTCTTCGGCTTTTCTGGCCGCCTCAACAAATCCCGTCAGGACCTCAACATCCATACCTGCTGTAAACACCTGTAATGATTTTTTTTTGTCCTCGTAATACATCTTTTCCATACCCAGTACCAATGCCACATCAATTTCCCCCAAAGCAACCCTTGCCCAGGCGTCATTAAATGCCGAGGCCGAAGATGCGCATGCGTTTTCAATATTAAACACCGGTATTCGGGTAATCCCCATGGGATGCAGGACCACTTGTCCGCGAATCATTTCCTGTCCGTCCAAAAGCCCTTGGGCCGCATTACCCACCCAGGCCCCTTCCAGTTGCTCCTTGGTTATTCCCGCATCTTTAAGAGCAGCGGTGACGGCCTCGGCTGCCAGGGATTTTATATTTCGATCCATAAGCTTTCCGAACTTGGTGATGGCCCCACCGATAACTTTAACGTTTTTCATTCTACCCCCTCCTTTTTATAAAAAATCCTTAAAAGCGTAATCTTTATTACGTAATTCTGTCTACAAATGCGAGGCACCCACAAGTGACAGAACGTTGTTCTCCCCGTCTTCGATCATACTTGCCCGGGCATCCCTGAAGATTTTTTCGATGGGATATTCCTTTGACAGACCGTTTCCGCCGAATATTTGGAGTGCTTCACTGGCAACCTTAAAAGCGGTCTCCGTGGACAGGACTTTAAGGGCCATACCGTGGGCTCCGGAAGGGATGAGGCCGTTCATTGGATCGTTGTTGGAAATATTGAATAATGCGGTGCGACGGCTGAAAGCCCGGGTTGCCTCCACCATTTTAAACATGTTGAACAGTCGCAGTCGAACGCTCTGGTGATCAAAAATAGGCTTCCCCCCCTGTATTCGTTTTTTAGCGTAGTTTAAGGCTTCGTCAAATGCGGCCTGGGCAACTCCGGTGAACAATATACCCATCTCCGTATTGGCACCAATCAGCGTCAGGTCCTTCATTGGAGTACCTATTGCGGCATCCGGTATCACCATATACTTTTCCGGGAGCTTCACCTCATCAAAGAAAATTTCGCCCTGGTTTAAGGGCCTCTGGCCGATTTTATTCAGGGGTTTTCCCCGTGATATGCCGGGTAAATCCAAAGGAACGATGGCTATACCGTCACCCCGCATGCCCAGTTTTGGATCAAGATTTAAGTGGACTACCCCGTGGGTGGCAATGGTACCGTTACTGACCCAGGCGGCTTTTTGACCGTTAAGGATGTACTCGTTTCCCTTTTTTTCCGCTTTAACCGATGGGACCCCCACTTTTTCAGGATCGTCAAAACCCGGCTGGGCCGTAAGTATCCAGTCCGAACCATGATCCGGTTCCATCATGCACCAGCACCCGATCAATTTTCCTTCTTTATCTTCACAATAGGCTTTTGCCAATTCCTGTAATTCCGGATCTGGTAGTTGGGCAGCCATAATAAACGGCATGCTGGCAACGCTCATGCTGATTGCAAGGCCTACATCGCCATATGCCAGTTCTTCATTAATCAATATGTTTGCCATGGGATCGATATCACCCACACCGCCCAGTTCTTTCGGAAATCCGCTCAGATGTAAATCCATTTCGCGGTACTTTTTAAATACGTCCCACAGAATGGACCCTTCGGCAATGACATCGGCCGGGTCATGAAGAGCATCAAGTTCGATTCCTGCTGGTCTTAAAACCTCCATTGCAAAACTTTTTGCTTCTTTTTGCATGGCAAGGGCTTCCTTGGTGATTGTCATATCTAATTCCTTATATGCCATGGTCGGTCTCCTTTTTTATGGGTTTTGGGTTATGAGTGATTGGGTGGTTAAGGGGATTCCATACCGCCATCAGTTTTTCCGATTCCCTCTAACACTTTATCACTATTCACTTTCGGCGACTTTGGGATAGAAAATATCATCAACCACCAGAAATTTAGCATCAGAATTGGTGAGAATATAGCGCAGACCATCCTTTTTTAACGCCGTATTCACCGGAACACTGTAAAATCCGCCCATTGGAAGGCCGTTGAACAGGTAGAGGTATTCGGGGCAGTTGCCCATGAGTATGGCCACACCGTCGCCGGGTTTTCCCCCCAGTCCGGCCAGCCCGTTCGCAGCCTGGCATGTAGCCTTATTATAATCAGCATAACTGACCACAAGATCTTCATGAAACATGAATGGTTTTTCTTCTAGAGAATGCCCTCTGTATTCGATAAGATCATAAAATGTTTTTAATTGCGATTCCGGGTTCATAAAGAATCTCCTTTCATATCAATCAGAACGGCCTGATCAGGGATGGTGGTAAAACTTTTTTAAGGTCGTTAAGTTCGGCAGGGCCTTAAAATCGAACAATGGATTATTTAAAAGTGTTGGTTGCCTGATATCCGGGAGGTTGAAATTCAGAGGCTCTCAGGATCGTATGGTTAGTATGATGATTCCCGGAAATCGGATATTTCGTCGGCTAAACCGCCAAAAGGATTTATTGGTGATAAAATATCGAAACAGATATTTTGGACAAGGTCGCCCTTATCCTTGAAATACTGATAGAACGTGCCGTAGCTGACATTGGCGTCCCGATTTTTTCCGTCTACCATATTAGTATATACGGAGTTTTGTAAACGGTTCAATCTTTTTAGTTGAAATTCAAAAAAAGATGATATAAGAAACGAGTCACTTTGTAAGGGAAAATCCCTGAAAAGTGATAAATTTAGTGGTTTCTAACAGGCTGATAATTCTTGATTAATGGTAAATAACTTACTTAAATCACTGTAAGTAAAGAGATTGCCTGGGTGGCGGAATTGGTAGACGCAAGGGACTTAAAATCCCTCGGTCCTAAGTGGCTGTACGAGTTCGATTCTCGTCCCAGGCACCATAAAATCAAGGGGTTGGCCATTTGGAGCAGCTCCTTTTTTTATGCCGGATTTGTCTCATTCTGTTTTTCAGGGCGGGAATTCTTCATAAATCACCATTTAGATTGTAAACAAAAGTAAAGCAAACCCGTTTTTTGTTAAAAAACATCAAAATCAAGGTTTCCCCCCAAAATCCATAGGATTTTCTCGACATACAAGCTGAGTTTTTTGTGATATGGGGTGATCAGTGGAAATTGATATTTTGAAATTTTCCATTTTCACCGACTGGTTGTATGGAAATCGCCAAAAGTTTGGATGTACAGCAGCCTGAGAAGTATGCTGCTGTACAAAACCGGCCCGGATAGGGTGTTGTTGAAGTGCGGAAAGGGAAATCAGCTGAAATGGAACTGCCGTCTGAAAACGAAATTGTACCGCTTGAAAAGATCAGGAAGATTTGCGAACACCACGGCCTGCAAACTTTATGGGAAAAGATCAAAAACGATCCGCCAGCCAGACCTTTTAAGAGCGACGGTTGTTCCATGTGGTTTGACCGCTGGCAGGGCAGGGATCTCTACCCTGCATGCTTTCTGCACGATTTAAAGTACTGGGCCGGCTATCCGGGTGAAGATGTTGAACGACTGATCGCTGATGCCGAATTGATGATCGATGTTGCCCGGATTCTGGGATCGACATATATGGCGGAAACGATGTTTCACGGGATACGGATCGGAGGTCACGAAATTTTCAAGCGTTCTTTTTCCTGGGGCTTTGGGCGGACGGCTTAGAAAAGAAGTAATCCTACCGGTTTCCGACCCAGGCTCATGGTATCATAACCGGTGACATATCCGGACTTACGGCAATCATTTAAACCGCGCGTCAAAACAGTTCGGGAATGCGTGTTATCTTGTTTCGCAAGCCCGGGCGTAAACCTCAGGCGGGCTTTATTCTCAGGGTATTCAGGACGGATCTGGCGAAGAAAAAATGAACGACTGAACACCCATTTGCACATTCTGAAGGAAATACAAAAAAAAAATGACCAAAAAATGCATAAATCCATTTGACTCGATAAATAAATTTTAGTAGATTCATTTGCAATCTCAGATGGATCATTTTCAGAAACCACATTTTGAAATCGGTTAACTCCTTCTGTTATTGAGATTTAAATTTTTCCTAATCCGACAATACCCTTGACCTTATTTTCATTTTGTTTTGCAGTTCATTCTGAAGATCCAGAACATTCTAAAAGGCGGATAAATCCTTATTTATATTTTTTAATTCGATCAAACAAAGGGGGAGAAAAAAATGAAAAAAACTAAAGGCGGAATCCTGCCCATACTTTTGGTATTCGGGGTTCTCGGAATGATGCTTTCCTTACCTGGGTATTCCTTTGCTGTAGAGCCAAAACCAGGGGATGTAATTGATGCCAAAAATGTGGATCAGTACAAGGAATATTTGCCGAATTTCATGGTAATGTTCATAAAAGGCGTGGATTTTGTCAGGCCGGTTGTGATTAAGATGAGAGAGGCGGAAGAGTACTGGCCGCCTAAAGGATATATGGAATGGACGGAAAAAAACAGGGGAAAGCTGAAAATCGATGCTGAAGGCAATATCCAGGGAGATTATAGGGCAGGGCAGCCCTTTCCCGATCCCAAGGAGCCCAATCTGGCCCAAAAGGTCATGTGGAACTTCTACTATCGCTGGCGAAGCGACCAATGGTCATATATGATGCCCGGATGGGTTGCCTATTCCCAGAGAAAAGGGGGGAAAATTCTAAGCAGCGGCGGGTTGCAGTTTTACATGTACTTTACCAACCGGACCAGTCTGCCGCCGATTCCGGAGCGGGACAATCCCAACGGACTTTTCTTTGCTTTTATACAACATATTACAACCGGTTTTAACAGGGATATGGACTTCCTGATATGGCGGTATTCAGACCCGAAAAAATCCGATGAAATGTGGACATACGTTCCCACATTGCGGCGAACCTTGCGAATGGTATCCAGCGAAAGATCAAATCCCGTTCGGGGATCGGCTGCTACATATGATGATTATTACGGGTTTGACGGGAAAATTCATGAATTTACCTATAAGATTCTTGCCCAGAAGCCCATTATAACGCTGATGCATCAAAAAACAACTGCGCTCAGCAGACCGGAGCTTTTTAATGGATGGGATCATCCGGTTCTGTTCAGCGACGATGATCCTTACGAAGTCTGGGACCATTATATTATCGAAATCACCGCCAAAAACCCGCGCTACCCGGAATCCAAGCGACTCCTCTGGGTAACGGACAAGATCTTTTTCGCCTCATATGCGGAAACCTATGACAAGCGGGGAGAGTTTTGGAAAGGGCTGTATCAGTCTCATTCACCAACGGCAACCTGCATGGACGAGTTTGGCCCCTGGATGCAATCCCAGGGCTATACGGATTTTAAAACCGAGTATTGGACCGGCGTTATTCGAAGAGGAAGGGTGCAACCCAACTGCGAGTTTGATCCGACCATTCTTGAACCGGGAATTCTCGGTATGCAGCTTCCCATCCCTCACGAAGACGGTGTAAAGCTCGCCTATTAAAAGCTTCACAACGCGTTATCTTTTAAGCGCCTCTTTAGGATTCCCCGTCAGGCGGGAGAATAAAGGGGCGCTTAATGTCGATTGTATACCGGTGCTGTCTCTTATTGCCGAAGATCCTGCAATCAGCATGAAAGCTTGTAAAATGCAGCCATACTTCATTTCTCATGTCAAGGTGATGGAGACCTGTTAAGCGGGATGGATTTCGTAGAAATAAGTTAGACAGGGAGTCTGATTATCGAAATCGATTTCAAAGAAGATTTGCTGCTGGCAAGGATCTCCCGTATTATTGATGATAAGACGGGAAAGGTGTTGCGCCTGAATTTTACCTATGCAAACGATGAGACGGGCGAGTACCGGTATAGGAACGCAAGCGGCAGAGAGGTAACCGGATGGGGGCGCATCAAAATCGTTGAACGGCCCTTGACCGGCGATTCCGGTTTGGTCGACAAAGATGAGGCGATCAGGACAATCGTAGAGAAGTTGAAAGCTATCCGTAAATGATAAGACGTTTTGTAGGTGTTTAGCCCTTTAAAAAAATGAGTTAATTGTGATTATTTCCACTGTCTTGCTGTTTCAGAAATAGAAATCTGCCATTGCAAAAGCTCCATGACAGCTATCTGCCTTGCTTATCCTCTCCATTTCAAGAAAACCATATAACCGAAAAAATCAGCAAAGTTGCCAGAGCAAAACGGGTTGTTGATCGGTTTACCCATTGCGGTACGCCGGCCGTTGAGGATTAACAGGGCAAATGCCAACATCAGAAAAGTGCTTTTTGACCGTTCAGATAATTTTTAAAATGGCGGATGATTTTTTCCGGTGTATCAGCAAGACGTATCAGCTCTTCCGGTGTATAACGGCTGATTTCTTCTTCAAAATATTTTTCCACCACCATTTGAATGTCAAATTTTAAAGATTCATCTGACTGTTGTGAAACAAAATTGGTGACGGCATTTTTTAATTCGTTATAAATATCATCCATGTTTATATCATCTCCTCCAGCATACGGTTGGTTTCGTAAAAAGTCGGAAATCAACTTTTTACGAATTCACATAGATTGACACCTGAATGGATATGTCATAATAGACTATTTTGCATGTCGGTTCAAATTATTATTGGGGGATGATAAGAACAGGGGAAAAAGGGTTACAAGGAGTCGGGTGATCCTTGAATCCTCGAATTTTTCTCTGTCCCTTTTTTGAGGTGAATTATGGGTGAAATCAAAAGTACGCTTGACCTTGTCATGGAAAGAACAAAACATCTGACCTTAAGTGAGGATGAAAAAAAGGCTCAACAGGCTGAGCGGTTTAATAAGGTGTTTTTCGGGCTGCTCCAAAAATACCGGGATAAAATATTCGATATAAATCGGTTTAAAAAGGAGACGGCGGCATTAAAAAAAGAATATAACATTGACCAAGATGCTCCCATGGTGGATGAAATACTGTCTATGATCGGACTTGAGCGACAAAATTCGGATCTTATTGAATTGCTGAAAAACGTATTTAATATGGACGTGAGAATTATTGAGACCCTGATGGACAACTACACCGGTGAAATCAGGGATCTTACCCGGCAGGCGACTGCCGCAGCAAAAAAAATGTTTTTGGAAAAACATGCCATTTCCGGTGATGCCGTTATACCGAATCTGGGAAAAGACCCGGAATTGAAATCCCGGGCATTAAAAATTCATAAGGATTATACTGAAAAACTCGAACAGGCAAAAAGACAGATCAAGGGAAACTGATCCATTTTCAACCGGTTTAAATATGGACGAACCAATAATTTTCCAGCACCTCAAAGTTTCGTTTTACGGACGGGGAATCCAGGATCATATCCCCATGACCGGGCAGTAAATAATCAGTGTTTAAATCTTTGAGGCGAATGATACTCTGTTTCAACAGTTCGCCGTTTCCTCCGGGCAGGTCTGTTCTTCCCAGGCCGTCCTTGAAAATCACATCCCCCGTGAACAGCACATGTTGTTCGGACCAGTAAATAGCCACGGAACCGGGAGAATGTCCCGGTACGTGAAAAATTTCAAGGGTAATGCCGTTTACGGACAGTTCACCCACACCAAGGAAAAAATCCGGTTCAACGGAATTTGGATCTGTTTTAAAAAAAGATTTCATTTGCCTGCTCATGCCGGACAGCAGTTGCCAGTCCAGATCATGCATGGCGAACAGGGTCTTTGTTTTCTTAAACAGTTTTATTGCTTCAAAATGGTCCGGATGACCATGAGTGCAAAGGACAAGGCCTATATCATCAATGGACAGCCCCAGTGATGCCAAACCCTGCTCAACATGCCCGAATGCATTTGCATGTCCCGGATCGATGAGAATACGCGTGGATCCGTCGATTAAATACGTGTTGCAGTTGTTGCCGGCCATGGATGTCCATATAAATGCGTGAAGATTATTAATGACTTGCATTATCATCCCTCTTTTCATTATATCTGACAAATTCGTAAAAAATTGAATTTACCACATATAAATGTTATGTTCAAAGTGTTGATGTTAAAAGTTTAATAAAAACCAAATACTTAGAGTCTAAAGCCTTTCTAAGAAGTTGCTTTCCGGCTTTTTGCAAAACCATCATATTTAACGAGATACTATACGACATCGGCGCGGAAAAGTAAACGTCCTTCATGATGGAAAAGACGGCACATTCAGAAACAAAACAGGAGAAGATGCAGCGCATGAAAGGCATTATCCTGGCAGGAGGGTCTGGTTTCCGATTATTTCCCATTACCATGATTACGGGAAATATTTGCTGCAGATTTTGGATGAAAAAGACGTGAGGGAGATATGAGAAACGTTCTGGTAACCGGCGGCAGCGGATTTATCGGGTCTAATTTTATTCAATATCTCCTGCTTGAAGAAAAATTCGATGGTCATCTGATCAACTTGGACAATTTGACCTATGCGGGAAACGCGGACAATTTGTCCGAGATCGAGAAATGCTTTGAGCGGCAGTATACATTTATTCGGGGTGATATATGCGATGCGGATCTTTTAAGGGAGATATTTAAGCGTCACCAGGTGGATACGGTCTGCCATTTTGCAGCGGAATCCCATGTTGACCGGTCGGTTTTCAGTCCTGCAGAGTTCATTCGCACCAACATACTCGGCACCTTCAACCTGCTTGAGACCTGCCGGTTGTATGCAGACAGGATCGAGTTGTTTCATCATGTGAGCACCGACGAGGTGTTCGGATCACTGGGTGAAGACGGTTTTTTTTCAGAAACAACCCCGTATGATCCAAGCAGCCCGTATTCGGCCTCCAAAGCAGGGTCAGATCACCTGGTCACGGCTTATGGAAAAACATACGGCCTGCCGGTTACGCTGTCCAACTGCTCGAATAATTACGGTCCCTACCAGTTTCCTGAAAAATTAATTCCGCTGACCCTGTTGAATGCATTGGCGGGCAAACCGATACCGGTTTACGGAAATGGCTGTAACGTAAGGGACTGGCTCTATGTAAAGGATCACTGCAAGGCGGTGTGGCGGATCATGAACAGGGGACGACACGGCCAGGCATACGTTGTGGGTGGCAAAAGCGAGATGAAAAATATCGATGTGGTTATCACCATCTGTGAGGTACTGGATGAAATTGCCGCACCGTTGGCACGTGGGCCCAGGCGGGAACTCATTCGTTTTGTGGCAGACCGACCGGGCCATGATTGGAGGTATGCCATAGACTTTCACAAAATTCAGAAAGAACTGGGATGGGAACCGGAGGAAAGCTTTCAATCCGGAATCCGCAAGACCATCCAGTGGTACCTCGATCACCCGGACTGGATCAGCCGGGTTACATCCGGGGAATACCGGGCAGTGGAGACGGTGTTGCTTCCTGGTATGAATTTGCCCGGGCAGTGATCAAAACGGCCCTGGAATATCACGATTTTCCTGCTCTCGTCTTGGAACCCGTAACCACGGGACAATATCCCACCCGTGCCAAAAGGCCCCGATACGCTGTTTTGAACTGCGGCAAGATAAAAGACGTTTTCGGAATAAGGACAAAGCCCTGGAAAAAAGTCTTATTCCCGTCGTTCGCCGGATAATGAACAATGCGAATCTTCATCTATTCCCTTGACACAATTGGGTTTTCAAAGTAGCATTCTTCGGTTATGTCATTATCAATCATCATGGAGGAACCAATGGATTTTAAGAAGACGCTTAACCTTCCCCAGACGAAATTTCCAATGAAGGCCAACCTGGCCAATCGTGAACCCGAACAACTCAGGCACTGGGAGGAAATCGGGCTGTATGATCTCATTCGACACTTATCCGAAGATCGTGAATTGTTTATTCTGCATGACGGTCCTCCATATGCAAACGGCAATATTCATATCGGCACCGCACTAAACAAGATTTTAAAAGACATTATCGTAAGATCTCGGCAAATGGCCGGATTCAATGCGGTTTACGTACCAGGCTGGGACTGCCACGGACTGCCCATCGAACACAACGTGGACAAGGAACTGGGACAAAAGAAAAAGGGACTTTCCATGGTGGAGATCCGCAAGATGTGCAGGGCATACGCGGAGAAATACATCGATATTCAACGGAAGGAATTTCAACGACTAGGGGTGATGGGGGAATGGAAAAACCCGTATCTCACCATGAATTACGCATACGAGGCCACCATTGCACGGGAATGCGCAAAATTCGCCATGAACGGCAGCCTGTTTAAAAGCAAAAAACCCATTTACTGGTGCTGCAGTTGCAAAACAGCCCTGGCTGAAGCGGAAATCGAATATCATGATGAAAAGTCCCCGTCAATTTATGTGAAATTTCGGATAAAAGATGATATCGGTGAAAAAATTCCCGAATTAAAAGATAAAAAAGTTTTCATGGTGATCTGGACCACCACTCCCTGGACCATACCGGCCAACCTGGGGATCTGTCTGCACCCGGATTTTGAATATGTTGCGGTTGAAACGGATCAAAATGATGTCTACATCTTGGCCGAATCCCTTGCGGATACATGCATGGAAACGTTCTGCATCGAAAAGTACCAACGCCTTGCCGCCGTAAGACCCGCGGAACTGGCGGGAATGCGATGTATCCATCCGCTGTATGACAGGGACTCTCTGGTTATTCTCGGGGATCATGTAACACTGGATGCCGGGACCGGCTGCGTGCACACTGCTCCCGGGCATGGTCGTGAAGACCATGAGGTTGGTTTGAAATACAATCTTGATGTTTATTCACCGGTTGATGACAACGGTTGCTTTACACCGGATGTTGAATATTTCAACGGCCAGTTCGTATTTGCGGCAAATGAAGATATAATCGAAAAATTAAAAGACAATGATGCCCTCCTTGCTGCTGATGTATTTTCCCATTCCTATCCCCATTGCTGGCGATGCAAAAAACCGGTAATTTTCCGGGCAACTCCCCAATGGTTCATTTCAATGGACCGGACCGGGTTGCGGGAAAAAACACTGAAAGAAATCGACCGGGTAAAATGGATCCCCCACTGGGGCCGGGAACGAATTTACGGCATGATTGAAAACCGGCCGGACTGGTGTGTCTCCAGGCAGCGGGCTTGGGGGGTTCCCATCGCTCTTTTTACCTGTGCGGCCTGCGATACCGTAGTGGTGAATGAGAAGATCGTCGACCATGTCTGCAGGCTCTTTGAACAATACGGGGCGGATGTATGGTTTGACAGGCAGGTCGATGAACTGCTTCCCCCGGGCGTGGTATGTCCGGAATGCGGGAAAAATGAATTTATCAAGGAAAATGACATCCTGGACGTTTGGTTCGATTCCGGTGTAAGTCATGCAGCAGTGCTTGAATATCGGGATTATCTTAAATGGCCGGCTGATTTGTACCTGGAAGGAAGCGACCAGCATCGGGGATGGTTTCACAGTTCTTTGTTAACTGCCGTGGGCACCCGGGGTGCTGCTCCCTATAAAGCCGTGTTGACCCACGGATTCACCGTTGATGCCGAAGGACGGAAAATGTCAAAATCCGTGGGGAATGTTATTGCTCCCAACGAAGTGATCAAAAAACACGGGGCCGAGATTCTGCGTCTGTGGGTATCTGCATCCGATTACCGGGATGATATCCGTATTTCAGAAAATATTTTAAAACAGCTTTCAGATGCCTATCGTCGCATTCGCAACACCGCCCGGTATATGCTCGGCAACCTGTTCGATTTCGATCCGGCGGTCGATGCCGTACCCCGCGAATCCATGAAGGAAATCGACCGTTATGCCCTTTGCAAACTTCAGGACGTAATCCAAAAGGCACGCAAATCATATGAGCTGTATGAGTTTCATACCATCTACCATACGCTGCATAATTACTGCACCCTGGATTTGTCCGCCTTTTATCTGGATGTATTAAAAGACCGTTTGTATACTGCTCCGCCAAAATCCATTGAAAGACGGAGTGCCCAGACAGCCCTGTATATTCTGTTAAACGCAATGGCCAAAATAATGGCGCCCATCCTTTCCTTTACGGCGGAAGAGATCTGGAAGCACATGCCGGACGAAACCGGAAAACCCGAAAGTATCCACATGGCCCTGATGCCGGAGGTCGATGCCCAATGGTTGGATGAGGCGCTTGAAAACAAGTGGAATCTGCTGCTGGAAGTGCGTGGGGAAGTGACAAAGGCCCTTGAAGAGGCGAGAAATAAAAAAATGATCGGGCACTCTCTTGATGCGGCCGTAACATTGTGTGCCGAAGAAGACCTGTACGAGAAACTGCAGCCGTATGCCGAGGACCTGAAAACCATTTTTATCGTGTCAAAGGCAGGTTTGGTTCGTCCGGAACAAAAGACCGAAGCTTTTTTTAAGACCGGGCTGGATGGTTTGCATGTTCTTGTTGAAAAAGCAGAAGGCGAAAAATGCCAGAGGTGCTGGATTTATGATGCCTCGGTGGGGAGCATTTCGGATCAGCCTGGCATTTGTGCCCGGTGCAGCCAGGCATTAAAAGAGATTGATCCCGGTGTCTGATATAAAACAACTGTGAGTCGGGGTTTGGTTTTAATTTGGCACCTCACTATCTTCAACTTACAAACAACGGTTACGATTATGATACGGTTTAACCAGAAATATACATTGATGCTGATTATCGCACCCATAGTTGTGTTTTTGGACCAGGTGACAAAGATCCTGATTTTAAAGCTTGTTCCCCTTCACACGACAAAGACGGTTATTCCCGGCTTTCTGGATATCACCCATATCCAGAATCCAGGCGTTGCATTCGGTGTTTTTTCTCAACAACCGTCCGATATGAAACAAGTCCTGTTGATGGCGGTATCTTTTCTGGCGGTTTGTCTCATCTTCTATTTTTATCATAAATCGGTTCATGAATCCCGGGCCATGATGTCTGCCTTTGCGCTCATTTTCGGGGGTGCCGTGGGGAATTTGATTGACAGGGTCCGGATCGGCCAGGTAATTGATTTCATAGATGTTTATCTCCACGACATGCACTGGCCGGCATTTAATGTTGCGGACAGCGCCATTTCAGTGGGTGTGGCGGTGTTGCTGTTTTTTGTAATTTTTAAAAAACCGGAATTATTTTTAAACCGGGAAGAATAGATTACCATCGGAGGAATTGAAACCCATGCATCCGGTTTTGCTTAAGCTCGGAAATATTTCCGTCTACACCTACGGATTTTTTATCGCAGTGGGATTTGTCATCGGTATTCTGATAGCGAAAAGAGAGGCCAAAAGACGGAACATCGATCCCGAGTTGATCATGGACCTGTCTTTTTATATCATTATCGCCGCGATTATCGGGTCACGGCTTTTTTACGTTATCACCACGCCGGCTTCATTTATTGAAAATCCTGTTGACATATTTAAGATCTGGAACGGAGGGTTGGTTTTTTACGGCGGATTTATTTTAGCATTGGTAACGGCGGCGTGGTATGTGCGCAAGCAACACCTGAACGTATGGCAGATTGCCGATGTCTTTGCGCCATCCATTGCCCTGGGCCAGTTTTTCGGCCGGCTCGGCTGTTTTTCAGCCGGATGTTGTTACGGAAAAGTCTGTGATCTACCCTGGGCCGTTACGTTTCACGATCCCAATTCCCTGGCGCCCACGAATATACCGCTCCATCCCACACAGTTGTACCATGCGTTGGGAAATGTAATGATTTTTTTCATCCTGTGGATGTTTCGGAAAAAAGCCCGGTTTGACGGCCAGTTGTTCTGGATGTATGTAGCAATATACGGGGCTGTCCGGGCTATTCTCGAAATTTTCCGTGGTGATTTTCGCGGAATCGTTTTTTATAACCTGTTTTCAATATCCCAGGTGATCGGCATGCTCATGGCCGTACTCGGGATTGCCATGCTGATCATCCTTCATCGAAAAAATGCCTGAAATCCGTCACCAGAAACTCAACGATTTTTTAAAGAAGACAGATGAAAATCATCTTCCGCCGGTATTTCTGATTTACGGTGAAGAGTATCTTAATAAAATCGCCATGGAAACATTGGTCAACCGCCTGGTTCCCGAAACAGCACGGAAAACGGATCTCGAAATACTGGACGGGGAAAATGAGAATATCCCCCATGCCATTGAGCAGGTCAACACCTACTCACTCCTGTCCAATCAGAAAGTGGTTGCCATCTGTGACTCCTGCATTTTTGTATCACGACAGGACGTGGACCAGATTCTAAGCAAGGCAAAAGACGCCTTTATGGAAGATAATTTAAAAAGGGCTGCCGGATATTTTACCGGATGCCTCGGCTCTTTGAATCTGGACCTCGGTAATCTGGTTGGAAAGGACAAATACGCGGTTCTGGGATCCGTTCAACTGGACGAGAGCGATGACGAATGGATCGGAAAACTGATCATGTACTGCAGAGAAGAGGGTATTTCGGTTTCTTCCACGAAAAGCCATGCCGACCGGTTGATGAATGCCATCGAAAAAGGGTTTCCAAAGGGAAACCGGCTGATCATTACAACGAATGTAGTCGACAAAAGACGGCAGTTGTATAAAAAAATATGCGAAGTCGGCCTTATCATCGACTGTTCCGTTTCCAGAGGCACCCGAAAGGCGGATAAGGATGAGCAAAATGCCTTATTATACGAAACGTTTAAGTCTGCTCTGGATAAAACCGGTAAAACCATGGACTCCCGGGCATATAAGGCACTTTATGACAAAACAGGTTTTGATCTGCGAACGTTTATGTCAAACCTGGAAAAATTGATCGACTTTGTCGGAGCCCGTGAACGTATCACGGCGGAGGATGTTGAAACCGTTTTAAGCCGGACAAAAAGTGATCCTGTATTTGAATTAACCAATGCATTATCCGAACAGAATCCGGAAAAAACCATTTTCTTTCTTAACTCATTACTGTCGTCCGACTATCATCCCCTGCAGATACTCGCCGCCATGACCAACCAGGTCAGAAGACTGGTGATTTGCCGATCCGTTTGCGATGATTTGGGCACCCATCTGTGCCATCAGAATATTTCGTACAACGAATTCAGGTCCAAAATACTGCCGAAATTCATGGATGAAGACCATGCATTGCAAAAAGTTCTCCTAAACTGGGATGATATGATGAGAAACGGGGATGAAAAAGGGGGACAGGGGAAAAAAAAGAGAACCGGAAAGAAGAAAAAAAATGTCGTGTCAGATGTTTATATTGTAAAAAATCCGAATAATTCCTATCCTGTATATCAATTGTTAAAAAGCACCCTCCGGTTTTCCCTTGATCAGTTGACCAATGCCATGGAGCATCTCAGCGCTGCCGATCATCTGTTGAAGACATCTCCTGAAGATCCGAAACTGATTTTGGAAAAAACCGTTATGAACATCCTGATAAACACGAGGCCAGGATGATCCAATAAACCTGACAAAAAATCCAGCAAAAGATATTTGGTTTCTGTCAGGGTATCCCGCACTACAGGATACCCTGATCCACCCCGGGGTTCAAAGGAGGAATTTAAAATGGCGGAAAAAACCAAAATCATATGTACCATCGGTCCTGCCAGCGATTCGGAAAAAACCCTCAGGGAGATGATATTAAACGGGATGAATGTGGCAAGACTCAATTTTTCCCATGGGAGTTATGAGGAACACACGGAAAGAATCCTGAGGATTCGGAAAGTATCCGGAGAATTGAAACGTCCGGTGGCTGTTCTGCAGGATTTACAGGGGCCAAAGATCCGAATCGGGCACATACCCGACCCGGGCATGCTGTTGAAATCAGGGCAGGGTGTTGTTTTAACCTCAAACCCTGTTCCGGCGGCTGCGGATGAAATCCCCGTAATGCATAAAAAATTGCCCAGAGACGTCAAACCCAGGGACAGGATCTTGCTGGCCGACGGCCTGTTAGAACTTATGGTTGATAAGATCGAGGATAAACGCATTTATTGCACGGTGGTTACAGGCGGCTTGCTTACATCCAACAAAGGTATCAATTTGCCCACCGGATCCATTAAGCTGTCTTCAACCACCAAGAAGGATATGGAAGACTTGGCCTTTGGGCTCAGGCAAAACGTGGATTACGTTGCGCTTTCCTTCGTCAGAACGGCAAGGGATATTTTCAGGATAAAAGAGTTCATCAAAAAACAGAAAAAACAGACGCCGGTCATTGCAAAAATCGAAAAACACGAAGCTCTGGATCATATCGATAAAATCATGGCAGCCTCTGACGGTATCATGGTGGCCCGGGGCGACCTGGGGGTGGAGATTCCCCTGGAAAATGTGCCCGGGATACAAAAGATGCTGGTTAAAAAGGCAAATGCCCTGGGAAAGCCGGTTATTATTGCCACCCAGATGCTCCGGTCCATGGTGGATTCACCCAGGCCCACCCGGGCCGAGGCTACTGACGTGGCAAACGCCGTATTAGACGGGGCTGATGCGGTCATGTTGTCCGAAGAGACGGCCGTGGGAAATTATCCCGTAAAAGCGGTGAAATATATGCGTCGAATCGCACGTCGCGCTGAAAGGGATTTTCCCTACAACGCATATTTTAACCTCGTGCCCAGAACCGAGATCTCGGAGTCAGTATCATATGCCGCATGCGTGCTTGCGGATCATCTTGAAGCCGGGGCCATCATTGCCACCACCCAATCGGGCTTTACCGCAAAACAGGTTTCAAAATTCAGGCCCAGGACGAACATCCTCGCCGTTTCCCCCGATCCAGCGACAGTTCGGGCCCTGTCCCTTTACTGGGGATGTATCCCCACGTTGATCGATAAAAAGAAAACAACGGACGCCATGATTGCAACGGTCAAAAAAACCGCCCTTGAAACCGGAATCGTTTTACCGGGGGAACATATCGTGATTACGGCGGGACATCCCCTATGGGCCACCGGCACCACCAACATGATTCAGGTGGATACCGTATAAAACAATTTTTCCGCTATTTTAACCGAACTGTTCCCCGGCTTTAACTTCTGCCGGTTTTAATTTTGTGATTGCCTTTAACATGAAGAGCAATAAGCCTGTAGATCCAGCAATAATCATGAAATCCGGCAGAATACGAAACTGACCCAGTACCTGAATGAGGGGTTGATTCCAGAAGGCATCAGAGCGCGCATGCCAGAAGCCATTTTGGATATTATCCAGAACCTGAAGGATGCCCACTGGGAGCAATGTTCCCACAAACATAACCAGCAAACCGACATTTGTTCCCCAGAAGGCAAATTTTAACAATCTTTCGTCCCAACCCTCTTTTGTGACAATACCTCTCATGGAAAAAAGAAGCAGACCGATGGCCAAGAGACCGTATGTCCCAAACAAGGCTGTATGGCCATGATTAACGGTAAGATAGGTTGAGTGTTCATAATAATTGATAATGGGCGTCGTAATGGACAGCCCCATGACGCCGGCACCCAGAAATTCCCAGGCAACCGATGCCATCAAAAACATCAAAGGAATTCGATATGGGAAATTACTGCCGGCTTTGACCAATGCTTTCTGGCTGTGCCATACTTCGGCAAGCAGCAGTAATATGGGAATAGGTTCCAGGGCTGAACTTGTGGAGCCCAGTGCAAGCCAGAAAGACGGCTCGCCAAACCAATAGTAATGGTGTCCCACACCGATAATACCGGAAAACAAGGCAAGTGAAACCGTAAAATAGACGGTTCTCAGTCCGGACTTTAACTCTACCAGTCCCAAATTAACCATTACAAAAACAATTGCCGCAGCGGCAAAAAACTCAAATGAACCTTCCACCCATGTATGAACCACCCACCACCTCCAGAAATCCGCAATAGTTAGATGAGACTGTGGATTATACAACAAACCAAAGCTGAAAAATCCAACAACCGCGATTCCGGAATAAGACAAAAAATGCGGCAATCCCCATCTGTCCTGGCCGGAAGCGAAATGATCTTTCAAAGCCCGAACCACCAAAAAAAGCCAGAGAATAAACCCGATGAGAAGAAGAATTTGCCAGAGCCGGCCCAGTTCCAGGAATTCCCATCCCTGGTGTCCCAGCCAGAACCAATATTTACCCAGAAGACCTTTGATACCCAGCACTTCGCCGGTCAGACTTCCCACCACAACAATAATCACAGCCACAAAAAGAAGGTCCACCAATAGCCCTTGTCCCCGTGGTTCCTTACCACCCACCCGTGGGGAAACAAAAATCGTCATACCGATCCATGCGGTGGCTATCCAGAATATGGCCAGTTGCAGATGCCATGATTTAATCCAGTTGTATGGAATGAAGCTGGCGACAAAGTCGATTCCGTAAAAAGAGTCCGGGTGAATCGTGTAATGCGCCATCAAGCCGCCCATATTGACCTGAAGAAAAAAAAGAGCGCTGACGACAAGGAAAAACTTTGCTGTCTTTCTCTGACTTATGGAAATTTTTGCTCCGGCCAGTTCCATAGCCGGTTCCGGTCGATACATTTGAGAGCCGCGATTGAAACCATATTTATGAAATATGAAGATAATGATTCCGAGGCAGAGACCAAATCCGACAAGAGAGATGGCGGACCAAACAAGAGATTTAGCAGACACAAAATTTCCGACTTCCGGATCATGAGGCCAGTTGTTGGTGTAAGTATGAGTGTCTCCTGTACGGATGGTCCCGGCACACCACGCCGTCCAAAAGAAAAAGTCTGCCAGATCCTTTCGCTCTTGAGAATTCTTGATAGTTCCCGCCCTTATTGGCCCGGTGCTTTTTCCTTTACTAAATAGGTGATCATAGAATTTGCGATTTTCAATCAGGGCTGCCTCTTGAAGTGAAGTCAACTTAAGAGAATCTGAATTCGGGTCATATTGGTTTGTCTTTATTTGGTCTATGACGACTGCATCCACAGACCCTTTTAAATCGATTTCAAGGGATTCATAAGCAGTACCGTACTTATCGAGAGCCAATTTCCGACGCATATTCATCCCCATATTATGTAAAGCCTGGGCGGTAAAATCAGGCCCTCGGTAAGTTCCGTGTCCCCATACACTGCCGAGATCCATCAGCCCGTATTTCTGCCACACCTGCTGGCCTGTCATGATCCGGTCTTTTCCTGTCAATATTGCTCCGTTCTCGGCAACTACTTTTTCCGGATATGGGGGCAAATCCTGTTCAGTGTAATAATATCCGACAAGAGCAACAGCCAAGGCACCGAACAAAGCAATTAAAAAATAGACTTTTAAGGGTTTGCTGATCATGGGGGCGCCTCCTTTTGCTAAAGGGGTTATTGATAAGAGACAAGATTGTTTGGCATATTTGGATGGTAAAAGTGTTCACCGCTTTTTCCCCACAGACGTTTATCTGAAATATTCACAGGAGACTTTTCGATTTTGAACTGGATGTGTTAGGGAAAACTCTATTCACTGCAGTGTCGAAGTGCCGGATGGGATTCTACGATATTATATATAACTCATTATATAAAATATTTAAACAAAAAGATAATTCGGCAACCTTAAACTTGATATTGCCCCGAAAAAATGGACACGGCGTTAAGCCGTAAGAGAAAATGTTTCATACTCATGCGACAACTATCCTAACACAGGGGGATACCGTTGTCATATATTTTAGCCCCTGAAAACACAACCGCCGAAAACTTTTTATTTAATGTTTTCGGCGGGTTAACTTTTAAAAAGATGGTCGGGACGGCAGGATTTGAACCTGCGACCCCAGCGTCCCGAACGCTGTGCTCTACCAGACTGAGCCACGTCCCGACTTGGCTGGGTTTCTTATGTCACGTGGTAAAAAATGTCAATTAAAAAGTTCCCTATAAAACCTGCCGGCAGATACCCGGCGTTTTTTATTTATGAGAATTTTTATTTTACAAACGGATTGTTCAGCACGATGGTTTCATCCCGTCCAGGTCCCACGGAAATGATTTGAATCGAGGGGCCTGCCAGTTCTTCCACGCGTTTTAAGTAATTTTTCGTGTTGTCCGGAAGATTTTCGTACTTTCGGATACCGGAAATATCTTCCGTCCACCCCGGCAGTGTTTCATAAACCGGAGTGCATTTCGCCAGAACCTTCAGGCTGGAGGGAAAATATTCCAGGTGTTGGCCGTCAACGTCATACGCCGTGCAGATCTTGATTTCTTCCAGTCCGCCGAGAACATCCAGTTTCGTGATTATCAACCCTGTCAGGCTGTTGAGTCGGACGGCGTTTTTTAAAATGACCATATCCAACCACCCGCATCGGCGGCGTCGACCGGTGGTGGCCCCGAATTCGGCTCCTTTCTGCTGGATTTTCTCGCCGATGTCGTCAAAGAGTTCGGTGGGGAAGGGACCGGCACCGACACGCGTGGTGTATGCCTTGACAATGCCGAATATTTCCGAAATGACCTTCGGTCCCACACCGGCGCCGCTGCATGCATTGCCTGACACGCAGATAGATGACGTGACAAACGGATATGTTCCATGATCAATATCCAGGTGGGTTCCCTGAGCGCCCTCAAATAAAACCTGCTGCCCGGCATTTATCTTTTCCTCCATAAAAACAGACAGGTTCACGACATAGGGTTTAAGTCTTTCGGCATATAACCTGTAATCTTTTATTATGGCTTCCGGATCCATGGGCGTGTCTGACAGGAAATGTTCCAGGTAAAAGTTTTTTTCCTTCAGATTGGAACGGACCGCAACTTCAAACACCGCGTCATCCAGCAAATCCGAAAACCGGATGCCCCGCCGTGCAGCCTTGTCTTCGTATGACGGACCAATGCCGCGGCCGGTGGTGCCGATTTTTTGGGCCCCTTTTTTCTTCTCACGGGCGATGTCGATTTTTTTGTGATACGGCATGATCAAATGGGCCCGGTCGCTGATTTTCAGCTTGTCCGGTCCCACGTCAATTCCCTTGTTTTCCAGATAGTCGATTTCCTCGAGCAATACGTACGGATCCACCACCATACCGTTTCCGATGACGCATGTTTTTCCCTGGATTATGCCGGACGGCACCAGATGACTGATAAACTGTTCGCCGTTTACCACCATGGTATGGCCGGCATTATTGCCGCCCTGAAAGCGTGCCACGATATCGGCGTTTTCAGCCAGAAGGTCAACAATTTTACCTTTTCCTTCGTCTCCCCATTGTGTTCCCACAATTACGATGTTTGACACAAGTCGCTCCTTACTTCTATTTAATTTTATCAACCTAAACCTCAACGCCTTCAGCGTCTTGGTGGTTCAACCAATAAAACAAATCGCCCGTTCACTTAAACGCGCTAAAGGTTTCAGGACCGAAAACAAAAAACAAATCCTTTTTTGCTCCCCCCTGTCCTTCTCCTGCCAGGGGGAGCGGCTTCCAAAAGGACGTGAGGGAAATTCACGCTGAGTCGACGGTATTGAATGCTTATTAAATCTGAACGGAATCAGAACCGTTTCGTTTTTCACGAAAAAAACGCTGAATTATCTCCCGGCACGACTTTTCGTAGATACCGCCGATAATCTCCACACGATGGTTGAATTTCGGGTCTTGTGAAAAATCATACAATGACCCGCAAGCACCCCATTTCGGATCAGCAGCCCCAAAAACCACCCGTTTCACCCGCGCGTGAATAATTGCGCCCATGCACATTACGCAGGGTTCGATGGTCACATATAGCGTGGTGTTTGTCAGCCGATAGTTCATAACCTTTTTGGCGGCCTTGCGCAATGTTAAAATTTCGGCATGGGCTGTTGGATCGCAAATCGTTATGACCCGATTATGCGCTGCGGCAAGAATTTTGCCGGATTCCGATACCAAAACCGCTCCGACCGGCACTTCCTCCATATGCCGTGCCACTTCGGCCTGTAAGAGTGCCGCCCGCATATAATTTATATGATCATCCACCATCAGGATAAATATTGCTGTGACATAATTTACAACTTGTCGTTGACATATGCCTCTGTTTTTGGCATATGATCATCTCTTGCTTACGCGCCCGTAGCTCAGCTGGATAGAGTGCCGGACTACGAATCCGTAGGCCGCAGGTTCGAATCCTGCCGGGCGCGCCATTTTAAAGCAATCGATTCGGCGTTGCTTCTTTTCACAGGTTGAAGCCCCGGCATTTTGTCACTGCCTGAAATTTCTCTGCATATATTGAACGACTTATTCTGCCGCAAGTATATTTTCATATCCGGCTGCTGTCAACAATCCCTCGGAACACAATCGTGAATTTGATGTTTGTCTTTTCGTTATCTATCCAGGTCAATTAAATAGAATTGGAGAGAAGGGACGAAATATTGGTACGAAATGTAATCGGCGTGATTGTATTTCGTTTTATGCTGTGATAAATCACCTTGAAACTCGATACTGTTACAGACGCATGAAGAAATCATCCTGTCACATTGAATTCGAACCTGTCGGTCGCAGGGGAAACTGCCCGGCGGGCATGACTGTTCTCGACTATGCCCGGCAACTGGGAGTTGACCTGGTCAATATCTGCGGCGGAACCGGCGCATGCGGGACTTGCGTTGTTCGGATCTTAAACGGCAGGGTTTCTCCGCCGGATGATAGTGAAACAGCGGTTTTGACGAATGAAAAAATTCAAAAGGGCTTTCGCCTGGCTTGCCGAACCGTACCCCAGGGGAATGTCAAAATCGAAATTCCTGTCCAATCCCTTGCCACGCCCCAGAGAACGCAGGTGGAATGCGATGAGGTTTTTGTTGACGCAAAACCGTTGGTTGAGACTTTTTCCGTATCCTTGTCGCCGGCTTCCGCAGATGATCCGGTTTCTGATGAAAAGCGCCTGTTAAGAGGCTTGCGTCAGCAGTACCATATTACCGATGCTAGAATGGATCTGCCGGTGTTGAGGGAACTGCCGGATTATATCCGGCAATACAACCGGGAAGTACGCATTGCCCTGCGTGAAAGGAAGATCGTCGGGTTTTTAGACAAATCAGCCGCTCCTTTGGGGTTTGCCGTGGACTTGGGCACGACAAAGATCGCCGGATACCTGGTGGATTTGACGTCCGGTAAAACCCTGGGAGCGTTCGGTGTCATGAATCCCCAGATCAGCTACGGAGAAGACCTCATCGCCCGTTTAGTGCATGCGATGAAATCATCCGCAGAAGCCGGGCAACTGCAATCCGTGGTTATTAAGACACTGAATCAAATGATCATGGAACTGTGCAGGAAAGCGGAAGTGGCGTCCAATCAGATTGTTGATGCTGTCATTGTCGGTAATACGGCCATGCACCATCTCGTTTTAAGGC
This sequence comes from uncultured Desulfobacteraceae bacterium, assembly GCA_964386565.1. GTDB lineage: Bacteria > Desulfobacterota > Desulfobacteria > Desulfobacterales > UBA5616 > CAYLRU01. The sequence continues at coordinate 15,004 of CAYLRU010000018.1, read as the reverse complement.
TTCCGGTCAAATCCCTGTCCCGCGCTCCTTATGTGCCCGCCATTCAATCGGCACTGGACGTCAAGGCCACGGAACTGGGCTTGGCCATGGCCCCGGGTGCGGTTGCTCATTTTTTCCCCAATATTGCCGGTTATGTGGGAGGCGACCATGTGGCCATGTTACTGGCGGCGGGGGTCAGAAACTTGAAGGGCGTTGTCCTGGCTTTGGATATCGGCACCAATACCGAAGTCTGCCTCTTGCATAACGGATGCTTGACATCCTTGTCCTGCGCCTCTGGTCCGGCTTTTGAGGGTGCCCATATCACCCACGGCATGCGGGCCGCAGCCGGGGCCATCGAGCGGGTGCGACTGACCGGAAATCAGTGCCGGTTCCAGACTATCGGCGGAAAACCACCGGCCGGACTGTGCGGGTCCGGTATCATTGATATGATGGCTGAACTTTATCGTATCGGTGTTCTGGAAAAAAACGGCCGGATGAGGGATCATCCCCGCATACGAACGCGTGACGGGCTCAAAGAGTTTGTGCTGGCTGAAGCGGATGAATACGGGAAGGGATGTCCTGAAATCACGTTTACCCAGAAAGATGTCCGGGAGGTGCAACTGGCTAAAGGAGCCGTCCGCACCGGTATCCAGGTTCTTCTTGAAAATTGCGGGATTGCCGGGGAACAAATTGACCAACTCATTATTGCAGGGGCCTTTGGATCCTATATTGACCCTAAGTGCTCCATGGATATCAACATGATTCCCTCCATCCCCCTGGATCGCATCCGCCAAATCGGAAATGCCGCAGGCATGGGGAGCAGGCTGGCCCTGATATCCGGAAAAAAACGGAAAGAAGCATCCATACTTGCCGATCAGGTGCGGTATATCGAACTGGCGTCATTTCCCGAATTTTTTCGGATATTTGCCGATTCTATGGATCTTTGATTTATTTCATGATTCAGGTGTCTGAATGATATATAATCAAAACGACTCAATAAGGTCATCAGATTAGACGAAATAAAGCCAATACTGTTGACTTTTCCCGGCTTCCCCCGTTATACTCATCTCATATCGGTAGTGTCCATCCGGAAACGGCATCTTTTGGCCTGGAACTGCGTTGAAATCCTCAAGGTTTCAAAATCGCTCAGGACTTGATTTGAACCAAGACCTGTCTTTCTGGATGTGTACTGGTTAAAAATGGTCTTAAAAGGTTAGAGCGTGCCTTTGCCCGCCAAGGAGGTATCATGTCTGAATCCGTAATCGAATTTACACCGATGCAATGGGAATTTATAGCCATCATGGATGCATTCGGCGAGCCGGTGTCCATCGATGTATTGGGCGTTCTGGCACCGCTGTCGCCTGGTGAGTTTCTCGATTTTCTGAAAAAGATCGAGAAAACCCATTGGCTTAATCGTCTGGAAGATGACTTTTTCAGTCTTTCATCGGATCTTCCCACGGATGTGGCAGACACGGTGAGAAAGATAAACACTCTGAAAAAAATAGAAAACCTGATCAAAAAAATCGAAAAGAGCAAACTGGACTCCCGGGTATCACAGAAAGCCTTTGTCAGATTGTTACAACTGGCCGGAAAAGAGAAAAAGGCCGTGGCCATCCAGATCGATTTGTGCATTGCGGCATTGAAAAAAGGTGACATAGAGTCTGCTCAGCAGCATCTTACCCAGATCAAGATTCTGATGCAATCATTAGGCAATGCGGTTGTTGAAGAAAGCTGGTTTGTTTCCAAAACCCTGGACCTTTCAAAATCCTGCCCGGCCCATGTCCTTGGGCTGAAAATTATTCCCGTCATGCTGCAAAGCGCAATTGAAAAAGTTGAAAAGACCGGTGATGAACGAAGCTGGGCCGTTGCGAACCTTATGCTCGGTCGTTATTACTGGGCCGCCAACAAATTGAAGGAAGCGGTTTGCGTCATGTCAAAGGGGAAGGAAAAAGTCGAAGAGCTTGGAGACACCGATATGCTGACCTATTCTTCGAATTATATCGGGATCTATTATTTTATAAGGGGACTCCAGAATAAGGCCATTCCCTATCTGGAGAGGGCGGTTGAATATATGGAGAAGTACGATGAATTCCTTTCATTCTATGAGGCGCCGATCCTGTTGGCCTATTGCGACGTGGACCGTGGGGAATTTCACCGTGCCATCGGCAAGATCGATTTTTTCAGGCATTGCGCCCTCAGGCGGGATGATTTTTTTATTGCCTCCCTGTACCGGGCGGTTTTGGGAATTTTGTTGTGGCTGGTGAGAAAACGCAAGAAAGCAGTTTACCATCTGGAGGGAAGTCAAACCGACGCACTGGCAGCCCAGAACATGGTGGCTTACTGGACGAGTCTTTATGGACTTGCCACACTGTATCTGACTGATGGGGATATGGAAAACGGCCTTTTGTTTTTAAACAAGACCATAGAACTGGCTGAAACCATCGGTATGGGGCACCAGATATTCCATTCCATATTTCTCGAAAGTTACTATCTTGCTGAAAAAGCGGGGGGCAGGCTGCCCCGAAAATGGGGATTTCAGGAGCAGTTTAAACGGATAATGGAAGAACCCAATATCCACACAAAGGGAGCGGCTTTGCGAATCAATGCAACCCGTCAAATGGCCGCCGGTCGATACGACGGTCGGATATTGAAAGATCTCAATACGAGCGAGGCGCTGCTGGAAGAATGTGATGATCCGGTGGAACTGGCAAAGACGAAGATTGAAAAGGCACGATATTTTTTAAAGCACCACGATCCTGCCAAGGCCCGTGAACTGGCATATGACGCCTACCAGAAGATGTCGGGTTACAGTGAAATTTATTTTCCGGACGATCTTCGTTTTCTGTTGGGGAGTGTAAAATCCAAAGATCTTGCCCAGCAGAATGATGACGACATCATTGAACCCTTTGTTCAGATGATGGAAGAACTGATCCCCAAGCCCCAGGATTTAAAAGAGCTGGATATGCTGCTGGCGTCGCTGTCCCGATTCTTCAGGGCCGAGCGATCCGGACTCTTTACATTCAAAGACCAAAATAAGAAATCCTTTGAATTGCGTGCGGCAAGAAACCTGTCAGCGGCCATTGTCGGGGCTGAAAATTTTCGCGATAGCCTGGCGCATATATACCATGCCTGTCACAATAAAAAGCCCATTGTTATTCAATCCAGTGAATTTGCCGCAAAGTCAGCTGTTAAGAGGGGATTGTCCATCCTCATCCTGCCCCTGGTCATTGCGGATGATGTGATCGGCATTCTTTATTTCGACAACTCCTACCTGGACAACTGTTTTGATTTTATCAAGACGAGGCGGTTAAACAGGCTGGGACATCATCTGACCAATATCGTGGATAAATACCTGAGGTTTCCAGGACCGGAAAAACAGGTGACAGAGGTTACTGCGACAAAACCCACTCAGGCTGTATTGCCTGACCGGTCGGAATTTATTTCAAGGGATCGGAAAATGCTCCGTATATTGAACCAGGCAAAGAAACAGGCCCGTTCAGACGCATCTGTATTGATTCTGGGGGAAACAGGCGTTGGCAAGGATTTGCTTGCCCAATGGATACATCAGCACAGTCTTCGCAGTCAAAAATCCTTTGTAGTAGTCGATCTGACCACCATACCGGAAAATCTGATGGAGAGCGAATTGTTCGGCCATGAAAAGGGATCATTTACCGGTGCCGACCGGCAGAAAATCGGTCGGGTGGAGCTGGCCCACCAGGGGACCTTGTTTATCGATGAGATCGGGGAAATTTCCCGGGATCTGCAGGTGAAACTGCTGCGGTTACTACAGGAAAAAACCTTCCTGCGAATCGGTGGAACGAAAACCCTGTCATCGGATTTCAGGCTGATCGCTGCCTCCAACCGGAATCTTGTCGAGGAAATCCGGGCCGGACGGTTCAGAGAAGACCTCTATTACCGCCTGAATGTTCTGGAAATGACCATCCCCCCGCTGAGAAAGCGAAAAGACGATATTTTGCCCCTTGCCGAGTATTATCTGGCGCACTATAAAAAGAAATATTCCAGATCGCTGCCTGACTTTACGCCAGAACAAAAAGCCGCCCTTGAAAAATATCATTGGCCGGGCAATGTGCGGGAATTGAAGAATCTCATTGAACGGGCGGTAATCGTGGCGGACAACAACAAGGTTGAGCTGAATTTTTCGTTTCAGACCGGCGTATCCGAAGAAAGTCCATTTTCCGACTACCCGAGTCTGGATGAAATCCAGCGTCGTTATATTCGATTTGTGTTGGAGCGTACAAAAGGGAGGATCGGCGGACCGAACGGCGCGGCGAAAATACTGGGCATGAAACGTACCAGCGTAAATTCGCGCATGAAAAAACTCAATATGAAATAAATCCATGCACTCCCAGACGACCACATATCGCCCTAAATGTGACTGTATTTGGTCATATTGTCTGATCATTGGTTTTTGATAAACAATTATATCCAATAAAATCAATATGAAATGCCGGAAATCCCTATATGGCATAATGATTGCTAGTATGGATAGTGTTGAATATACAAGTATTGTCGCAGTTAACCGGGCAACATCCGATATCTTGGGCGTGTCTTCGAGTACAACCATGAAGGGAGAGCATCATGAAAAAACTGATTAAAGATATCAATGATTCAAAAAAAATATTCAAGGATATGGGAATGAACAAATGGCGTGAGGTGGTCATGCCGGCTCTAAAAAAAGGGGATCGTTTTCGAATTTACACCAAGGCCGGACGTCCGTTGGAACTGGGCGGCGAAGAGACGCTTATTGCCCAGTCCGATGCATATCAGGTCGACGGTGTATGGACCATAGAGGTCAAAGGCGGATAGTTGTGGAAAAAATTGCGTTTTTCGAGATGCAGGCGTAAAATATCTTTGATCATCAAAGAAAGACCTTTGAGAAAGGAGGCCGTATGAATCGGTCGGACAATTCGAGCGGTGTAAAAATAGGAGGTACGCTTCCCCGGGAAGTCACCATGCTGGAACTATTGTTAAGAGATGGTCTGCAACACGTGTCCAAGGTGATTCCTGCGGAGGCCAAGGTATGGTATGCAGATCAGCTGGTGCGGGCGGGTTATCGCCAGATTGAAGTCACCAATTTCGGGCATCCTGCGCTTCTGGTCCAGTTCAGGGATGCAGAGGAGGTACTGGAGCGCGTCCACAAGCTGAAAATCGTTCAAGAGGAAAAACCCCATCTCAAATGCTACGGCATGACGAAAAAAGCCTTTGAAAGAGCTGCGGATATCGCTCAAAAAGGGTATCCGCCGTCAAGTGTCGCGTTTACGATTTCAGCCGAGGACCTTCACGGCAGAAGAAATTCCGGCAGAACGCGAAAAGAATACCTTCAGGAGATTCCGGAATTTATTAGAATTGCCCAGGCCAACGGATTTGAGATCGATATGGCCATTGCCTGTACATACGGATCAGCCATCGCCGGACCGGTTCCGATTGAAAATACAATAGAATTGATCGACTGGGGACTGGATCACGGTATCAAGAATTTTACGCCTTGCGATACCACCGGTGAATCGAATCCCAGGCGCAGCTACGAATATATGGCCACGCTCGTGGACCGGTACGGCAAGTATGACGAAGACATAAAGTTCAGGGTGGCCCATTTCCATGAATGCCGGGGAATGTCTCTGGTCAATACCATGGCCTGCATATTGGCAGGTGCCCGTATCATCGAAAGCTCCGTCGGTATGGGCGGCGGACAGCCGGCCTTTTTCGTGGAGGGGATTCCGGGAAAAGGCAGCGGCCCCCTATATACCAACTCATGGGAGGTGGGGAACTGTCCCACGGAGGATGCACTGGTGATGATTGATGAAATGGGCATTGAAACCGGTATCGATATCGATCAGATGCTTTGCATCGGCCGGGTCTTTGAATGGACAATGGAAAGAAGTCTTCCGGTATGGACCACCAAGGCGGGAAGACCCGTCAAATATCCGGTGGAATGGTGCATTCCGGCCAACAGCCTGGAACATATTCCCCCATACGGACCACCGCAGATGTTCTGGGCGTCGCCGGAGAAATATATCCCGGCATCCAAGGAATTCATTGACCGGGAATTCTCGGGACGCACCTTCAAGTGGGGAAAAACCGAAGACAGCGATGATGAATACACCCGGATTGAAATTTTTGAGGATGAATGATGAGGACGCGCCATAACGGCACGCGACAGGCCCGATATCCAAATATAATACTGACTTATAACAAAAAAGGAGATGATGAATGAGCGAAAAAGCAAAGTCACCTGATCAGGAAATACCCTGGGGAGAACTGGATTTGCATCCGAATGCAAGCACCTACCTGGCGGAAGCGCTGGTGGAACACGGTGTGGAAATCGCTTTTGGCGTATCCGGCGGGCATATCTGGCAAATGGTTGATGAAATGAGCCTTGCCGGCATTAAAACCATTACGGTTCGTCACGAACAGTCCGGGGCATATGCGGCTGAAGCCTATTCCAAAGTCACGCGTAAACCGGGTATTTGTTACGGGACTGTGGGGCCGGGCGTGGGAAATGCTTTAAGCGCCATCCAGCAGGCCCATGAAAGCAATTCACCGGTTTTGTTTTTAGGCGGCGGCAACAGCCCGGAATCGGATTACCTGCCGGTCATTCAGCCGTCCTATGTTCTGGATTTGTTCCGGCATATTACAAAGTATTGTCAGCGCCTGGTGGAGCCCTCAATGTTCAAGCAGAATATCGCCAGGGCCTTCATGGCCATGCAGTCATATCCGAAAGGCCCGGCAGCTCTGGAAGTACCGGGTTCAGCCCTTTTCCGTCCTGTTCCGCCGAAAGGGCCTTCCGGCATGATGGGTGATCATGCGTTATATCAGGAAAAATGGTTTCACGAAAAAACCGGGGATGCGCCTGAGCCGGGTGGAGACCCGGAAATGATCGCCAAGGCGGTCAAGTTGCTGTGGGAATCCAAAAACCCGGTAATTTTTGCCGGCGACGGCGTGCACTGGGCAAATGCTGCTGAAGAGCTGGTGGCTTTTGCCGAATTGGCCAGAATTCCCGTGGTCACACGAAGAATCGCCAGGGGCAGCATGCCGGAAAATCATCCCCTTTATCTGGATTCAAGAACGGGCAGGGCAGCCATCGGACAGAGCGATATCCGGTTGAGCCTGGGAATGAAAATCGGACTGTTCGACGGATGGGGAAAGGGATGGGGACCGACCATTCAGGTCAACGAAGGATGGGAGCATATCTGGACGTACGTGGATACTCCCGTAGCCATCGTGGGAAATGTGCGAATCGTTTTGAAACAGATGATGGATTATATCCGGCAGAATAACCTGAAACCGCCGGCAGGCCGGGACGAATGGGTTGAAAATTGCCGCAAGGTTCAGATGGGCGGATTGGATGCCCGCCGGGCAAAGGCGGAACAATATAAGGATCATACCCCGGTACATTACGGGTACCTGGCGAAAAAGGCATGGGATGTCTGTGAAGAGCTGTATGGGGGAATGAACCGGGTGATCCTAGACGGATATACCATTTCGGATTTTACACCGGCATTTATCCAGGCGCGGTATTCGGGCCAGATCATGGATGCATCGGAATACGCCGGCGTGGGACATGGTGTGGGGATGGCCATCGGTGCTGCATTCGGTGATCCGGAATCCAAAAATCATCCCATTCTCGCCCTCATGGGAGACGCGGGCATGGGAATCGCCGGGATGGATTATGAGACAGCGCTTATCCACAAGCTCCCGATTGTTTACCTGGTAACGGAAAACCGGGGCTGGCTCACCGGCATGAAGTATGCGGTGTATGGTGAAAATTGGGAAGCCAAGGGCGAGCAGGATCAGGCTTACGGCGAGGAAGGCGTGGACAATGCCCGATATGACAAGATTTGCGATATTTTCGGCGGACATGGAGAGCATGTGGCTACACCTGCCGAGATCGTACCGGCGTTAACCCGGGCCTTTAAATCCGCCGAAAACGGTGTGCCGGCCATTGTGAATGTTCACATGGATCCGCGGGTGCACAACCGGCAGCTCATTGCACCTGCATATGCAGCCAGTTGGGCTCACCTGCCGTGGAATAAACTGGCCCCGCGGGCAAAGGCGGCTCGACGGGCCTGGTTCGGCATGGCTTATCCCTTCGACCAGTACGGCATTCCCCAGATGACCCTGCCGGATCCATGGGAACCCGTAAGGGATGATGAGGATTTTACTGTTAAATAACATGTCTGAACCGTTCTTTCCTTACGTTGAGAAAGGACAGCGTTTTTTTACATCTTTTAGCTGCTTTAATTGTCTCCTGACCCTCCCCCATCACGGGGGAGGGACTTTATTCGGGTTATTGCGGTGGTTTGTTTTTTTTATTTAATGCGGGAATGGGCAAAAGGAGAGGGTTGCCATGAATGAAGACCTTAAATTCAATGTCATGCGGAGGTTTTGTGTAGGGGATATTTTCAGGCGTGTTGCGCTGAACAAGCCGAATAAAGAGGCCATTGTTTACAGTTATAAGGGCAGCATTACAGGCCGTGCGACCTATGGTGAGTTGAACCAAAAAGCCAACCGGTTCGCCGACGCCCTGTTAAAAGCCGGTATTGAAAAAGGGGATCGGGTTGCCATCGTTTCATACAACTGTATCCAGTATGTTGTTTTTATAATGGCAATGTCGAAGATCGGTGCCTGGATTACACCTCTTAATTACGCTTTGAAGGGACGTGAGATCAAGATGCTGATCAACCACAGCAAACCGAAAATGGTAATTGTTGAGGATGAATTGACACCCCGGATTCTTGAAATCAAAGATGATATGCCCTGCGTCGAGCAATATGTCATGATTAATTTAAACGGTGAAACCAAATTGCCCGAAGGATGGCATGATTTTGACGAATTGTGTTCTGAAAAGTATTCGGATGATGAACCATATGTCATGATCAACGGAGAAGATGTGTTGACATTGATGTATACCAGCGGCACCGAAGCCATGCCAAAGGGCGTGATGAACACCCACGCCAACTGGTTTGCCAGCATCATGAATTCCTTTATCGATTTCGGAAGCTTTGTCCGGGAGGATTCCACCAACCTGGGGGTGGTCCCGTTATTTCATGTTGCCGGTCACAGCTCGTTATTCGGCAATATGACGGCTGGGAGCAAAACGATCATGCTGCACCGGCCGGACCCGCCGCTTGTCATGAAGGCCTTTGAGGAGTTTACCATCACGGATGCCAATCTGGCGCCGACGGTTCTGGCCAATCTGATGCAAATGCCGGATGGCGATAAATTGATTCAGCGGCTTTTCGGGTCGTTGCGGCTGGTTAACCTTTATGGCAGTCCCACCACCGACGCCATGATGGAAAAGATTATGAAACTGTTGCCGGATACATCTTTCCAGAATTATTACGGCCAGTCGGAACTGACACCCCTCGGTACGACGCTGAAATCACCGGATCTGTTAAGAAAAATGAGAGAATCGGCTAAACGGTTCAGTGGGGCCAGCGCCATCGGCCAATCCCATTCCATGGTGGAAATGAAAATCGTGGATGAAAAAGACAGGGAACTGCCGCCCGGTGAAGTCGGAGAAATGGTGGTCCGAAGTCCCGCCGTCATGCTGGGGTATTACAAAGAAGAAGAAAAAACAGCCCAGACCTTTAAAAACGGGTGGCACCATACCGGTGACCTGGCTGTAATGGATGAGGAACGGTTTTATTATTTTGTGGATCGTAAAAAAGACATGGTGAAGACGGGTGCCGAGAATGTTTCATCCGTTGAAGTGGAACAGTGGATCGCAAAACATCCGAAAGTAGCCGAGGTCGTTGTGGTGGGCATCCCCCATCCCAGGTGGATGGAAGCGGTAACGGCATTCGTGGTTCCGGTTCAAGGCGAAAACCTATCCGGTGACGAGATCGTATCGTATTGCAAGGAGGGCCTGGCAGGATATAAGGTTCCCAAAAAAACCATTATCGTGACGGAATTACCCAAGCTTCCATCGGGTAAGGTATTAAAGCGGGATTTACGCATCGCCTATAAAGAAGTATATCAGGATTAGAGTGTTTCATACAGGGAGGAAACCATGAATTTAGCAGACGGACTCAGAATCAATTCCTGGAAAAATCCGGATAAAATCGCCGCGGTATTCGAGGATAAAAGGGTCACATACGAGGAATTAAACCGCCGGTCCAACCAGCTCTCTCATGCGATGATCCAAAAAGGATTCAAACGACAGGAAAAAGTATCCATTATTATGTACAACAATATCGAATTTTTGGAAATCTACCATGGGCTGGCCAGGGCTGCGCTGATATCGGTCCCGGTAAATTTCAGACTGGTGCCGTCGGAGATGGAATACATCATCAATAATTCCGACAGTACGGCACTGTTTGTCGGGTATGAATTTTTAGATAAAATTAACCTTGAGAATATTCCGCTGGTAAAAAAAGAAAATATTGTCGTGATCGGGCCAAAAGACCAAATCCCCGAAGGATACCTGAACTACGAAGATTTTATAGCGGAAAAGCCCGAATATGAACCGGATAATGTTGAACAACGCGAGGATGACATATTTTATTTCGGGTACACCAGCGGGACCACCGGTTTTCCAAAAGGGGCCATGAACACGGTCAGGGGAACCCTTGATATCATAAAAAACCTCTTTCTCAGAACTTCCGGCAGAAAAGGGATTGATTTATCCAGTCGGGTGTTTCTGGCCATTATCCCCATCTGTCATTCCAACAGTGTATGGGCAACGTTGATCACGTTCTGGGTTGGAGGAACCAATGTGGTGTTTCCATCGGGAAAATATGATCCTGAAAAAGTTTTGAAAATCATTGAAAAAGAAAAGGTGACCACCACCTCGATGGTGCCGACGATGATTACCCGGATATTGGAACTTCCGGATGACGTTAAGAACAAATACGACATCAGCTCCCTGACCTCCCTGGGTTCTTCATCAGCACCGTTGATGACCAAAACCAAGGAAGAGGCCCTGCAATTTTTCAAAAACGTGCGATTCAGTGAGGGATATGGATCCACTGAAACCGGTGCGTTAACCACACTTCGGTTCAAGGATCAGAAGCGAAAGGTCCGAAGTATCGGACAGCCCAACCCCGGAATCGAGATCAAGCTCGTGGATGAAGACGGAAATGTGGTGACTGAACCGAACAAACCGGGCGTTCTCTGGGCAAAAACACGATCTGCTTTCATCGGTTATTACAAAGACCCTGAAAAGACCGCCGAATCCATTGACGGTGAATGGTCTACAGCCGGTGATGTGGCCTATTTTGATGAAGAGGGATATTATTACTTAAGCGACAGGAAACATGACATGATTATATCCGGCGGAGAAAACATCTATCCTGCCGAGATCGAGGAGGTGATATCCAAGATACCGGAAGTATCCGAGGTTGCCGTTATCGGCATCCCCCATGCGGAATTCGGTGAAGAGGTTAAAGCGATAGTTAAACTCGTAGAGGGTAAGTCTTTAACAGAAAAGGAAATATTGGATTATTGCAAAGAACGTCTTGCAGGATATAAAAGGCCCAGATCCGTTGATTTTGTAACGGATTTTCCGAGAACCGCCACGGACAAGATCTTAAAACGTATCCTGCGGGCGCCGTATTGGAAAGATCATGAACGAACCATATGATATTCACCTGTTTTACGCCTGCCGCGATAAAGCTTACAATTAAGCCGAGAAAGTTGCGTTTTGTGGATATGAATTCAGAAACCGAAACCCGGAAGTCGGGATAAAAATCGGATAATCCCCCTTTCAAGCAACCCGAAGATTTGAAGATTCTCCTTGACCGGTTGCGGTCAAGGAGAATTCCGCTGGACAGGGCCATGGGGGTACGAATTTTCTCATTGACAATATTTTATAAATAAAATTAGTATCCCTAAATTACCTTCAATTTTTTTATCAGAATCACATTCAGTTTTTTATGCACCCTTCACTTGAAATCGACATGCCGGTCAACGGATGGTTCTGTAAACCCATAATCACGGCACGGAGGAAAAAATGGCGTTATCCAAAAGCATTTTTATAACAGGTGCGGCTTCCGGTATCGGAAGGGAGACCGCCTTGTTTTTCGCAAAACAGGGATGGCTGGTAGGCATGTTTGATGTGAATGAACCGGGATTGGCATTGCTGGCAAAGCAGCTCGGCGAAGACAAGTGCGTTACGAAACAGATGGATGTGACCGACTATGACAGCGTGAAGCGTGCAGTGGCGACATTTGTCGAAAAATCCGGCGGTTACATGGATATTTTATTTAACAATGCCGGCATCCTGCACATGGGACGTTTTGAATCCATCTCCTTGGAAGATCAGTGGCTTACCGTGGATGTCAATTTTAAAGGGGTCCTCAATTGTATCAACGCTTCCCTGGATGTTTTAAAAAAGACAAAGGACGCCCGCATCATCAATATGTCTTCGGGGTCGGCGGCATACGGAATTCCCGAACTGGCCGTATATTCGTCAACCAAACATGCGATCCGCGGTTTAACCGAGGCATTGAATATTGAATTTGAAGCGGATGATATCTATGTGTGCGATATCATGCCCGGCTATGTTTCGACGCCCATGGTGACGGAAGCCGAGGTTATGGCCAAAAGCGTGGAAAAGCTCGGGATCAATATCACCGCAGATGAGGTTGCCCGGGTGGTATGGAAGGCGGCCCATAAAAGGAAAATTCACTGGCAACTCGGAGGATCGTTGCTGGTCTCATTGATTCTGCTTCTCTTCCCGTTTTTAAAACGGCCGTTTATTAAGGCTTCAACCGGATTTTAAGGGAGAATCGAATAAATGGGGGATACGGAAAAAATGGTCTGCCCAATTTGATTTTCGCAAGACGAATTTAATGTCAACCGGAATAATTAAGATAAGGAGCGTATTATGAGCGAGGAAAAGAAGGTGCGAACCAGGGGATCGAAAAAATCCCTTCAAACGGCTCGAAATACATTCAAGTTTATCGTCGAGGACTATATGGAAGGACATGCGCATAAACAGGCGGGAAAACCGGTGGTGTGGTCCTGTGCACTGGCTGAAAAAGAACTTTTTTATGCCATGGGACTTCATCCGTTTTATCCCGAACAGTATGCTGCCGTATGCGCGGTTCAGAGAAAAGAAAAAGACGGTGAAAAAGAGGCAGTACGATTTGCCCGGCTAGCGGAACAGGCCGGGTATTCCTCGGACCTGTGCGGATATGAGCGGGTGGTGACCGGATATGTCATCAACGGCGACTTGAGTGACGGCCCCATTGGCGGCATGCCGGCACCGGACCTGATGGTGACAACATCCAGTATCTGTGATGTTCGACTGAAATGGTTTGAAGACATGGCCCAGCGACTGAACGTTCCGCTATTTACCCTGGATCGTCCTGAACGGGTTTTCGAGCCCATCCGACAGCACCCGCTGCCCCATGAGATCAAGTATTACCGATCCATACTGGAGGACTATACAAATTTTGTTACGGATGTTACAGGGATCAAATATGACGAGGATCGGTTGAGGGAATGCATGGACTGGAGTTACAAGACCAATGAGGTCCGGTTGGAAATTCTCGATCTTCGAAAAGCCGTTCCCTCGCCCATGGGATGTGCAGACGGTTTTGCCACCATGTATCCCGGTATGTATTGTTCCGGAACGGAAAAGGCCTATAACTACTACAGGGAACTCAGAGACGAGGTAAAAGCCAAGGTCGAAGCCGGTCAGGGCCTGGTTCAAAATGAAAAATTCCGGCTTATGTGGTACGGCATTCCGCTCTGGTTCAATATGGGTATTTTTAATTACTTTGATGAAATCGGGGGCGTGTTTGCATATGAACCTGCATATAATCCGTCACCCTGGCCACCCCAGGGGTTTGGCGACCCATTGACAGAGATGGCCATCCGGACGCTTTACGGCGGAACCTCCCTCAGTTCGATGACAAAAGGAATACTGGAACAGTGCCGGGAATACAACATCAACGGTGCTGTGCTGGCCTATTTGCTAACCTGCCGGCCGGTTTATTTGCCGGCACTTGAAATCAAACGTGTTTTGGAAAAGGAACTCGGCATCCCCTCCGTTATGATTGAATGTGATCTGGTGGACGAGAGGAGCTATTCCGAAGCCCAGGTCAAAACCCGGATGGACGCATTCGGAGAACAGATTCTATCCCAATTGGAAGCAAAAAAGGAGGTTGCCTGATATGAACGAGATATTCGCCCAATACTGCGAAAACCGTCACGACATGGCCCGAAAGTGGAAACAAGAGACCGGCAAAAAGGTTTACGGTTATTTCTGCTGCCTTTCTCCGGAAGAAATTCTGTTTGCGGCGGATATCCTGCCTGTACGCATCACCGGAACCGGCGAACCCCTTCAAAAGGCCGACCTCTATATACCGCCCAACTCCTGTCCCTTTGCCCGGTCCTGCCTGGATGCGGGGATGCAGGGGCATTATGATTACCTGGACGGCGTCGTGGTTCCCAACAGTTGCGATATTATTTTCTCCATGGAATATTTCTGGAAGATGTTGGTGAAACGGCCGCGTCCCGCCTCCATGATCGGCGGCATGGACTTGAAGCCGTATGTGCACTATATCAATTATCCTGAAAAAATAAACAGCCCGCAGGTTTTGCCGTTTTATCTGGAAGTGTTGAAAAATTTCAAGCAGGAATTGGAACGGGCCAATAGTCGGGTCATCACCGACGAAGATCTGTCCCGGGCGATAACGGCGTATAATGACAGTAAAACCCAGATGAAACGCATGTATGATATGCGCAAGTCCGACCCACCGGCCGTCTCGGGTTATGAAGCATGGCAGGCGGCTTACGCAAGTGTATTGATGCCCCGGGACCGGCATTCGGCAGTGTTAACGGCGTCTTTGGATGAAATCGAAAAGACCGGCCGGAAAGCGGAAGAGGGCGTGAGAATTTACCTGTCAGGCTCAGCCATGGACCGTGTTAATGCCGATATTATCAAGCTGATCGAAGAATCCGGCGGACAGGTGGTGACGGACGATCTTTGCGTGGGAACCCGAAGTTTTTGGTACCTGCTGAATCCGGACTTGCCGCCAATGGAAGCTATTGC
>CAYLRU010000017.1:0-53805 GCA_964386565.1 uncultured Desulfobacteraceae bacterium | reverse complement strand
GCGTGTAGAGGACTTGCACCTCCAAGTAGGTGCGCCCTGCCGGGCGCACAACAAATAAGGTCGAACCGGTTTAACCGGTTCGACCTTATCTCAGCAACACAATTAAATTGTCCGGCCGGATCCGGATCTTAGTGGGCGCCCAGCAGGCTGGCGATAGCCGCGGCCTGGGGATGTGCATAAATAAGAATCAGCGAAACGACCAGCGCATAAATACACAAAGATTCGATCATTGCAAGACCGATGAGCATGGTAACCGTTACTTTGGCTGAGGATTCAGGATTTCTGGCAATACCTTCAACAGCGGATTTTAATCCCAGGCCCTGTCCGATACCACAACCAAACGCTGCAATGGCGATTCCGAAACCTGCCGCGGTCACACTGGCGATAAAAAATTGTAATGCTTCCATGCTAAAAATTCCCTCCTTTTAAATAAATGATTAATACCTGGCTTCTTCCTTTCCCGATAACAAAACAATTCCTAATATTTCATATATTTTTTTATTAATGCGCGTGTTCCATGGAACCGCTGAAATACATGATGGACAGCAAAAAGAAAACAAAGGCCTGAACCAGGGCCACAAAAATACCCAGGGCCATGATGGGCAGTGGTGCCAGAAACGCGCCGGCGAGTGCAAAAAGAATCGCCAAAACCAGCTCATGTCCCATCATATTTCCGAAAAGACGGAATGTCAGCGACAGAACCCGGGCAAGGTGACCGATAATTTCAATCGGCAGAATGATGGGAATCATCCACCAGACCGGCCCTAAAAAATGTTTAATGTATTTGGCGCCGTGATATTTAATGCCGATAAAATGGGTCAGGACAAACACCACCAGGGCACAGGACAGCGGTGTATTGATACTGGCGGTGGGCGGAAAAAATCCCGGAACCAGACCAATGAGATTGCTGGTAAAAATATAGATGAAGATGGTGGCGACAATGGGAAAAAACCATCGCCCCTCTTCACCGGTATTGTTGATCATAAATTCTTCGATTCCGGATATGATGATCTCAAACAGATTCTGTGCCTTTCCCGGAATCATCTGCACGCTTTTGGTTGCAAGGAAACCCAAACCGATCAAGAGGGCCATCACCACCCACGAATATACCACGTGTGGATATGCATGGGCAAAATGCCCCAAACCGATCAGCTCAAACAATTTCGTAAAAAAGAGATACGGATGCTCCATCCTTACACTGCCTCCTTGAAAATAAGTTTTGTAAGTTCGACAATCGTTGCCAGTATTATACTTGCAACCACAACCGAAAGCCCCACGAACAGGCCGATGGGGTTAACAATGTGTTTTGAAATCAAAAAAAACAGAATCACGCCGCTAACGGCGAAACGGACATAATATTTTGCCAGGACCACGTTATGAGACGCAAGGCGTGGCGGTGTAAATGCTTTCTTCAGGGTTCCATACAGCAGGTGGAAATTAACCGTCACGATCAATCCCCCGAAAATAGTTCCCCGGGTAAAATCAGGCGACGCCAACAGGCCGGCAACTGTGCTTGAAACCAGAAACAGCAGCCAGTTGGTACGGGTTATAAACCTTAACAATCGTTGTTGAATTTCCACCGTCTTTAACCGAATTTAAAATTTTCGTATCTTTTTTATTGCTATGGCAATATTCCGAAACCCTGCGATAATGCCGATCCCTAAAAAAATCAACGTCAGCCAGGGCGATGTATGGAATACTTTCCGGTCCAGATAAAGCCCTACGCCCAGACCGATAAATATGGACAGGGACAAAGACAACCCCACCGTACTGCAGTATGTCAATTCCCTGATCCAGCGCCGGTTTTCCCGCTTCATGGCAAAGAACACCCCTGACGATTAAAGGCACACTAAAAAACCGTGCACCTGTTTTCTTTTAAAACCTGTCCGTATCGCCAGTCAAAAAGAAGAAGTGACCGTAACACAGGATTTTTAATGAGTCAATCCGAAAAGTTAATATTTTTAAATCATCTTTTAATGGGCGGGCTGAAGGCAGGGTCCAGGGAGCCGCCCCCCTTGAATCGTCGAATTCCTTTAAAATTTAAAATAATCCAGGTCAAAAACCGGACCATCGAAACAGACGTGGGCGTATGTGTCTTCGTATTTTTTATTTTTTACGACGCATCCCAGGCACGCCCCCAGTCCGCAGGCCATCACGGTCTCCAGGGAAACCTGGCATTTCACCCGGTATTTCGATGCCAGTCGGGCCACCGTTTTCAGCATTTCCAGAGGTCCGCATGCATAGATCACGTCCGGACATTTTATCTTCAGCACCTTTTCCATGGCATCGGTTACCAGTCCTTTTTCTCCAAGACTGCCGTCATCCGTTGTAACATAAAGATCCTTTGTTTTTCGTGATAATTCTTCCAGACACAACAGGTCTTCTTTTGATCTGCCACCTGTAAAAAATGTAACAAGATCCCTATGGATCCCGGATTTTTCCATACTTGTCATTAAAAAATACAACGGTGCCACACCGATTCCGCCACTGATCGCAAAAGCGGATTTCACCCCTTCCGGAATGTCGAACCCCCTTCCCAGGGGCCCCAATACGTCCAGTTTATCACCCTGTTTTAATTGGGCCAGTTTCCTGGTGCCCCTGCCCACGATTTTGAAAAGGATTTCCATGGATGATACGCATCCGTCCCGGTAAACAATATCATGAATTGAAAACGGCCTGCTCAACAACGGGTCCATTCCCCCGGGTATGCGCACCATGACGAATTGACCGGGTTTTGCATCTGCATATGCATCGTTGCATCCCAGGCTGATCTTGACATGCTCCCGGCCCAAATTCCGTATCAATTGAACCTTCATCGTTTTTAATTCCATACCCTGTTTTCCTTTTCTCCGCGGTTGTTAAATCAACCCGATAACCGCTGCAAACCTCCCGGTTCTACCGTGTTTTCGATATGAAAAAAAACGATCCCACCGGCAGCGGGTGCAAAGGCCGCTTGATGCGATGTTTTTGTCCAAAACACCGGCATTGATGAGCTGATCCCGGCTTATCGCCCAAAAATCAAATAACACGCTGCGATATTTATACCCCCAAAACATCCTGGGAATCTCCCTTTTGTAGTTGATAAATTCAGCGCAACAGGGACCCAGGGAAGGGCCTATTCCGGCGACGATGTGTTCAGGGCGACATCCAAACTGTTCCTTCATTTTCAAAACGGTTTTCCCGATGATGTTTTGAATGCTGCCCCGCCAGCCGGAATGCACGTTTGCGATTACCCGTAAAACAGGATCCACCATCAACACCGCCTGGCAATCCGCCACCTGGATAACCAGGTTTTTCCCGGCCGCATCGGTGATCATGGCATCGGCTCTTGCCGGAACGGAAAACCGTTCCGGATTTGTTGTGATGTCATTTGCCGTCAATACCCGTACATCGCATCCGTGAACCTGATGAACAAACACCAGCTCGGTATCTTCCATGACACCCGAAATGATCCTTTGATTTTGGATTACATCATCTCGATTATCGCCCACATTGGTACAGATATTCAAGCTGTCAAAAGGAGCGGCGCTGACACCGCCTAGTCGGGTGAAAATGCCGTGGCGCAGGAAATCAAATTCCCTGAAATGGGGAAACTGGTAATAAGGCACTCCCTGTTCCGATTGCCGTAAAATCAATCCAACCTCTTATCCTGAACCTGAACTGCTCAAAACGTCCTTGCCAACGTCAGTACATCTACCTTAAGCGCCCCTGACTTTTTCAACACTTCAGCGCATTCGGCCAAGGTGGCGCCGGTGGTGTATACGTCATCCACCAGCAAAATCCGTTTCCCCCTGATTTCCCCGGGCGATTTTACGTAAAATGCATTTTTTACATTTTTCAGGCGTTCCTTTTTATCCAGTCCGGTCTGGGGCAGGGTTTGTTTTTGCCGGATAACCGATTGGTGGCTTACCGTTAAACCCATAGCCTCCCTGTATGTATTGTTAATCCATTGAGGCCAGTCCCTGACAAACAGTACTGACTGGTTGAATCCCCTTTTTCTCAACTTCTTTACATGCAGCGGCACCGGTATGACAAGATCAACGGTTCCGATTTCCCAGTTCGTCAAAAAGACCGAAAAAAGAAGTTTTCCCAAAGGAACGGCAAGTCGGGTTTTGCCACGGTACTTGAGACAGTGGATGGCCGCCATCAATGCCGTTTGATACACCCCGGCAGCCCGGGCGGTTTCATATATTCTTTCTGTTTTCAAACACTTGCTGCAAAGATGATTTTCGGCCGCTTTTGTCTTGAACATCAATCCGCATCTCGGGCACATGGGGGACGTGATGGGAATAAAATCCGACGAGCACCCGGAGCACATATACGGCGCCATCAGGCGGTTAAACAAAGTTGTCAGGCAAACCATTGCATGGTCATCAACGGGCTCAATGCCGCTTTCAGGCATGGTATCTTCGGGAAAAGATACAGCATGATAAAAAGATCCGCAAATCAGGCATTTTGAGGGAAAAACAGCTTCCGTTACCGCCTTTGCGGAAAGCGCAACAACTGCTTTAATACGATTCGATCCTTTCAATAATCGCCTCGGCAAATTCCGAACATTTAGCAGTTTGAGCCCCTCTGATCTGGCGCGCCAAATCATAGGTCATCTTTCCCGATTTTATGGTATCCTGAACAGCCTGCCAGACATATGCGGAAGCCTTTTCCCACCCCAGGTAATCCAGCATCATGGCCCCGGACAAAATCAAGGAGCCGGGGTTGACCTTATCCTGCCCGGCATATTTTGGTGCTGTTCCATGGGTGGCCTCAAACACAGCAACAGCATCCCCGATATTGGCCCCGGGTGCCATCCCAAGCCCTCCCACCTGGGCGGCCAGGGCATCTGAAATGTAATCACCGTTTAAGTTGGGGGCGGCAATCACATGATATTCCTCAGGCCTTAACAGGATCTGCTGGAACAGCATATCGGCAATCCGGTCCTTGATGATCACTTTCCCTTCAAGAAGATGACTGCCTGTTGACTTTGCCAGATCCTCTTCGGAAATCGTCTTGTCTGAGAATTTTTCCCTGGCCACCTCATATCCCCACCGGGCAAATGCGCCCTCTGTGAATTTCATGATATTTCCCTTGTGCATCAGCGTCACCGATGGCAATTGGTTTTCAATGGCATAAGCAATGGCTTTGGCCACCAACCGTTTGGTGTTTTTTTCGCTCATGGGTTTAATGCCGATGCCCGCATCATCCGGGAGTTTCGCCCCCATCTTTTCCCTTAGAAATGAAATAACGGATTCGGCTTCCGGGCTGTTGCATTCATATTCGATTCCGGCATATACATCCTCGGTATTTTCCCGAAAAACCACCATATTGACATCCTCGGGATGTTTTAAGGGCGATGGCACAGAATCGATATATTTTACGGGTCGAACGCAGGCATAAAGGTCAAGCTTTTGCCGAATGGCTACATTCAGGCTTCTGATTCCCTGTCCCACCGGTGTTGTCAGCGGTCCCTTAATGGCCACGACATATTTGCGAATGGTATCAAGGGTTTCCCTGGGAAGCCACTCTCCGACTGTCCGGTTGGCCTTTTCACCGGCATAAACCTCTTTCCATAAAATGGATTTTGTTCCGGCAAACGCCCTGGCAACAGCCGCATCTATAACCTTTTTGGCAGCCCGCCAGATATCCGGCCCTGTGCCGTCTCCCTCGATAAAGGGTATGATGGGGTGATCCGGAACGCTGAGCGATTGATCGTTGTTTACAGTTATCAAGTTTTCTTTTGTCATGATTCAAAACATTCCTGTCTATTTTTATTGAACCGCCAGGGCGCCAAAACGCCAGGGACGCTAAAACATATCATCTATTTCTTCTTTGCGCCGTAAGACAGCAAAGCCAAGAAGCGGTTTATTATTCATGCTCTTCAGCTTGAGCCATATATCTTTGCCGAAAAGCCTCGTACATCACCACAGTGCCGGCCGCAGATACGTTCAACGAGTTAACACCCTCCCGCTGGGGTATAAAGATCAGGCCGTCGCAGTGTTTTTTCACCAGTGGGCGGATCCCCGTGTCCTCTCCGCCGATCACAATGCCCATGGGACCGGTTAAATCCGTTGAAAATACCGAAGATGCGCCACACCGATCCAACCCCATTATCCAAAACCCCTTGTCCTTTAAAGCCCTTATCGTGTTTACCAGATTGGTCACCCGGCAAAGCCGGATATGCTCCAGGGCTCCGGCCGAGGCCTTACTGACCGCCGGCGTGGCACCGGCGGACCGATCTCTGGGAATAATGATACCGCTGATGCCGGCACACAATGCCGTCCGTATGACGGCCCCCAGGTTTTGGGGATCCACAATATGATCCAGCAGCACCAGAAAAACCGGAACTTCATCATCCCCGGCTTCAATGATGTCGTCAAGATCCGAATAGGGGTAGTTCCCCACCCTTGCCGCCACACCCTGGTGGGCGCCGGTGGCGGCAAAAGATGTTAATTTGCCGGCAGTCATCTGTTCCACCGGTATATTCAGTCCATCGGCCAGTTGGATAATATGACCCAGGCGCTTTGAATCTTTTCCAGATGCAACATATATTTGGTGAATCGATCTTCTCTTCGCCCGGAGGACTTCAGTAACCGGGTGGATACCGTAGAGGATGTCGCTTTTTTCCGTCATAACCCGAATTGCTTTATTGATTTATAGAAATCACGGACTTTTTCCCACATAGCTTTCAACCAGTGCGACCAATTCCGCCTTTGCGTCTTCAAGTCGGTCATTGACGATCACGTGCCGATACAAGTTCTTTTGCTCTATTTCTTTTTTCGCGTTTTGCATTCGTTTTTCAATCACCTCCGGGGTATCCACACCCCTTTTGGCCATCCTGTCCCTTAACGCATCAAACGACGGGGGCATAATAAAAATAGTGACGCTGTCCGGATAGCGTTTTAAAATCTGTCTTGTCCCCTGCACGTCGATATCCAGAAGAATATTGTTGCCCGATGCCAGATGGGTGTCTATAAATTCAACAGGTGTGCCGTAATAATGGTCATGGACCTTTGCCCACTCCGCCCATTGGTGATTCTGGATCTGTTTCTCAAATTCCTCCCGGCTGATAAAAAAATAGTCCGCACCGTGTTTTTCCCCTTTGCGGGGCTGCCGTGTCGTGGTGGAAACAGAGTAAATCATGTCTTTGAAATGATCCAGCAGTGCCTTGCAGAGGGTGGTTTTACCGGCCCCGGAAGGCGCCGAAAGAATGAAAAGCCGACCTGTCCTTGATGTTTTCCGGTTATTGCAAGGATTATCCGGATACGGCTTTTTTCCCGTCATTTTGCCTTCTCCGAGGTTTTTATCAAATCGGCAAATCGCTGGGAGATGGTTTCCGCCTGTATGGCCGACAACACAATATGGTTGCTGTCCAGAACGATAATGGCCCGGGTCCGCCGGCCGTGGGTTGCGTCGATCAGCCGGTTCTCATTTTTCGCCTCGTCTTTTAAACGCTTCATCGGTGCGGAATTCGGAACCACAATGGCCAGCACCCGTTCCGCCACGACCGTGCTGCCGAATCCGATATTCAACAAGTGTTTTTCCATACGGTCTCCCCCCTGATCTTGAAACCTTTCCTTTCGTCCGGCACTGACGGCCGTCAACGTGCTGTTGTTATCCCCCCTACCGTAAAATCAAACAAGAACCCGAATATCGAGATCCGAACAAAATGCCAGTGATAAAAATACAGGCTGTTTAAAATATTCCGGAAGTCCCCTTCAAGCGGAACACGGTCTTCATGGTTGATTCATATCATGTCCCCTATTCAACATTCTGAACCTGTTCCCTGATCTTCTCCAGCTCGGATTTGGCAACAACAACCAGATGGGCAATGTCCGCGCTTTGGGTCTTTGAACCCATGGTGTTGAATTCCCTGGTAAATTCCTGCAACAGGAAATTGAGATTCCGCCCTGCTGGTTCATCAGCGTCCATCAGGGATTTAAACTGGTGAATATGACTTTTAGCCCGCGTAATTTCTTCGGAGATGTCGCTTTTATCGGCGATAAAGGCCGCTTCCTGGGCGATTCTGGCCGGATCGATCTCAACCATGCCGCTGGTCAATGCCTGGATCCGGTTTCTCAATCGCTCCTGGTATATCTCCAACAAACCATCGGCCTTTTGCTCAATCTGTTCAATGGTTGATATTATATCGTTCAACCGTTTGACAAAGTCATTGCAGATAAAATCTCCTTCTTTTTTACGCATTTGGTCGTGCTTTTCTAAAGCATCTCTTAAAGATTTTTCAACGACAGGCCAGGTTTTTTCCATGATAAAATTCCCCACATCACCAGGGGCAATGATATCTCCCGCACGCATTACCAATTCCAGAGTCGGTGCTTCATCCAGTCCAAGCCCCTCTTTTAAAGAACAAAGAGCGTTGTAATACGCCCTGGCCTTTGCCATGTTTATTTCAAACCGACAGGCTTCCTCTGATTCATCCTTTATCCGGATACTGATTTCCACACGTCCCCTTGAAATTTTTTCCGGAACCACTTCCTTTATTTTTTCTTCCAGCACTTGGTACCCATGGGATATTCGTAAAGCCATGTCCAAATGCCGGCTGTTGTAGGACCGGATCTCAGCACTTACGAAGATTCCCTCTTTTTTCGTTTCAGCAACGGCATATCCCGTCATACTTTTAATCATTTTCCATCCGTACCCTATCCGGCTTTTTGCCATTTATGCGATGATTCATAAATGGAAATCTCTTCCCATTATTCAGTTGTCAAATCAGACCGTTCTTGTTTTACCCGAAAAGAGGGGTTTCCCGCCTTTCCCTTACCGTTACCCTCAGCGTAAGTTTCCCTTTCCTCCCGGAGATCGCTGTATAATTTATCTTTCTTCATTACAAAATGCCATGCAACACCCGCCTTTGTGATTTTTCCCATTCAACCCGATAGGTCCTTCTTATATTTCTCCCTGATCTTTTCAAGAAACCTCTGCAGGTTTTCCTGTGCATAATCCGGATAGGTCCACGGCAGACACTGAAAACCGCCTTTTGAATAAACCAGCGTCAAATCGGCGTAAATCCCCTTCCCGATATAAATTCTATGGGTAAAATTTTTACCCGTGGCCAGAACAAACCGCTCGAGCAAGAGATATCCCGGATCAATATTTACCTGCCGCTTTTCATCCTTAAGATACCGGTTTTCCACCTCGTTGGTAAACCGCTTGATGTCGGGCAGATCCTCCTGCCGGATCAACTGTTTAAACGACATCATCCGCCTTTCCAGGTTTTTCCCCATCTCTTCGGCATAATATTGCGTGAAATCAAATGCAAACCACCGGCTGATGATATCCACGGGACCGAACCTGTCCTCAAAGGCATTGATAATGGATTCCTGCAGTTTTCTTTCCCGTAAAATAATGCCGATAACCAACTTGGCGGGCGCGGGTGGTCGTGGGATGCTCATCGCTGCTTTAATATACCTGAACGGGTTTATATTGCGATGGGCTTTGCCTCATCAATCAGCATAATGGGAATGCCGTCACGGATTTCATATAACAGCTTGCAGTGATCACATATCAAACCATTTTCAGCTTCGTTCAGATATATATTGCCTTTGCATTTGGGACATGCCAGAATATCCAGCAGTTCCTGCTTGATTGCCATTTTCTTCTCCTGTTCCTAACTCATTAAAATCCGGCCCATTTTTGCCAACAACGTAAAAATAACGATATACAGCTTTTATCTGCGCAGTGCCGCTCCATTTCCTCTAAGAAAAACTGTGCATCTTTCTCAGCCTTTTTCCGATTGACATGCCTGTAATTTTTAAAATCATGAACATCGCATAAAAATATTTTAATACCGTTGGTATACGGGCATATCATTATGTTTTTCCAGTTTAAATTTCCGTGCACGGCGCCGAATCGGTGCATGGTCCCGATAAACATGCCCATTTTAGCACACAGGCGTTTTTTATCAATCCTATTTATCCGGCTCCAGTATTCATGTAGCGAAAATGTATCGGCAAGGAACTCCGATATCAAATATACGTTACCGCCCATTTCATTTTTCCGCCATGACATCATCATTAACGGTGCTGGAATCGGGATTTTATTGAATGGAAACCGCCATATATTTTTCCACAAACACCTTCCCAGGGACCGGCCAAATACTCCGGGAATCCGACCGGTACGGTCAAGGCGTGTATACTTTTTAAAAAAATAGACCTTTTCATCCAGTGCGACCTTTCCGGAATCTTTCCCTGTAAAGTCATATTTACATGTAAAACCCTCTTTTTTGTTCAATCCCCGAAAAAAAGATTTATGATCGAATTCTCGTTTTCGACAGATCTCAAGATCCTGGATCGTCTCATTTACAAATCGCGTGTTGGTGCGAATACTTTGCTTTGCTCTTTTTGATAAAAGTTGATTAACATGACGACGGGCAGCCGACGATATATCTTTCATCAGAGTGACTTTTTTTCCGGATTTAATTTCAGGCGCATAATATTGAACAAATCTGAAGCGGTCGCTTCGACTGCATAATTCCCAGCAAATGGCCATCAGGATTCCGAGCTGTTTAGACCTCTTTTTCCACGAAACCGGATTGACAAAAAGAACGACCTTGTCCAAATCCAACATGGAAAACCGGATATATTCTTCCTGAAACTGAATCATGACATTTTTCAGATGAAAATCCCGATGATAAACCCCACGGTCATGAAGCCTTTTTATAAATCCGGCAAATTTTTTAATAACATTCTTTTTTTGGATATAATTTAAATACGGAAAATCGTATTCCAGAAAATCATGTAACGATTTAGCGTTGATAATTTCTTTAGTGATCAGAACATCTTCATAAAGCATCCCCCACGATTTAATCCTTCCAAAGGCCATTACTTCGGGAACGGGTATTCCTCGCTGCTCCATGGATAGGGCAATCGATCCTTCTTTTGCCGCATTCCCCCCGATAAGCGTTTTATATATTGAACGCAATCCTTTGTAACGAATCTTTTTTACATATATGCCATCCTGATGACGATGGACGGAACGCTGACCATCGCATTTAACCTTTTCCAGTCGAACGGAATTTCCATCAAGGCTGTCCAACCATTTGCGGCCAGTCTCCGAGACATACCGCCATTTTATCTTGCTAAATATTATATCCATTAAATACAAATAGTTATACTGATTTTTGCGCCTTTCTCAACCTCGATCTTTTTTTTCTTTTTCTGCGCTCATGCCTAGCAATATCTTCGGGATAAAGCTCCGGGTGATGCCGCTTCCACCGCTTGTGTACCCAAAACCACTGCTCCGGATAAGTTTTTACCGCTTTTTCCACGGCATCGGCCATTATCTGAGTGTTGGTTTCAATATCTGATTGCCTGTTTTGTGTCTTAACCATCTTCAGCGGCGGCTGGACATCAAGAACCAACCTGTCATCCGGTCCCCGGATGCAGAAAACCGGTAAAACGATGGCATCATACCTGCGGGCAAGAAGCGCAGCTGCAGGGGTGGCGTTGGCCTTATGATTAAAAAAGGTGATTTGAACGGATTCATCACCGCGGGTTTCCTGGTCGATCAGCATACCCACGGCCCCCCCATTTCGCAGTGCCCGGGCCATTTTGCTCAGCGCTCCTTTTTTATGCCAAATTTTATTCCCGAATTTTGATCGGAGGCTGTTGATCCATCGGTCCAGCACCTGAGAATCCAGTGCCCTGGCCACCAACACGATGGGGGTGTTAAAATAAGCGGATGTAAATACATGGGCCATTTCCCAGTTCCCGATATGGGCTGAAATCAGAATGACCCCGTTTTTATCGTTCAGAGCCGTTTCTAAATAATCGCCGTTTCTTACATCAACCTTTTGGAGAATTTTATCCTGATCCATAAAGGTCATCTGAAAAATCTCTAAAAAGGTTACGCCGATATGCTGAAAAACTTTGCGGGAAATCATTCGGCCACGCGCTTTAGACCAATTCGGATAGGCAAATGTCAGGTTGCGCCTTACGATTCTCCGGTGACGAACGTCGATGACATAAGCCAGTATACCCAGTAGTTTCCCCACGGGATTGATGATCGCATCCAGAAATTTCACGAGGTTTTGATTATGATTCAAAGCACTTTTCATATAATCATTTTTATGAATCCTGACTTTATTTGCATTTGACAGTCAGCAGATGATTCCTTAATATGCCCGTCTAAGATTACGTTTATCAATAGGATTTTATCATTTCTATAATCAGCAAATGGCCATTATCGAAAACTATTCAAAAAAAACGCCTGTTGTGGTGAGCTGGAACAGCTTTTTTTGTCATCTCCAGAAAGATATCAAGCTGATGGTGGTTTTCATCATTTGCATGTGCACCTTCAGGGCCTTTCTGATCTGGTATTTTTCCAATCGTTTTTCAAATGTTGTGGGTTTATATGACATTTTCCTGGCCTTTGCAAACGGTTTGCGGTTCGATGCCGTCATCGCCGGTTATCTGGCACTGCCGGTAATTCTCTGCAGCTTTCTGTGCGGTGTGATACCGGTTAACAGTCTCTGTAATAGATTGAGAAAAAGTCTGGCCGTCATGTTTTTATCCATCAGCGCAGTCGTTTTCATCATGAACTTTCTGTTTATCAAAGAGTTCAATGATAATTTCAATCATTGGGTTTTCGGTGCCATTTATGATGATTTTTCAGCAGTTATAAAAACCATGTGGAAGGATTATCCACTTGTCCTGTATTTCGGCATGTCGTTTTTATTCGTATCAGTCATGTCATACCTCGGCATTAAATTCATCAAAAATCCATTTTTATCGCAAAAAACAACCGCTGCAAAACTCAATACGCCTTTTTCAAAAACCCTGACAACCCTCGCCGTGCTGGTATTTTTCACCATATCCATTCGAGGATCAATCGGGACAAGGCCGGTACAATTGCGGGATGCTGCAATGACCAGAGATGATTTTTTAAACAAGCTTGTGCCGAATCCATATTATGCTTTCAAATCGGTTCTGAAACAGTACCACAAGCTGTCAAGCGCAAGGGGAATAAAGACATATCTGCCAAACGGTGACATTAAGACCGCCGCAAAACTGTTCTTCAATACTTCCGAATCATTGCCCACCCTCGACGATTACATGAGAAAATTTGCATCAGGTCCAAAGGTCTCCCCGCCAAGGCACATTTTCCTCATCGTCATGGAAAGCCTCGACGCCTGGTCATTGCTGGATCAATACAAGGCCTTCGACCTTCTTCCCAATATAAAAAAGATGGGGGAAGAAGGTATATTGGTAAAATCATTTATATCGGCATCCAGCGGAACCATGACATCATTATCCGCAATTGTCACCGGGCTGCCGGATGCCGGCGTATATACCAATTACCAGCTTTCCGCGCAAAAACCCTTTCCCACCTCACTGCCGATGCTGTTTAAAAAACTGGGATATACAACGAACCTGTTTTACGGAGGATATCTTTCCTGGCAAAAGATCGGGGATTTCTGTAAAGCCCAGGGATTTGATAATGTCATCGGCGGCGGGAAAATGGGGGCCTGGCAGAACAAGGAATGGGGAGTGGATGATGATGTCTTATTTGAATTCATACGGAAAAACATAAAGGATGACAAACCGACATTTAACCTGATCTTGACCACTTCCTACCATTCTCCATACGATCTGCCGGTTTACGAGAAGGGGTTTCCCTATAAAACCGTACCGGACAAAATCGAATCACAATATGACGGAGATGTGCCGTTAAAGGTTTTCGGTCATCTGTGGTACTCAGACAAATTGCTGGCCGCCTTTATCCGGGATATCGAACGCAAACTCCCCGGCTCTCTGTTTGCCGTTACCGGTGACCACTGGTCCCGGAAATTTTTGAACCAGCATCCAACGATATATGAGAGTGCCTCGGTACCCTTGCTCCTGTATGGTAAAAATACCTTAAACAACTTCAAAGCACCGAAAAATATTGCCGGAAGCCACATCGACATCATTCCAACCTTAATCGAACTGGCCGCCCCAAAAGGATTTGAATATTACAGCATGGGCCACGACATGCTTTCCGGAGATGATAAACCAGTAGGGATCGGCGTTAAATGGGTTATCACTCCGAATTTTATTATCAATAATAATGGAAACATGGAGTACTTACCCTTTAAGAAGAAAGAGAATTTCAGCCCTGATTATAAAAAACATCTTTTAAACCTTTACCATGCCTATCACGGAATCGGGTGGTGGCGGATTATGAAAGGCCCGAATTTTTGAACAAAGATCATAATCGAAAAAAAATATTAACCATCATTAACAGAGATCTGGATACCGCCAGCACAAAATTTCGGGTAGTTCAGTATCAGGAATTGCTCAGGAAAAAAGGGATCGACTTTGATTTTATCAGTCGAAAAAAAATTGATCCCCACACTATCGTCAAGGCGGCGGATTACGATGTCGTATTCAATCAAAAATCTCTGTTTAATTATTCATATGCAAAAAAAATAATCTTAAACGCCAAACATACCATCTTCGATTTTGATGATGCCATTTACACCCGCGAAAGAAAACCGTATTTCTGGATTACGAAACTACGGGTACATAAAAGGCTGCATTTATGGTTAAAAAATGCAGATATCGTTACAACGGCAAATCAGTTTTTGGCTGATTACGCCCGTCGTTATTCCGATAATGTCAGGATTATCCCGATGGCTCTGGATATGGAACTATGGAGACCAAAAATGAAAACACCAAGGGATCATGTACTGATCGGGTGGGCCGGTGCTCCGGTAAATATTCCGCTTATTGAAAAACTCAACCCCGTATTTTGCTATTTACTAAATAAATATTCCAACCTGAAACTGGCAATTTTTTCCGGTAAAAAGCCGGCGTTAACTTGTAATTATGACTACCATCCGTTCATTCCGGGCAAAGAAACAGAATTTATTCAAGACCTTGATATCGGTCTCTTGCCATTGATCGACGAAGAATTTTATTATGGCAAATCACCGATAAAAGCCATCCAGTATCTTGCCTGTGGGTTGCCTGTCGTAGGAAATGTAATTGGTGCTACCAGAGAGATTTTAAACCCGGAAAACAGCATCTCCGTATCCTCCGATAACGACTGGATTCATGCCATTGAAAAACTTATCAACAACCGCAATCTTATTCGGTCAATGGGTATTGCCGGACGCAACCATGTATTCTTAAACCACAATTTTGAAATGGCAGCCGAGAAATTGTACGGCGCCATTTCAAAATTTTAAATTTAACGGCTCTCAACAATTAATAATTTTCCGGTTAAATGCATTTCCTTGACACAAGCAGGGATTTATATATATTTTACCTTTTAATGGCGTACCATATATCAGAAGGCCGCATCGGCCAAGGGCCGGGACTCATTTTACGCATCAACAAAAAAGGCTGTTATGGCAAATCGATTTCGAAGACTCCTTAGCAAATTCATCCTGTCAACTAAAAACAATTTGGATTCGAACTGTACGATATTTATGAACCCAAGTATAACGCAAAAGGGTTGTTGGCCTGGGCAAATGCTATTTTTATAAACGTCAGCAAAGTAAAAACATCTTAACAATGAATGGTTCCTAAATGGTAAAAAACTTATATTATGATGTGTTCCTAAAAACACATTTAATAAAAAGCATCGGAATTTTAAGGAATTATGAAAAAAAACTTCATTCTCCTTCTGCTCGGTTTGCAATTCCATTTTTATTCAGGGGTAAAGGGTATTTTAAAAAAATTGAACCTCGTCAAAACTCGGCAGAGATTGAAAAATTATATAAAGCCGTATGCGATTTATCACCTGGCACCATACTCGAGATCGGGACTGCGAGGGGAGGAACACTTTATCTATGGACACAGGCTGCGGCTGATAATGCGACTATTGTCAGTATAGATCTTCCAGGAGGAAAATTTGGGGGGGCTTATCCATCAGCACGGATCCCGTTTTACCACTCTTTCTCAAAAGGAAACCAAAAATTACATTTGATCCGAAATGACTCACATTCGACAAAAACCCTTGAGATGGTTAAAAAATACTTTTCCGGCCAAAAAATAGATTTTGCATTTATTGATGGGGACCATACATATGAAGGTGTGAGATCCGACTTTTCTTTATATGTACCATTAGTCAGAAAAGGCGGAATTATCGCCCTGCATGATATCCTCCCGAGAACCGATTTGCCGGATATTCAAGTCTCACGGTTCTGGAATGAAATTAAGCACCAATACAATTTTGTAGAAATTATCGGACCTGAAGGTTCAGGGAGGAAAATCGGAATCGGATTAATATATGTCTAAACCGAACATCAAGATTCCACTCTGCAAATCTTTTTTTTAAATCTTGCGGGATTACCGACAAACATTTCCCCGGCACCGACATCTTTCGTTACCACGCTTCCGCCGCCTATAACTGCATTATCCCCGATATCGACACCCGGAAGGATTAACGTATTTGCCCCTATCCAAGTGTTTTTCCCGATCGTAACCGGCTTGAAAATACGGCTGTATTGGGCTTCCATTCCCTGTTTATGATAGTCGTGGTTAACAGTAACTATGGTAACATTGGGACCAATCAAGCTGTTGGCGCCTATCCTGATTTCGCCATGTGCCAATAACATACAATTTTTATTTAATGAAACATTATCACCTAAATATATGTTTTTCGGCTTTTTTACAAATAAAGGGGAACGAAGCCTCACATTTTTTCCGGTATTCATTTTATTCAAGTAGTATTTCAATTCATATTGCCGAAATTTACGGATCAAATATACTACCAGTCTTGCAATCATAATCTGGGATTTCCCTTCACCTGGTATAATAAAATAGTTAATCTATAATAAAATCAGTTGCATAAAAATGTCAGGCCATCATTTCGTATAGAAAGACCCAACTCTTTCGAGTAATGCTTCACATATTTATTTTCAACTATTGACACTTGAGCCTCTTCTGAAAGGTAACATTTCCAGCGCAGGTCAAATACACGCTGTCCATTCTTGCCGGAAAAATCATAATCTTTTTTTCTCGACCCATGATGTATGAATTTCCAGTAATTCACCTGATCCGGCTCAAATTCATACCCCATCCAGTGAACGATTTTTTCCATATGCATATGGGTATCAACAGCGATATCACGATACGTAACAACACGATAATCAAGCCTGTTGTTTTCTAAAAACCGGGTAATTCTTCGATTATCCACCAACCATTTATAAGCAAATACCTCCTCATCACTGCCTTTTAAAATCCGAGGGGACAATAAAAGATTATGCCGCGCCAGTTGAAACCGTTTTTTCCTGCGTTTTTCGGGAGTATCGTTATTCATCAGCCATCGCCGAACAAGGGCTCGCGGATCTCTGATCAGGTGAATGAATTTCAGCTCGTAATCCCTCAGATTCAAAAACCTTTTTGCCCATACCGTTTTTTTCGAATTATCTATAACGGTTCTTATGCCGGGATTGAACTCCTGCAGATTTGAAAAAATAATGTCATAGAGGCGGGGCAGTTGTTCATAGGAAACCCCTTTAAAAACCGGACATATGTCATCACTGCCACAAAGCAGACAGACTTCCCTCCTTTTGACTTTTCTGCGAAACCGATGGACTTCTCCAATCGATGCACATCGGCTATGGGAGGCGAGCATGAGGGCAAGAAAATGAGAGCCGGCATAATTGGTTGACAGGATATAAACGATCTGTTTTTTTTCCATTTTGTTTTTTCATTCCTCTATCGATACGTGTTTTCCGGAATCGTTTCTACATCATGTCTGATAGCCCGTTTTCAGCTCATTGCCATGACTTTGAAGCATAATTTCATAATATGATCCGCATTTTTTTCCAGGGTATAATCTTTCACGGATTCAAATGCGTTTTGTCCCATTTCATTAACCCTGTTTTTATCGTCATACAACTGCTCAATGATTGTACTTAATTGCGCCACATCCTTCCATGAAGTCAAAACAAATCCGTTTTGTCCATGCGTTATAAATTCACATGCACCGTTTGTCGGTGATGTTACGGCAACTCTCCCGCAAGCCATGGCCTCCAAGACCACGTTTGAACAAGGCTCATAAAGCGTGGGCAGGATGAGGCAATCGGAAACGGCGTAATAGGGCAACACATTTTGTTGATAGCCTTCAAATCGTATCCGTGCATTTCCTGACATGAGCCTGTCCTGCCCCAATGCCAGAATGACCGCATTGCCGCCGATTTTAGCCTGTTTAACGGCTTGGATTAATATATCGAGCCCTTTTCGTTTAAAATTATTGGACGGGAAAAGAATGACGAAATCCTTTTCAGAAAAATTCATTTCCTGCCTGAGACGTTTTTTATTCTTTTCGCACCAGGACATGCTGAACATTTCGAAATCGATGCCGTTGTAAACCACGGCGATTCGATCTTCAGGAAAACCGTAATACCGAATCATCTGGTTTTTAACAAGCCGGCTGTTGGCGATCTGAAACCGTACCTCGGCAGGATCATAGACCTTTTTTTCCAGTTTTAATGCATACCGGTATCGTGGTTGCCAGCCGGCAAACTGATAAAGCCCTCCCCACTCATCCCCTCTCATCTTGTACCAGAACTTATGAATCCCACCTCCGGCACGGTGAATGTCGCATGGGAAATAAGGCGTGTTTGCGATGATGCAGTCAAAATTTTCCGGCTTGATTATTTTACGAACCGCATCTGCAAATCGTACGCTGTTGGGAGCCAGCATATTTCTTGTGCTCTTCACCATTACCCTGTTCATCGAAGCATTTGACGAACCCGCCCATTTTTTAGCAAAAATCGTTACATCAGCCCCTTTATCAACCAGCATATTGGCCAGATTGACATGAAAGCGTTCCAAACCACCCCGGCCGGGATCAAATATTCGTGAAATCAGCGCTATTTTCATTTATGGTTACTAATGTCGTTTTGTTTGAAACGGAAGAATTTTCATACCATAAAATAAAAACCGGAAAAACAAAGCTTTTCTGCTTGATTACCCCGTCATTTATTGGATATTTAAGTTTCATCTCATATATCACGTTTTAAATTCAGAGGCGACCCAATAATTATCCCTGATGAACATCAATCTTAACGGCATACGGTGGCATTATCTTTCTGAAGACGGCCCGGAATGGCTCGCCAAAATCGGCATCACCCCTGAGGTTACCGTCATAAAAACCACATCCCATCACGGTGTTTATCGCCATGCAGAGGGTATTTACATCAAAATATTTTATTATCCCTTTTACCGTTCATTCAGGTCTCAACATTCAGCCAAGGCCTGCAAGGAAGGGAAAAACGCCCTGTCACTGCAACAATTTGGAATCAAAACACCGGAAGTCCTGGCATTCGGTGAAGACCGCAAGCACCGTAGACTCATTCGTGACGTGGTCATCACCCGGGAATTGACTTCTATTTTGCCATTGCCGTATTTTATCAAACACCAGGCACCTGATTTGTCTTTTCAACAAAAAAAACGAATTATCGAGCAGTTTGCTCTTCTTATAAAAAAGCTGCATGATTCGGGGATATACCATCGGGATGTCAATTTCGGCAACCTGTTCATCGAGAAATATGCGTCCGGCTATCGGTTCGCCTTGCTCGATGTGGACAAGGTCAGCTTTTATTCGAGACCGCTTTCGCCGGAAAAACGTATCCGAAACCTGGGAGACCTGCTGCAGTTGTTTTGGGTTTTTACAACGGTCACCCATCGATTTTTTTTTCTGAACGCTTACCTGGAACAAAAAAAAAGAGAGAGACCATTTTTGTGTCAAATCGAAGAATATGTTCATAAAACAAATTATAAGAGGGGAAAGGAACTGTACCGAAAAAGCCTGAAACACAGGGGCAGTTTTATTATTACAACTATTGAGAATTTTATTGTCCACCGTTTAAACCATCCGGGAACAAATAAGACGGCAGCGGCTCTCCTGCACGATCTTGAAGTCGTATGTAAAAATCAACCGGCTAATGAATCCCGGACGACCAAAGTAATCTTAAACGACAAGCCTTACATTTTAAAACAATACCCCCATGTCCCGCGATTTGGTCTGACAAAACATGGAGCAACGCCGGCAAGCCATGCATGGTGTATTGCCTGGGGAGGATTTGCCGCCCGAAGATTACCCATCATAAAACCATTAATTTTTTTAAAGGCCAAACCGAAACTCCTTCCCCGCACATCCTATATTCTTTTTGAATGCAGAGAGAACTTGAAAACCCTCAATGGAATTTGGCACGGACTTGATCCGGTTAAAAGGTACGACATAATCATCAGGCTGGGACTTCTCATCGGGTATATGCATAGATCCGGATGTATTCATGGAGATCTGGTCTGGGAGAATATTCTCGTTGGCAAACAAGGCCCTGTTTTTCAACTTTTCCTTCAAAACCTTGAAAACGCTGAAACATTCAGACGCATAAGGCCTCAGGCAGCCTTAAAGGATATATCAGCGTTTCTCAGTGCCATGGAAAAGAACGGGGTCTCTGAAGCCGAACAAAATCTGTTTATCAAAAGCTATGAAAAAAAGCGGGGCATGACATGAGTTGATAAAATTTAGTTCGGAAGACTCATCATTCAGATGGAAAACCAATCTCATTACTGATATTCAACATATTCTTTTTCTTCGACTAACTTTGAGCCATACTTCAAATTTATGTCTTTTTTCAATTCAGCCCGGCGGTCGTTGGTAAAATAAACGCTTCTGGCCAGGCGGATAAATTCGTCGTCGAATTGTTTGTCCTTCTCCTTGACACGAATGTCATCCTCAATATGCCAAAGTTCCTCATTAACCTTTTCAAGAGCCTTGAACTCCTCTGATGCTTCCGTGATCCCTATCTTTTCCATTGAATTTTTCAACAGATTGTATTCCTGCCGAATATTTTTCAACTTGGCCTTGTTCTTGATTTTTTTTAATTTTATCGAAAGAATGGATACCTTGTCGACCAGTTCTCCGATGGACACGTCAATCTTCATCACCTAACCCCGTCCCATTATTTTAGGGCTTACCCGAACGGTTTTTTTCCTTCCTGCTGATTCTTGCCCTGATCTTTTCCCACAGCCTTTCCGCATCCGTTCCACGATGCACTCCTTTTAAATAACACGAAAGAAAATGTAAATATTTTTGTTCATTCCACCCGGGGGTTCTTTTATAAAGGCGCGCAAGATCGCGAACAACGCGTTTGGGATGCCGTCTGGACATTTCCAGGTCCAGAAAACGGACACCCACATTCAAATTCGCATCATCTGTTTTGACACAGATATGTTTGCCGAACAGCGCACCGTGTTCAAACCCATTTTGATGGATGTGCCGAACCGATTCGGCAACCTTTGTAAATATCCGGTCGACAACTTCTGATGCATACCTGTTATGTGCCATTTCATTCAATAACAACTCAAATGATCGGTATTCATCCAATGCCCTTGTGATTAAGATTGCCCGGATATCATTTCCGATTTTTTGTTTTTCAAAAAACAGCGGCTGAACCACGGGAATATTCATCTTTTCAAACCGTATGATATTTTTTAATTCCCGCTCATATGAAGGGATCTTAAACGGCGGTATCAGAATCCTGGCCATATCGTTTTCCTGCCGTTTCAAAAATACCGGCAAACAGGTGCCGCCCGGTTTGTCGAGCATCACCCTGGCGACAAAGCTTCGTCCTCCCCTGCGCCTGTTTGGACTTTCAACGTTTTCGGCATCCACATGCCACAGGGCATCGAAGCTGTCGAGGCCGTTGAGTGGCAGGATATCCCGCATATCATCGGATAGATATTTTTCCACCTGATAAAACCGTTAAAGAATTATGGGGTTGTTAAGAAACGATTGACCTTTATCTTTTTGAAGAACACCCTGTTTCTTTTATACCGGTTACAGATACCGGTAATATGAAAAAAGTCAAGGGCATTCTGAAAAGGGACGCGCTTTTACAGGCCTACGATGAAAGGGGGCTGAAAAATCGCATCCTTTCGAAAACTTTTAAAGACGGATGATCCATATTCCGGCATGCAAATGTTTGGAAAAATTCCCGCCTTTGTGATATATCATTTAAGCCATCTATAAAAAAGCGGCTCTTTATAGAAGTGGTTTTAAAACTTTCAACCCGGTTTAAGGTCAAGCCGGGCCGGACTTTTTTACATGATGGGTGAAAAGGGAAAAAATACGGAACAACCCCATGGAACGCGCCATTGAATTATTGCAAAAGGTTTTTGGTCACTTATAAATGCCGAGGTTTGACGCAAAAAAAATCTGCTTGATCCGGATCTCGGCCCTTGGTGATACGGTTCATGCCCTGGCCCTGGCAAACGGTCTGAAAAAGGGATT
Source organism: uncultured Desulfobacteraceae bacterium (assembly GCA_964386565.1). Classification (GTDB taxonomy): domain Bacteria; phylum Desulfobacterota; class Desulfobacteria; order Desulfobacterales; family UBA5616; genus CAYLRU01. The sequence continues at coordinate 31,557 of CAYLRU010000017.1, read as the reverse complement.
CCCGGATGCCCATCTGACGTGGATCCTTCAACCCCTCCCATTTGAGATGGTGAGGCATCAGCCCAATATCGACAGGTTTATCGTTTTCAGGCGAAACAGCGGCATCAATGCATGGAAAGAATTGAATCGCCGGTTAAAAAACGAACGGTTCGATATTGCCGTCATTCCCCAGGTCAGTTTTCGATCAAGTTTCATATCAGCACTGGTCCGGGCCGATATCAAGCTGGGGTTTGATTTCAAACGATCGCGGGAACTCAGTTGGATATTTACAAACCACCATATCCCGCATCGAAAACCAGGTCATGTCCAGGACCAGTTCTTTGAGTTTCTGGACTACCTGGGTGTTGACGATTATGAAAAAAAATGGAACTTTGTATTCACCGCCGAAGAGATGAAATGGCAAAAGACTTTTTTTGACGGTATCGGGCGTCCTGTCATTTCATTCGTCATTGCCACATCCCATCCTGGCAAAGACTGGCCGCCGGCGAATTACGCACGGGTCATGGATCATGTGGACGCGGTATTTGATTTTCAACCCATGATCATCGGCGGACCGAGCCGCCGTGAACACGAACTTGCCCGGGAAATCACAAAGCAATGTAAATCAAAGCCGGTTATCGCACTGGAAAAACCCATCAGAAGAACCCTGCTGCAATTATCCGGATCGAAGCTGGTCGTTTCTCCTGATACCGGTCCCCTCCATGCAGCCGTGGCCTTAGGAACACCCACGGTGGGACTCTACGGATTCTCCGATCCCAGACGATGCGGACCCTATGAAAAATTCCTGGACCTCTTAATTGACAAATACAACAACCCGGAAAAAGGAAATGCCCCGATCCGACGAAAAACGCGCAAGGGTCAAATGGAACGCATCTCGCCCGAAGAAGTGATTGACAAGGTTGAGTTGGGAATTTGCAGGTATGTAAAGGGACGGGGAATGGGCTGCGGGTGTTGAGTTTTGGATTTTGGGTATTAACTTGTCGTATTTTTCATTATGAAGATATTGCTTGTTCAGAACGGTTTTTTGGGGGACACGATATTGTCGACACCGGTAATCACGGGTCTTCATCGTGTCTTTCCCAATGCCGAGTTGTGGATGATGACAACACCCCAGTCAGCATGCCTGGTGAAACGCGACCCCCTTCTGTCCGGCGTCATCCCTTTTGATAAACGGAAAAACGATGCGGGCATTTCAGGTCTTCTGAAAATGGCGGGACAATTGAAAAAAAAGGAATTTGATCGCGTCTATTCACTTCACCGCTCTTTTCGTACGACGATTCTCCTGAAGCTGTCGGAGATACCGGTTCGAATCGGATTCAAGGACGCAACACTTTCCTACCTGTATACCCATCAAAGATATCGCCGGATGGGGCAACACGAGGTCATTCGAAACCTGTCCCTTCTTACCGGTGACATTGCCATGAGATTTCTTGACACGGATTTACGCCTGTTCGCCCCTGACAGAACCGAGGTAAATCGTGAGGTTTTGGATGTATTGCCGCCTGCCGGGCGATATGTTCTTCTCGTTCCCGGCAGCGTTTGGCCGACAAAGATGTGGGCGTGGGAAGGATACCGGGAAACCGCCCGCCACCTTCGAAACAAGGGAATTCCCGTTGTACTGGACGGGTCGCCGAATGACCGAAAACTCTTGGACCGCATCGGTGAAAGTCTTGATATTGTAAACACCGCCGGTCTTTCAGGCATTTCAGATGCCATGTTTATCGTCAAGCATGCCCGTGTGGTGGTGTGCAATGACAGCATGGCCCTGCACATGGCGTCTGCATTTAAAATCCCGAATGTCGCCGTATTCTGTGCCACCTCCCCTGTTTCCGGGTTCTACCCCTGGAAAAACCCGGCCGTGATCGTTGAGAAGAATAATCTTGACTGCAGGCCGTGCGGGCGGCACGGTGGGAAAAAATGCCCCACCGGCACGATGGCATGTATCAACGGGCTGTCGTCGGCTGAGGTGATAAAAGCAGTTGAGCGGTTGCTGGGGCGATGAAAAACGAGTAATAAGCGACGGGTATTGAGTGACGGGTGGTGGGTTGTAAAGGAATTCTATCCTTGAAAAGCCGGTTTCACATGGGAAAAGAAAATGGCGTTATTTAAAGTAAAAACCATCGGCGATATAACGATCGGGTACGCAGATGCATTGGACGACAAGGATATTGACGATCTTACGGAAATGCTTCATCAGCCGGTGGAAAATGCGAATACCGCTCTCGGCGGGAGACGAAAGGTCAATATATTCTCCCTCCCGGACGGGCGCGCCATTGCAGTGAAACATTATGCGCGGGGCGGCTTGGTTCGCTTTCTTGTAAAGGAAACCTATTTAAAATTGAGCACCACCCGGGCGGAAGCTGAATTCATGTGGCTGGAAAATGTCAGGCGCCTGGGCCTGTCCGCGCCAGAACCCCTTGCCTTTGCCTTCAAAGGTCATCGGTTGTATAAATGCTGGCTCATCACCCGTGAAATCGAAAATCATCAAACCCTGGCAGATATTGCCTTTTCAGATATTGTCCGCACAAATCGACTGATTCCTCAACTTCTCGACCAGACGGTGACCCTCATCCAAAACAGCATTCTGCATGTGGATTTTCATGCAGGAAACGTCTTGGTAAACGATACAGACCAACTCTTTCTCATCGATTTTGACAAGGCGCGCATTTATCGTGGAAGTCAGACACGCCTCGCAAAACGGTATGTTTCAAGATGGCAGCGGGCGGTGAAAAAGTACAAATTGCCCGAATTACTGGAAAAGGATTTTCACGACGGCCTGATGGAAAAAATATAGAAAAACGTGTTTAAGGCATTTCAAGTCGTTCAACCAGGCATTCCTTGAACGCATCCGCATCCTTCCCAAAAGAAATATCAACATCGATAACGGCAAAATCCAACGGCCATGCCATGTCGTGGGGTATTCTGACATGGTCCTTTTCCGTGGTGACGAGCATATCCGCTTCCGACGCCCGGGCTTTACGGGCAATGTCACGAATGTCTTTTTCTGTATAACGATGGTGGTCGTCAAATCTTTCATGCCCGATCACATGGCCGCCGAGGACTTCAATGGTATTTTTAAAATCATTATTATCGGCAATTCCGGAAAAGGCAAATACACGCCTGTCCTTTAAACAGTCAAACCCTTCCCCGTCCATATTAACGGTGGTTTTCTCTTGTGTATTTTCGTTTTTCTTCTTCAGCGTGAACACCCGGGGTTTATGAGACGCACAAAAAACAGGCCCCTTGAAGCGATCATCCAAGAAAACGGAAATATGCTCCATGGGACGCCCCTTCTCCCTGTCCGGTGTCCTGGTAAATATGACAGCATGGCTGCGGAAAAGGGCCTTTGCAGGTTCCCTTAAGCGTCCCCTGGGGAGTAGATGCCCGTTTCCCAGGGGATTACCGTAGTCCAGCAACACCATATCCATATCCCGATAAAGCCTGCGGTGCTGGAATCCATCGTCCAGCAAAATCACATCCGGACAAAATAACGATACGGCTTTCATACCGGCGTCATATCTGTCTTTGCCCATTATCACCGGAATATCACCCAGCCGTTTGGCCATCATGTAAGGCTCATCACCGGCGGCCGTCGCATCCATGAGCAGGGTTTTCCCATCGGTGACAACACCGCCGGAACGTTCGGCACTTCCCTTGTATCCTCTGCTGATAATACAAACACGATATCCCATATCCTTCAGCAGCCTGGCCGTATACATCGTCATGGGCGTCTTGCCCGTGCCCCCAACGCACAGATTCCCGATTGAAAAGACTTTGCAGGGAAGCTTTCTCACCGGCACCACATGCCTATCAAAAAGAAAATTTCGGACAGTAACCACACACCCATAGCATTTCGAAAAAATGTATAAAAATAAGGCCGGAACAGAGGTATTACGTGGTTTTTCGTCCATGATGTCCTGAATCCGCCTTTTTATTACCATCATTTTCCTTCAAACGCACTGGTTAAAAAAATATATGACCCCCAGCATAAAAACACCACGTTTGTCATCCAGGCGGAAACAACCGGGGGCAGCAACCCGCCGTACCCCAGAGATAAACAGAAACTGTGGAACACCCAGTAAAGAAAAGCAATGCCGATACCGTAAACAATGCCCACGGGCAGTCCTTCACGGATGCTTTTTTTCACCCCTATACCCGTACCCAGGAGACCCATGATAACGCAGATAAAGGGAAAGGCGATCTTGGCATGAAGATCTACCCGGAATGTCACGGCATCATACGCTTCCTTTTCCATTTTCTTAATATAATCATACAGCTCTGTAAAACCCATCTCCTCTGATTTTTTTGATACACGCTGCAGATCTTCGGGCGCAAGGTTCAACGGTTCGTTTTTCTCCTCATACAGACGGGTCCTGAATGCCTTTTCAGGAAGAACTTGTATTTGATCCATAACGTTATAAAGATGCCATTGTCCCTGGTCATAAACGCCGATTTTTGCATCTGTTCTGCGAATAAGATTGAAATGATCATCAAAATAATACAGGCTCAGATCAAAGGCCGTATTCTTAACGGGGTTATAATATTTGATATGCGTGATCTGCCGCCTGCTCCTGATCCATATATTCTTTTCCCTTGTTGTAACCATTTGTTTCTTTTTTACATCCCTGATCCATATGCTGTTCGCCTTTGGGACGGTTATGGGAACGATCATCTCAGACAGCATGAACAATAACAGTGCAACCACCAGACTTGCGGTGATAATCGGTTTCAATATGCAGTTCATGCTGATACCGCTGCTTTTCAGCGCAATAATTTCATTATTCCTGTTCATCACGCCAAGGGCGATAAGAACGGCCAGCAAAAGGGCAAAGGGGAGCACCTGGGAGACGATCAGCGGGAGGTTAAAAATGAAAAGAGCAACCGCTTTTTTACTTTCAACCCCCGAAGAAATGAAATTATCTACCTTTTCAAAAAAATCGACCATCAGGTAAATGCCGACAACGGCTGTCAGGACTATAAAAAAATATCGGGCAACTTCTTTAATGACATATTTCCAGATGATGGTCATGAGCGAATAATGGTTTAAAAGTATAAAAGATTAAAAGAAAACAGGTTCCGTTCTTTCCGGCATGCGTCTTCAGTCGGCTCAACGTTTATTTCTTCCCTGTCGATTGTTTGCTGAGAGCGGTCCGGACCATGTACCACATCAATCGCAGTCGGACAGGGTCTTCATTTGCCGTTCTGACCAAAAGTATGACCGCCATAGCCCCCATGATCACATTGGGAACCCATATTCCAATGGCGGGGGGATATGTCCCGGATTCCCCCAGAACCCATCCCAGGGACATGAGTGCATAGTAACATAAAAAGAAAAACAGGCCCAATCCCAGTCCATATGATCGTTTTCTGGCTTTTGCCTGAACCCCCAGGGGAAGGGCAAGAATGCCGAGGACGACGCACGCCGCAGGTATGGAAAATTTATTATGGAATTCAATCAGCGCCTTATAATACGGCGTATTTTTCTCTGCCGAAGTTTTAATAAATTGCCTTAATTCTCTTAAACTCATTTCTTTTTCATCTTTTTTACCGTTTTTCCTGGTTTGGTTCACTGCATTCTTAAGGTTAATCGTCAAATCATATTTCTCGAATGAAATTGAGTTGTTCGTCTTTTGATCAATGTTGACCTGGTTTATGGTTCCGTTGAAGAGCCGCAATGCAAAAACAAAAGCTTCCGGCCTGCCGATCAGTTCCCCCCTGTGCGCAATAATGGTACTGACGACTTTTTCATTGCGCCTGTCCTCGATGAAAATATCTTGAAGGGAATTGGTTTTCAGATCAATCCTGTTGGCATACAACATGACATCTTCAAAGGCATCATTAAAAGATCTTTCTTTTAAACCGATATTGGGGTTGGACATCGAAACACTGTATACAAGCTTTTCAAAAGCCGTTTTTCCCCATGGCATACCGTATATCGTCATCACCGCGGTCAGGGCACACCCCATCAATGAAAATATCACTACCGGCGGCAGCATCCGATACAGGCTTACACCGCCTGATTTCAGCGCGAGAATTTCATTATCCGTAGCCATCCGTAAAAAAGTCAGCAGCACGCCCATCATGACGGACATGGGGATCACGAACACCAGAAAATACGGCATGGAATACGCGAACAGCAATACCACCTTGAAAAAACCGATGCGGTAGTTGACGATCAGGTTGGTGATGTCGAGTATCTTGGTGGTCAGAAAAATCAGTGTAAAAAATACCAGATTGATGAGAAACGGCGAAACCATCCCCAGGAAGACATATCTGTTTATGATGGAATACATTTTCATTAAACCACCAGGCCCGCGTTACATGACAACAAACAGAGGGATCGCATCCTTTGCCTGGAGCAGTTTTACCACGTCAATCAGGATATATGCGATAAAAAACCAAATGGCGTCTAAAAACGCCCGCGAATACGTCTTTACATCGACTTCGTATTTATCCGGCAGAATGAGTTTCTTTAGATTGGGAATAAACCGCGGCGTACTTTCCATGTACTCCCTGAAAAGATCCCCATGCAGCCGTTTCAGATTTCCCTCCTCACTCATGACAACCAACGGATAATAGATAAGAAACATTATGACGATCAAGGTCATGAAAATGTAGTTAACAGTAGCCATTGCAAGTCCAAGCATACCGATAAAACTAAACAGATAGAGCGGATTTCTAACCGCGGCATAGGGGCCGGTATTGATGATCACCTTTTTTTTGTACCCGCAGATATACATGGAAGACCAGATCCTTCCCAAGGCGCCAACAGCGACAAACAACAACCCCGCGTAATTCAACAGGAACTTGACCAGGTCGTTTTTGATTTCCGTTCTTGTAAACAGAAAGACAAATAAAAGAAAGACAACGATAATCCTGGATATTAAAATTCTTTTTTGCCTTAATATTCGAAAACTCAACTTGCCGTCTCCAGTTAAAGGCCCGGTTACAGGCCGTTTCCGTTGTTATTGTACTGCATATTGTACAATTTATAATATTCCTGTTTCAGATTAAGCAACTCATCATGGCTTCCCTGTTCAACGATCTCACCCTTTACGATCATGATGATTTTATCGGCATTTAAGATCGTAGACAACCGGTGCGCAATAACAAATGTGGTTCTGCCCCGCATCAGGTTTTCAAGGGCTTTCTGGACCAGTGCTTCAGACTCCGAATCAAGAGAAGAAGTGGCTTCGTCCAAAATCAGAATCGGTGCATCCTTTAAAAGCGCCCGGGCAACACACAACCGCTGCTTTTCACCGCCGGAAAGCCGGGCGCCCAGTTCGCCGATGACCGTTTGGAATCCATCCGGAAAGCTTTGAATAAAATCATGCGCATAGGCCGCCTTTGCCGCATTTTCAATTTCTTCTTTCGAAGCCGCCGGGTTTCCATAGGCAATGTTGTTGAAAACCGTGTCGTTAAAAAGAATCGGCTCCTGGGTGACAATGGCAATCTGTTTTCTAAGAGACACCAGATCGACTGTTTTGATATCAATACCGTCGATTTCAACGGCACCTTCACACACGTCGTAGAATCGCGGAATCAGGTTGACCAGGGTGGTTTTACCTCCCCCGCTCATACCGGCAAGGGCGATGATTTCTCCGGGCGCCGCTTCCAGATTGATGTCTTTTAAAACATATTCCGAATCATATCTGAAAAAAACATGCTTAAAAGACACATGGTGGGGCCCGGACCTCAATACAACCGGATTTTCAACCTCTTTGATATCGGGGCTTGTTTCCATAACGTCGAATACCCGGTCCACTGCTGCCAACCCCACTTGAACCGTATTGTTGACCTGGGTCAACTGCTTTAGCGGGCTATACAGCATGCCGACCGCCGCGATAAAGGAAAAAAAAGTTCCCGGAGTGGATTCGCCTGAAATTACTTTAAACCCGCCATAAAAGATGATGACGGCAATGGCGATATACCCCAGAAAATCCATGATGGGTGATGACAGGGCCTTTGCACGGACCTCTTTCATCTCCATTTTGAAAAGATGATGGGCTTTTTTAAAGAAACGTTTCTTTTCATGGGATTCCATGCCGAAAGCCTTGACGATCTTGTTCCCGGCAAAGGTCTCGTGCAGAAAAGCGCTCATATCGGCAATGGCTTCCTGGCGGGCCGTGCTCACCATCCTTACCCGACGGCCGATCTTCACAACAGGTATAAATGCAACAGGTATAACGAAAAAGGCGATAATCGCCATTTGCCAGTCCTGGTAAAAAATAACGCAGGTAAGGCCGATAACGCTGAAACAATCTTTCAAGGCACCGGTAACAGATGAAGAGACCATGTTTTTAATAATCGCCACGTCGTTGGTCACCCGGGACATCAATACCCCGGTCTTCTCTTTATGAAAAAAGGAAATCGGCATATCCTGGATATGCCCGTACAATTTATTCCGCAGGTCCCGGATGATCTGCTGCCCCACGTACTGCATAAAATAGGTCTGCCCGTATGTGGCCAAATTCTTCATCAGGCTGATAAGGACAATGACAAAAGGTAGAATTTTGAGCATACGGACATCTTTTTCAACAAAAATCTGATCGATGACCGGTTTTACCATATAGGCGATGGCCGCGGTTGTCCCGGCGATAACCAGCATACAGACCATGGCAAGGAGTAACCGTAACCGATTTTGAAGAATCAGCTTGACAACGGTCTGATGTCTGGGCTTTAAGCGACGGATTGGTTTTTCAAACGCCATGTTATGTAATCTCGTGATGGAAATAATGATCCGCCTTGCGGGTTATCCGGCAAAGCTCTTCTTCCAGATCCACAAGGCATCTTTCCTCTTCAGCCCGCCCCGCGTTTTTTGAAACAAAAATCGGCCTGCCGTAAATAAGGCGACAGCTGGAAAAAGGAAGCGGCAATACAAAACGATCCCAACTGGAAAATATCTTTATCCGGCTTGCGCTGTAGCTTACGGGAACAATGGGATATCCGGTTTTCTTGGCCAGTGTCACCACCCCGGGTTTAACTTTAAAGCGGGGCCCCTGGGGCCCGTCCGGTGTAACCCCACCGGGAACGCCTGTCTCTTTTATCATTTTAATCATGCCGGCCAAGGCCCGGAGCCCTCCCCGGGTGGTGGACCCCCGTATCGTTTTCTGCCCCTGGCGGTGAAGAATCCGTGAAATAATTTCACCGTCCTTCGACTGACTGACCATCACGACCGCCCCGATGTGCTTATGAATATAGCTGGGCAGCAACAGCCTCGAGTGCCAGAAAACAAGTAAAAATCGTTTTGCCTGAAAATAATGTTTCACCCCTTCCCAGCCCTCGATCTCGATTTTCGAGGTTAAAAACAGCGCGTCAATAAAAAGCTTGCCAAAAACACCGATGAAATTCCATTTTACGGCTTGAAGATATTCTTTTGCTTCCTTCATCACACCATGTTCACGGCAATTCGGGCGACACGATCGGATGCACCCGGCTCACCGAGTTTCTTTCTGACTTCGTACAGTTCGTTTTTCATGATCCGACGTTCTTCTGGATCTTTTATCAGACGCCAAACCGTTTTTCCAATTATTTCCGGGCTTGCTTCATTTTGCAGCAGCTCCGGTACGACCTTTTTCCCGGCGATGAGATTAACCAGGCTTGCATGTTCCAACCGAACGACCTTTTTTGCCAGCCAGTAACTCAACGGCGACATTTTATACAGAACGACCATGGGAATCCCGGCAATGGCTGCTTCCAGCGTAACCGTTCCGGACGCCGCCATCAGGAAACCGCATGTTTTAAAAATATCCTTTACATCCTGGGTCACCACATCAAACCTCACGGTAGATCGAAACGGAGCGACGATTTTCTCGATCAGTACCGGATCCATGGACGGCGCAACGGAAACGATGAAGAAAAACTCCCCATCAAGAACGGTAAGGCGCACGGCAGCCGCCATCATAACCGGCAAGATGCCGGTCACTTCCTTTTCACGTGATCCCGGCAACAGCCCGATAATCTTTTTATGTTGATTCTCTTCAAAATGAAAAGAAATATCCGACAGACCGGTATCCAGCAACGGGTGCCCCACATAGACGGTTTCCATTCCCTGTTCCCGGTAAAACTGCTCCTCAAAGGGGAGAATAATCGCCATCCGGTTCACCAGGGATTTGATTTTTTTTACACGACCCGTGCGCCATGCCCAAATTTTGGGGCTGATATAATACAAAACGGGAATGCCGTGTTTTTTCGCCTCTCCTGCCAGTTTGAGATTAAATTCCGGAAAATCGATGAGAATCAGAAGATCGGGGTGTTTTGTCCTTAAATATCGTTTGGCATCGTTCAGCGCTTTGATTATGGCGGGGAGTTTACAAAAAACCTCTGTTAGTCCCATAACAGAAAGCGACCTGATATTATAAAAAAGGGAGGTTCCCGCTTCCTGAAGTTTCGTGCCGCCAATACCGAAAAATGAAATTTCAGGTTCGATCCGGTGAATGGCCTTCACCAGATTCGATCCGTGAAGATCTCCGGATGCCTCGCCGGTTATGATCATCATTGACTTTTCCGTCATGGATTACTTTATTTTGAAATCGGTTTATCCTTCTTAAACAGCGCCCCCAATCCCCTTGAGGGGATCAAAAAGGGGACGCCACAGTGAATTCACATCAACCTTTTATAAGGGTAAACACTTAATATTTCTGATTTTTCACAAATGACAGGCCCGGCATTCACCGGCATTTCAAAATCAGTCTCCACCGTCAATGGCCACCACTGCCATGTCAAACTCATCTGCCAGCCTCACCATGTCTTCCCTGTCAAATGCAAGGGTTTTACCGGCTTCAACGGCCAGTGCGGAAGCCCCTGCATTCTGCATTACACGGATGGTGCCAAGTCCCACTGCAGGAACGTCAAACCGCAAATCCTGTCCGGGTTTGCTGACTTTTACGACAACACAGGGGCCTTTTGCCAGTCTTCCGCCCCTGAGAATCGTGGCATCAGTCCCGTCAATGGCCTCCACAGCGAGTACGGATCCCCCGGCGACCACCACGCTTTGCCCGATATCCAACTCACCGATTTTTTTCGCTATCCCATATCCCAGGCGGATGTCGGCATATTCATCCGGCTTGGGCTCCCGCTTTGTCCAGCATCCTTTTTCAGCAAGCAACTCCGGCAGCAGCACGGTTGAAGGCAATATTTCAATGCCTTCTTCCAGCAAGGCACCGGCAAATGCCCTCAGCAGGGCGTCATCATGAGTATGGGTCATTTTGGATAAAATGGAAACGGCCTTCATATCCGGCTCTATGCGATTAAACATATTTGTCTTATCAACGGCACCCAGCATGACGGCCTTTTGAACATTGCAGGCCTTAAAATAGGCGATCATTTTTTGGAACTGCCCGAGATTCAGCCATTCAATAGAATTGACATGTTGTTCAATTCCGGGACTGGTTTCACCGGTTATCCCAACGGCATAAACCGGAAAGCCCTTTGACCTGGCCTTTTTTGAAAAAAGTATGGGGAACTGACCGTTCCCCGCAATAATGCCGATTCTCATCATAATCGCAATTCTTTAAAAATGGAAGTTGTCGTCTACCGGGTAACACCGCGGTCCGATGACCGGATAAAATCAGTAAAACGAACCACTTCAGGAATTTGTGCGACTTCCGCCCGGGCCCTTTCAAGAGCCTCTTTCTGGGTCAACCCGAGCCTGAATAAAATCCGGTATGCCTTTTTTATCGTATTGATCACATCATCTGAAAAACCATGGCGTTTCAGTCCCACCTTGTTTAATCCCTGCAAACGGGCACGGTCTCCCGCTGCAAGAACATATGGGGGAATATCCTTGACTACGGCTGATGCCCCGCCGATATATGCGTAATCACCGACTTTGACAAATTGGTGAATGGCAGTCAATCCGCCGATACTGACATAATCTCCCAGTGTGATATGGCCGGCCAGGGTTGCGCAGTTTGCCAATATTCCCATTTTTCCGATTTTGCAATCATGTGCAACATGACAATAGGCCATCAGCAACGAGTTTTCACCAATTTCGGTGATTCCGCCGCCCAGTTCCGTTCCCCTGTTAATGGTCACGAATTCCCGAATCACCGTATTGTTACCGATTTTTACATGGGTCTCTTCCCCTTTAAATTTTAAATCCTGCGGGATAGCGCCTACGGATGCAAACTGAAATATACGGCAACCTGAACCGATGGTGACATTCCGTTCAATGACCACATGGGGACCGATAACCGAATTTTTCCCGATGGAAACATTGTCCCGGATAATCGAATACGGTCCGATTTCAACATTTTTATCAATCTGAGCATTTTTATCGATGATCGCTGTGGGATGTATCATTCTCTGACTCCTACAGTGGCCATCAGTTCCGCCTCAGCCACAAGTTTCTGATTCACATATGATTTCCCCGCCATTTTAAAAACTTTCGACCGTTGCTTCAACATCGTCAGTTCCATCACAAGTTGATCACCGGGCACCACCGGCCTTCTGAATCGCACCTTGTCAAGTCCCGTAAAGTATAATAAATAAGAATCAGGGTCTTCCCGGGGGTTTGATGCATAGGCAAGGATTCCGCCGGCCTGGCCCATGGCTTCCACAATAAGAACACCCGGCATAACGGGAGCGCCTGGAAAATGTCCCTGGAAAAACGGCTCGCTGATCGTAACATTTTTCAAAGCAACAACCTTCTCACCCGGCACAATCTCAATTATCCGATCAACCAGCAAAAAGGGATACCGGTGGGGCAAAAACTTCATGATCTGCACAATATCATATGTTGAATCCATTCCACACCCCGGTTGTTTATATCTTTATTTTTTTTCTTGAAGGTTTTCAATCTCTTCAAGTTTCTTTTCAATTCTGGATATTCTCTTCTTAAGGTCCGGCAGCATGGGCAGCACGCGATGAGCCCTGAGCCACTGTTTATGGGGCATGGCCGGTGTTCCGGATAAAACATCCCCGTTTTCAACCGACTTAACGATTCCGGCCTGGGGACCGATAACCGCATCATCTCCAATGATGATATGACCGGCAATACCGGCCTGTCCGGCCATGACGACATGTTTGCCAATGGTAACGCTTCCGGATATTCCGACCTGGGCCACAATTATCGTGTTTTCCCCCACTATAACGTTGTGACCGATCTGAATCAGATTGTCCGTCTTGACGCCGCTTTTTATCCAGGTTTTACCGATTGTGCCCCTGTCGATGGTGTTGCAGGCGCCGATCTCCACATCATCATCAATCTGAACAATGCCCGTATGAATGATCTTTTGATATCTTTCGCCTTCCGGTTCAAATCCAAAACCATCGCTTCCGATTACGGTTCCCGGATGAATGATCACACGGTTGCCGATTTTGCATCGATCCAGAATCGTCACATTGGGATGGATCTCCACATCATCTCCCAGCACCACATGGTCCTGAATCACCACATGGGGATGAAGTACAACCCCGTCACCGACCCTGACGTTTTTCCCGATACTGACAAACGGGCCGATACACGGATCAGACCCGTGAGAAAACCCCTCATCGATATGTGCTTTTTCATGAATACCCGGTTTCGGCCGTGTCAGCGGTGCGAAAACTTTTGAAATTTCATTAAAGGCAAGCCTGGGATTGTCCACCTGCACCAGGTTTTTCCCGGAAAATTCGAATTCCCTGGGAACCAGTATGGCGCCGGCATTGCTCCCTCCGATTAAACTTAAATACCGGGCATTGCCGGCATATGTGATTTGGTCCTGCCGGGCGGATTCAAAACCCGCCGTGCCGCGGATGATTGTATTTTCATCACCGGCAACAACACCTTTCACGATTTCGGCTATTCTGGAAAGTAAAAGTTCCATTTTCCCAACATCAACTGTCTGTGACACGAGGATAAAAACAACGCTATTTTTTCTTCTCCTCCTTGGCGTATTTATCATTATACATCTGCGTTATTTTATCCGATAAGTCGATACTGTCAGGGGAGTACATCACGCCGGCTTCTCTTTTTTCAAGAATCAGAAGGAACCCTTCTTTTTTGCCGACTTCTTCCACCAGTTTCAGCACGTCATTCTGTATACGCCCCACCAGTTTCATATTAAGTTCGGCCAACTCTTTTTTATATTTTTTTTCAAGTGCCTGGAGATCTCCCAGCTTTATCCTGAACTCCCTTTCTTTTTCTTCCCGCTTTTCAGGACTCATCACCAGTGCTTCCCGTTCTATTTTATTCTTTAATTCCCCCAGTTCACTTTCTCTTTTCTTCAGGTCTGCGGTCAGTTCTTCACCCTTCTTATTGATTTCCGCCTGGGCTGATTTCCCATAACTGGACATCGCAACAATACGTTGCAGATCAACCACACCGATCTTGGCCACATCGGCTGCATCAACGGAAAAACTGAAGCAAAAAACAACCAGACTCACAACGATCAAGCTTGTTCTTTGTGCTTTCATACAAACCCCTTCATAAGTTAACGGATATTCTATATTTAATAAAATCTGTCGGAGGCAAGTCTTGCCTCTCAACAACGGTTCTCCCCCTATCGGTCAACCGATATGGGCGGATACCGGCTCATAAAACGCTAAAACGCCTGCCCGACGGAAAATTCCCATCTGCCGGTGTCCTCACCTTCCCTGGCATCGAGAATCCGGCCATACTCAATCCGCAACGGCCCCATGGGACTATACCAGCGGAATCCGAAACCGGCGCTTTCCCTCAAATTGCCGAGATCGATATCTTCGCTTGCCGAATAAACATCTCCGGTATCGAAAAAGATCAGTGTGACAAAACCGGCTTCTTTCAATATGGGATAAATCAGTTCCACGTTAAATTGTACAAATTTATCCCCTCCGATTTCATTTCCATCCTTATCATATGAGGAAATATCCCTCCAGTCAAAACCCCTTAATGAATTCATGCCGCCGAGATAAAACCGCTCATAATCCGGAACCTTTTTCCCGGAATTTTTGTGTATATAACCGGCCTCACCATGGGTAAACAACACCAGATCCTTGATCAGGGGAAAATACCAGCCGGTCTCGGCTGTATATTTTATAAACCCGATATTGCCGCCGAGGCCGGCATACTCCACGGTTATACTGTGATTGCTTCCTTCGGTGGGATTGAACACCTTGTCCCGTGAATCGTATCTCAATGTGCCCGAAATCGTACTGGTGGTGTTTGTCCCTTCCAGATCCTTGATCTCAAAAGCGGCATCTTCATCGATATTATTAATATCACTGATATCGTAAGAATATCCGATATAAGCGCGCATATAGTCAAAAATGGGATATCCCAGACGGATGCCCCCACCGGTACTGTCACGGTCATAATCGTCATAATCCACGGTCCAGTTGTATAAATCGATTCCTGCTGACAGCGGAATATCGAACAGCCAGGGTTCCGTAAAACCGATGGAATACCGCGTGGTGGTTCCGCCGATTTCGGCCTTTAGCTGGAGTTGCTGGCCTCTTCCGAAAAGATTCCGCTGGGAGAGTTGAATCATGGCAAACACATTTTCAACACTGCTGTATCCGGCGCCAAAGCTGAAGGAACCCGTGGGCTTTTCACTTACGTGAATGTCCAAGATCATCTTATCGTCGGCGCTTCCCTTGGTGGGATCAACTTTTATATCATCAAAAAAATCCAGCCGATACAGATTTCTGACACTGCGTTTCAATCGTTTGCCGCTGTATAGCTCATTTTCGTAGACCGCCAGTTCACGCCGAATCACCTTGTCTCGTGTTTTTGTATTTCCATGGATGTTGATCTTTTCAAAATAAACCCGTTTCCCCTTCCTGATATCATACGTAATGTTAACCTTCAGATTTATTTCATCCTGTTCCACGATAGGGGAAATATCCGGATAGGCATACCCCTCGTCGGAGTACACCTCGGTCAGCGCCATTATGTCTTCCTGAATAATCTGCCTGTTAAAGAATTCTTCATCGCTTATCTTGCAGTTTTTCAGCAATTCATTTTCCGTGGTAATAATATCTCCGGAAACCCCCACGGTTCCGACTCTAAATCTCGGGCCTTCAAAAATCTTTATGGTAACGTAGATCCATTTGTCTTTGAACTCAACAATGGGGTCACTCACCCTCGCCTGTATATAACCGTTGTTCAAGTAAAAAGATGCGATTTTATTGGCATCCTGGGTCAAATCCTCGGAAACGTAGTCTCCTGAGGATGTTATCCAGGAAAAAAAGCCTTTCTCAGACGTCTCCATCAGCGATTTTAATTCCTTGTCGGAATAATCGGAATTGCCTTCGAAAGTGATTTTTTTAATCTGAAGCCGTTCGCCTTCCTCTATCACAAATTCTACATCCACCTGATTGTTTTCAAGTTCCGTAAACTTGTAGGTCACTTTGATGTTGTGGTAATTTTTTTCCTTGTAGAGGGATTCAATGATTTTTACGTTTTCCTGGACTTTCAAAATGTTCAGGATCGAGCCGATCGTGATGGTCAGGTTTTTCATAATCTCATCTTCCTCCATCGTCCGGCCCCCTTTAACGGATATTTTATGCACGGTGGGTTTTTCCTGAACGTGAAAAATGATCAACTTCCCATCCGGCCGGTCTTCCGATTCGATGCGGACATCATCAAAATAGCCCATGCCATAAACCGCCTTGAGGTCCTCGGATAATCTGTCAGCGGAAAAAACATCGCCCTTTGATGACTTGATAAACCGTTTGATAGCATCCGACTCGATGCGCGCATTTCCCTGTATGATCACATCCGCTATTCTGATACGCTTAAACACCTTGACGGCGATATCGGCGGACAAATCCTTGACCGCTCCGAAAAGTCCCTCGATATTTTCCCCCTGTTCAAAGAAAACCACCGGTGAACCGTCGGCAAATGTTTCCAGCAACCGGACATCCAGGCTGTACTTTGGTCCCAGAAGCGTCAAACTTCCCCAGACCAAATAATCGACACCTTTCTCAATACCGATCCGCCTGACTTTTCCCGTGTCCAGGGACGCACCTTCAACAATGGCCTCGACATCCGTACCTGCAGGAACAACGACGGCGCCTTCCCGTTTCAAATGTTCTGTGATCATCTCCGGAAGTTTCGTCTGAAGATAAGATCGATCCCCAGTGGAGTGAACGGCAAAAGGCAGTACCATGACGCTCGGGGATTGTGCAGCCATGATTATGTTTGGAAACAGGCATACGAGTAACAGAATCATCTTATTTATGAATTTAGACATTTGCGGCACCTCAATTCAATTCCACCAGGTTTCCATCCAAGATGGTCATTTTTCTGGAGGTGTATGAAGCCAACTCCAGGTTATGGGTCACAATGATCAGCGCCATACCCAGTTCCTCATTCAGCGCCATCAGCAAATCATGAAGGCGCTGGCTGTTCTTCTTGTCAAGATTTCCGGTGGGTTCATCCGCAAGGAGAATGATGGGGTCTAAAACCAGTGCCCGGGCAATGGCGACACGCTGTTGTTCTCCGCCTGACAATTCCCCGATGCGATGATGCAACCTGTCCTTCAATCCGACCCGAAAAAGTATTTTCTCAGCTATCAGTTCGGCATTGGACCGACTGATTCCCCTGATAAATGCCGGCATCATTACATTCTCCATGGCCGTAAAATCGCCGAGAAGATGATGAAACTGAAACACAAAACCGATGGATTCATTTCTGAACTTTGCCAACTTGACGTCTCCGAATCTGAAGACATCCTCATTATTGAAATGCAATGTTCCCTTGTCCGGACGGTCGAGCGTACCCAGTATATGGAGAAATGTAGACTTGCCGATTCCTGATGCGCCCACGATGGAAATCGTTTCTCCCTTGATGAGATCAAAATTAACATCTCTAAGCACTTCAATCGTCTGATTGCCTTTTTGAAACCCCTTATACAGGTGTCTTGCTTTTAAAAGTACTTGGGAGATGCTGCAATCCGATGCGGATGACTGAAGCATGGTGTTATTATCCATATCGAAATGCCTCAACCGGATTTAGTTTCGAGGCCTGGTGAGCCGGATACAGCGTTGCCGCGTAACAGATCGCCAGGGCAGCAAGGGCGATGAGCAGGGTATCGAAAGCCTCAATCCGAACCGGCAGCGTCGTAATATAATAAATATCGCTCGGCAGCTCTACGAACTTATACCGCTTTAATATGCCGCACAATCCATATCCCATCACCTCACCGATAAGAGTGCCGATAAACCCGATCATCATTCCTTTATAAACAAAAATTCGCCTGATGTGTCGACCGGTTGCCCCCATTGCTTTCAAGATGGCGATATCTTTTGTCTTTTCCATCACAATCATGATCAAGGTCCCTGCGATATTAAACGCCGCAACCAGAATAATCAGGGTAAGAATAATAAACATGACGGTTTTTTCCAGCTTCAAGGCCGAAAACAGGGTTTGGTTCATCTGCGTCCAATCCCTTGCCCAGTAAGGGTAACCAAGCTTTTCAACAATATTGTCCGCCACTGCCTTTGCTTCATATACATCTTTTACGAAAACCTCCACGCCTGTTACGGCGCCGTTCATCCTCAGCATGTTCTGGGCCTGGGCCAAATGAACGTAAACAAGACCTCCGTCATAGTCATAGATGCCCGATTCAAATATGCCCACCACCTGGAATCGTTTCATGGCGGGCATGTGTCCGATGGGAGAAATCATTCCCGTGGGAATAATTAAATAAACCAAGTCTCCTGTCTCCACTCCCATGGTCTTTGCCAGTTCTTTTCCCAAAATCACACCGGGAATTCCCTTATTGGGTACGGCATGGCCCTCTTTTGCATCGCCGGCGGACAGTTTTTCGAGCAATGCCTCATCCAGAATTTTAATGACCCTGCCCGCACTTTTGGGATCAATCCCCCGCAGCACCGAACCGGACAGTCCCGTGGCCGACCGAAGCATGATCTGGCTGTAGACAAAGGGGGTGGCCGATTCCACCCCCCTGGTTTTTTCAATCTGTCCGATGATATCCTCATAACCCGTAAAGCCACCGCCGTACCGCATCACAACGATATGCGACTCAACGCCCAGAATTCGCGATGTCATGTCGGATTCAAATCCCGACATGACGGCAATGACGACGATCAATGCCATGACGCCGATGGCGACACCGGCTATCGAAAGCAGCGTGAGAAGGGATATAAAGGTTTCTTTCTGCCTTGATTTCAGGTAACGACGGCTTATGAAAAATTCAAAGGACATGGATATTCGTTTTATAATACATTAATGTGATATTTCTCTGAAATCAACACAACGCCAAATCTTTCCACGTTCACAATATTTTTCCGCCCATGTATCCTTCTTTAACCACCTGCCTTGGGCTTCATGTGGGGAAAAAGAATTACTTCACGAATGGATGCAACGTCGGTTAACAGCATCACCATCCGGTCTATCCCGATTCCCTCGCCTGCCGTGGGCGGCATGCCGTAAGACAGCGCCTCAATATAGTCGCTATCCATGAAGTGGGCCTCTTTATCGCCGGCCGCCCTGTCTTCAACCTGCTGTAAGAACCGTTGTTTCTGGTCTTCGGGGTCGTTCAGCTCTGAAAAGCCATTGGCAATTTCCCTTCCGGAAATAAACAATTCAAAACGCTCGGTCAGCGAAGGATCATCTTCGCATTTTCTCGAAAGGGGAGAAACCTCCACGGGGTATTCGGTAATAAACGTCGGCTGAATGAGATGGGGTTCAACCAGAACATCGAACAGTTTTGTAATGATTTTCCCGATCCGGCCTGATTTCGTTATGTGAATTCCTTTTTCTGCAGCAAACTCAAGTAGTTTTTCCCTGTCCTTCAGCAATCCGGGACTGATGCCGCCAATGGTTTCAAGTGCGGAGGCCAGGGTCATACGCCTGAATTTCTGACTGAAATCAATGACGTTCCCCTGGTATGCAATGACCGGAGACCCGGTAACCTTTTCGGCCACATAGCAAAACAGGCGTTCCGTCAAATCCATCAAATCCGTATAGGTGGCGTAGGCCTGGTAAAACTCGGCCATGGTAAATTCGGGATTGTGCTGGGTCGAGACCCCCTCGTTGCGAAAATTCCGGTTAATTTCAAACACCCTCTCGAACCCGCCGACAACCAGTCGTTTTAAATACAACTCCGGCGCGATACGAAGATACAGATCCATTCCCAATGCATTATGATGGGTGACAAAGGGTTCGGCTTCGGCGCCTCCCGGTATGGGCTGCATCATTGGGGTTTCAACCTCCAGGAACTCATGCGCAAGGAGAAATTCACGTACCGCCTGAATCGTTCTGCTCCGCTTTAAAAATATTTCCTTGACGTCCGGATTCATAATCAGGTCGACATATCGCTGACGATAGCGCTTTTCAGGATCTTTCAACCCATGAAACTTTTCCGGCAACGGTCTGGCCGATTTGCACATCAGCCTGATCTCATGGGCCAGAAGCGTCCATTCCCCGGTTTTTGTCGTAAAAAGCCCCCCCTTTATTCCGACAAAATCGCCGATATCGAAGAGCTTAAAGGCGGAAAAGGCATCGTTCCCCACTTTATCCCGTCTGATATATGCCTGAATCTGACCGGTCCGGTCCCTTAGGCGAATGAAGGCCGCTTTCCCGAACAGATTGATCGCCATAATTCTTCCGGCAATAACAAAATCCGGCGCTTCCCCGGACAATGCATCGGGATTATCAGCAATGGCGTCCCGTAAATCCTTTACCGTATTGGATATGCGATAATTATTAGGGAAGAGACTGATGTTGCGCTTTCTCAATTCATCAATTTTTTTCTTTCTTTTTTCCATTAATTCACTGGTTTTATGCTCTTCCATCATGCACCTGCCCATGTCGGTATAAACAATGCCGATCCATGGGACCAGGCATTTTTTTGAAAAAAGGACGCTTTAAAAACATTCCACGCTATTTTGGCTTCTGTTTCTTGACTTCTCATCAATCACAAAATTCAATATCTTTGGTTAATTTTAAAAACCCAGCCTTTCCAATCCAGCCCCTTCAGCTTGGTCCCCTCCTATAAAGATAAATTGATCTTGCTACCTTATTTACATATGGGTGTCAAGATTAAGTTGGCTGTGAACCGGGATCGACTCTTTTTAATCGAAACCGAATCTGTGTTCCATTCCCGGGCTGACTCGCAATATCCAGCCGGCTCTCATAGGTCTCAAGAAGGTTGTGGACGATTGAAAGACCAAGACCCGTTCCGTTTGTCTTTGTCGTGAAAAAGGGGTCAAAAATAGAACGGGCAATATCATCGGAAATCCCGCAACCGTCATCCGTAATGGAAATCTCCGCGAGATTCGGTTTCACAGGATACATGGCAAGCTCGATACTGCCTTTTGTTTCAATGGCTTCCGCCGCATTTATCATCAGGTTGAGTATAATCTGTCTCAGATGGACAGGGTCGATAAACACCCAAACTCCCGGGGTCAGCCGTGTTTTAACCGCAACCCTTCCGTTATAGGATTCATTTTTATCAAACAACAGGACAAATTCAGACAGTGCTTTTTCAAGATCCAGCTTTACCGGATTTCCGGTCTGGGGCTTGGCAAACAGCAAAAAATTCGTTACCAGGGTGCTCAGTCGATCTGTTTCCCGAAGTACGATTTGCATCAATTTGTCATGATCAGGGTCATATTGAATTTCCTCCCGCAACAGTTGAATAGACCCGGATAAAGATGCGAGGGGATTTTTGATCTCATGGGCCAGATGCGCCGCCATTTCACCCATATAGGCCATCTTTTCCACCCGCTTGACATGCTCTTCCATTTCCAGGAGCTCATCCTTGCTTTTCTTTGCCTGTTCCGCCAGCACACTGCTCAAGAAGGCCACGGCATAACACGCACTGACGGTTATCATTATTTTATAGAACACCTGATCGCCGGTTAAGTTCAACGCTTCATGATTATTATTGATAAATACGGAATTGATAATTCCCAGATACTCCGCCTGAATCAAAGCAGCATATTGGATACTGCATAAAGTGGCGACAATAAAGCTGCCTTTTTGAAACAGCAGTATGCTCGAATAAATGATGACCATCATGTAAATAAAGGAGAATATGCTCGCAAACCCACCGGTTACATAGATAATCAGTGAAACAAAAACCGTATCGATAATGATCTGCACATAGGCTAAAAACGTCTCGCATCGGAACCAATTAAACAGGACATAATAAATCAAGGAAAAAAGGAAGAGGCCGAAGATGAAAAAAAAGAGCATCATCAACGGCCCGGACGGGAGGAACGGGGCATTGCCAAGCTGCAGGACAAGCGTTGAACCCAACAGTAAAACAGCAAAAAGAAAGCGACCCACTATCAGCCATTTCATTTTTTGATGCAGGTCGCTTCCGGATGTTTCCGGCGGATTTTTCATCTAAAATAGAAAACCCTGTTTTTTTCGTTTAATAGGCTTATTCACCTGTATGGTTAAATATTTCCGGCCATTGTAAAAATGGGCAGATACATGGAAATCAGAAGCCCTCCGACAACAACCCCCAAAAACACCATCATAAAGGGCTCTATCATCGAGGTGAGGTTTTCCACGGCCTGGTCCACCTCTTCGTCATAAAAATCGGCGATCTTGACCATCATCGTATCCAGGGCGCCGGTGGATTCTCCCACGGCAATCATGGAACAGACCATTGCAGGAAATACACCGCTTTCCGCCAATGGGTCCGCCATGGTTCTCCCCTCGGCAATGGCGGACCGAACGTTGTAAATGGCCGTTTCAATGGTCTTGTTCCCGGCGGTTTTGGCCACGATATCCAGTGCACCCAGTATGGGGACTCCGCTGGTCAGCATGGTTCCCATGGTTCTCGTAAACTTGGCCACAGACACTTTTCGGATAAGGAGACCGAAAATGGGCAGTTTCAATATCAGGTTGTCGATAACGGCCCGGCCCTTTTCCGTCTTGTAGTATCGTTTAAATGCATAGGCGAATAAAATTGCACCGATGATGATATAGATGATGTTACTTTTAAAAAACTCGCTTAATGCCACGACAAATTGAGTAGGCGCCGGCAGCTCACCGCCCAGGGAGGAAAACATCTCCTGGAAAACGGGAATCACAAACACCAGGATAACGATGGTCACCAGAATTGAAATGGACAACACCACAAGAGGATACACCATGGCGCCTTTGACTTTTCCCTTCAGCTTGGCCGATTTCTCAAGGTACCCGGCCAGGCGTTTCAAAATCGTGTCCAGAATACCACCGGCTTCCCCGGCCGAGACCATGTTGACAAAAAGATCGTCGAATTCCTTGGGGAATTTCTTTAATGAATCTGCAAGTGTCGATCCCCCCTCCACGGACTCTTTTATCTCTTTTATTATTTTCTGAAAGGTTTTGTTTTCCTGCTGGGAATATAAAATATCAAGACATTGCAGTATGGGAAGCCCGGCATCGATCATGGTGGAAAACTGTCGTGCGAAGATGATGATGTCATTGGCCTTTACCTTGGGTTGAAACATTGTGACGCCTTCAAACAGATCTTTCGGTTTTTTCTTGATCTTCGTCGGCATGATCTGCATTCGGCTTAAATTGGCCCGTACGGCTTCTTCAGAGGCAGCCTCTATTTCCCCTTTTTGCGTCTCATTCTTTTTGTTTTTTCCTTCCCATATGTAAATCGGCATGATTCCCCCTTAAACGACCAAGTTACAAACATCGACCTCTGTTGTTGAGTGAAAAACGCGTACTGCATGGTATTTTTTTCTGCCGGAGTGGTGCGTAACAAAAGAAAAGATTTTAATATCGATAACGTCAAATATATTTAACACGACATTCCCTAAATATCAACGATAATCACAGGGCCGTCCATTCGGTTTCCGTGTCTTATTACCATAAACAACCGTAAGTTAGCAAACGATAAATTAACAGGCCGAGAATGCTCTGAAAAATGCTCTTTTCCCTCCATATGCACCCCGGGAATTTTGTGATGATCGAAATGATCCGCACAATAATGAACATCATCTTGATAAACCGCCGTATATATGTCAAATAGTAGGAATCGTCTTTCAGGATATAACCCTTACATGTAAAATATTCAGCATTGGATGGGACATCGATTTGGATTCTCTGAATTCACAACAGAAACTGACCCTTATTGCCACACATATAAATGCGGATTTTGATGCAGTGGCCTCATTGTTGGCCGCCCAAAAGCTGTATCCGGAAGCACTGGTTGTTTTCCCGGGTTCCCAGGAAAAAAATATCAGAAATTTTTTCATAAATTCAATGGGTTATTTGTTTAATCGGGGAGACCTGAATGACATCGACCTCTCTTGCGTGGAAAGACTGGTGCTGGTGGATACACGGCAGGCCGGCAGAATCGGGGAACTGGCATCCCTTCTGGAAAGAGACGATGTCAACATTCATGTCTATGATCACCACCCTTATATGGATAACGATATTAAGGGCGATATCGACATCCACCGTCCCACCGGGGCCACCGTTACCATACTCACCGAAATTCTTAAGGAAAAAGGAATCGATATATCCCCGGAAGAGGCCACCATCATGTGCCTGGGCATATACGAAGATACCGGATCATTTACATTTGCATCAACAACCGAACACGATTTTCTGGCAGCGGCACACCTTGTGGCCAAAGGGGCTGATCTGAACGTGGTTTCAGACATGATCGCCAGGGATTTCAGCCATGAGCAGATCAATATTTTAAATGAAATGATTCAAGCGGCAAGCCGGTATATCATCAACGGTATTGAAGTGATGGTCACCACCTTCACGTCGGACACCTATGTCAACGATTTTGCTTTTCTCGTTCACAAGATGGTTAAAATGGAAAATATCGATGCCCTTTTTGCCGCTGCACAAATGGGGAACAAAATCTATCTTGTTGCACGAAGCCGCATACCGGATGTGGATGTTTTGGAAATTCTGTCCCCCCTGGGTGGGGGAGGGCACGCATATGCCTCGGCAGCCACGGTGAAAAACCAGACATTGGCCCAAACGGAAAACAGGTTATTGGATATCTTATACAAAAAAATCAGGCCCAAAAGGCTGGCCAAGGATCTCATGTCTTCACCGCCGATTACCGTTGAGTCCCATGTTTCCTGCAAAGATGCCGCAAACCTTTTGACCCGTTACAACATCAACGCGCTGATTGTTCTGAAGGAAGAAAACGGGAAAAAACTGCCCGCAGGGTACATTTCCCGCCAGGTTATCGAAAAAGCCCTCTTCCACGGCTTAAACCGGGTTCCCGTGCAGGAATACATGAACAATGAACTTGCTTTTGTCGGGCCCATGGCGGCGCTGCCCGAAATTCAGGAAAAGATTATTGAAAACAAACAACGCATACTGCCGGTTATTGACAAGGACGTTATCCTGGGTGTGATTACCCGGACGGACCTTTTAAACATCCTGGTTCGCCAAACCCGGAAAAACATATCCGGAAACCTGAAGGACCCGCATCGGGAATCGGTTCATGCACGGACAAGAAACATTGTTAAATTTATGAGGGAAAGATTGTCCGGCCGATTAATGCAAATCCTCAAAAGTATCGGCGAGGTCGCCATGGAAAACGACATGAACGCTTATGTCGTGGGCGGATTCGTGCGGGATCTGTTTTTGTATCGAAAAAATGAAGATATAGACATCGTAATCGAAGGTGACGGCATCACTTTTGCCAGGAAATACGCAAAGATCTGCGGCGCAAGGGTCCATGCCCATGAAAAATTCGGTACCGCGGTAATTATTTTTAACGACGGTTTCAAAATCGACGTGGCATCGGCCAGGATGGAATACTATCAGTTTCCGGCGGCCCTCCCAACCGTTGAGATGAGTTCGATCAAACTCGACCTGTTCAGAAGGGATTTCACCATCAACACGCTTGCCATTCGGTTGAACCCCAAGCGGTTCGGCATCCTTATCGATTTCTTTTCCGCTCAACGGGATCTCAAGGACAAGGTGATCCGCGTTCTTCATAATTTAAGTTTTGTTGAAGATCCCACGCGGATATTCCGGGCCATCAGATTCGAACAGCGCTTTGGATTTTCAATCGGCAAACTGACCGCGGGCTTGATCGATAATGCCGTTAAAATGGATTTCTTCAAACAGTTAAGCGGGCGCCGGGTGTTTTCAGAACTCAAACTCATTCTTCAGGAAGAAAACCCCGTGCCCGCGCTTATCCGGCTCGGTGATTACGATCTTTTCAAGTTTCTCCACCCATCGATAAAACCGGACAAGGACATGGTCGAAAAGTTGAATTCCGCAAAGAAAGTTTTGTCCTGGTTTGATTTGCTTTTTCTTGAAGAATCATATATGAAGTGGGCCGTTTATTTTCTCGTACTCATACGAAACTGCGATAAAACCGCGACTGAAGCCCTTTGCGAAAGGCTTGAACTGGCACCGAAAAACCGAGCGATCTTTTTGAAGGAACGTTTTGAAGCCGAAGCCTGTCTGTCCTGGTTCCAAAAGCAATCGGCTTTGGAAAACAGTGTCGTATATACCAAGCTGTCAGGTTTTAAAACAGAGCTGACCCTGTATTTGATGGCCCTGACGGAAAAGGAATCCATAAAACGGTCGATCTCATATTATTTTACACATTTACGGTTTATTAAACCGTTGATCAAGGGTGAGGATTTAATGCGTCTCGGATATACCCCGGGGCCTATCTTCAAGAAGGTCCTGACCGGAATTCTAAATGAAAAATTAAACGGCGGGCTAAAAACCAAGGAAGAGGAATTGGAATTCGCGAAAAACTTTACCGGCCGGCTACATAACGATTCGCTTCATCCGCCTTTGGTGGATACACGGAATTCCGATCCGAAAATAAATGAACCCAGGAGAAAACGTTAATGGTACAAAAAAAACGGATATTGAGCGGTATGCGCCCTACAGGCCCGCTGCATTTGGGAAATTACCACGGAGCCCTTGCGAACTGGGTAAAAATGCAGGATGATTACGATTGTTTCTTCTTTATTGCGGATTGGCACGCGCTTACCAGTGATTATGAGAATACCGATTCGATTTCCGAAAATGTCAGGCAGATGATGATTGACTGGCTCAGCGTCGGGCTTTCACCGGAAAAAAGTACCCTGTTCGTGCAATCCAGGATCAAGGAGCATGCCGAACTCTTTCTGATCCTGTCCATGATTACACCGGTGCCGTGGCTGGAGCGCAACCCTACCTACAAGGACCAGATCATTCAATTGAGCAACAAGGACCTTTCGACTTTCGGCTTTTTAGGGTATCCCGTCCTCCAGGCAGCCGACATCATCATGTATAAGGCCGATGCCGTTCCCGTGGGAATCGACCAGGTACCCCATGTTGAAATCACGAGAGAAATTGCACGACGGTTCAATTATCTTTATGGGAAAATATTTCCGGAACCGATGTCGGTCTTGACTGAAACACCGAAAATACTGGGTCTTGATCGACGAAAAATGAGCAAAAGTTATGACAATGCCATCTACCTGTCCGACGATCCTGACATTGTTCGATCAAGGGTTGCCAAAATGGTTACCGATCCGAACCGTGCGCGAAAAAGTGACCCCGGAAATCCGGAGATCTGTAATGTGTTTGAATTTCATAAAATTTACAGCGACCCGGACACGGTTTCAAATATAGACCGAGACTGCAGGAAAGCGGAAATCGGATGTGTTGAATGCAAAAAGCAGATGGGTGAAAACCTGATCCTGGCACTGGAGCCGATTCACCGGCAAAGATCGTATTATGAAAAAAATGATACACTGATCCATGATATTATTTCCCACGGATGCCAAAAAGCCAGGGAAGTAGCAGAGAAGACCATGGACGCCGTAAGGTCGGCCGTAAAAATTTAATATGCATCATACGGTCTTAAGGGGAGGACAAACGCCATCTCCGAATTGAAGAATCGCCGTCTCGGGAAGCGGCGCATGTCAGAACCACACACATTCGTTAACCGGAATGACGAATACAAATTACCAAATAAAACTGGATGATATATTTGAGGGCCCCATGGACCTGCTGGTCCATCTCATCAAGAAAAACGAGGTGGATATCTACGATATTCCCATTGCGCTGATAACGGATCAATACCTGGCATACCTGGACTGGATGAAATCGCTGAACATCGATTTTGCCGGCGATTTTTTATTGATGGCCGCTACATTGACCCAGATCAAGTCAAAAATGCTTCTTCCGGTTCATGATGCCGAAGACGATGACGGTGACCCGCGCCTTGAAATCGCCAAGCCTCTTGAAGAATACCTTCAAATGAAGTCGGTTGCCCAGGAATTGGCCCAAAGAAACCTGTTGGGAGAATCAACATTTATACGTAAACCATCGAAAGATGAATTCGACTTGACCGGTGATGGTGAATTTATACAGGTGGGGCTTTTCGAACTTATTGATGCGTTTCAGAAAATATTGAAAAACATCCCGGCCGCCCATAAAATCGATTTTTCCACGGAAAAAATCTCGGTTCGTGAAAAAATATCGCAAATCGCGGATATCCTGGAACAGAAAGGAAACATTGTGTTTGAAGAGCTGTTCGATACGGAGGTGGAAAAAATCGACATCATTGTGACCTTTCTGGCAATCCTGGAAATGGTAAAACTCGAATTAATACGAGTGATTCAACATGTCCAATCCGGCGTTATTCGTATTTTTTATCTTTAAACTGTAAGGAGCCGAGGGCGAATTTGATAATGGATGACATCAAAAATATTATCGAAAGCCTGTTGTTTGTATCTGAAGGCCCTTTATCTGTCGAACGCATAAAAAAAGTGCTTGAAACTCCGGATACAAAAGAAATAAAACATGCAATCGCCCAATTGTCGGAAGAATACGAGTTGCGAAAAGGGGGATTTGTCCTGCGTGAAATTGCAGGCGGATTTCAAATACGAACCCGGCCTGAATATGCAACCTGGATCAAGAAACTGGTCCAACCGGGTCCCCAGCGACTCAGCAAGGCAGCTTTGGAAACGTTGGCGATTATTGCCTATAAACAGCCGATTATCCGCAGCGACATTGAATTCATACGCGGTGTGGATTGCGGCGGTATCCTGAGAATGCTCCTGGAAAAAAAACTGATCCGGGTCCTGGGAAAAAAGGAAATCCCCGGGCGCCCGCTGATTTATGCGACAACAAAACAATTTCTGGAAATTTTTGATTTAAAGGATCTCAGGGACCTGCCCACGCCAAAAGAAATCGAAGCCCTTGGGCAACTGTCCCCTCTGGAAGCCGAATCCCTTAAAAATACGGAATCAACGGGTGAAGCTGATGATGGTTTTCAGGATGACGGAACCGGTATCCGAACGGACCGTCATCCGGATCGTGATGAAGGGATGGATTCCCATACCATTGAAGAAAACAATGCTAACGGGAAGGATCATTCAGCCGGATCAGATCTTAAACATGAAGACAATTGTCCGGAAAATGAAGGATGAAAAAGCTCCTGAAAGATATCCGAAAAAGGCTTGACTATCACATGCCTTAACCCGTATATAAAGGGGCATTGAAAACAACGGGACTTGTACGGTGGTGATTAACCCCCTTGGGAGAGGTTGCATGACCAAATCCGATCTTATTGACGCGATAAAAGAAAAAATTCAGATCAACCGAAAAGATGCTGAAAAAATTGTTGAAACCTTCTTCAAATCAATAGAGGAATCTCTTCTAAACGGAGAGCGCGTAGAGATCAGGGGGTTCGGCAGCTTTGCCGTGAGAGACTATCGATCATACACCGGACGAAATCCGAAAACAGGTGAAAAAATTACCGTTTCCCAAAAAAAACTCCCGTTTTTCAAAGCGGGAAAAAAACTCAAGGAAATGGTCGATTGCGTTTAAATCCGGGCGGTTAACTCAGCGGGAGAGTGCTACCTTCACACGGTAGAAGTCACTGGTTCAAACCCAGTACCGCCCACCAGTAATAATATCAGCCACTTATACGTAATTTGTGAGTGGCTTTTTGTGTTTTTTTGGGTTAAAAACCGTGCCAAAACCGTGCCAAAATTGATAAAACCAGACTGCAGAAGATAATGCCGATGGACTTTTAATTGAACAATACCTTTAGAATTGTTCAATAAGATCGGATTCAATGATGATGCAAGTATCATGCGCCCATAAACCCTGCCATGCAGAGCCGTCTCTGATATTGACATTTTCGGATAACATTTTGTTATTACACGTTTAAATGCGTATTTAAATTTTTTTTAAAAATAACAAATAATTATCTTGCTTTCTTACTAAATAAAAACTATTATACACCTAATCAATTAAGTCCTGCTTAATCTGCGGGACGGTTTCTCTCTGAAGGAATAATCCATTTGTCAAAGTGGCACCCTCCAGTTTGCGACGTTGAAATTTTTTAAGAAAGGAGGATGTTATCATGACTAATGGAACTGTTAAGTGGTTTAATGACCATAAAGGGTTCGGATTCATTGAGCAGGAAGACGGAGCGGATGTGTTTGTTCATCATTCTGCAATCAATGCAGACGGTTTTAAATCCCTCAATGAAGGCGACCGAGTTTCCTTTGATATAGAGCACGGACAAAAAGGTCCTGCTGCTACAAATGTCACTGTGATTTAACCTTAATGTTTTGAGTAAAAGGGCATTCCTTCCGATATTGAGGGGATGCCTTTTTTTTAAGTTTGAATCTATACCTTCACCATTCGTTATCATCAGGCCTTAAACCTCAAAAAAAATCCGTTCATAGATCCTTTTTGTTCCCATTATAAAAAATGACGGTCAAGGAGGCAAAAAAATTGGCAAAATCAAATTTTCAATTTAATAAACGTCAAAAAGAATTAGCAAGGAAGAACAAAAAAGAACAAAAGAGACGACGAAAACTGGATAAAAATTCTATAAAATCGGAAGAGAATCCAAACCCGTCCCAGAGAAAAGGGGAGAATCTGTAAGCATGGAAATCGAACGAAAAGGAGAAAAGATATGCGCCAAAAATATGTGATTTCTCTAGATGGGGCCAACAACAAACTCAAAATCAGGGAATATGCAATCATCGATAAAAATCTGAAAAAAGAAACGTCTTCAATGCTGAAAAAGAGAAGTTTTTCATTTCTCTGCGAAGAAACCTATGAAAGTGAGGCTATCGTGCATTCCATATCCAAAGGGATGAACGCCTTGGTTGCCATCCTTCGGACCCCGAATATATTTCCTATCGGACCCTATGCCATCAAAATCGCCGAATCCGTCACGGCATTATACAATTCATCCGAAGATGGTTCGGTGGAGCTGCTATTTGACGACGTTGATTTGGTATCTATATGATACAATATTTTGACTGCAAATAAAACAAACACCCCAAATTGTGTCCAGTAACAGAGCAGAAGGATTTGCCATTTTTCGTTTTATCGGGTAGTTGATCTTTTCGCCAAAATGCAGTTCCTGATTTTACGACATGGTCGATATACAAACAATGAAAGTTCGTTGTTAATGCTGAAAATTTCCCCAATAAATCAGTAACCCCGGTTACAGCACTGGCCTTTGCTCCGTTGGGATGACCCGCAAAGAGCCGGTTCTTCCTTCCCGGAACAAAGGGCCGGATGACATTCTCCGCAAGATTATCGTCCGGTTTTAGCCTCCCGTCTTCAATATACCGAACCAGCCGGTCCCAATTTTTCAAGGTATAATCGACCGCTTTGCCCTGCAAGCCTTTCAGCGGTAAATCTGTTTCGCAGCTAAC
>CAYLRU010000016.1:40336-57374 GCA_964386565.1 uncultured Desulfobacteraceae bacterium | reverse complement strand
CCGTATGCCCGGTGGTGTGAGAGAGGGGGGCCGTGAGGCCTCCCCCTACTCGATCAGTTGATAGATGGGTTCTGCAAGCGCCACCCATTCTACGCATTATAATCCCCAGTCCTAAATCTCTTTGGGATAGATCTTTTCCTTTACATTTCCCTCTCCATCCACGATGAATATCATAAACCCGTTATGGGTGCAGTCCTTCATCAATTCCTTGTATCTCACGGCCTGAACCTCCGTTTTTTGGCCTTTTTCCCGTTTTACGAGGTTAAAAGCCTTTAACCCTTCTTCCTTTGTAAGAAATGCGGGAATGAATGAAATATCGTTTTCCAAGTCATGCTGTCCCACATATTGTTCGTTGCCGGCATCACCCTGAACCATTACCCATAACCACGGGTTTCCTTTAATCGTACTGCTCATGATACATCGTCCTTTTAATGAGATTCTAAGTTTTAAGGGAAAAAAGATAAAGTTGACGGTACTTAACACTCAGAACTTTTTTTCAAAAACCATACCGACCGTTTGCCTGTCCAAATTCATTGAGAAACGTACCCGGTGTTGTTTTTTCAGATCTTCGATAAAATTCCGGGTCTGTCTTTTATTGTACTTATGGGCACAATTGATGCCGCCGTAAATATTCCCGCCGTAAAAGCCGGCTTCAACAAAAGTGATGACCCCGCCCAAGGCAGGGTTGTCGTTCTGGAAGGATGAGACCGCCGCCCATATCAACCCCCCGTTCAGGAGAAACGCGGTCAGCGCGTCTTTATATCGATTGCAGTAAAAATATCCTCCCCCGGGCAGAATGGCCAGAACTCCGGCCAGCCCCGGATTTTTCCGGGGGAT
The DNA here is from genome assembly GCA_964386565.1 of uncultured Desulfobacteraceae bacterium. GTDB lineage: Bacteria > Desulfobacterota > Desulfobacteria > Desulfobacterales > UBA5616 > CAYLRU01. Next base: position 56,537 of record CAYLRU010000016.1, on the reverse strand, counting down.
GTCGCCGGCAACGGCAAGTCTTTCCAATAGTGCCGGTATGGCATAGGCCGACCGGTTATCCGGGCTGATACGGTTCCATGATGAACCTGCAGGATCCCATTGGGCGTTTTCAATGAAAATCCAGCCCATGTCATGCCAGGCCCTGTCCCTGACATCGGTATCGTCCGTGAGCGTCATCACGTGCTCCAGGCTCTGAATCGCACAATGCAGGTCGTTCATTTTCAGGCAGCAGCGGCTGATTTCAAAATATGCATTCAGGGATGTTTCGGACTTTTTGCGGGTTTTGACCAGGTTTGTAAATATTTTTCTGGCCTTGTCATATTTCCCAAGTTCATAATAGGATTTGCCCATGGCGTATTCGGCCGAGACGACCCGATCGTCATCCGGGAAAAAATAGACAAATCGCTCGTATTCCGCTGCAGCCCTTTCATATTCTTTTTTTTGGAAGTATTGGTCTGCAAATTCAAACTGTTCGTCGGATGAAATACAACGGCCCTGGAACGATGTCTCATCCATGGCCCCTGCAGCAGAGGGAACAGTCGGCAAAAAGAGAAACCACACCAAAAGGACTGTGATGCGGGCATGGCAGGGCGAAATATTCAACATAGGCGGTCTTTACTTCAACCAGAAGTCGTTTTCCTCCACAGTGTCATAAGTATGGGGAGAATGATTGATATACACAATCGGCGCCAGTCTGACTTCATCCCGGCCGCAACGGATCAGGCGGTCGCAGGCCATGAACCAGCCCATTACGGCGCCGTGTTTTTCAATGGCTTCAACAGCATAACGGGAGCAGGAAGGAAACATGGGACATCGCCCCCCTAAAACCGGGGACAGGTGTTTTTGGTAAAATCGAACCGGCAGCAAAGCAGGTGTCATGGTACTGTCTGTCTTTTTTTCAACTGTATTTGTGTCAGCATCCATACGGTCTGCCTCTCCGGCAAGGGCTGTATTTCCGAATCCCGCACCCGACAAAATCATTGCCCAGAGGAAAAATTTCAGAAAATATGTAAATAAATATCGCATCATCAACAATCTCCCGGTATTTTGTCTGTCTCCTACATCTGTGTCACCCGGATTACTTCCTCCACAGTCGTGATCCCTTTCAGCACTTTTTCAATACCGTCCTTCCGTAACGTCACCATGTTATTTTTCAGGGCTTCGGATTTGATCCGGTTGGAATCGTAGGTTTTGAGGACCAGGCTTTTTAAATTGTCTTCAAGAACCATGATTTCGAAAATACCGATACGACCCCTGTAACCGGTGTGAAAACACTCCGGGCATCCCCTGGTACGATAAAAAGAGGCGGTTTTAACCTGGTCCGGTGAAATTCCGAGTGTCTCAATGGCAAACTCATCCGGGATGTAAGGTTCCTTGCAGACGCGGCAAAGGACGCGGACCAGTCGTTGGGCAACAACCCCCAGAACCGACGATGCGATCAAAAAAGGTTCCACGCCGATATCCACCAGCCGGGTTATGGCGCTTGCCGAGTCGTTGGTGTGCAGGGTGGAGAACACAAGATGACCGGTGAGCGCGGATTGAACGGCGATTTCCGCGGTTTCACGGTCACGGATTTCTCCCACCAGTATAATGTCCGGGTCCTGTCGGACGATGGACCTCAAGCCTTTTGCAAAGGTCAGATCGATTTTGGGATTGACCTGGATCTGGCTGATTCCCTTGAGCTGGTATTCAATGGGGTCTTCAATGGTGATGATGTTGATATCGGGTTTGTTCAGTGACGACAAGATAGCATAAAGGGTTGTTGTTTTTCCGCTTCCCGTGGGGCCCGTGACCAGAATGATGCCGTTGGGAGAGGTGGCCAGACGCTCAAATGTTTTGAGTCGCTGTTTTGTCAATCCCAGCTCCGGAAGCTCCAGCAGGGAACTGGACTTGTTCAGCAATCGGAGAACCACCCGTTCCCCAAAAGAGGTCGGAATGGTGGAAACCCGGATATCGATTTCCTGATCCCCGATCTTGACGTCGATTCGTCCATCCTGGGGAAGTCGTTTTTCAGCGATATTCATTTTCGCCATGACCTTGATACGGGAGGTCAGGGATGCCTGAATACCCTTTGGGGGGGACAGCAGGTCGTAGAGGATACCGTCCACACGGTATCGCACCTTGAAATTATCCTGATACGGCTCGATGTGAATATCACTTGCCCGGGCCTTGATGGACTGGGAGATGATATGGTTGACCAGTTTTATGATGGGGGCATCGCTGGTATCGTCCAGCAGGTCGGCCGTGCCTTCGAATTCGCTGATAACGATACTGCCGTTTTCTTCCATGTTCTGGACCAGTTGTTCGGCGGAATCCCGTCCCGAATCATAGACCCGGTTTATGGCGGAAAGGATGCTGCTTTTTGTCGATAAAACAAGCTTGAAATCGTTCCAGCCTAAAATATGTGCCAGGTCGTCCATGGCATGAAAATGACCCGGGTCACAAGCGGCAATGACATGTTCCGGTAATGTTCGGGGTGTATCCTGCGGTTTATCGTCTTCGCCCGGGGTCACGGGGTTTATCGGCACGAGGAGGTATTTTTTTAAAAACTGGATGGGAACGGTTTGAGTGAAATCCGTATCCATGTTTTTAATGGCGAGATCGGGGATAAACGGAATGTTGTGAAGAATTCCCAATGCTTCCACGAATTGGGCTTCGGAGATCATCTGCTTCTTGATGAGGAGATCGCCGAGATTGCCCCCTTTTTCTTTTTGAACACGCAGGGCATCCTGGATATCTGCATCGGAAAGACCGAATTTATCGATCAATATCTGGGTCAAGTTATTTTGCATCATGATAATCGTCTGTTACCTGAACAAATGGATTTTGTCTTCGATTCCTACTCCGCCTTGTCACCGGGTTCTTCTATTACTGTCGGTGTTTTGGATTGTTCGTCATCATACCACTTGATCTTGCCTTCTTTTATGCGTTCGATTTTTTCTTTCTTGTCCTGGTACACGGTTTTTGCTTCATCAGGACTTTGAATGACGTAAGGTTTTAAAAATACGTACAGGTTGGTTTTTTCTTCAGCCTTGCCCGTCGAGCTGAACAGGTTTCCGAATCCCGGAATGTCGCCGATACAGGGGGTTTTGTATTCGATGTTGGAAAAACTGTCGTCAATCAGGCCGCCGATCACCACCGTATTCTTGTCATGGACAATCACCGTGGTATTGATGGTACGTTTCAGCGTGGTCGGCCTGAAATCCGCAGTGGATTCCAGCCTGGACACTTCCTGGGAAATGCTCAAGCGGACCTGGCGGTCCTTGCTGATCTGGGGCGTAATTTTGAGCGTGATGCCCACGTCCTTGTATTCAAAGGTTTCATAGAAAACGTTCCCGATATTTTCATCGACGCTGACATCGGTTCCGGATTTTGTTTTATACGGGACGTTTTTCCCCACCGTGATGGTGGCTTCTTCATTGTCGGTTGTGAGAATCTGGGGCGTAGACAAAATGTGTACGTCCTTGTCTTTTTTATAGGCGCTTATAATGGCGCCGATGGAAAACGGGACACCACCGATTTCCAAAGAGTTGTCGATTATACCCAATGAAAGGCCCGGCGGCGGTGTTATCGTATTGGCCAAACTGTTATAGCCGGTATCGCCGCCGCTGGCCCCGCCGCTGAATCCGCCATAGTAAACCTTCTTGCCGTCATCGAAATCGTTTCCGGTGAGCCATTCAACACCGAAATTAAAGTCCTTGTTGACATTGACTTCCATGATCAGGCATTCGATGTACACCATGGCCCTGGGGATATCAAGCTGCTTGATGATTTCTTCCAGGATCAGGTAATCATCTTTTTCCGCCATGATGATCAGGCTGTTGGTGGGCTTGTCATACGTGATGTTGACATTTCTCGAAACCACGGATTCTTTTTTACCCGGTGTTGCAGCCGCGGATTTTCCGGTGGTCAGGGCCTGAAGGGAAGTGGCCAGGTCTTCCGCCTTGGCATGCTCGAGATAATAAACGCGGATTTTTTCACTGCCCCTCGGGGTTTCCTTGTCGAGCAGGGTGATGAGATCCTGGATTCTTTCCGTCTCGCCTTCGCTGGCCAGCAATACAACGGTGTTGGTCCGTTCATCCGCCACCATTTTGATGGTTTTTTGCGTTCCGCCCTTGGCCTGCTTTTGACGGGTTTCAAAAACGGTTTCCAGCAACCGCACGAGTTTTGTTGCATCGGCATATTCAATGGGGATGACGGAAAGCTGCCGGCCGGTGTCCGTGACGTCGATGACGTTTAATATGCCCATCAACCGTTGAATGTTTGAGTAAACATCGGTCAGGATCAACATGTTGGTGGGTTTATAGGACAGCAGAACGCTGTTCTTGGAAATCAAGGGCATGAACAGCTTTTTAATTTCATCCGGATCCGCATATTTTAACGGGATCAACTGGGTGACGATTTTATCATCCGGTGATTCGGCTTCTGATTCCAGTTTTGTCTTGATGCTCTTGGTTCTTGCATCCGGTGACGGTATGATTTTGATGATTTTACCGGATTTCACCGCGGCAAAATTATTGACTTCCAGGACCGATTCAAAAACCTTGTAGGCCTCGTTAACGGAAATCTTTCCCGGAGAAATAATGGTGACTTTTCCCTTGACGCGCTGGTCTATCACAAAGTTTTTTCCGGTAAGCTCACTGATGAACTTGATAAAAATACCGATATCCACGTCATTGAAATCAATGGAGACATACCTTCCGTTTGTTACCGCTTTATTCGTTCCTTTGGGAGATTTTTTGTCTTTGGCCCGGAGAAGGGGCGAATAAAAGAGCAGACATAAGAAAATCGCCAGGCTGATGGCCACCGTAAAATGTTTTTTAGGCATTTTCATTTTTCCCGATTGTTTGTTAAGGTTATCGTTACTTTATCTTATATTCAATGGTTCTCTCTTTTCCGCGTCTTTTCATATTGATGGAAACGGTTTCACCCGAGCTGAGCTGTTGATAAAACCCCATGGCGTCATCCATGGTCTCGATTTTTTTGCCGTTCACACCGGTGATAACATCCCCGTTTCGCAATCCCATTTTTCTGACGATGGAATTGGGACGGATGCCGGTGAGGCTGAAACCGTCCGGCTGACCATCCTGGAAATGGGGCGTGATTCTGACCTGCTGCATGAGTTCATTGACGTTTTTAAGCGCTTTGGCGATCTGGGCCCGGTTAAGGGTGATGGTCTGGGAACGATGGCCGGACGACGCGTGGGATTGACCCGGCCTTGATACGGCGGTTCTGACCCGCGCCGATCCGCCCCGGGTTTTTTCCATTTCCAGTACCTCGTCCTCCCCGCCCACGTGCAGGACGATCTTTTCCCTTAAAATCATCTTGATTTCCGCCCCCTGAACAACATCCCCCTTTCGGTACAGATTCTGGGAACGGGCCTTGGTGTCCTCGATAACGGCATAGGCTTCTTCTTCGTCTCCGGTCACGGTTCCCCACAGTTTCAGTTGAAGCTCGGTCTGTTCAAGGGATTCCAGGTCCACTTCTTTTTCAGATATCACATCTTCCGGTGTAACGTTTAACAGGTTTCGTTCGGCGATGTCTTTATAATAGGCAAGGGGATGCCGAACGGTTTTGGATTTCTTGGCCTGCTGTTCCGCAGGGACCGGGACCGGATGGTCAATCTCCAATTTCACCGCTGCTATCTGGTAGGCCGCGCTGACGCCCAAATAAGCAGCAATGATAATCAATATGCAGTTTGCTAAAATGAAATATTGTTTCACCATTGTTTCACCGGCATTCGGGTTGTGTTTCGATTATCAGGATCAACGACCGGGGTCACCGAAAGGACAAACCCGGTTTTTCGTATGTTCCCGAAATTTTGAACGGTACTCCTTCCTTGTTCCGCAGATTTGCCGGAATCATGTTCCCGGGCAGATTTTTCAGCAAATCATGGTGCGGTTTAACGGTCCCGGAAAGATTCAACAGGCTCTTTTGGACGGGGTCCTTAAGGGTGATCTCTCCGGAAAATCGCCCGTTTATCCGGGGACCGTGAAAAACGCATTTACCGATGGACAGGTTCTGGTTTGAAAGGGACCCCTCAATGTTGATTTCATTGAACGTGACTTCTCCCAGTCGTATAAACGATATGGCCAAGGGCAGGACAGCATCAGCCAGGGTCAAATTAAAATTCGCCGTGTTACCGGGATTCCTGCCGTTGAATGTAACGGTCCCGCGTAATGTGCCGGCAATTTTCTCTTTTAGTTCCTGCTGAAGGGGTTGAACGGTTTCGATTTTGATGTCGGTCAGCCTGAATTTCCCCGACACGGATTGAACGTTGTTTTTTTCCGTGATGCTGATGGTTCCGCTGACAGTGCCGTCGTAAACCCTGCTTTTTATCGAAAAAGATCTTTCGGAAGAAAACAGTGATGAAACAGGAAATCCGATTTTAACGGAAGCCGCTTCAATGAATTCCTTGTTCAACCGGAAAATTTTTACATTCGACAGCTTCAGGGCAATGGGAAAGGCCGGTTTGGCATTTTCGATCATTAACTGATAATCCGGCAGAGCCCGGATAAATGTCATCATGATATATTCCTGGATTTTTCCCGTGGGAAAGAGATAGAACGAGAAAAATATGACCGACACCAGCAATGTTGTTCCGTATATGAATTTTACACTATGTTTAGCCATTCATCGATTCCGTAACCGTTTTTAAATATGTGCCCCGGCAGAGGGATGCGGCTGACAGGCTTTGTCCAAACCGTTTCAACAGGGCGTTTTCCCATGCCGGATCTTCAGATCTCATAAGTTTCGACCTGCATGACGACATCAATAAAGCCTTCGGGATTCGTACTTTGCGCCACGGACAGTCTTTTCACGAATACCATGTTTTTGGATGTCTCGATCATGTATAAATAAGATGTCAACTGTTTTAAATTTATGGCTTTGAGCTTTAATTCAACCTGGGATAATTTAAATGACCCGTCTTTGGCGTTGGTGGTTGACGGTTTCATATAGGTAATATGATCCTTGATTCCCGCATGCCCGGAGAGTTTGTCCAAAAACGAAAAAAGCGTGAATCCCTTTTCACGATTTTTGAAATCAATGTCCGTCATGTCGGCCTGTTTGGTCAGGGCATCATATTCCGCTTTTAATACCCGCATTTCCATCAATGTCTTTGTTTTGACATCCAGTTCCCGGATCAACCGCTTTTTCTTGTTTATCATGGGTGAAACCACAAACTGGGTAATGATAAAGATGCCGACGAACAAAAGGGCCGCGTAAACGGCATATCGTTCCCGTTTGCTGAGCGTTTTTTTCAGGTTTAATTTCATCTTGCCGCATTCCCGGTCAGGTGGTTTGAATTTTCAGTTTAAAATCGACCCGGTTGCCAGAGCGGTCCAGGTTGGCCGATGTAATGGTGACGGATGTAAACAGTTCCGCCGCCTCCAGGCGGCTTTTCATGTCATCCACCGAATTAAAGGTGTCGGTGGTGCCGGAAACGATGACATTGCCCGGACTGATGACGAGCTTCGTAAATACGACATCGATCTCTTTCGGGATTAACCGGCTGATATCGTTAATAACATCTATTGTCCTGATATTTGAGGCCGTCTCATCGTCAAACAGCATGGATTTTTTCTCATCCCTGATCCTGACCTTCATTTGTCCCAATGGATCATTGGTCATTTTGGTATTGGGGAAAGCATCTGAAAAAAGTTCGCCGATCTGCCGGTCAACCTGGTCCACCTTTTTCCCCAGGGAGTGGACTTCAATGATGAATCCGGCAAACAGGAGGAACAGAACGATGACGACGAAAATCGATGACCTGATGATGTCCGGGGTATACTCCACCCAGAAATTTTTCGGTGCAAACGGTCCCTTTCTGAAATTAAACGACCGGATGGAATCGATTTCCATCAGGCAAAGGGCCAGGGCGTTATCCAGGTGCACGGGAAACAGGGACGGGTCCGGCGGCGGGTTCAGCAACCGGATGTTTGCGTCCTTTATCAGGTTGAGGCGGTGAACCGTTGTGTCGAGTTGCTTTTCCAGCAGGTCGCATACGGTATCGTCAGCCGAACCGGTTCCGGTGATAAATATGCGCCAGGGTGTGGATCCCTTCAGCGATTTTTCCTCGAATGCAGGGAGGGTATGACGTATCCTGTCGGCAATGTGAGATGCTTTTTCATCATCTGCTGATTCGGGTACGGGAAACCTTCGCATGGTAACAATACGCCCGGATACGGCGATATAAACGGATGCTTTTTGCCTGTCCATGTCAAGCAGTACCCAGTCGCTGAATTCATTTTCACCCTTAGCTGCAAGCAATAGGGCAGGGGCGTATCCATTCAAGGTGACCGAATCCGGGTCCAGGCCGACAGATTGTAATATATCCAAAAGCGTCTTGAGCTCGTTTTTTTGAACCGCAACGGCAATAAGATCCGCTCCGGATGATTCCGGATGATTCCCGAGGATTTTAAAATCCATTATCAGGTCGTCGGGCCGATAGGGCAACAGGGTTTCCAGCTCGAACGGCAGGATTTGACGAATCTTTTTCTTCTCTTTGAACGGAACATTGAGATTGCGACAGGACAGGTGGTCAAAGGAATATGAAACAACGCATGCAACGCCCGTCAAGTCGATCTCCGTAGCAATGGATTGAAGGGCGGATCGGATGGCGTCATTATTTTTTTTCATCCCACCGGTGATATGAATATGCTTATAATACTCAAGCCATGGTCCTTTAAACGTGCTTTTCACCAGAACGGCGGATACGGAATCGGGTCTTATGTCCAATCCCAGAATCTTTCGGCTCAATCTGTTAATCATAGTGGTATGATATCCTATGGATGTATCGTCAGCTCAAGTTTAATTTAATAAATATACGTTATTCCGTTCTCCAACTCAAGACTTTACATTTATATCTGCCGGATTCAGTACTTTTCATTCTTTGGATAACGGCGGTAACGGTCACCGAAACGTTCCCCATGGCAGCAATGGATTGAATTTGAAAAAAGTCGCTGAAAGTCGTGATCAGGTTTGCGTCGATATCAATATCGCTGCAGCCCGGTGCATTTTTATACCACCTGGGATTGGACAGGCCGTTAATGCCTTCCAGATCTTCCAGTTCCTCCCGGTATGCAAAAATTTCCGGCGCCAGGATTTCGGTTCCGCTTGGCAAAAGAGCTGCAATGACCGGCAGATCAGCCGTATTGATATTGATTTTTCCCTGATAATACGCATCTGCACCGCTTGACAAAGGACCGAAAGTAGTGGTCATATAGTTGGAAATACCAAACATGTCCTCCAGCCCATAAAACAGTTCCGGCATAATCCCTTTGATGAGAACCATCTCTTCAATGTCGTCAATGGGCCCGTTTTTACACTCGTACGGCGGATCCAGGCTCTGGTAATAGTCGGATTCCGCGCCGTTTAAACCGGTAATGGCATCATCATCCTTTGAATCCAGCCAGTCCTTTGTCGAGTCGATGATGGTTCTGGGGTCAACATCCATAAAGGAATCTTCCGCAGATACGATCAGCCGTAAAAACCGGTCCCATAAAAACATCTGGGGATTGTTGGCTTCGACGCCACCGGGAAACTTCACCAGGGTATTGACCTGAATTTTTCCCAGTTCGTCGGTGATGCAAAGTGTCAACTTGCCGTGTTCAAAGGGAATTTCATTGACAAGCGCTTCCAGAATCTCCGGATCGGCCCAGTCTTCAAGGATGCTGTCAAGACCTGCGGGCGGATCATTGTCTTTATCTTCCGCCAAAAGCGCCATGCCGGCGTGGATGCCGGATGCAGCCATCTCAACCAACGACAGCCGGTCCCGGGTCACAGCCACCGATGTGAGGGTATAACGGGCCCTTCTGTTGAGTTCCATTGCCGTTATGATCAAAACGGAAATAATCCCCAGCGTGATTAACAGCGCCATACCCCGGTTGTTATTAAAACAATGAAAAACGGTCATGATTCTTTTTTTTCTCTGGATACCGGAAACGTCATCATGGTGTCAAAAATCGTTTCATCGGATTCATCCCCGATAACGAATGTGATGCTGACGGCACTGGGCGTGGCAAACCCGAATTCCTCCGAATCAGAGTCCCAGTCGTCATATTCTTCTCCATCCTGATCATAGTAACGCAGTTTAAAGGAACGCAGATTTTCGCACAGCACCGGATCAATATGATTTTCCTCCACCGGTTCAAACGGATACAAGGTATCTGAGCGGCGCAAAACAAACTGATCGTCATCGGTTTGCTGAACATAATATACGATCTGGGCAATTCCCGCACGCTTGTCATTTTCAAGGGGCAGATGGGCGGCAGCGGTAAACCTGACTTTTGAAAAAACATCGCTCCCGCCGGGTACGGTTTCTCCGAAAAAACGGTAACGGTCGGGATCGTCGTCGAATCCCGGTTCTTTGTAAATCGGGGGCAGGGCCACGTGCAGGGAGCTGAAATCAGACATCATTCGATGCAGACAGGTCTTTCCCATATCATAAGCTTTTGTCTTTTTTTCGATAATTTCTACGTTTCCGATAATCGCGTTAAAGGAACCGAAAATCATGGTCATGGCAATGGCAAAAATAAAAATGGCCACTAAAATCTCGAGCAGGGTCAGTCCGTCCTGTCCTTTTTCCGATCCGAATGGGTGCAAGTGCCGTTTTTTGGACATTGAATAAGGTCCCCAGGTTCTAGAGGGATTAAGGGGGGCATTGTATTTAGTTACCATGAACCACATCTCAATCGGTCTGCCCCTTTATCACGCGTTACTCCCGGATAAACCGGTATGTTCTTAATTGATACGTCAATTCATTATCATGATATCCGATGGTGATATCGATTTTTTTCAAATCTTCTGCAGCCGAACCCAACAGCTCGGACGCCACGTCCTCAACCGAGATGCGCCAGGAATAGTCAGAAAACCCGCCATCAAAATCTCCGGAATCGCTCGTGACGCCTGATAGGGATGCCAATTCCATTTCAGCCAGCTTTTTCTGGGCCAGAAAAGGTGCTGTTGCATAAAACTTGGCATCCATGTTCATGCGTATGGTCTGGGCCTGGAGCTTATAGACGCTGACCAGAACGATGGCGATGATGGAAATCGCAACCATGATTTCCAGGAGGGTAAAGCCGGTTTGCCGATACCTTGAAGATGGTATTCCCTTGCCTCTTTTCTTGTGAATCATCATATTTGCTTTTTTACTGAAAACGGATGTTCTCCTCTGATAATCTGACCGTCGGTAAAAACGGTTCAATCAAAAACGAGTAAAACCGGTTGTCCTCATCCCGGATATGGATAACGGCTTTATCGGAATAACCTTTCGGATAAAAGGATATATCGGTCTTTCCCATTGAAACGACCCCTTTACCGGGATATTCCACGTCCACCAGTTGAATGTCCGCGGGCAACTGAAAGGTTTTTACGGGTGTATTTTGTTCAAGGGATTCTTCATCAGGTGCTTTCCGGTTGATGGAAAAGGCGTTGGCATCCAGTTCCACGGTCAATACATATGGTGTTTGTTCTTCAAGGGCGCGTGTTTTATAATGGGCGACATTGATTATAATCCACCTGGAAACCCCCTTTAAATCATCGGCCCGGGAGCTGTCGAACCGGGGTGTGGCAAAAAAAAGCATCATTCCGATAATGGCGATCACGGCGACCAGTTCAATCAACGTGAATCCCCGGCATGACCGCAGGCCGGCCAAAGGAAAGCCGCTCCCCTGTCCGGGGGCGGCTTTTTCTTCATTCAACCGGCTCAGTTTTCCGCCTATTCGAGTTCCCAATTGTTGATGTCCTGATTTTCATCTTCGCCGCCGGGGACCCCGTCCGCGCCGTAAGAATAGAGATCGAAATCCCCGTATACACCGGGAGACAGATAAACAAAGTCGTTTCCCCAGGGATCCTTGGGGACTTTCCCCTTTTCAAGATATCCGCCTTTGCGCCACTTTTTCACGCCGGACGGGGCCTCGACCAGGGCGAGAAGGCCTTGCTCCGTGGTGGGATATGACCCATTGTCCAGTTTGTACATTTTCAGGGCCGATGTTATTCCTTCAATCTGGATCTTGGCCTTGACGATTTTGGCTTTTCCGGGCTGATCCATGATCCGGGGTACGACAATGCCCACAAGAATACCCAGAATGACGACGACAACCATGATTTCAATCAGGGTAAAACCATCGTTTTTACCGAGTTTTCCGCTCCATTTATTGTTTTTCATCAGACCTCCTGTCCCGGAAAAAGTGACGTCAGCTTGATTTTGTCACGTGTAACGCGTATTTTCCAAACAACCCGAAACCCAGAACCCCTTTTTACATCACCAGGCGATTCATTTCAAAAATCGGCAAGGCAATGGACAATACGATAAAACCGACGACAACCGCCATCAGCAATATCATTATCGGATCAAGCAACGCTGTAAGTCTGGCGATGATTGATTCAACCTCCCTTTCAAAAATATCCGCAACCTTGTCCAGCATGTGTTCCAGTTCGCCGCTTTGTTCGCCGATCTGGATCATCTGGATGGGCAGATTGGGGAAAATATCGCTTTCTCCCAGTGAGACGGCCAATCCCTGCCCTTTGCCGACATTTTCGGCTGCTTTTTCTATGGCCCGGGAAAATAATACATTATTTGAAATGTTTTTGACAATGTCAAGAGCCGACAGCATGGACACGCCATTTAACAGCAGCGACCCCAGGGTCCTTGAAAACCGGGAAATGGTCAGTTTTTTGGACAGATTTCCGAAAAGCGGTATTCCAAGAAATGCCTTGTCGAAAAAAAAACGTCCGGATGGAATTTTCTTGATGCGCTGGATGACAAGGACACAGAGAAAGACGGCGATAAGAAAAACCCACCAGTAGGCTTTGGCGAATTCACTGGTTCGGATGAGAATCAGGGTCGGCAATGGGAGTGTGTGGCCCATATCCGAAAAAATGGCCGTAATCTGGGGCACGACAACGGTGAGTAAAAAGAAGAGCACCAGGGTTCCGATGACAGCCATCAGAATGGGATAAACAAGCGCCGATGTGATGCGCTGGTTCAATGTCTGTTGTTTTTCCGTTATGTCCGCCAGTCTCTCCAATACGATTTCGAGTGTTCCGGAACTTTCCCCGGCACGAATCATGTTGATGTAGAGTGATGAAAAAACCCCCGGGTAAGCGCAGAGGGCGTTGGCAAAGCTGTTTCCCTCGACGATGGTATCCTTGATATGAGCCAGCATCGCTTTGAACGCATGGGATTTGGTTTGCGGTATCAGGGTGTCGATGGCGGTTACCAGGGGAAGGCCGGCGCTTAACAGGGTGGCCAGTTGCCGTGTCATCAGGGCGATGTCCGAGGCCCTTACGTGTGTAAAGTGCCGGGAAAGGTTGAAACTTCTGGATTGCTGCTTCTTTGTTTTGAGGTCGTAGATTTCTTTAATGGAAACCGGGAAGTCGCCCAGGTTCCGGATTTTCTGCTTTGCCGCGAGAACGCTTTCCGCATCCACTATGCCGGAGGTGTTTTTACCCCTGGCATCCAAAGCTGAGTACTCATATACAGGCATAATCAGGTCGTTTCGTTATATTTTTACGAGGTACGGCATTGTGTTCGACCATGCATTGTATGTCTGTTTGCGCTGTATTTCAAGACAATATTGTCGTTTTTCATAACCCGGAGAAATGCGATATCATACTTTAAACGCTTCTTTCGGGATTCAAGGCTATCTGAGATGGCATCGCCCGATAAAAGGTCTGTTCCCAAAGGTTTCAAGGGGTCTGGAATTCCGTGAAGGCGGATTACAGGGCGTCTTCAAAAACTTTTCTAAAATGAAATCCATAGATGGCATAGGTAATTGCCATGGGGAGATATTTTGGCCGTCTGAACAGGGACCAGAAAAGCAGCTTCCAGAAATAAACCCTGGCCTGGTCTTTAATGCCCAGTAAAAAGACGGATTTTATAAATGCCATGGGATATCCGGAATGAAAGCGGACATAGCCCATATGAAAGTGAAAGGTTCTTTTTTCCGTCGGCGCGTATTCCTTTAGAAATTTCTTTACCCGGGTGTAATAGGGTTTGGGTGAATAAATACCGCTGATTATCCGTTTATACCCGTTGAGCAATGTTTCATATCCCATTTTTGGAATGATATTGGTGGTAAAATTGGTATTATCGCCGGAGGTGCCGGTTAAGATCCTCCCCTGGCTTGACATGCGCTGGTAGAGCCGTGTGCCGGTGGGGGCGTTCAGCAACCCGACCATTGCCGTGATGATCCCGCTTTTCTGGATGAAATTGATCTGGCGGGGGAATATGGATGGCGAATCATGGTCAAATCCCACGATGAATCCGCCCCTGACATCTAAGCCGTGCCGTTGAATTTTTTTGATATCCGACATTAAATCCCGATTCCGGTTCTGGTTTTTATTGCATTCAGCCAGGCTTTTTTCATCCGGGGTTTCAATGCCGATGAATACGCCGTCGAATCCCGCCCGGACCATCAGGTCCATGAGCTTTTCGTCATCCGAGAGATTGATGGAGGCTTCCGTTGAAAATGCAAAGGGGTATTTCCTTGCCTCCATCCATTCAATCAGTGTCGGCAGCAGATCATTTTTCAGCCGGGTCTTATTGCCGATGAAATTGTCATCCACAAAAAAGACGTTTCCCCGCCAGCCGCTCGCGTAAAGGCGGTTCAATTCGGACATGACCTGGTGTGTCGCCTTGGTTCGGACTTTGGTTCCGTTCAGAACGGCAATATCGCAAAACTCGCAATCAAAAGGACATCCTCTGGAAAACTGGATGTTCATGGAGGCGTATCGATGCATTTTCGGAAGGTGCCACAGGGGAACGGGCGTCTTGTCCAATGTCGGGAAGGTGTCTGTTGAATAGATGTGTTCAGCGCTGTTGTTTTTAAAATCCTCCAGAAACGCCGGAAGGGTTGTTTCCGCCTCATTAAGGACCATGTGATCGATATCGGGGAATAACTCGGGTTCCGACGTAAACAGGGGGCCGCCGGCCACTATTTTGATTCCCCGTTGCCTGCAGGTGCTCACAATTTTGAAAACCGATTCTTTTTGAATGGTCATGGCGCTGATAAAGACATAGTCCGCCCACTGGAGATCCTTTTCCCGCAATGGGTCGATATTCATATCCACAAGGCGTTTGTGCCAGTTTTCGGGCAGCATGGCGGCAACGGTCAGCAGACCCAGGGGCGGATGCATGGCCTTTTTCGAGACAAATTTCAGGGCGTGTTTAAAACTCCAGAAGGTGTCGGGACATTTGGGATAAACAAGCAGAATGTTCATGGTGCCTCCTCGGCATATTCGACTAAAATCGTATTTTGGTCGAATAAAATGGGAAAAATTATTTCCTCGTGATGCCGTTTATTAAAATATGTAACAGGGTTTCCGTGCTGTCCTTTATTTCTTTTTTGGTAAGATTGGTCGTCCAGGGATACTCGAGACCCTTGAGAGCGAAAAATACGGCCCGGGCAGTGGAATCCCCGTCGATAAAATCAAAGCCGCCTGTTTTTCGTCCGTATTCCATGATGGCTTTTATGGTGGCGATTTCCCATTCGGAATAGGCGGCCGTCAGGTTCTGGATGAACGCATAATGCTTGAGATGTTCGTCTTTTACCGTGATGTACTGATCCGCTTTCCGGTTCAGATATTCCAGACGGGTCATGACAAATTTTTTTAATTTTTTGCAGGGATCGGTTTCCGGTTCGATGGCGCGTGCAAGGGTGAGCTTGAGGCCCTGGATCTCTTTTTCAATCACCGCCGCAAAGACGTCTTCTTTGCTCTTGAAATAATAATATAATGAGCTTTTGCTTTTTCGCGCGGCTTTGGCGATATCTTCCATTGTGGTCTTTTCAAGACCGAAACGGGAAAACAACCTTGCTGCTTCGTCAATGATGATTTTTTTTTGAACGGATTCAGATGTCATTGGATGATTTAAACTTTTCGACTGATTTCGATTTATAGTCGAAATATATAAGAAAAATTCCATCCTGTCAAGCGATTTAACGCAAAAATAAATTTTGATGGCGGATTACCCGGATTTACGATATTGACTAACCGGACGGAAATCAATATGGTATACCAGTTTCAACAGCCGGGTGATGAAAACCCCATCATGGCATAAGCGTCTAAAATCATTTTATTGATGAAAAGAAGGGGATATGCGAAGACGAATTACTATTGCCATCTTTTTCTGCGTTGTTTTTTTGTCAGAGAATGTGAGTGCTAACGAAATTATCGGGCTTGTCCTGGATTTTCCGCC
>CAYLRU010000016.1:0-40236 GCA_964386565.1 uncultured Desulfobacteraceae bacterium | reverse complement strand
GGTGTATATCCTGCAGAAAATCGCCGGTTTGAGAAGCTTGGAAGAAAGGTTCTGATCGAACATGCAGGAAATACGATTTCACGGCAGGGGCGGGCAGGGAACGGTGGTGGCAACGGTGTTGCTGGCCAAGGCGTTTTTCAGGGCCGGGTATGAAGTTCAGACCTTTCCGCTGTTCGGCGTGGAGCGTCGTGGAGCGCCGGTGGAGGCCTACCTGCGGCTGGACGATAAAAAGATACTCGTACGCAGCAACATCTATTCCCCGGATCATGTCGTGGTACTGGATTTAAAACTGTTAAAAACCGTTGCCGTGACCACGGGGCTTAAGCCCGGCGGATGGATTCTCATCAATGCGCCGGATATTCCGGATGACCTTACGGCATTCAAGGGATTTCGACTGGCAACCGTGGATGCGGTCAAAATCGCCGTAAGCCGCGGGCTGGGAACACGAACCCATCCCATGATCAACACCGCCGTTATCGGGGCCTTTGCCGGGTTGTTGAAGACGCCGCCCATGGAAGCGATCGCCCGGGCGATAAGGGCGGAGATCGAGGTGAAAACGGAGCAGAATGTGGATGCGGCCATGGAAGGGTATGAACGGGTTTGCATTCACGGGCGTATTTAGATTTGGATATCGGACAATCGCAAAATGACACATCCAGACATTCCTTTATTGATATCAACGTCAAACATCTCGACTGAAGTCAACAATACCGGTTTCTGGCGGTATGTCCGGCCTGCTTTTGTTCAGAAAACCGCACCGTGCAGTGCGGCATGTCCGGCGGGCGAGGACATCGCCAGGGTGGAGAAGCTGGTCCGGCAGGGCTTTTACAAAAGGGCGCTTGAATGCATACTGGTGGAGAATCCGTTTCCCGGGGTGTGCGGAAGGGTCTGTTTTCATCCCTGTGAAAGCGCCTGCAATCGAAAATCGTATGATGAGGCAGTGTCGATTCGCTGTATCGAGCGGTTTTTGGGAGATGGTGCCGTTGCGAACCGGTTTGACCCGGTCGTATTCAGGTTTCCGCCCAACAA
Source organism: uncultured Desulfobacteraceae bacterium (assembly GCA_964386565.1). Taxonomy (GTDB): domain Bacteria; phylum Desulfobacterota; class Desulfobacteria; order Desulfobacterales; family UBA5616; genus CAYLRU01. The sequence goes on along the minus strand of CAYLRU010000016.1, from coordinate 39,207 downwards.
GAAAAAAATCGCCGTTGTCGGGGCCGGCCCGGCTGGATTGTCCGCAGCGTATTTTTTGTCCATCCTGGGATATGCCTGCACCGTATTTGAATCCCAGAGCGAAGCAGGCGGTGTTCTTCGGTGGGGAATTCCGGCTTACCGCCTGCCGGTGGATGTTCTGGAATTCGAGATCGACAGGATCAGGAAGCAGGGGGTTGCGATTCGGTGCAATTCGCCTGTATCGGAAAATGCATTGGCGGCGATGGGCGAAGAGTATGATGCCGTATTTCTGGGGTGCGGACACGGCCGGTCCGTGACAATGGGTATTGCCGGCGAAGAAAACGCCCTGGACGGCCTGGCATTGCTGTCGGATGTGAAAAAGGGGAACCCCCCGGCCATTGAGGGCCCTGTTGCCGTTATCGGCGGCGGCAATACGGCCGTTGACGTATCCCGGACCCTTGCCCGGTTGGGAATCGAAACCACCATTGTGTATCGACGGCGTCGACAGGACATGCCCGCATTTGACCACGAGGTGGGTCTGGCCGCAAAAGAAGGGGTGTTGCTGATGGAACTGGCCGCGCCGGTTCGCCTGGAGAAGAAGGACCATGGCTGCATCCTGCACCTGCGGAAAATGAAAGTCGCGGGAACGACACCGGAAGGTCGCGCAAGGGTTGTACCGGCCCAATCACCGGTTTACCCCATGAGTGTAAAAAATGTTGTCACCGCCATCGGCGCCCGGCCGGAAGATCCCTGGCAGCCGCCCCCATCCACGGAAAGGGAGAATATGGTCTTGAGCCATTGCACGGTCGTTTCCGGAAGAATTCCCCGGGTCTATGGCGGAGACCTCACCAATGCGGACAAGAGTGTGGCCCATGCCGTGGCATCGGGCAAGCAGGCGGCAATGGTTCTGGATATGATACTGTCCGGCGGGGAAAACGATCCGGCCGGGAAGATCAAGGACTTCCGGATCGGCGGCGGTCCTTCCGTTTCCATGGAAATGTATATCGGCGGAGAGAGGAAAACAAGGGATGCACACGTTGTTTCCCATGAAGAAATCAACACGGATTATTTTGAACGAAAACAGCGAATCCGGCCGGATATGGTTTTGCCCGGGGACCTGGAAAAAGCAGCCGCGTTTGCAGAGACCGAACAGCCGTTTTCGGAAGACTCGGCGTTTGCCGAATCCGGCCGGTGCTTTAACTGCGGGATATGCAACGGGTGCGATAATTGCTGGCTGTTTTGCCCGGAAATGGCCGTGGTAAGAGATGCGGGGACGGATCGGGCCATTCATCCGGATTACTGCAAAGGCTGCGGCATTTGCGTGAAGGAATGTCCCAGAAATGCCATGGTGCTGAAGGAGGAGTAAACGTGAGACAGGTGCTGGAAGGAAGCCACGCCGTATCCGAAGCGGTTCGCCTGGCCGGGGTCCGCGTGGTGTCGGCTTACCCGATTACCCCGCAGACGCACATCGTGGAAGCGCTTGCCGAATTCTGTGCCGAAAAAAAGATGGATGCACGGTTTATCTGCGTGGAAAGCGAACACTCGGCCCTGGCCGCCGCCATCGGCGCGTCCAGCGGCGGCGTCAGGACCTTTACGGCGACCTCTTCCCAGGGGCTGGCCTACATGCATGAATTGCTGCACTGGGCATCGGCGGCGCGCCTGCCCATTGTCATGGCCGAAGTAAACCGGGCCCTGGCGCCGGGATGGAATATCTGGACGGATCAGACGGACAGCCTGGCCCAGCGGGATACGGGATGGATTCAACTGTATTGCGAGGACGGGCAGGAGGTGCTGGACACCACGATCCTGGCCTTTCGCCTGGCCGAATGGGTGAATCTGCCGGTGATGGTGGTGCTGGATGCTTTTTTTCTCTCCCATACCTATGAACCGGTGGATATTCCGGACCAGGAAGCGGTGGATCGGTTTTTGCCGGCCTTCAAACCCAACGTGATGGTTGATGTGAACAACCCGTGCAACATGAGCCAGATGTCGCCGCCGGCCGCCTATATGGAAATGCGGCACGCCATTGAAAAAACCATGGAATGCGTGCCGGAATGTTTTGCCCGGTCGGAGGAAGAATTTCATTCAATATTCGGCCGTCAGTACGGTCCCACGGAAGCTGTTGACTGCGATGATGCCGACGTTATCATACTGGCTACGGGAACGGCTGTGGGAACCTGTCGCCAGGCTGTCTGCTCGCTTCGGCAAAAAGGTGAAAAGGCCGGGCTGTTAAAAATAAAAATGTTCAGGCCTTTTCCGGTGAAACGTCTGCAGGCGGTTTTGAAAAAGGCCGAAAAAGTGGCCGTGATCGACAGGAACTGTTCCTTCGGCGCCGGCGGTATTTTCGCCCAGGAACTCAAGGCGGCCTTGTGCAACATGGACCATCGACCCCGGATATACAGCTATATTGCAGGGCTGGGGGGAAGAGACATCACCCCGGAAACGGTCGAAGAGATTTATCGGATCACCCGGACCGCCGAGGCGCCTGATGACCGTAGTGTGTGGATCGGGTCCGGGCTGGAAACGCGGGAAAGGCGGGAAAAGGAAAAACGATGAAGCCGTATGACATACCGCAAAGCGAATACGTGTATCCCGGGCACGTGGGATGTCCGGGCTGCGGGGCCGCAATCGCCATGAAGTTCGCCCTGAAGGCAATGGGCCCGAAAACCGCCATCGTCATGCCGGCCTGTTGCTGGGGGGTTATCTCGGGATCCCACCCCCAGACCTCTTTAAAGGTTCCCGTAATGCATACGGCCTTTGCCTCGGGAGGCGCTGCTGCAAGCGGACTCCGGGCCGCGTTGGATGCAAGGGGGGATACCCAAACCGTGGTGATGGTATGGGCCGGGGACGGTGGGACGTTTGATATCGGATTTCAGGCATTGAGCGGGGCCGTGGAGCGCAACGAAGACTTCATCTACGTCTGCTATGACAATGAGGCCTACATGAACACCGGGGTCCAGAGAAGTTCGGCCACACCCCTCGGCACAAGAACCACGACCACACCGGGGGACGACTGGAAGAAAAGCCGTAAGAAGAATATCATGGAGGTCATGGCGGCCCATTGCATCCCCTATGCCGCCACTGCCAGCATTGCTTTTCCCGAAGACATGATGCGAAAGTTCGAAAAGGCAAAACACTTGAAAGGCGGCTCCCGGTTTATTCATGTTTTTGCCGCATGTCCCACAGGATGGCGCGTACCCAGCGACATGTCCGTTAAACTGTCGCGCCTGGCCGTCAGGACAAACATCTTTCCGTTATATGAAGTTGAAGAAGGCAGGCGGTATACATTGAATTATACGGGTGATCTGTCGGTGGAAAATTATTTGAAAGGCCAGGGGCGATTCAGCCATCTGACGGATAACGATATTCAAATGATACAGCAGGCCGTGGATGAGGACTGGAATTTGTTGATGAAAAAGGCCTCGAATCCGGTGCGGCCCGTTTCCTTGCCTGTTTGTTGCGACGGGCATGCCGGTGACGGTTGAAATTGTATGAAAGAACCTGAAACTGTCCGGCAGGGGAACCCCGGGTGATATGTTCTTAAGGAGGAGAAGATATGGAGATGACATACCTGCAGCTTGAAGTTGAGCACAAGGTGGCGAAAGTGACCATTCACAGGCCGGAAAAAAGAAACGCCCTTTCACCGGAAGTACTGGAAGAGATTGCCGATCTGTTCGGTCGTATCGGCAAGCGGGAAGACACCCATGTCGTGGTGCTCACCGGCGGTGAAAAATATTTTTCAGCCGGGTTTGACTTGAACTTTATCCGGACCATTCAGAAAACATCCAATGAGGCGTTTACCGATCTGTTCCACCGGGCGTATCGGGCGATTCTGTTCTGCAGCCAGCCGGTAATTGCCGCCGTGGGCGGTCCTGCCATTGCCGGAGGGTTCGACCTGACCATGATGTGCGATATTCGATATGCATCCGAACGGGCCAAGTTCGGTCAGCGTGAAATCGTCCTTTCCCTGACGCCCATATTGGATCCCCTGTGGCGAATCATCGGGCTGGGCAGGGCCAAGGAAGTCGCTCTGACAGGACGGATATATGATGCGGCGGAAGCAGAGAAAATGGGGTATGTGAGCAAGGTGTTCCCCGAAGGGCAACTGGTCGATTCCGTCATGGAGATCGCCCGGAATATGGCTGACTTTGACAGGGAGGTGTTGCGGGAAACCAAGCAGTTGGGGCATACCCTGCTGAACCAGGATCTTGACGGGGCCATGAAAATACAGGAATGGTTGTTCCGGACCCATATGGGAACCGATGAAAATCATCAACGGATAGACGCCTTGCTGGAAAGCCTCAAGAAGCGATGATCGACCGGACCCGGACGATCTCGACAAATCATCAGAACGGCGGATCAGGAACCATGATGAACGGATCTGCTTCCACCCTTGAGACCTTCATCAAGAACTTTTAATCCGATGGACAGCGTGGGTATATCAGACCGATCAACTGAAAAAGCAACACTGCTGAGTCGCATACGGCGCTCTGTTATTTCCGGACCCCTGATTCCCGGAACAGATGCGGAGCGCAGGCGCTTCATCATCCAGAACCTGGTTTTTCATTTTCGTCCGGCCACTGTTTCCGAAAAGACACTCCGATTTACACTGTCCTGGGGATTGGGGGGGATGGCCGTTGTTTTGGTGCTGGTTCAACTGGCCACCGGCATGCTGCTGAAGTTTGTTTACGATCCCACACCGGTATCGGCCTATGCATCCATTCACTTGATCATCGCCAATGCACCGTTTGGACGCCTGTTTCGCAACATTCACCACTTGTGTGCCAACCTGCTCGTACTGGTGGTGTTTTTGCACATGCTGAGGGTCTTCTTTACCGGGGCTTTCCATCCGCCGAGACAGTTCAACTGGATTATCGGCCTGTTTCAGTTCATCCTCATTCTCGGCGCCAATTTTACAGGCTACCTGCTGCCGTGGGATCAACTGGCCTATTGGGCCGTGACCGTCTCCACCGGGATGCTGGAATACATTCCCTGGGCAGGGTCCGGTCTTCAGAGGCTGATCCTTGCCGGTTCCCATATGGGACCGCAGACGTTGCGACTGTTCTACGCTTTCCACACGGCGGTGATTCCCGTTTCTCTCGTTACTTTCATGGCGTTTCATTTCTGGCGCGTCAGAAAGGCCGGCGGGCTGGTGATCCCCGGATGTTCAGCAACATCCCCTGAAGGGGGCGGCGACCGGGTTCCGAGCATCCCCAATCTGTTCGTGCGGGAAACAGTAACGGCCCTTGTTCTTCTGGCCGTTGTTTTACCGGCGGCCGTTTTTTTAAATGCCCCCCTGGGAGATCCGGCAAATCCGGGCTTAAGCCCCAACCCGACCAAGGCGCCGTGGTATTTTGCCGGATTCCAGGAAATACTGCTCCATATTCATCCGGTGTTTGCCGTTTTCGTCATACCATTGGCATTGGGCATCTCCCTTATGATGATCCCGTACCTGAAGTATGATATACAGGCTCCCGGCGTCTGGTTCGTTTCCCCAAAGGGAAAACAGATGGCTGTTTTGGCGGGTGCAGCTTCTTTTCTTATCGCACCGGGACTCATCATGCTCAGCGAATGGGTTGTTCAACCGGATGTCGGCGGACCAGGCCTGCCTTCCGTGATCCGGGACGGTTTCATACCGTTTTTACTTATTTTTACCCTGTTCGGCGGTTTTTACCTGCTGATGAAGAAGCGGTTTGCAGCATCAAGAAGTGAATCGATCCAGGCATTATTCATATTCGTGGTGATTATTTTTGTTGTTCTGACGGTAACCGGCACCTGGTTCAGGGGCCCGGGCATGGCGCTGGGCTTTTTCAGGTGAACTGTGGAAACGACTTGCATATGACCGGAAATTCAAAGAATCATAAATCCCCGGAAAAGGCATCTCCAAGAAGACGTTTTTTAAACCGGCTATGGGCCTGTCTCGGCATTATTGCGGCTGGGGAAATCGTCTGGGCGTTCTTCTCTTTTATGCGTCCGCGTCCCTCAGAAACATCAGGAGCGGCCGGCCATGCCCTGGTGACGGCCGGACCGGTGAACGGGTTTGCGCCCGACACCGTAACGGCGTTCCCCCGGGGTCATTTTTACCTGGTGCGACTTGCGGACGGCGGATTTCTGGCCGTTTCCCGACGGTGCACGCATTTGGGGTGCACCGTTCCCTGGATCGCCGAAGAAAAACGGTTTGTGTGCCCCTGCCATTCTTCAATATTTGATATTCGGGGAGCGGTGATCCAGTCCCCGGCTTTCCGGGCCCTGGATCTTTTTCCCGTGATGATCGAAAATGACATCGTACGGGTGAACACCGGATGCGTTATTAAAAGAAGCGGGTTTTTGAAAGAGCAGGTGGTTTATCCCCGATCGGTCACCCGGGATAAACCCGGAAAAGCGAGCTGAAGAAATTTTTACCTTGACCGGTCGTCTGCAAAACCGGTAAGGGTTTGTTTTTTCACGGGGTTCTTACCGTCTTGGGTGAGCGGCGCAAACAGGCGGTTCGTAAAAGAAAATTGCCTTGTTTCAGGCCCGGGTTAATGACATTGACTTGCTGTGGGGACTAAAATTGCGGATAAGTTCAGATGCATAAAGACGTTATCACGACCTGGAAGATCATCGGCATCATCGCAACCGTTGTGATCATTCTTTCACTTCCCCTTTATGTGGTAAAAGAGAAAAGGCGGCCGGACCCGGCCGACACTGGGGGAAGAAATACCGGGCCTGCATTTGTGGGAAGCGGCAAATGCAAGGATTGCCATAGGCAGGAATATGATAAATGGAAAGGATCTCACCATGAGCGGGCCATGGATGTGGCCACCGAGCAGACGGTTCTGGGGGATTTCAATAATGCCGTTTTTGACCATTTTGGTATAACATCACGATTTTACAGGAAAAACGGCGGATTTTTCGTCAGCACCCAGGGGCCTGACGGAAAAACGGGGGAATTCGAGATTACCCACACATTCGGGTATTTCCCCCTGCAGCAGTATTTAATTCCGTTTCCGGGTGGAAGGCTTCAATGTCTTCCCATTGCCTGGGATGTGCGCGGACAAAAATGGTTCCATTTGTATCCCGATGAAAAAATCGATCCCCGTGACTGGCTGTACTGGACCAACCAGGCCCAGAACTGGAACGGTATGTGCGCCGAGTGCCACTGCACGGATCTTAAAAAAAATTATGATCCGCGGACTGAAGTCTACGAAACCACCTGGTCTGAAATCAGCGTGGGATGCGAGGCCTGTCACGGACCCGGCTCGTCCCACGTGCAATGGGCGGAACTGCCCGAGATGGGCCGTCCGGATCTTGTTAATGCCGGACTGGCGGTCCGGACCGCGGGACTTGGTGCAAAGGAGCAAATCGCGCTTTGCGCACCGTGCCATGCGCGGCGCATGTCTTTGGGCGATAATATTCACCGCCATGCCGATTTTTTGGACTATGGTGTTCCACAACTGCTCACCGGGGGGTTTTATTTTGCAGACGGTCAGATCCTGGAAGAGGTATATGTTTACGGCTCGTTCCTGCAGAGTAAAATGGCCGCCCGGGACGTGCGCTGCAGCGACTGCCACGACGTGCACAGCATTAAACGCATAAAACCGGGCAATGACCTTTGCCTGCAGTGTCATAAGGCGGCTGTTTACGATACCGGGGACCACCATTTTCACAAGGGCAAAGGGGAGCCCGGTGAACCCATAAAATCGTCATCCGGCGAAATTCTTTTTGAGGTGGGAACCGGCGCACAATGTGAACAGTGCCACATGCCCGGCCGGAACTACATGGGTGTGGATTATCGCCCGGATCACAGTTTCAGAATACCCCGGCCGGCGCTCGGCAAAGCCATTGGTGCACCGAACGCCTGCAATCGATGCCACGTGGACAAGACCGTTCAATGGTCTGCAGATGCCATGACCAAATGGTATGGAGAGAGAAAACGCCCCCATTACGGTACGATCCTGGCCCAGGCCCGCCGGGGAGAACCCGGCGCCGTGGAAGGCCTGGTCAGGCTGACGGAAGACCGGTTGTACCCCGCCATTGTGAGGGCCACGGCCCTTTTTTTACTGGCGTCCCATCCGGGTGAGGAAAGTCTTTCCGTCTTTTTGGAAGGGCTTGCAGATGAAGAATCCCTGATCCGGCACACGGCCGTGCGCAACCTGCCTGAACAGGATCCGCAAAGGCTTGTTCGCTTGTTGGGCCCCCTGTTGTACGATCCGGTAAAGGCGGTTCGAATCGAAGCCGCAGCCAGACTGGCAGGCGTGCCTGAATCGTACATGACAGCAGAACTTAAGGGGAGATACGAGTCGGCACTATCCGAGTATGTGCGTGCCACCGAAAGAACCGCGGATTTTGCCGCGTCCCGGCACAACCTGGCAAACCTGTATGCCAGGCTTGGGGATATGGACCGGGCTGTTTTACACTACAAAAAGGCCATCGAGATCGATGATCAATTCTATCCCGCCAAGGTCAACCTGGCCTCGCTTTATAACCGACTCGGCGAAAATGATGCGGCGGAAAGGCTGCTTCGGGAGGTTCTGGCGATTCAGCCCGACTTTCATGAAGTTGAATATTCCCTGGGCTTGCTGCTGGCGGAGACCCGAAAATATGCCGAGGCTGAAGTGTATCTTGCTCAGGCCGCCCGGGGGATGCCCCGGCGGGAAAGAATTTATTATAACTTGGGACTTGTCCGGCAGCACCTGCATCAGGATACGGGCGCCGAGGAAGCATTGAAAACGGCCCATGGCCTGGCACCCGACAACGGGGACTACCTCTATGCCCTGGCTGTATTTTACCTGCAGCGGCATCGATTGGCAGATGCCGAACAGGTGGCGCTGAAAATGGCTGCCCTTAAAACGCACAGCGCCATGGGAAAAGAACTCCTCGGGGTCATTGAAAAAATGAAAGCAGCGTCTCAGTCGACCCGCTGACGGCATGCCCGGTCAAACACGATTCAGGTTATATTTTTTTTCTTCTGCATACATTTTCTTCGCCTGTCTGCCGAACGGAATTCCCAGTTTACGCATTCTCTGCCTGAGGGTGCCCGGGTTAATCGCGAGCAGCCGTGCGGCGCCGTTGGGGCCTTCGATTTTGCCTCTGGTCCTGTGAAGCGCTTTTAGAATATGCCGGGTTGCGGCCTCGTCAAGGCTCGGGAAGTACTCCCCGTCTTCTTCCCTTATACTCTGGGAATAACGGTGTTCAGGCCAGAGTTCGGTGAACGTCAATGGTTTGCCCTTGTTGATGATGAGGGCCCTTTCAATGGTATTTTCCAGTTCGCGGACATTTCCGGGCCAGTCATAGGTCATGAGCCGGTCCAAAGCACCGGGCGCCAGGGCGGGTGTGTCCGGTATGGACAGCTTTCGGGCCTTTTTTTTCATAAAATGCTGGACCAGGGCCGGGATGTCCATTCTTCTTTTTCTCAACGGCGGAATGATGATGGGAAACACCTGTATCCGGTAATACAGGTCATAGCGGAAACGGGCCTGCTGCATCATCTCATCCAGATTGCGGTTTGTCGCAAGGATAATGCGGCAATCCACTTTAATAGGGGTTTCGCCGCCCACACGCTCGATTTCCTTATCCTGAAGCACCCTTAAAAAACGGCTTTGCGCCTCGGGCGGAAGTTCGGCAAATTCATCCAAAAAAATCGTGCCGCCTTCAGCCCTTTCAAATCTGCCGCGTTTTTGACTGATGGCCCCGGTAAAAGCCCCTTTCTCATGACCGAACAACTCGCTGTCGATCAAGGATTCGGTAATGGCGCCGCAATTGACCTTGATAAACGGGCCGTTTCGCCTGGGCGATGCTTTGTGGATGGCACCTGCAATGACCTCCTTGCCGACGCCGGTTTCTCCCTGGAGAAAAACCGGGCTGTCCGTCGGGGCAACCTGGCGTACGGATTCCATAACGTCTCTCAGGCCGTTATCGGAGCCGATGATTTTTTCTTCTATGTTTTGGAGCAGTTCTTCCTGGAGGTACTGTTTGTCGTCGGCCAGGAGATTTTTCAACCGGTTGGCTTTTCGATACCGCAGGCTGTTGGTCAGGGCGATGCCGAAGGGCTCGTTCAAGAGAGATAAAAGCCGTTTATGTTCCTCTGTGTATTTATGTCCCTGCGTATTGATGACAATCAAGGCCCCCATTTTTTTCCCGGCCAGCACCATTTCCATGACGATGGCTTCGCCCTTTGGAAACCCCATGCGATTAAAAAAACCTCTGATAGCGGATTGGGAACCAAGGGAGTCGAGGGTTGTAATTCTTGGTGTTTGAAAATCCACTTTAAGATGGTCCCGGTTCTCAGAGGGGACCGGGATTTTAACGGGGAGCGTGTTGCTGCCCGACATCCTGGCGACGGCGATGGTCTCGAACACTTCCTGATCCGGAACGTAGATGATAAAGGACATGAGATCCGCCGGAATATAATCGCGAATAAAAAGCAGGCAATTTCTCAAGGCCTTGTCGATTTCAAGGTTTCCACAGATTCTCAGTGTGGCCTCACGGAAAAATTTGTTGTCATCCATTAAAAAATCTCCTCATGAAGGGATCTATGAACTGAAATATGATACAGATTAGCAGAAAACTGATAAATAATCCAGTTTTATCTGCTTTATTTTTCAGAAGTCTTTCATGTTTATATTCAAACCTCCCTTGTCAAATATCTAACTTATTGAAAATAAAAATAATATAAGTTATTTAAATATCCGGCACGATTAATGCTATATTAATCCAGTTGGGAATGTCGATGATTCATTACGATACATAAACCGGCAAAGGGCAGGCACGGGGGCCTGCCTATGCGGTGGTTTTTCAGCATTCATTTTAAAACCCCACAGAACAGGAGGCAGATATGTTTAAAACACGATTTACGAAATTACTGGGGGTTCAATACCCTATCCAATGCGGCACCATGATGAACTTGAGCAATGTCGAGTTTGTCGCAGCGTGCGCCAATGCCGGTATTTTTTCATGTCTTGCGTCTGCCATGTATCCGGATGAAAAAACCCTGGTTGAAGCATTGTCAAAACTGAAGCACATGACGGACAAGCCCTGGGGCGTCAATGTTTCACTGTTTCCCGGACACGATGCCCGGACGGTTGATGTAACCCTGGATATTCTGGCAAAACAGAACGTCAAAATCATCGAAACCGCCGGAAGGAGCCCGCAGCCCCACCTGGAAAAAATAAGGGGCATGGGGGCGATCCATATCCACAAATGCGCCAGGATACGGGATGCCGTAAAAGTCGATAACCTGGGAGTTGATATCGTGGCCCTGGTGGGGGCTGAATGCGGCGGTCATCCCGGCATGGAAGAGGTCAGCACGCTGGTCCTGATAAGCGAAGCATCAGGCAGGGTGAAAAATCCCCTGGTTGCCGGTGGCGGATTTTGCGATGGAAAATCCATGGTAGCGGGACTTGCCATGGGGGCGGACGCCGTTATCATGGGAAGCCGCTTCCTCAATACCACGGAATGCCCGGTCCATCAATCGATTAAAGACAAGATCATCGCGGCGGAAATAACGGACACCATGGTGATCCAGAAATCCATCGGCAGTCCCATTCGGGTGTATCGGAACGATTGGGCGAAAAAGATTGAAGAGCTGGAAAACAAAGGGGCGTCCCTGGAGGAGCTTTTACCGTATATCACCAGCCAGAAAGCGGCAACGGCCTGGGTGGAAGGCGGTGACGATGCGGTTTTCCCGTGCGGGCAGGTGATCGGCAGGACCAAGGAAACCCTGTCAATCAAGGAACTGGTCGCAAAAATCATGTCCGAGGCCGAAGCGACCGCAAAACGGATTCATCAAATTTCGGGTGTTTAACCCCGGGAACCGGACATGTGAAGATCCCCTGCCTGATCCAGGTTGACGGTGGGGGATTTTTTTTTGCCTTGCCTGGATTTCCCCCTGAGGAAAATATCAAATCACCCCTTTTTTTTTAAAATCATCTACCGACGCCGGGCTGTATCCCAAGAGACCCTGAAAGATCTCCTCATTATGTTCACCTACCCCGGGCGCGCGGGATGCAATGCAGCCCGGGGTTTTGGTAAGCCTGGCCTGGATACCGCCTGTCGGCATTTTTCCAAGCCCGGGTTTTCCCATATCCACATATTCGATCATATTTTCCGAACGGACGTGGGGATCATCCAGGACTTCATCCAGACCGCGCAGCGGACCGCACGGAATCCTTGCATTTTCCAGCTTTTCCAATACTTCAGCAACAGTGTGCCCGGCAATCCAGTCGGCAACCAGCGGATCAATGCGGTCCCGGTTTTCGTATCGCTGAAAATCGGTCTGCAGAGCAGGATCGTCAATCAACTCTTTGTGCCCGATAATTCGTGCCAGACGCCGCCAGAGCGAATTCATAATGGTAGCAATAAATACATAACCGTCTTTGCACCGGTACAGGTCGGTCGGGCCTACATATGCACTCCGGTTTCCGATGAACGGACGGACCCGTCCGGATATTTCCGCTTCTGCAATCATGGGAACCACATAAGTCAAAGCCGTTTGGAAGAGGGAGAGATCGACGAGCTGGCCTTCACCCGTCTGGTCGCGGTGCCGCAACGCGATCATGGTGCCAAAGGCCGCAACAGCACCGGTTCCGTGGTCCATAGGATTCACGAAAGCACGTACCGGTGGTTTGTCCGGAAACCCGCCGAGTTTCATGGCACCGGACATCGTTTGTGCGATAAAATCAAAGCCGGTTCTGTTGGCGTACGGGCCGGTGCTTCCGAAACAGGAAATGGCGGTGACGATAATTCCCGGATTGATCCCGGCCAGATCTTCATAGATTAATCCTGCCCGCCTGGCAGCTTCGGGTGAGAAACTGTGGAGAACAACGTCGCTTTTCCTGACAAGGTCCGCCAGTATTTTAAGGCCGTGGTCATTATCGAAGAGATTTAAAGTGATTCCTTTTTTATTCCGGGCGTAGCTGGGATACATGAAATTTTGGCCGTCGGGTCCTGTTAAACCCACTGTTCGATCTTCCTCGCCGCCGGGCCGATCGATACGGATGACTTCCGCTCCCATATCCGCCAGCAACATGCCGCAGTACGGACCGGCGATAAACCTGCTGAAGTCGAGAACCCTGATGTCATCCAATACTCTTTTCATGGCTGTCTCCGTTTTTGTTCTTCCGTCGAACCGGACTGCGGCACCAGGAAACACGCCGGCCCCTCAATTGCTCATCAGAACGCGTTACCCGGACATCCGGTTATTTTTTTGACGCTTCTTCAAGATACTTCACCAGATTCGTTGCTTCTTCCAGGATTTCGGTGATCACCGTATGAACGCTCTTTAGTTCACTGATGATACCGGCGATTTGTCCGCAATAGACCGTTCCTTCTTCCACATCCCCGTCTTCTGCAGCACGCCGTGATCGTCCCACTCCGATAAAATTAAAAAGTTCTTCAGGTGAGGCACCTTTCATTTCCATTTCCAGAATCTGGTCGGCGAGTTTGTTCTTAATGCAGCGGGTGGGTCCCATGCCTCTTCCGGTGATCAGCGTTCCCGTATTTTTTACATTTAAAATGGCATCTTTAAAATTGGGATGACCTTTTGCCTCGTAGGTCGCTGCGAATCGGGTGCCGATCTGGACTCCCCGGGCGCCGAGCGCGAATGCGGCGACAAAACCGGCGCCGCTGGCAATCCCGCCAGCGGCGATAACCGGAATATCCACACGCTGAACCACCTGGGGTACCAGCGCCATGGTGGTTATCTCCTCAAACCCGTCATGACCCCCGGCTTCTATCCCTTCGGCCACAATTGCATCCACTCCCGCATCTGCCGCCTTTGCAGCCAGGTTCGGGCTGGGGGATACATGGATCACCTTAAGCCCGGCATCGTGTATTTTTTGGGTGAAGCGTCTTGGATTTCCCGCAGAAGTTGAAATGACGTCCGCTCCTTCTTCGATGGCCACGTTTATGATATCCTCTGAATCGGGTTTGATGACGGGTACATTCACGCCAAAGGGTTTTTTTGTTTTCGCCTTAACAAGCCGTATCTGTTCTCTCATCTCGTCAGCCGTCATGCTCCCGCCGGCCAGAATTCCCAATCCTCCGGATTCGGAAACCGCGGCGCAGAGTTCAGCGTAACTTACCCAGACCATCCCTCCCTGAAGGATGGGGTATTCGATTCCCAGCAGATCACATACATCCGTTTTAAACATGTCTTCCTCCTGTTATCGTGTAACGTGTTACGGTACCATGTCTTCTTCACTTAAGGGTTCCCAGGGATCCGGTTGAGGGAATTCATTCATATCCGTCTCATGCCATGGTAATAAAGAGAGATAATTTCTTCGAATCGCTTTGCCACGTTTCGGCAATTCATTCCAGGGAATGTGCCCCCAACTGGCAGCGTATCCCAGGTTGTACGTGACAGGATTGATAAGGGTGGGATCAACGATAACATTTATCACGGCGGGTTTTCCTTTTTCTGCTGATTTCAGCCCCCTTTCCAAAGCAGGCCTGAATTCTTTGGGCGTTTTTACATATTCCCCGTGAATGCCGAAAACTTCTGAAAGTTTGTCATATCGGATACCCGGTAAAAAAGCTTGACCATGACGACGATCCTGGGGGCCTAAAACGTCCCAGTTCTTTCCATAGAATTGATATTTCATGCCGGTGAGCCAGCCGTCATTGTTGGTTACAACATAGACAATGGGTAATTCGTACCTGAGGGCGGTTTCTATATCAAACCCCGAATTCCCCATCCCCGCATCACCCATGAGGGAAATGATTGGATGATGTTTTGTTTCGGGGTCTCCCAAAGCAGCGCCGATGGCCATTCCAATACCATGCCCCACACCGGCCTGTTCGGAAGAATCCAGGATCTGGCCTGAATAACGCGCCTTGGGAAAAGGCGGGATAAAACCGGATATGGTATATCCGTCCACAATAAGTCGATTCATCCCTCCGTACAGCTCCTCGCACGTATCCCACAGTGTTTTACATAACCAGCCATGATGAACAGGTTCATGATCCTTGTATTTCATGGCACGGACCGCAAGTTTGGCGTCGGCTTCTTTTTGTTTTTTTTGAATTTCCTCGATCCAGCGTTTTCTTTCTTCAGACACTGCCGGGTTGATGGAATTTATTTTTTCTATAATTTGTTTTAATACAACTTTCGGACCGCCAAGGATAATCATATCCGTATCCACGGACTCGAAAATATGTTCCGGTGATTCATTGATCTGGATGCATTTCGGCCATTCCGATCCGAAGTTGGAATCAAAAAATCCGATTTTCATTCCAATGGCCACTAGCAGGTCGCACTGGGGCAGTATTTGACGGTGAATGCGCGAATTAAAGTGGAGAGGATGCGTTTCCGGCATGATTCCTCTGCCAACCCGCCTGCCGCAAACCGGGACCTGGGCTTTTTCGGCAAATTCAATCAACTCTGTGGAGGCTTTTGACCAGTGCAAGCCGTCTCCGGCAAAAACCACCGGTTTTTTGGCTGCATAAATTTTCTTTACCAGTTTTTCTATAAGTTCGGGGTCTCCCCCCGGCGAGGGGAGGGCTTTGCCGGTATCATCCCCTCTCCACCGATTCTTGTAAAGCAGGCCACCGGCCATGGATGTATAGCTGGGAGGGGTTGGTAAACCCACAATCGCGCCCAGAGGAAATTCAATGACACAAGGTCCTTTTGGATAAGCCTGGGCATCTTTGAAAGCCTTGGAAATAAAATGTTTCACTTCATAATCAGCCACGATACGCTGGCTCCATTTGGTAATATGAGAAAACATGTGTTCCGCATAAGAGGGTTGAATCGTATATGATTTCTCATGACCGATTATGGGCCCCCCGACGATTCCCAACACGGGAGAGCAGCTTAAATAACACTGCTGTAATGCGCTCGCAACATTTGCTGATCCGGGACCGGTATCTGCATAGAATAAACCGACCTTTCCTGTTGTCTTGGCATAAGCCTCGGCAGCATAAACGGCTGTTTGTTCGTGGTGGACCGTGATGAGCTTGATGCCTGCCCGGCTGATTTCATCAACGATATTCCATAAGTCTCCGCCATGAACGCCAAATGCAATTTCCGCCCCGTTTTCTTTTAATGCCTCTGCAAAAACAGAAGCTGCGTTGGGATAAAATTCCCTCGCCCCCAGCGGGATATCCTTTTTGTTTTCATTGAATTCCATTACGCTCCCTCACATTGATTTTCAGATTATTTCCCCGATTTTATAAAAGCGTCGCCCGGCGGACTTGAAAAGCCGACCCGGTTTTATCAAAGTTGATATCGATTCCGTTCAAACAGCAGCCAAACCCCGGGTTTAAGCAGACGGCACTTGCATGTTTGTTATGGAACGGTTTTTTGTATTATTTCGGGTGAACATGAAAGTTTAGTTATTAAAATATGTTACGATTGATTGAAGCCTATGCGTGCGCTTTGAGAAACACGAGGATGAAATACCCGCAAGCCGAAAGATCTTGAAGCTTGGCCGGGTTTGAAAATTTCAACGCCAACGTGCGTAATATCGGGTCGGGAATTTTAAAATTCCCCACGCTGAACAGGTGTTTTTCCGCAACAGGTCCCGGGGCCTGCGCAACCGGCATGGGACGGTGATGATCCGCAGCAGGCCGTATCACCGGGACCGGGAAAGCTGTGCCGGGAAGCCCCCGACATGGATGAATGGGCCGAAAGAAGTTTTTTCAAGTGCGTGCTGCCGCATGCAGTGCATGAAACCGTTTGCTCCGATCCCGTGACCAGTACTTCGCATGTTTTGCCGCAATCCAGGCATAAATAGTCATAAAGGGGCATAATGTATTCTCCTGTTATGGATTGGCCGTGTTCTTCTTTTCGTATTCTTCCAAAGCCTTGTGCAAGGTTTTTACCGCCAGTTGGATACAGTGATGTTTTTCTTCGGGGATTTCTTCCAGCAGGTGAAAAACATCGCTGTCGCCTATTGTTTTGGCATGGGCAAGGGACTTTCCTTTTATCAGGTCGACAATGGCCATTGCAGCGGAAACCGCGCCGATGCAACCCATGACTTCGTATTTTGCATCGGTAATGATATGGTCTTTGACTTCCAGGTAGATCTCCATTGTATCGCCGCAGGTGCCGGTCATCTCGGATATCTGGTCGGCATTCGGGAGTATGCCCATATGGGGTTTTAACGTATAGTAGTCAATGGCTTTTTCAGAGTATCCAGAGCCGCTGTACATTTGTCGGATAGCGTTTTCAGCCGATTTTTGTGATGCGTGATCCATTTGTCATATCCTTGTCCATGATGATAAAGCCGGGGCTGAACCAAAATGGCCGAATACCGGACTTTCCAGCCCCGGATCCTGTTTTACGGGAAAAGCAATTTTCATTTTATGTCTCCATATGATATCCAACAGATACGCCGGGAGTCGGCGCAACAATTCCGGAAAAATATAATAGGCGCTAATTGGATACCTGTCAAGGCATCCTGCCGGATAGATTTGGCCGTTTTAAATGCGTCTTGTCCGGATACGGAAAATATGTTAACCAGTAAGCTGATGGATCTGAATTATTTTGGAATTATTACAATGTGTTGCTTTGAACGCCAACCCAAAAGGGAGGTTTGTTATGAAAAAACGGTGTTTCCTGGTGCTTGTTATGATGATCGGTATGGGGGTGACCACGGCATGCTTTCCACCGGCGTCTGTTGCCGGGACCACGTTTGTCACCATCGGGACGGGGGGCATCACCGGTGTCTACTATCCCACAGGCGGAGCCATCGCCAAAATCGTCAACCAGAAGCGAAAAATTTATGGTATTCGTTGCACCGTGGAATCCACGGCCGGCTCGGTTTTCAATGTCAACGCGGTGATGTCCGGAGACCTGGATTTCGGTATCGTACAGTCGGATCGCCAATACCAGGCCGTAAACGGAATGGCGGAATGGAAGGATTTAGGCCCCCAGAAGGACTTGAGAGCCGTTTTCAGCATTCATCCTGAGACGGTGATCCTGTGTGCTTCGGCGGATTCGGATATTTTCTCCATTCAGGATGTTAAAGGCAAACGGGTAAATATTGGGAATCCCGGTTCAGGGCAGCGTCAGAATGCCATCGACGCCTTAACGGCGGCCGGAATCAACTGGCAAACCGACATTCATGCCGAGCATGTCAAGGCGGCCGAGGCACCGGGGCTTCTCCAGGACGGACGAATCGATGCGTTTTTTTATACGGTGGGACATCCCAGCGGTGCCATCAAGGAAGCCACCGCCGGCGCCACGAAGGTCCGGTTTGTAAAGATAACGGGAATCGAAAAGCTTTTGGAACGGTGTCCCTATTACACCAAGTCCGTTGTTCCCATTAAGAATTATCCGGGGGCGATAAATGACAAAGACGTGCCCACCTTCGGCGTCAAGGCTACTTTTGTCACATCCGCCAGGGTGCCGGATGACGTGGTTTATGCCGTCACCAAAGAGGTTTTTACCCACCTGGAAGAGTTCAAGACCTTGCACCCGGCATATGCGGGCCTGACCCGGGAGAACATGCTGGAAGGGCTTTCAGCGCCCATTCACCCGGGTGCTTTGAAATACTACAGGGAAGTTGGTTTGAAATAAGATCGGGGTTTGAGCCCTTAAAACCGGCTTTTTAGAAAAATGGCCAAGACATTAGCGTCCGCAGAAACATATTTGAAATCGGAAATGGGGGATGTCCGCAGGCTGGGGCGGTTTGAAAAGCGGGTTGTCGCCGCCATCGCCCTTGGCTGGGCCCTGTACCAATTGACCCTGCCCAGCTTCCTCATTATCGATTCCACCACGGGAAGGGCGGTTCACCTGGCCTTTGCCATGGCCCTGCTTTTTCTTCTCATACCGTGTTTCAGAAAAAAACGGAAATGTTTCAGATCCCTGTGGGCCATGGATCATATCCCGGCAATCGACTATATTCTTGCCGGTTTGGGTGTGGCAACGGCGCTTTATCTGGTATGGGATTACGAGGGAATTGCGGCCCGGTCCGGCATTCCCACCACACGGGATATCGTTGCCGGGGTCATGCTCGTACTGCTGCTGCTGGAAGCGACGCGGCGAATTGTGGGACCGGCCCTGTCGGTGATTGCCGTCCTTTTTACCGTGTATGCGTTTCTGGGGCCCTATATGCCCCCTGTGCTGGCGTTCAAAGGCGTGTCGCTTTCCAAATACATGAGCAATGTGACCCTTTCCACCGAAGGGATCTACGGCATTCCCCTGGGCGTATCTTTTTCCATTGTTTTTTTATTTGTTCTTTTCGGCGCGCTCCTGGACAGGGCCGGGGCCGGGCGGTTTTTTACCGATCTGGCCATTTCGATTCTCGGCCGGTATAAAGGCGGTGCTGCAAAAGCCGCTGTAGTGGCCAGTGGCGCCACGGGGATCGTTTCGGGTTCAAGCATCGCCAATATCGTCACCACGGGACCTTTCACCATTCCCCTGATGAAGAAAATCGGATATCCGCCGAAAAAGGCAGCCGCAATTGAAGTGGCCGCCAGTACCGACGGCCAGCTGATGCCGCCTATTATGGGGGCGGCTGCATTTATCATCGCCGAATATGTCAATGTTCCCTATATCGAGGTGGTAAAGGCGGCTGCTGTTCCGGCTTTTGTATCCTATTTCGGCCTCTTTTGCATTACGCATCTGGAGGCGTCGAAGCTGGGCATCAAAGGATTGTCTCCCGAAGACCTGCCGGGATTTAAGCAAACATTGAAAAAAGGAATCCACTATCTCATTCCCCCGGCCGTGTTGCTGTACGAGCTGGTCTATCTGCGGCATTCTCCGGAGCTGGCGGTTTTCAGGTCCATCGTGCTGTTGATGGGGGTCATTTTTTACCAGGAAATCCGGTCGGCTGTAACGGAAAAAACCGGGATCGGCAATGCACTGAAAAACGGGGTTTGGTTGATTGCCGGGGGCATGATCCAGGGTTCGAAAAATATGATGTCCGTGGCCCTTGCATGCGCCACCGCCGGTATCATCGTCGGGGTGGTCAACATGGGCATCGGTGGTATGATCGCCGGAGTTGTGGAAAGTCTTTCCGGCGGCAACATATTCATGTTGATGCTGATAACGGCCATGGCCTGCCTGGTGATCGGAATGGGCCTTCCCACGACCGCCACCTATATTGTAATGGCGTCCCTGACGGCGCCGATTATCGTCAACGTGGGAGGATTATACGGTTTTATCATTCCCATCATGGCGGCTCACCTGTTCTGCTTTTATTTCGGCATCCTGGCCGATGATACCCCGCCGGTAGGTCTTGCCGCCTATGCTGCCTCGGCAATAGCCGAGTCAGAGCCCATTCCCACGGGAATCCAGGGGTTTTTGTACGATATCCGGACTTCCTGTATCGCGTTTATGTTTGTTTTTAATCCGGAGCTCATCCTGTATGGGATTAACACCTGGTTTCATGCACTGCTCATTTTCGGCATGGCCCTCATCGGGATGTCGGCCTTTGAATGCTTTGCCCAGGGATGGTGTTTGACGAAAAATAAATGGTATGACATCCCGTTTTTCCTGGCTGCCTGGTTTATATTATTTCATCCGGGGGCTGTTGCATCGGTTTTTGAGGTTGATTCGAATGCAAAATATTTTTTCTATTTTCCGGGGATTCTGATATACGGAATGGTGATCCTGGCCCAAAAGATTCGCATGAAATCCGGTTAACCCGGGTGCGCCGGGAAATTTGTGCTGTATTATTTTATCAATTATGATAGAAGCGGTTTCAAAACCTCGAATTTGAAACAACCGGGAACCAACATGTTTGAACCGAACTCAACAACCGTCGAATTGATTGACAACGGTAATTACCGCATCGACTGGCGGACCCGGACGCCGGGCTGTCCGGTGACCGTTTTCAGCGGTTTTTCCGCGGAAGATATGGACTTTGATAATCCCCTGGTGACAAAAACCGATCCGCCGGCTTTGGTATCCGGCCTGCGGGGAGATTCAAGACGTTATTTTTCGCTGTGCGCCCGGGATGCCGAAATGCACGTGGTGGCGGAAAGGCGCCTGCCGTTTGAAGGGACGAAAAATTTCCGGGACATGGGCGGATATCACACCCGGAACGGCCGTCGCATCAAATGGGGGATGCTTTACCGTTCCGGCAGATTGTCCGAACTCTCCGAAACGGATCAACAGTATTTTTCCGGTTTGAACATCAGTCTGATCTGCGATTTCAGGAGGGAAGACGAACGGGTCAGATCCCCCAGCCGCCTGCCGAAAGAAAACAACGTAACCATTGTCGATCTGCCCATCGTGGCCGGAAGTTCCAAAAATTTTCTGGAACGCATCGAAAGGGGAAAAGCGGATCGCGATGATATGATGAACGTGATGAATGACATATATCAGGATTTTGCCGAAAACCAGGCCCATCGGTACGCCGAGATGTTCCGGTGTCTTTTGGAAAACGAGGACGGGGCAAGCCTGATTCACTGCACCGCCGGAAAAGACAGGACCGGTTTCGGAACGGCCTTGATATTGTATGCCCTGGGGATTGACGATGACACCGTTATGCAGGATTACCTCCTCACCCGGCGATACTTCCCCGTAGAAACGGAAATGCAGCTCATGGCATTGAAATACGAGATACCGGCGGATATTTACCTTGAAGTGATGCGGCCTGTTTTTGAAGTCCACCCGGTGTATCTTCAGACGGCTCTGAATGCCATTGAAAAAAAATACGGGAGTATGGACAATTACATGGAGCAGGCCCTGGGCCTTACCCGGGACATGCGCAACGAGCTGATGGAAAAATTTCTGGAAACATGATTAAATGAGGGGTCCGGGTATTTTCAAAGTCCGAGAATCTATGGCGGAAAGGCTCTCCCGACCCCTGATTAAATCGAGGGCGCAAGAATGAACGTGGGCAAAAAAATCAGAATCAAAAGAATTTTTAATATTGAATCCGGCAAGACCGTTATCGTTCCCATGGATCACGGTGTTTCAGTGGGGCCGATTTTCGGACTGCGGGATATAGATGCCACCGTGAATATGATTGTCCGGGGCGGGGCCAATGCCACCGTGGTGCATAAGGGTATTGTGACATCCACCAACAGGTCCGAGGATACGGACATCGGGCTGATCATTCACCTGTCTGCATCAACATCGCTGAATCCGGATCCCAACAATAAGATTGCCGTATGTGATGTTGAAGAAGCCCTGTCCCTTGGCGCTGATGCGGTTTCCGTTCATGTCAATATCGGGGCGCACACCGAATCCGCCATGCTGGCGTCTCTGGGCAGAACGGCAAAGGAATGCAACCGCTGGGGAATGCCGTTGCTGGCCATGATGTATCCCAGGGGCGAGAATATTGAAGAGGATGCAGAGACCGTCAAACTTGCCGCCAGAGTGGGCGCGGAACTCGGTGCGGACATTATCAAGTGCCCGTATACGGGAAATACGGAAACATTCGCCCAGGTGGTTGACGGTTGCCCCGTTCCCGTCGTTATCGCGGGGGGATCCAAGTTGAATGACAAGCAGACATTGGATATGATTGAAGGGGCAATGAAAGCCGGGGCTGCCGGCCTGTCCATCGGCAGAAACGTGTTCCAGCATGAAAACCCCGGGCTTTTTCTCAAAGCTGCATGCGCCATGGTGCACCAGGGCATTTCCGCGGCAGATGCCTTGAAAATGCTCAAATCATGAAATTCAGGAAAAATCCGCCTTGTTTTCCATAAAAGACAGGTCTTTCAGCCCGGGCTGGAGACCGCCTTCCGGCCTCTGACCCTTGGCTTCCGCGTTACGATCCCACCAGGCCACGGAATCGGCCATGAAAATAAAAAACAGGAAAAAAATATTGACATATTAAACAATGTTCAATAATTAAACAATGATTTAAAATTAAACAGGACAAAAAATGAGCCAACTCCAAAGAAAAATAGCGCAGCGACAGGAAACAGAGCGTCAGGAACGGCGGGACAGGATACTTGAGGCGGCACGCACGGTTTTTTTTAAAAAAGGATATCTGGGCGCCACGGTTCGTGATATCGCCTATGAGGCGTCATTGTCGCCCGGATTGATCTATCATTACTTCAACAACAAGGACGATATTTACGGCGCCATCTGCGAAGAGGCCTTTAAAGTACTCATAGCGCTCGTTCGGAATGCCGATACCGGAACGGGAACCATCCTGGAGCGGCTGGTTCGAATTTCAAAAGCCTATATCGGGTTTTATCAGGATTATTCAGAATATTTTGAAATCATATCCTTTAAAGAACTGGGATTTAAAAAAGTCGGACTTACCCCTGAAATCCTGAAAAATCTGGATCAACTGAGCCGACAGGCTTTGGAACCGTTGCATGCCGTTGTTGAAGAAGGCCTGGCAACCCATGCCATATCGCCTGTTTCCGAGCCCTGGGAACTGACCATGGCCCTTTGGGCCGCCATCGAAGGGGTGATATTTATCCATAAGCGGGGATATCTGGAAACCCTTGAACTGGAAATAGACCGGATCATCAGTTGTCAACTCATGATCATCGAAAACGGAATACGGCGGACATCCTGATTTTTTTGAATTAAACAATGAATCAAATCCCAAAAAAGACAGCGGTGCTGTGCGACATTCACGGCAACCTTGAAGCTTTGACCGCTGTTCTGGCGGATATTGAAAAACGGCAGCATGTCGACAGCATCGTATGCCTGGGAGATATTGTCGGCTATGGCCCGGATCCCGGGGCCTGCCTGGAGATAATCCGGCGGAAAGCAGGCCTTGTCGTGGCGGGGAACCATGATCTGGCCGCAGGGTCGGCAGAGGCGTTGTCCCAACTGAATGCAGATGCCAAGACATTGATCAGGTGGTCTGCGCAACGTCTCGGCCGCGAGGAAAGACGGTTTCTTTCCGGGCTGCCACTGGAAATAAAGACAGGATCTTGTCATTTCGTGCATGGATCTCCGTATCAGCCTTCCCGGTTCAATTATATTTTAGATACGTTTACGGCGAAAAAGGCTTTTCTGAATTCAAAAGAAAAATTCATTTTTGTGGGTCATTCGCATGTCCCGGCGATTTTTATCGAGATTGAATACAAACGTATGTTCGCCGGATTCATTCACAACGTCCGGGACCTTGCCGCACCGGAAGTAGAGATCGAACCGTCGAAACGCTATCTGATAAATGCCGGAAGTGTGGGACAACCCAGGGATGGTGATGCCAGGGCCGCGTATGGCTTGCTGGATGCGAAAGAACGTCGGTTCGAACTGGTTCGGGTTGCCTACGACGTTGATGCCGTGGTCTCGAAATTGAGGCGTTACGGGTTGCCCGGTTCTTTAGCCGACCGCCTGAAAAACGGCAGATAGGAGGAGTGGTATGATAAAAAGATTTCATTTAAACGGCTATACCGTGGTGACAGGCCTCTTTCGCTTTCCCGAAGATAAGATCGGGTAAATCCGGACATGGAAAAGCTTATCACGTCAATGGTGGAATACCTGACGACCCGGTTGAATATCGATACATCGGATATTGAGGTCTGTGACATGAAATCCGGTATATCGCAAAGTCTTATCCACCTGAAGCCGTTTCATCCGGGTATGCCTTCATTGATAGTGGTTAACCATGAAGAATATTTCGATTTCAGGCGGTTTATCCCGTATCATCGTGTAAATGAGCGCCCGGACCGCCAGATCATAAGTTATACAATTGGAAAAGGACTGTCCAATCTGGCTGAAATAAACGAGGTCGGCGGTGAATTATATTCAAGGTCCTGCTTAAGTTATGATCCGTGTGAACTCATCCACCAGGATCCGGTGCAGTCATGCATGGGGTTGTGGGTCCATGACTGCTTAACGGAAGACCTGGATCACCACACATCGCTGAACCGGAAGGTTCTGCCCGACGGCGCCTGTATTTCTTTTGATTTCGGGCTGGCCTTCAGTTGCCGTTATTACCCGCCGTTTTACACGGCAGAGCTGGGGCTTCTGGATGAAGAGATCGAAAAACAACAGGCTTTTTTGATAGACCTTTTATCCGATTATGCCGAACGCTTGACGATTAAAGAACATGAAATGATGGCATCCGTAAGGAAGAAGTACCCCGAAACCCATCATGCTTCCCTGTGCCGGTATTATTTTGAAAACTTCAAGTCATTGTTTTCCGTCCGACTGCGTTACGGGCGGTTTTTTGAAAAAATAAAGAAGACGGAATTCGATCCGGGAAAACTCAGACGCATTGCAGATACCATTGAGTTGAAAATACACGGGGTTCGGAGCTGGGAGCAGTTGATTGCAAAACTGGCGGCGATCAAGCCGGTTCCCATGGATTTGCGGGGACTGGATTTGTCCGGGGTTGACCTCCGGAACGCGTATTTTAAAGATGCAGATCTTCGCGAGGTAAACCTGTCCGGCAGCAATGTGGATGGTGCCGACTTCAGAGGGGCTGATCTGAGGGGGGCCTGCCTGGATGGAACGAATATGGAAAAAGCAACGACCGAAGGGGCGGTTTACTAGGTTTTAAATTTGGGATGCTGGCTATAAAAAAGAGGGTGAGAAGTTTGGTTTTACGGACCTTCTTAACTTTTATTCTTAAAGGAGGGTATGATGGGTAAGATGGAAAAGACGCATTTGTCCAAGGATCATTGGCTGGAACAGGAAGGCATTTCATGGGATGCGGATGTGGAAGAAGAGGATTTTTCACCCCACATTCCAAAGGAAGAGTTTGACCTTCGGACAGCAAAAGCAAAACAGATCATGGCCAGACATGGAATGGACGCCATGATTCTGTTTTCCGAAGAAAACAAGTATTACTACGGGGGATACCGGGACGCGGCCCTGATGTTTACGGACCGTTGGCGGCATTGCTTTATCATTTCCCAGGAGCATGATCCCGTATTCGTCGGGGAATCCATACTGGACAGCAACGTTCGGAAAACCACCTGGGTCAGGGATGTCCGCTACTGGTGCGGGGTGAAACACTGGCGGCTTCCCATCCGGTTTATCGATGTGCTGGTCGACACCATGATGGATCTCAAGCTGGACAACAAGGTCATCGGTATGGAGTACGGGGCCCATCATATCCTCCAGGTAGGGGTTGACGAGTTGCGGCAGATTGAAGCGGCATTGCCCAACGCCAGGTTTGTCAGCGCGGAAAAGGTATTGTGGGAGCAGAAGATGATCAAAACGGACTGGGAGATCGCCTTGATGCGGGAGATGTGTCAAAAGGCCTGCAGGGTACTGGAAAAGGGATGGAAAACCATTCGGCCGGGAGTGACCGAACGGGATGTCCATCGCGTGATATGGGAGGAATGGGTCAAGGAAGACATGTTCGAGACCCCCTGCATGAGCAATCCCGTTCTTTTCTTGTCCAGCACGGACGGGCCCATGAAATACCGAATCGTCACCACGCCGTTTTATGATCGCGTCATAAGGGAAGGGGATCAGGGATTCTCCGATTGCGGCCCTTCTTATAAAGGATACTGGACGGATCTG
Organism: uncultured Desulfobacteraceae bacterium; assembly: GCA_964386565.1. Classification (GTDB taxonomy): domain Bacteria; phylum Desulfobacterota; class Desulfobacteria; order Desulfobacterales; family UBA5616; genus CAYLRU01. The sequence continues at coordinate 12,905 of CAYLRU010000016.1, read as the reverse complement.
CAGCGATGTTTTTACGTCGGCGACAAACTGCCGCCCAAGCTGGCGGATTTGTCCAACTGGGGACGGGATGCGTACATGAATACCGTTAACAATATTTTTCCCGGAATGCGGGCCTGCGATGTATTCAAGCTGGCTGAAAAGGAAACCTATCGCCAGAACTGGAACCAGTTCGTTCCCATAGAATTTGTCGGCCACGGCATCGGCACGCTGAACCACGAGCCGCCCTGGCTGGCAGATGATGATCTTACGGAGATTGTACCGGGAATGGTCATGTGCATCGAGGTCGGGTGCTATGATCCCGAGATGATTTACTACGGTAACATGCCGGAAGACATCTGGCTGGTCACCGATAAAGGGCTGGAGCTTCTGGGATGTGATCTGCCCCTGGATATCTGGTTGTGCGGCTGATTCGACGATTCATGGACTGTTGTCCACCGGGGTTATAACGGCTTGGTTTTAAAAAAAGCGGATTTTATGGTAGTATTTTTCAGCCGGATGCAGTATACGGGATTCCGGCAAACACCTGAAATACTGCAAGTGCCGACGCCGTTTTGGGTAAAAAGACACCTTTACCTGTCTGTTTTTCTTTGATAGGATAGCAGACGGGGTACTGGCAGAAAGACCCTGGGAAACCATCGCCGTCACGCTGATGAACAGGACCGATTCCCCGGTTCTCGCAGGCCTCCGGCGGAAGAAGAGGAGAACATGAACGATTATCCACCGCCCGGGTTCAGGGTTCAGATCGAGACCGGATCATGCGGCAGCGCCATGGACGGCTTGACATGCGTTCACGTCTGCCTGGACAACAGACCCAACGAATCAGGCTGTGTGAACGAGGAAATTCCGGAGTAGACCATGGACGGGGAAGAGCTGATCATCGCCGCTGCCGCGGCTCATTTTTCCGGGAAAGGCTATTATGCCGATACCCATTACTTGGTACCGGGCACCACTGATATGGTTCTTGATATGGTCGCCGTTCTTCCCAGGATGAGGGACCTCAAGCCCAGGCTGAAGATGGGATTCGCCCCGACCGGGGTCCTTGTTCATCTCTTTGATGAAGAATGGACTCCTTTTGAACGGGTTGTGGCCCGAACCGGTTATGATCCCGATTTGGTGGGGGGGCTTCTCGAAGAGGCGGTGCGAAACGGCTGGGTGGAAGTGGGAAAGGATGAAAACGGGCCGTGCTTCAAATTACGGAATTACCGTGTGCCGGCAAAGGACTGTGTGGTTGTTTTTTCCGGCGCACGGGGGTTTACGGAAAAGCTGGATACGGTGAACCGTTTAAAAGGCGCATATAACAGCGCGCTTTTTATTTTTCCCTATGACCTGGATGATGAAACAACCGAAATGATTGTTTCATCGGGTTACGGGCTGGTCAGGTATTATCAGCGCCATGGGATTTTTCAGGTCCTGGTGCCGGCGGATCGGTTTGACATTGAAGACCCGAAGCGTCACGCCCTGATCGTGGAAAAAATATTGTATGACAACGTATGGATTATGACGGAAGCGATCATCTGATGAATAAAACCCGGTTTATATCGTTTTCAGGAAAGGGGGGAAGCGGAAAAACAACAACCGCCACCCTGTTTCTTGCGGCGCTTTTGCCCCGGTCGATTTTCAAGGACATCCTGATCATCGATGCGGACCCGGATGCCAATCTCTCAAACACCCTGAATATTCCAACCGGAAAGACCCTGGGGCAGGTGCTGGACCGGCGCAAAAAAGAACTGGAAGATCAGGCAACGGCCGGCACCAAACTGAAGTTTTTAATCTGGGACGCGATCGGTCACGGCAATGGGTTTGATTTTATCACCATGGGCCATACCACGGGGGTCGGCTGCTACTGTTCGGTCAATTCGGTATTAAACATGGTCCTGAACGAAACCGCCGCCATGTATGATCTGGTGTTGATCGATTTTGACGCCGGCATCGAGCATTTCAGCCGGGGAGCGGGAAATCCGAGCGATACGCTGATTATCACCTGCGAACCGTCCCGTTTAAGTTTCGATACGTCAAGACGCATCAAGGCGCTTGTCGATGACTTGGCCCTTCCCTATGAGCGGCAGTATTTAATCGGAAGCCGGTTTGATAAGACCCGGGAACCCCTGCTTGCGGATTTTGCCGGGGAAATCGGTCTTGAGGTCCTGGGAATCATTCCCTACGACAAGGAAATTGCAGCCAAAAACCTCCTGGGAGAAGGTTTGCTGAATCTGTCTCCCGACAGCCCCTCTGCCAGGGCTGTTCAGGACATCATGAAAAAACTGGTGCCTGAATATCGTTGATTTTCCATAACCCGGGCAAAGTAAAAAAATCCGGTTTTATGCAGAATCCGGATGCCCATTCAACGGTTCTACGGGATTACCCAGAATGCGTCCAGGCGGCTGTTTTCCCAACTGAATTTTGCCCGCATGTTGCCTGTTGGTTTCAGCAGCAGCCAGTCCATTTGATCAAACCGGCAGACAATGGCGGCAAAGTTTTTACGGGTCTTTGGACCGTCAAGCAGTTTGGGTGCTTTATCACGGAGAAAATCCGGCAGGCCCGAAGTCGGTTTTTCCACGGGCGAACCCGGCGGACTTTCGGCGCAGTAGTTGATTCGGCTGGTCATGCGCACATCTTTCCATTGAGATTCAGCCGTTAAGTCGTCGGTGTGTACCGAAGCGGTTCCGGAAAGACGCAGTTGGATCTGCCTTTTGGGATGATAAAACAGCCAGCTCACATTGGGATTATGGCGGATCTGCCGAACCTTGGGGGTTCGGGAGTCACAGTGGCATATCAATGTCCGGTCATTTTCTGAAAACCCCCTTAAGATGACGGTCCGCACCTCGGGTGTGGTGTCATCCATGGTGGCAAGGGCCGGCCAATGAAAAGGGTGCCTGAAGTTTTGAACACCGCGATGAAGCATTTTCCAGCTCGAGTCGAGAATGTTGCCCAGTGTCGGGATATTTTCCTTTTTATTAAATATCATGCGGTTTTCCTGCCTTCGGGGTGTAGGCGGGTTTAATGAAATGATCCCTGGTTTAAATACCAGATAAAATTTTCCATATCAATGATGCAATGCTTTGTGCACTTGCACCGGGGATTTGTTTGTGGTACCAGAAATACCGTTGAATCCAAAAAGAATTCCATCTGAACCGAACCGTTCCGAATTTTAATCCCGTCTTTTGAGCGGAGGTTTTTACCACTTCAACAACGAGGAGATCCTCAATGGCCAAATTTCTTTTTACCAATTTGTGGTCGGATGATCTCGGCCTTCCCACCCGCACCGTGCCGGTAGCTGCAGCGCTTTTGAAAAAAGGACATGATGTATGGTTCTGCAATCCCGGGGCATCTCCTGACAGGGTGATCAGGGACGCAGGTTTGGAAAACATCGTTCCTGAAGTAAGCCTGGGGCCGGCGGAACTGGCACCATGGACCACCGAAGTATGGAATGTGGACCAGTTTTCAGCGATGTTCGGCTATTCGGATGAAAAATACACGGCCCATTGCATTGACGCGGTCATCAAGGTGATCAGAAAAACCGGTGTGGATGTAGTGGTGGATTCGTGGAACCTGTTTGCATGCATGGCGGCAAGGATACTTCGGAAACCCCTGGTCAGCATTATTCAGGCTGACATGCATCCGGGCAACAAGGGATTTATTTGGTGGCAAAATCCCCCAACCGACCTGCCCACGCCGGTTTTCGCCTTCAACCGAATCCTTTTGCAGAACGGCCTCAAGCCGGTTCAGACCGCGGCTGAGCTGTTTATCGGGGATTTAACGCTTTGTGTTGGAACACCTGAAACCGATCCCATTCCCCCGGGGGAAAACGTCATTCATGTCGGCCCCATATTCTACCAGAAAACAGTCACCCGGTTGCCGGACTGGTTTGAAACCCTGGGCACGGAAAAGCCTCTGATCTGGGTCTATTCAGGAAATCCGGAATATGCACCGGGTATGAAAACCTGGGGGGATTCCATGGTTGTGCTGGAAGCGGCGGTTGACGCCCTTGCGGACCGGGATGTCCGGGTGATTATGACAACAGGACACCATGAATGTCCGGAAAGCCTGTTGCCCCTGCCGGATAATTTCCGGTTTGAAAAATTTATTCCCGGAATCGCCCTGGCAAGCCGGTGCGATATCCTGATCCATCATGGGGGGCACGGCTCCACGATGACGGGGGCCTATACCGGGACCCCGGCCGTTATCATTCCCACATATTCAGAGCGGGAAAGCAATGCAAGGAGAATGGCCCTGCTGGGGGCGGCGGAGTTTATCATTCCGGATACAAATGCGGCATTTGAAAGAACGGTTCCTGCCGGTATGCTGTGGGAAAAAATCAGGAAGGTGCTTTCCGACCCCTCCTATGCTGAAAATGCAGAAAAAGTCAGACGGAAAATGCTGTCGTACGGGGGTGAAGACCAGGCTGCCCAACTCATTTCCGATTTTGTCCAGTCGCTGGAATGATGGTGAAAAACAGCTGTTAATGTCACAAGACATAATGGATTACCGCCCCATGGACAACGGTGACCCGGTCACCGGTCTTGGTTTTTTGGGTACGTGTTATGTTGACCGGGTCAGAAAACCCATCAGATCATCGGCTAATGTATAGAAAATCGGGATATACAGCAGCGTCAAAAAGGTGGAGACAAAAAGTCCGCCAATGGCCACCACGGCCAGGGGTGAAAGACGCTCCAGGCCTACGGCCATTTCCATGGCAATGGGCAGCATGCCCACGATGGTGCTTGTCGCGGTCATGATAATGGGTCGGGTACGTGTGCGAATGGCCTCCAGAACAGCTTCCTGGCGATTTTTCCCCTGGGCCCTGGACTGCTGGATGAAATTCATGAGCAGGATGGAGTTGTTGACCACGATGCCGGATAAAAGGATCATCCCCATGGAAGCCGGCATGCAGAAATGACGGCCGGCCAGAAGCATGGCCCAGGAGATGCCGATGAACGCCAGTGGAATAGCGACCATGACGGTCAGGGGATGAATAAAGGACCTGAAGGTCGGTACCATGGTAAAATAAACCAGGATAAGCGCTATCAACATTGCTTGTCCCAGGCGTGAAAAACTGTCGTTCATATTCATAATCTCCCCTTCCTGGCGTATATGATAGCCGGAGGGAAGCTCTAAATCGGCAAGGGCGTTGTCCACCTGTTCCTGGATATATGAAATTGCCGCCTGGGACCTGAATCCATGGATATTCACGACGGGTTTTAAATCTTTGCGGATTAACCGTGTCTGTTGCCATCGTTGTTCAAAACGACCCAGATCCTTCAACGGAACCGGACCGTTGGGACTTGCGAGTGTTAACGTTTTTAAATCATCCCGGTCCTGGAAACGGTGTTCATCATATTTTATGGTTATGGCATATCCCAACTGACCCGGAACGCGCATCATGGATGCCTGGATGCCTTGTGTTGCAGCATTGAGTGTTTCACTGACACGAATTGGATTGAGGCCGTATTTGGCGAGTTGTTCCGGGTTTAAGATCAGGACCACTTCTTTTTTGTTCATCTCCCAGGAGCGACTTAAATCGGTCAGACCTTTTACTTTGGACAACCGGTTCATGACGTTTTCGGCTAGTTTGTCCAGCACTTGGGAATCAGGCCCGGATATTTCAACATCGATGGGGGCACTGATGGAAGAAAGCGGCGTAGCCCCGTAGTCATACACCTGAACGGATTTAATGCCCGGTATGGATTCAAACTTGCGACGCAACTCCTCCTCGATCTCCCAGATGGACGCTTTTCGTTGAAACCGGTCAACAAAATGGACGGTTATATTTCCCTCCTGGGGGGTCCGTTCGGCACCGAAACTGATCACGCCGTTTTCAGATCCCACCATGGTGGACATCCGCACAAAGCCCGGCATTTCCCGGATGATTTTTTCCATTGCCGACGCCACTTTTTCCGTTGATTTAACGGGAAAACCCGCATCCGTCTCAAAATTGATTTTTACGATACCCGTATCCATGGGGGGCATGAGGTCACGACCCACGAGCGGCATTTGACGCATGCTGATGATAAAAAGGACCACCCCTATTATGATAAAAATAAGTCTCCGGCGTTCGGCCAGGATAAAAAGCCTGGAAAATAAATTCCGCAGAGGTCTCAGTACGATCTCGGATAACCATGAAAGCGCCCGGCTCAGGTGATCTTCCCACCGGGAGCTGCCCTGAAGGTAGGGCGCCAGCAGGGGAATGACCGTTACGGAAACCAGGTAAGAGAAAAACAGTGCCAAAGAAAGTGTCATGGCCAGGGGGCGCAGGATTTTCTGGGTATAACCGGCTACGAACATAACGGGTAAAAGGGCGACCAGCGTTGTCAGGGTTCCTGAAAAATCGGCCAGGTAAATTTCCTGGGTTCCATCCAGCGCAGCTTCTTTTGGTGTTTTGCCCGGCATGCGGATATGACGGTCGATGTTCTCGATAACAACGATGGAGTCATCCACCAGCAGCCCGACCGCCAGGATAATACCGGTCATGGTGACGATGTTCAGTTCCAGTCCCATAAACCCCATTCCGGCAAAGGTAAGGAGAAACGTAAACGGAATAGAGATGGCGGTCAGTAAGGTGGTCCTTGTTTTGGCCAGCAATAAAAATATCACCCCCACGGTGAGAAGTACCGCATCCCTCAACGCGGAGACCATGTTTGAAATGGATGTCTCGATAATATCGCCGGTGGTATCGGTAATCTCTATATCCAGATTAAAGAATTCTTTTCTCAAATCCGGAAGTGCTTTTTTAAGAGAGGCCAGAGTGGTTGTGACGTGACCCGTTTCCGGGCGAAGAATATTTATGCCGATAGCGGATTTCCCATTACCATGAAAAAAGGAGAACCTGTCCCCTGTATCCGAAGAAATGTATGCAACATCTCTTAAATGAACCTCTCCGGACCCCTCCCTTTTGAGAACGATATCCAACAGTTCTTGATGCTTAAGCTTTTCCCCCTCGATTTTGACCAGAAACTGCTCCTGGTCCCTGATGATCGTTCCTCCGGGGATATTGCGGTTTTGAACGGCGATTGCCGCTGCAATTTCGCCGATATCCAGGTTGTGTGCCCGGACCCGGTCCGGAACAAGGACAATCTGTATCTCCGGTTTATACCCGCCGAAAACTTCAACCCGGGCCACATCCGGTAAGCGCAACAGAGATTCTCTGAGTTCATTGTCACAGATTTGGCGGACTTTCGGCATTTCCAGCACGGATTCGTTTTTTGGACGAACCGAAAGGGTGGCCACCGGGGCTGTAGCGTCGGTAATTTTGAAGGTTCTGGGCGGTAAAAGGTCTGCCGGCAGGGAAGCCATTATCCGGTCCAATGCCGATCTCACATCCACGACTGCCGCGTTAATACCTTTTTTATAATCAAATTCGACAGTCACTGCAGCAACTTCGTCCCGGGTTACGGATTTTACCTTCCGGCTCTGATCCAGGGCCGCCAGTTCCGTATCAACCTGCCGTGTCACCCTGGCCTCAACGTCTTGGGCTGATGCGCCGGGCCATATAAGAAGTACTGAAACCGCAGGATAGTTGGCATCGGGAAACAAGTTGAGCGGTAATCGCTGGAAACTGATGATCCCCAGCGCAACACCCATCAAAATCACGGAGAGGATCAAATGGGGATAGGTAAGGTATTGTCGAACCAGATTCATGGAATAACCTCCTCCGGCAGGGGGCGGATCTTTTGACCGGCACTGAGACCGAGAAGCCTGGATTCATCTGCTACGACAACCTTGTCTTTTTCATGCAGATCACCGGAAACCACGGCCTGTTTTCCGGTCCATCCGAGCACCTGGATTTTTACCGGCACAATCGTATTTTCCGGGCCGAGGACATATACATGAGCCGCCTCTTTTTGTATCAAGACAGCTCGCTCCGGAACAATAAATCCCCGGGGCCGTCCAACCGTCAGATCCACGCCCAGGCTTGAACCGCTGGGTAATCCAAAAGGACGCTTTTTTATAAATACTTCAATAACCCCCAGGCTTGTTCCGTCATTTATGGAAGGCAGAACCTTTGATACGGTTGCCTTTCTATAGTCTCCTTGCGATACCAACAGGGCCTCTGTTCCTTTAACGACTGAAGCTGCAAGTCGCGTGGGGATACGCACCAGCACCTTGTAGCCTTTGTCCGGATTTTCCAGTTTCAAAATGGGTTTGCCCGGTATGGCCATATCACCGGGTTCCTGGAATTGCTGGATGACGACGCCGTCAAAAGGGGCCTGAATTTTTGTATATTTCAGGCGTGTCCTGACGGCGGCCGATTGGGCTTTTAAACTTTCCAGGCGATGACGGGACTGCTTATACGCGGCATCGGCTTCATCCATTGCCTGCTGGGCGATGGCATTATTCTCAAATAGAGATTTTTTTCGCTTGAAAATCGTTTGTTGCAACCGGAATTCGCTTTCTGCACGGTTGATTTCCGCGTCCATGGCACTGATTTCCTGACGAATTTCCCGATCGTCGATATGAATCAGAATATCGCCCTTTGAAAATTTTTCTCCTTCACTGCGATGGATGGCAAGGATCCGTCCCTGAACCTGTGGGGCCAAACTCACTGTCTGTTCGGCCAGAAGTGTTCCGGAGTAATGTTCCCTGACCGGCATTGTTCCATGGACAACGCCTCGTACATGGAAACTGGCGACGGGGCGTTTGGGCAAGGGCGTTTGTTCCAACTCCCGTTGACGTTTTTTAATCAACGCCACGCCGCCCATGATGATTAACACTCCGAGGATTATTAACAATATACGTTTCATGGCTTTTTCCTTAAGGCAGCAATCGGTTTAAACATTCAAATTTAAAAGATACGGTTACCCGTTCACTTGTCCGGTGAAATAGATCTTTTGAAAGCAGGCCATGCGTTTTTTACATGCCGGATGATATCGAACCTGCCTTCGGAAAAATTCCATAGGACCGCAGCGGGCAATATCATCCCTAAAAACATGACAGATACCGTCTTTGCGTTTATATCCGTGCGAATATTTTTCTTTTGCTGGCCCTGCCTGATAATATCTTCAATTTTTCCCAAATAGTCGACTATAACGCGGTTTACCATGGCTTTACGTTCAGGGCGGCCTGCATACAGACTATCTGAAAATACGATATATGGAATCGCCCGGTTTTCTGCCAGCAGGTTGGCATGGCGCAGCATTAATGATTTAAGGCATTCCATGCTTTCTTCAGACTCTTCCACGGCTGCAGTGACATTTTTCATCAACCGGTCTCCGATCCGTTGCAGGATCATGTTGATGACGTCTTCTTTGCCTTTGAAATGGCGATACACTGCCGAGGGCACAATTCCGACGATTTCGGCAATTTTCGAGATGTTCAGGGAATGAATCCCGCCAATGCCGATAAGATGGAGAGCCGCCTCTGTTATCTGTTCCTGCCGGATTTCGGTTTTTGTTTTTTTTGCTCGCATCGTAATTTTTCAAAGTGAATAATGAATCTCAATTCACAATATATAGTGTGGGGTGCATTTGTCAAGGGAAAAACCATTATTATTACAATAAAATCGAAAAACCATCAAAAATGAGCAAGTCAACTTGACGAAAAAGATTGATCAGGGTTAAAGCGATGGGTCTGAGCAATAAAACAGGGCTGTTTTGCCGACAGGTCAGCTAAAAATTCAAAGCCAGGACGTACTTCACCACCTGGAATTCATAAAATGTTTTTACTGCCATCTGAAGTGGTACAGTTAAAATGGACACTCTGAAAAGCATGTTGCAAGAACCAGCTTCAAGGAGGTGCCCAATGACCCGGCGATAATTGTGTGATTGCCGTCCGGCAATCACACAATTATCGGGGTTTTGCTTTAAGAGGGTCAATTTTAGATTAGCGAAACGACTTTTTAACAAAAAAAGTCAACACGTTTGTCTAAACAGGTTTTGAAATGGCCTGTATAAAGATTTAAGACCGGTTTTTCCCCTATTTTGAGGCTAAACTGAAATGATACCAGTCTGACATGATAAGGGGGATACGTCCATTTTCATCGGTCTTTCCGTCCTTTAACCAAAATCGAACCTTCATCTCTAAATCCGTCATGTCATAAATGACCTGCCAAAGAGGCCGGTAGGTCATTGACGGACCATTGGGATCGCCTAACGGACCGTTGGGAAAAACACTTTCCGCCGCTTTAATGATAAACGGTTCGTTAAAAGTCCCTTTGTGACCTTTTACTGCCCTGGTCAAGATATGATAGCGGTTCATCGAATTGTACGGATTATCATATGTTTTCGGAAATTCGGAAAAAGGCGGCAACGCCCATACCGGACTGTTGGTCATAACCTGGGGAACCCCTTTTCCTTCCTGAATATAGCATTCTCCGCTATTCTGGTCTATCTCGAAAATAAAAGAGTTTCCTTCGGCATCTCCGACAAGGTAATGAATTCCGGCCACAAAATCATAAACTTTATTGGTCAGGAGGGCTTTTTTTGCTTCCTCGCAATTGCGGCAGGTTTCAAGTACCATGCGCATGACTTGGGTAGGGTGAAGCCCGATGACCCGGTTTCCCGAAGGTTTTGTAAGGGCACGCGGTCTTCCCTGGTCAACCAGGCCGTAAATGGTCAGGCCGTGCTCGTTCATTCCGTCCCATACGCCGCTCAACAGGTCAATGGCCCCCATATAAAGGGTTGCATATCCGCTATCTGGATAGGATTCTACGACATATATTTCTCCAAAAATATCCGGTTCGTTTTGCTGGCGCGGTTTGCCCAACAACTGACTGATCGTACCGGCCGTAAAGTCCATGTTCCGAATGGTGATACAATGACCGGACGCCATGTGAGTACCCGGAAAATAGAGCATGGAACATCCGAAATCACCCATACTGTACATCAGGGATGTGGGATCAAATGCAGGATTATCCGGCTTTTCCCCAAATGCTTCCATTACCCCCCTTGCCCTTTCAAGAAGATGGGGATAATTTTTTTCAAGATAGGCATACCGGGATACCCCGTAAATTTCCGAGGGGTTTTTGCCAAGCATGACGCCATAACGCTCTTTTGCAATTTCCGCGAGTTTTCGGCCGATCTGACGCTGTGTACCGGAAAGCTTCAGGTGGCGCACCAGTGAAAATGTATCCGGCTTTCTATCAAGAAGAATTTTTTCACTGAACTTTAATTCTTCAGCAAAAACAGGTGCATTAAATAAAAAAACAACGACTGACAGGGATAACAAAAAAGCACGGATTCCGTGTTTCATATCGCTTACTCCTTTTGTTGGTATAATCTTTTTCGAAAAAAACCCTCTGGCAGATATTTCTCCGAATTATGCAGCACTTTTTTGAAAAAGTTTTTACACATGCGCGTCTGTCGGCTGTTCATTCGACTTTTTCCCGTTCAAGGCGGAATTCAGGTTCGAAAAAAGCCGGATGTCAATGATCGCCGTAACAGAGCCATTTTAAAATGGCCGGAAAACGGTTTCCGGACCGGCCCCATTACGCCGATCACAGGGTGGCTCAATTGCGGCGATCACGAAACGACACTATAACAGCGCCCATCAGCAACCGTTCCCTAAGAATGGAACGCCCTGTATTTTAAGAAAAATTTACCCTATTCAATTCCTTTGAGAGCGCATATCGCTTCAACAGCCCAGCCAGAACCCATTGTGGAAGGATGATCGGATGTCACGTCATCGGTTCCGCATTCATCCAGATGGTTTTGCATATACTGCGACATTTCATCGAAAGTATCCTGCCTGATGAAAGAGTAAACTCTCCCGGTTCGTTTAAACCGAATATCGTTACAAAGAATGGAGCCATACTGCTTCATAAACTTATCCGTTATGCCTTGCATGGCGTTGGTAATGGGAACAAGGATTTTATCGCGGTCTTCTTTCGTCAGTTCCGGTATCGATTTTGTGAGATCTTTGGTGCCGAGGTCCGATACGTAAGATACGAGGAATGTGCCGGCAACAACGGCTCCACAGGTTCCGATACTCTGCGCAGCGGTTCCTCCCGTAAGTGCGTACAGTCCTTTAAATATCTGTTCCTGTACGTCCGGTGTAAACAATTCAACACCTTCCGACCTGAAGGCGTCAACAACGGAAGCAAACGTCCTTGCCGAACATCCTATGTAGGTTTTGTACTGTACTTTAAGTTCTTTGGCTTTCTTGACGATCCTTTCTTTTTTGGTCATATTACCCTCCTCGCAATTTAGAGTTGGTTAAAAGATGGTTTGGATATTGTTGGGCATTGCTTATACCGTGTATGTTTGAAGCAAAAATGGGGGGGTAGGGGGTGTCCTCCTGCATTGCGATATTCCTTTTTTACGTAGCTCAGGATGGGTTTTATTGCCGCAAATTGATACGTGAAGACGAAAAGAAGCCGGCATTTATCGGATGACCGGTCGATTCTTTGAACGGCTGAACCAAAAGGCGGCCCTGCCGTTACCGACCTTTTTCCAAGGCGGGCTTGCTATTGCCGGATTTGTTGGACTTAACCCATTCATCCACGTCTTTTTTGTTGAATTTCCAAAGCCGACCTATCTTGTGACCCGGCATTTGTCGTTCGTGAATCCACTTGTAAACCGTATCCCGCTTAATTCCGAGATGGGCTGCAATTTCATCCACAGAGAGCCATCGGTCTTCCATAAATTTTCTCCATTCATATCTGGACTATAGACAGTCTCGTAACGGATTTTTTAAATTGGCAGGTATATTGGTTTTTTTGCGCTTTAACCCCCGGGAAATTTTAATCCCTTTTAACCTTTAAAAAAAATATATCATAGAGAAATCTGTTGTCAAACGGTTTAATGGATTCATTTATAGGTTAACCTGTTTTAACCGATTAAATCTTTTTTGTGAAAATCCACACCATCAGTTCGGTGAAGAGGACGTAAATCCGGACACACAGGGCAAATTCCGGTTCAAATCGAGTAGGGGGAGGCCTCACGGCCCCCCTCTCTCACACCACCGGGCATACG
>CAYLRU010000015.1:0-59716 GCA_964386565.1 uncultured Desulfobacteraceae bacterium | reverse complement strand
CGGTTCCCACATGCTTCTCATCTATTTTTTATCATGGTGCCATTTTCCCAAAGCATTTAATAAACCGAACAGTTCGAATGTGTTAAAAATACGACGATCGTGTTAGGTTTGCGTTAGTACGATGTTAGAAAATTATTGGGAAACGGGTTTTTCGGTCTGGACGGTATCGTGGAAACTTCTGTACCATGAATTTGTTGGGTAAAATTTATTTCAGGCAAAGCCGTTAAGTACTGAAAGGTAAAAAATATATTTCTTCGTGCTTTGCGTGAGTCTTGGTTCAAACCATTGATGAAAGACTGATTAAGACCGCTTTTTAAATTCCACAGAGTTTTTTTGCAGCGACTTTTGCGCCTTCCATATCCGCCAATCGCGTAATCATGATCTTTTGGGCCTGGGGTGACCCTGCACCGTGAATCGACTCGGTTAAATAAGACACAGCCCCGGTTCCTATGGTGATATTCTCAATGAGGCGCAGCAGCCGCATCCGGGTTTTGCTGTCAACACCGGATTTTCCGGAAAAATATTTCCGAACGTAGGGTCCGATATGCTCGTTTTGCCGATCTTCAAGGGACGGCATGGTCACCAGCAACCCACCGGCAATATCCTGGGCCAGTCGGGAGATCTCAAAGGGAAAGCGTGTGATATTCAATTTGCAGCTGTTTGCCGCAAGGTGATCAACCGAATAGGATCCGCATGGATTGGGATGCCCTTTCACCGCACCTGCCAAGGCCCCCGCGTGAAGGGTTTCATTCAAATGCACCATTTCCGCAATCTTATCTTTCACATGGGAGGTTTTTTCCGTTCCCTGCATTTCTGCGATCAAAGCGGTTGCGCCGATCAGGACATCGCCCACGCCCACCTTGCAACCGCCATAACTGGCGCGGTGGTTGGCGGCGAACAGTTCCACCAGTTTTCCGGCAAACGGGTATTCCCCCTCCATGAAGATCCGCTCAGCGGGCACGAACACGTCATCAAACACAACCAGGGCCTCGCATCCGCCGTAATACAGGTTTCCGATATCCGGTTGGGAGGATTCAAGTCGCCGGGTATCCGAAGGCTGTCGGCCGTAAATCATGGTCACCCCCTCGGTATCAGCGGGAACGGCAAAGGCGACGGCATACTCCTTGTCCGCTTCAGTCAGGGCCCGGGTAGGCATGACAATGAGTTCATGGGCATTGACGCCGCCGGTAATGTGAAGCTTGGCACCCCTGACCACCACGCCGTTTTCCTTCTTTTCGACGATGTGGAGGAACTGGTCCTTGTCTGCCTGTTGGGAAGGCGGAAGCCCGCGGTCTCCCTTGGCATCTGTCATGCAGGCTGCGGGGAAGAGGTCGTTTTGCTGCAGGTATTTCAAAAACGCCTTGAACCGGTCATGATAGGATGTATTGTATTGCTGATCGATATCATAGGTGACGGAATAGACCGCATTGACGCAATCCAGTCCGGCGCACCGTTGAAAACAGCATGCGGTTTCCCGCCCCATGTCCCGAAGCAGATTGATTTTGGCAATGAGATCATCAATGGTCTGCTGGATATGCAGGAACCGGTTGACCGGTTCACCGGTCAGGTGCGATATTGCCGTATACAGATCTTTCTTTTCGTCCTTTTCAGCCTGGGCATAAGTTTCAGCCAGGGCCATGACCGGAGGCCGTGAAATCGGGTGATCCACAATGTTGCCGACGAGCTCTCCCTGGATATAGACCCGGTGACCCAGGTCGCTGATGCTTTTAAGATAAGTGTCTTTTGAAATCATCCGTTATCTCCATTATAATTTTTCCTATTCCTCCGGACAAACCGGCTCCTCCCACCACGGATAGAAATCCGGCATGTCCCGGCTGGGCTTCATTTTAAATTCCGGAAGTCGTTTTTCCATAAACGACGCTCCCCCCTCCTTACCGTCATCCGATGCGAACATGTAAGTCAGGCTCCTGGATTCCAGGATGTGAGCGGCCATGGGATGGTCTTCGGTAAGCATTTTCCACACCATCTGACGGGCCAGGGCCGTAGACAGGGCCGAGGTGTTGTCTGCGATTTCGGCGACGATTTTCTTGGCCGTGGGCATTAATTCTTCCGGGGGCACCACCTGGCTGAACAACCCCATTTCGAGTCCTTCTTCGGCGGTGAACAACCGGGCGGTCAAAATCAATTCAGCTGCTCTGCTGACGCCGATAATCCGGGGCAGGAAATAGGTACAGCACCCTTCCGGAACAATGCCCCGGCGGTTAAATATGAACCCGATTTTCGTAGCGGCTTCGGAAGCGATCCGGATGTCCATGGCCGTTGTCATGGTAATCCCCACACCCACGGCATGACCGTTTATCGCACCGATAATCGGTTTTTTCAGATTAAACATCCTTAATGTCACTCGGCCGGCCGTGTCCCTGACAAATTTTTTCTCCTGCCCGTCCTCTCCGGCCAGACGAAAGCCCCCGGCACTTAAGTCGGCACCGGCGCAGAATGCCCGCCCGGCACCGGTAAAAATCACAGCCCGCACATTGTCATCATCGTCCGCCATATCCAGGGCCTGGAGAATCTCTTCCATCATCGTGGGAGTCCACGCATTTAACACCTCAGGCCTGTTCAGCGTGATAATGGCGGCCCGGTCCTCCACCTCGTAAATAATCTGTGTAAAATCCATGTTCGTTTACCTCCGGATTAATTTGAGTGTTAAGTTTTGAGTGTTAAGTCGGATTTTATTGTTTTGCATATCCCGACATCCCCATGCCCGAACTCTCCCTTTGGCGGGGCTGAACAGTTAACACTCGCAGTTGTGGTCCGAGAACTTACCGCTTAAAATTTCATTTTAACATAATTATTTATTCTTTTTACTCCTTCGACCAGCAGTTTTTCCGGAACGGCGTAAGATATCCGCACATAACCGGGACTGCCGAACGCTTCTCCCGGAACAGCGGCCACACCGGTCTTTTCCAGCAAATCCGCTGCAAAATCGACGGATGTTTCATCGCGGGCAAGATACTTTTCAACACTGGGGAAAATATAAAACGCGCCGGACGGACGGATGCAGTCGAATCGTTTGCTGATACCGTCAAACACCATATCTCGTTTTTGTTCCAGCTCATTTTTTCGGGCCTCAAAAAGTTCCCGGTCCATGTCAAGCGCGGCAAGCGCACCATGCTGGGCAAATGTACAGACATTTCCTGAACAATGACTTTGATAAGCCGTCATCGCCCTGATGATTTCCTTGTCGGCGACGGTATATCCGATTCGAAACCCGGTCATATTAAAATGCTTGGAAAAACTGCGGGTGATGATGAGTCGACTGCGGTCGGCAGCCAAATCATACGGCATTTTCGGTTCGAGTCCGTCATAAACAAACTGAACATAGGCTTCATCCGACACCACAAACATATTATTTTCCGCGGCCAGCGACAGAACGGCCTTGATATCCTTATCCCGGTATACAGCGCCGGTCGGGTTGTTGGGGGAATTTAAAATTACAGCCTTGGTTTTATTTGTCATTACCCGGGAAACGGCGGCCACATCCAACTGATGGTCCATGGTATCTGCAAAAACCGGCCTGCCGCCTGCCAATTTGACCTGCTGTACAAAACTGGCCCAATAAGGCCGGGGAATGATCACCTCGTCTTCCGGATTTAAAATCACCTGAAAGATCAAAAACAGGGCCTGCTTTGATCCGTTTGAGATAATGATATTTTCGGCATTGCACTCCTGGAAGGATTTTGCCAGTCGGGCTCTGAGAGGAGATAATCCAGCCACGGGGCTGTACCGGGTATTACCCGTATCCAGTGCTTTTTTGGTGGTTTCGATGACAGGTGGGGGCGTATCGTATTCAGGCTCTCCCACGGCAAAATCGATCACCGATTTTCCCTGTGATTTCAGCCGTTGAAGCAGAGGGGTGAATTGAACGGTTTTTGACTCCTCAATACGGGCTGTTTTATCGGATAAAAGCATCTGCAAATATTTTAATGTCCTCCATAATGTTTAACGTAACGAAATCTTATAAGAAAATATGGCGGCCCTGTCAAACAAGAATCAGTTGACACGATATAAACCCGGCGTTATAAATTATGCCGTATCTTTCTATTCCATATCCCATATGAATCGTCTTTACCAACCTGCGGAAATATTTCCGGGAAAGGAGCTATCCATGGATGAAAATCAGCAATCCGCCTTTGAAGACGTCGTTACAGACAGGGCAAGATTACAGATATCCGATTTCTGGAAAAAAGAAGATTACTGGGCCATCTGGCTTGGGTTTTTTCTCTTGATCCTGTCGCTGGTGATTTATCTCCCACAAAAACCCGCCGATATGGAAGATATCATTAAAAGAGCCAATACGGTGTTAAAGGAAGAATCGGATAGGGCGCCGTTTAAAACCATTGCCTGGTATTCCGCCATGGATGAAAAGGAAAAACTGAAAGCAGTCGATTCGCCCGTCGGCAAAAAAATCAAGACGTTTACCGGCAAGCCCCACGGCTGGACAACCAATCCCCTGGATTCGTTTTTCAGGACCAAAACTTCGGCAGATACAAAAAACCGGCAGGCCATGCCCGCTTACGTAACAGCAAAGACACTGGAAGCCGAGGCCCTGGCGGCGGCCAAAGCAGCAGAAGCGGCCGCGGCTGGTGCTGGTTTTTCCAATGATGCATTGAACAGGGAGGCCACCGACAAAATCGATGCATGGCGTCTGGCCAAGAGCAAGGCATTACATGCAAAGAAAAAAACCGGGAACAAAGCGTACAACCAGGTACCACACCTGATCGGGTTAATGATCGTCCTGGCGATATTTTTCGGAATCGGCATTAAAGTGATGGGAGAATCCTTCTCAAAGTTTGTTGTCGGCTTTCTGTTTGTTTTTTTCATCGCCGTTTTAGCGTATATGGCCGGTGAACAGGCAACGTCAAGACATTACGGTATCGGGTATCCGGCATGGGCCATCATACTGGGGCTGTTGATCAGCAATACCATCGGTACCCCCAAATGGGTCATGCCGGCCGTACAGACGGAATACTATATTAAAACCGGTCTCGTGGTGCTGGGAGCTGAAATTCTCTTTGGGAAAATCCTGGCCATCGGCATACCGGGCATTTTTGTCGCATGGATTGTAACGCCTATCGTGCTGGTAACCACATATATTTTTGGTCAGAAAGTGATCAAAATTCCTTCCAAGACGTTAAACATCACCATTTCCGCGGACATGTCGGTCTGCGGCGTATCTGCTGCCATCGCCACTGCTGCGGCATGCCGGGCCAAGAAAGAGGAACTGACGCTGGCCGTGGGCCTTTCCCTGGTGTTTACCTCCATCATGATGATCGTCATGCCCGCATTTATCAAGGCGGTGGGCATACCCTATATCCTGGGTGGTGCATGGATGGGAGGCACCATCGATTCCACCGGTGCCGTGGCTGCGGCAGGCGCATTTCTAAGCGATCGGGCCATGTACGTGGCCGCGACAATTAAGATGATCCAGAATGTGCTCATCGGTGTAACCGCATTCTTTGTCGCGTTATACTGGTGCACCCGGGTGGAATGCGCACCCGGGCAGAAAGTCCCCTTAACAGAAATATGGCACCGGTTTCCCAAGTTCGTTCTGGGATTTATTGTTGCCTCCATTATTTTTTCAGCCCTTTACCAGGGCATGGGCAGTGATGCCGGATATACGTTGCTCGACCAGGGCGCCATCCGGGGCATGACCAAGATATTCAGGGGGTGGTTTTTCTGTCTGGCCTTTACCAGCATCGGCCTGGCAACAAACTTCCGTGAACTGAAGGAATATTTCAAAGGCGGGAAACCCTTGATTCTTTATGTATGCGGTCAATCGTTCAACCTGATTTTAACGCTTGCCATGGCGTATCTGATGTTTTACATCGTATTTCCTGAAATCACGGCGAGGATCTGATAATGTCGGAATTTCCCATCCGTTATTTTTCCCCAAACCGGATACGATTGAATAAAGGCTTGTCAGCCCTGCACAAATGGTCTGCCTTTGGTCTTGGAATCGCTGTTATCTTTTTCTTTATGTTTTTTTTGGGACCGAAACTGGAACGACTCCACATGTTCGAACCCATAGCCGCGGTGATCGATGAAAAAAACATCGAAGCCGGCATGTATTTCTACACGGATGTTGATTTGTTTTCGGAAGCGCAGTTGAATATAAACAATTCAATGGACTTTCCGCCGAAACAACGGTAAAAGATTTGATCCGGCATCACCCAAACCGGGCGGGTTTTAAACCTGTCCGGTTTTTAGCAGCCTGAATCACAATTTTTAAAACCAAAAAAATTGTAAGTGTTTGGTCCTTTGAAAATTGGTTCAGTCGGAATAATTTTTACCATGAACCACCCCCAGTCACCCCTTGATGGGGGATTGGGGGTGTGTCATCGTATTGTTTTACCATTGAAGTCTTTTCTGCCAGTTGTTTTGGAAAAGACTAAAAATTAATTTATAAGCTGTTGGCTGTTTGACAGAACGATACAAATGATAACCCGGTATTTTTTGCCTAACACTTAACACTTTAAACTTAACTTATGTTTTTTTCCGTCATACTTTGTTTTATCGGATTTATCCTGCTGTATTACGGCGCCGAATGGCTGGTGAAAGGCGCGTCAAGCCTTGCACGAGATCTAGGTATAACCCCCATCGTTATCGGGCTTACGGTTGTCGCTTTCGGAACATCTGCTCCGGAACTGGTGGTCAGTGTGATATCGTCCATCAAAGCAAAGAGCATGATCGCCGTTGGCAATGTGGTGGGGAGCAATATCTGCAATATCGCACTGGTGCTGGGACTATCGTCCTGTTTCCAGCCCATCGCTTGCCAGGAATCGGTCATCAGGCGCGATATTCCCTTAATGCTGGGGGTTTCCGGATATCTGCTTATTCTCTCACTGGACTCAATCATATCCGTCATGGAAGGGACCACCCTGTTTATCGGTGTTATTTTGTATATTGTCATGAATTATCGCTTTGCCGTGGCGGGAAAAGAGCCGAACCAAATCGTCCTGGATTTGGATGGGAAAAAAACAGCGGCCATTTCCTCCAAAGGGAAACAGTGCAGCATGATTATCATCGGTATCATCGGCGTTGTGGGCGGGGCTCAGCTGGTCGTGGGCTCGGCAATAAAGATCATGACGGCGCTGGGTGTTGATGAGAAGTTCATCGGTCTGACCATTGTCGCCTTTGGAACATCCCTTCCCGAACTGGCCACATCGGTGGTTGCCGCTATTCGAAGAGAAATGGACATCAGCATCGGTAATCTCGTGGGAAGCAATGTTTTTAACATCTTAAGCGTCATTGGTCTGGCCGCAATGGTGAGACCTGTTTCCATACCCGGAGGGTTTGTTCAGAGCGGCTTGGTTATTGATTACGCAGTCATGATGCTGACCAGTATTTTACCATGGGTGTTGATGAGAAAGACATTCACATTGAATAGAAGCGGCGGGATCGTTCTGCTGGCGTTCTATGCGGGCTATATCACGTACCTCATATTAAAAACCGGTTAAATCCAACCAAAGATATTTTGTATCTGTTTTGTTTTTTTCAAAACAACTAACCGAAACAGGGTTTAATGGCAATTAATATGATCACCCTCCCATTCCCTCACCAGAAGGGATAAAGGAGGGCGATCATTGAAAAAAATATTCCGATCGAACCAGTTTTTGACAGGACCAGCCACTTACGATATTTGAAATTTTATACTGTGAGTTGAGTATGATAGCTGGTTGGGAGTTGTTGACCTTGTTTTGTTTGGCTTCAACCGTGCGTCTTTTTCTATTTCCCCTTATACACCGGCGTTCGTTTCTGCATTCTGGCCATAACAGCTTCCATAAAATCTTCGCTTTTCATGCTTAGATTCAACCCGATGTTCTCTTCATCCAACGCACGTTGAATATTGCCGTTGAGCTGGTTATGGAGGGCCCGCTTCGTCATCCGGACCGCCATGCCGGGGCCGCCGGGTGGAATCAGTTTTAATGCCATTTCCCGTGCATACGGCAGCAGTTCGTCATGGGGAACGACTTTGTTGATCAACCCCATTTCATGGGCCTGTTGAGCGGTAACACTTTCTCCAAAATAGAAAATTTCCTTGGTTCGCTGCATACCGATCAACCGGGGCATGATATACGTGCTGGCCAGCTCCGGCAGAATACCGAGCCGCACAAACGGCAGGCGGAACCAGGCATGTTCCGACATGTAAATCAGATCACAGCAGCTTAACACCATGGTGAACGCTCCGCCGATAACCAGACCGTTTATGGCCGCAATCACCGGTTTATCAATGTACCACATTTTCTCCACCAATTTTTTTTGGGCAATATCCGTGGGATCTAACTGGTCCAGCAAATCCTGGCTGATTCCTTTTGTCGCGTCCGGGCTGAAGTATCCTCCGCTTGAAAACGCCTCTTTGGTCGGATCGGGATTGTCCGGATCCTTGGCGCCGGTTATAATCATGGCGTGGGCTGTATCGTCCTTTTGAAATATATGTGCCGCCCACCATAATTCCAGAAACGAATACGAGCTCAAGGCATTTTTCCTTTTTGGGGTATTCATCGTCAGGGTAACGATTCCTGTTTCTTCTTCTTTTTCGTATAGAATATCCTTGAATTCTTCTGTTTTCATGTTCCTCCTCCTCATTTAATTCCAAGTGGCCGATATGCGTTCACGTCCTCTATAAAAAAATGGATTCCGGCCTGTCTGTCTCTCGGTATGCTGAATTTCAAACCGTCATAACAAAATGCCCTGGAAGTGTAAAGCCGCAAAAAAACAGCCCTAAAAAGGTCAGGGCCGTTTTCCATATCGCTTATACACCCCGGTCGTCATCCATCAGCCGGTTGTGGGGCAGATTCTGTCGCCTCAGCCAGCATGGCCGATGCCACTTCCCATGTCATGAACTCGCGCCGATGCACCCGTTTTTCCAGTTCCTGCCAGATAGTCTCCTCCATGTCTCTTGCTTCCGGGCCTTCCAGTTCTTCGACGTGTGCATGCAGGTCGATAAACACTTCCTGCAGTTCGCAGTTCAATTTGTCCAGTGCCGATGTATGAAAATCGACTTCTGTTTTTTCAGAGGCGTCTTTTAAACGACTTTTCAGGTCTTCATTTTTCACCACTGAAACCGCTTTTTTAAATATTTTTCTCATTTCCCGGTTTTCTTCGATCCTGCGATGGGCAACACGCTCGAATTCTTCGGATATAACTCCAAGGATAAGCGCCGTCAACCCCATTTCCGCCCTTGCGTGTTCCGATTCAAGCATGGGCATATACTTTGTTGCCAGAACCATTCCAAGGGTTCTTAAAATATGGTCGCATTGTGGTCTCATGCTTCCTCCCGCATCTGGTTTAAAAGAATTCTTGATTGTATATCGAAGGTCCACAGTCCGCCATAGCAGTTGATGGCATCGGTACTTGCCCCGGTACTGTAGACGTAATGCTGGGAAATCCAGATCGCCATTCCCTTGACACTGGTAAATACTTCCCACCAGAACAGGGCTTTGGGATCCGCCTTGAATCCGCTGGATTCCTCCCAGATTTTAAGGGCCCGGTCCCGCGGCAGCATTTTTCCCAGGTAGTCGGGTTCGTCCCAGGTCCACAGGCGGTTCATGGACCATGCCAGATCCTCCAGGGGATCTCCCATATGCATCATTTCCCAGTCCAATACAGCCTTGATTTCACCTTTTTCATTAAACAGGAAATTGCCGGCCCGCATATCTCCGTGGACAATAACGACCTTCTGGGCCGGCGGCGGCGGATTTTTTCGAAGCCAGCGGATGGCGGCCCGGATCAGGGGGTGGGGTTCCAGTTCCTTCTTATTAATATCAGCTTCCCAGTAATCCAGTTCCCGTTTCCAGCATTCATCCGGGGCTGGTTTCTCCAGTTTGTCCTCGAGCTGTACGGCCTTGGGATCGGTTTTGGCAATGGTTCCCATTATTTCGCAAAACCGCTCCCCGATTTTTTCACGCACCGCATTATAAGGCGGCTGGTCAAACAATATGGTGGAACTCGTGCAATCCACTACTTCTTCCATTACAAAAAAAGGACTGCCCATCCATTTTGGGTCTTCTTCAAGCCAGATCAGTTCCGGAACCGGCACCGTAGTATTGGCAAACGCCCGGTAGGCTTCCCATTCGGTCCTTGTTTCCGTTTCAATAATCCCCAAATCAAACTCCCGCCGAAGAATGACCTTGCGCGAAATTTTTTCGGTTTTCTGGATAATTTCCAGTTCCATGGCGAATGTTTCACGTGAGGCCCCGCCAAAAATCGGCCTGACGTTTTTTATTTCAATGCTGGTTGCATCCGTAACCCGATGCGCAAGAAAAGCCTTAAATTGTTGAATGATTTGCTCTTGAGTCATCATTTCCTCCTGAAGTTAGGGCGCCATATCCAATATGTCCTTAAAACCGGAAGGAAGGTGAGGTCCGATAATCAACTGCTCCAACACGCCTCTCCCGGTTTTATCTCCCATTTTAAAATTGCTGATGGCCTGAATATGCAGATGAAGGGGATTGGTCTCATCCGCCGTCGCAAGGTCTATGGTATCGTATGCAATGGCCAGTTCTCCTTTATTCATTCCATGTCCCCATTCCGGATGGGTGTATCCGATCCCGGACATGTAGAAGTGAAACAGGGGTTCAACGGTCATCACGATCTCTTTGTCCTTGGATGTCAGGAAGGTGATCTCCGCTGATTTGGCATGACGGGTTCCGGATTTGAATTCGATTTTGCTGTAAACCGTTTTCATGATTTCCGGGGGACCGTCTCCCAGGGGTGCGATCAGGCCGTTTGAATGCCAGGCATTGCCGTCGGCATCCTCGTTGACGCTGTACAGTGTAATGCAATCTTCAAAATTTACCGGAGCCCACAGCCAGTAGAATTGGGGTAATACCGGAGGTGCCTGGGGTTGGGGATCCTGAACCCCCACCGGACGAACCCCCCATGACCGGTCCCGGGTTCCGAACCATTTTTCCGGTGATGTTTCAATCTTGACGCCTTTTACATTTATCCAGCCCTTATAGAAACCGTTCTGTGTCAATCGTGTGGAATCCATCATCACCCGCGGCCCGATCCTGTGGGTATAACGCGGCTCTTCAAGGGCCTTTGAACGGGCCGTAAACGTCAGGTCCGCACTGATGCCGTATTCGTTTTCCGCTATGATGATTTGCAGGGATTTTAACGGCTCCAGCACCTTCACCGTTATCGGCCCGACCGTTGTATCCATGCGTTCCATTCCCAGGTACCGCGATGTCCGCAGATTGTGCTGGATTCCGTCTGCAATCACGGTAAAAGATGAGTCCATGATGTTCAGATGGGGATAGACGCCTAACGCAAGGGCAAAAAAAACATGGTTTTCCATACTGTACCCGTTAAAAAAATACCGGTCATAAAAATTTCGATCAGAACCTGCAGTGGCAATAGGTTCGGGGAGTTGGTGGATGGGATAGTCGTCTCCTTTTGTGAGCATTTAAAACCTCCTTTGGAATGAGCCGTTTTATCGGAGGGCCTGGGAAATGGACTTGTGAAAAATATGTATTTCCCAAAGCCTTATTGTAGAAGTTATTTCAAAACCCGGTCCATGATCCAATAGCGGCGTTACGGTCCGGCTCAGAATGCTCATCACACTATAACGCGGCCCTGCTTTTTTTCCGAACCGCGCCTTGCTCTCGAACCTGACGCGAAGTTTTAAAACCGCTTCTATACATGTTAGCTTGCGCCGTCTTAATTTGTTGTAAGGCCTATCAGGTGAAAACGGGACAAAAAAGAAAGCTTAAGATTTTTTTCTCATTAATGACTTTTAAAAGAATGAATACGATTTTGCTTATAACCGAACGTTATTTACTAATATCCGTATTTTTTTGTCAAGAAAAGAATCATATCGAGTCAGGCAACCGTATTTGGAATGCCCTATGAACACCTAATGGATGCGGAACCCGGAAATATTGCGGAACCGGTTATGCAGCAAACGTCAGTGTTGTGCCGGCCATATTCAGGATGAATGAATCAGGCATTTCATTTTCAAAGCGCTGAATGGCTTTTCTGCCCGTACAATGTGTAGGTATGATATAGTCCGGTCCGATTTCCTTCAATGCCCGGACCGTTTCTTCAATGATCGGTTCAAACATGGGACCGGTGAGATGAAATCCTCCCATGACGACATGTACCTTTGATATGCCGGTTGTCTCTTTTGCATAGTTGACCGTGTTGATAATTCCCGAATGGGCACACCCGGACAGGATGATCAGGCCCTTTTCAGCCAGATTCATGACGATGGCCGTGTCATCCTCAAGCAGATCCAGTTCTTCCTCCCCGTCGTTTTCAAAAAACGCGTTCAGCATGCCGTGCTCAAATTCCGAAATACGCGGTATTTCACCCAGAAAAAGGAGGTCTTCATCCAGCATGGGATAGGGGGTTGCGCTTTTGACCACTTTGAATCCGGCCTTTTTAATTTCCGTTTCATCGGGTGTGGGCATGATGATCTTAAAGCCGGAACCGGCTGAAATAAATCGATTGGGCTTGAAGACGGACGGATGAACCACCAGTTCGATATCGGTTTTTCCGATGGATTCGCCCAGTTTTTTCAGACCGCCGAAATGGTCGATATGCCCGTGGGAAAGTACCGCGGCATCCACCTGTTTCAAGTCCAGGTTTAATGTTCGGGCATTTTTTGCAGCCACGTCTTCCGACAATCCGAAATCCAGCAGCACGGTTTTGGCTATATCACCGGTTGTCGTCCTGATGACGGCGGCGAACCCATGTTCCGCCAGAATGGAATTTTTAAATTCATTACCCTTTAACGGCATTGCCCGGGTCACGATATCTGATCCATCCATGGCGGCAAGGTCGACATAGTTGTCTTCCAGGGTGATGATTTCGACCTTGTCAACCGCATTGAGATTCATCGTCTTCATTCCATGCCTCCTGTTTTAAAGG
Organism: uncultured Desulfobacteraceae bacterium; assembly: GCA_964386565.1. Classification (GTDB taxonomy): domain Bacteria; phylum Desulfobacterota; class Desulfobacteria; order Desulfobacterales; family UBA5616; genus CAYLRU01. The sequence goes on along the minus strand of CAYLRU010000015.1, from coordinate 46,819 downwards.
TAAGAACAAACACAAATTCGCAACGTTTGAAAGATAACGGCCTTTTTATGGAAACGGTTCAGGCAGTTACCTGTTTTTCAATGGTATCGGCAATCTTTTCAAAGGCTTTGGATACCGGGGAATCGACAAATGTATCCTGGATGCATTTTCCAGCATCGCCGCAACTTACCATTCGGGGATCAAACGGAATTTTTCCCAAAAATCTGACACCGGTTTTTGACGCGGTTCTTTCACCACCTCCGGAACCGAAAAGGTCTATTTCCGCATTGCAGTGGGGGCAGGAAAATCCGCTCATGTTCTCGATAAGACCGTATATCTGCATTTTAACCGTTTTGCAGAAATTAATGGATTTTCGGACATCTGCCAGGGAAATTTCCTGGGGTGTGGTAACAATTACCGCCTTGGCATCATTAATCGTCTGGGCCACGGTCAATGGTTCATCCCCCGTCCCCGGCGGTGAATCAATAATCAGAAAATCAAGATCGCCCCATTCCACGTCTGCTATAAACTGGCGGATCGCGGAAAACTTCACCGGTCCCCGCCATATGATGGCATTGTCCTTATCCGGGGTCAGCGATTCAATGGAAATAGCGCTCAGATTTTTCGAATACGGCACAGGCACCAGTTTCCTGTTCTCATTCAAGTCCGGGGCGGCGGTCAACCCCAGCATTCGCGGTACATCCGGGCCATGAAGGTCCACATCCATGATTCCAATGCGGTATCCTTTTTTGGATAATGCGATGGCGAGGTTTACCGACGTGCTGGTTTTTCCCACCCCTCCCTTTCCGCTCATGACGATGATTTTGTTTTTGATCTTTGCCAGGGACTTTTTCAGATTTTCTTCCTGCTGGTCCTTGGCCTTCTGATGTTCGTTGGGACTGTTCATTATCTGTTGCGATTTTGACATGTTTTTTCCATCCTTTTTAATAACGTTTTTAATAACGTTTTAAGTGTTAAGTAATTGGCTGCTCCATATATTGCAAAACAGAGAAAATTCTCTGAGCCGTGAGGTAATGTAAAAGAAAGGGAAAATAAATTCAGCCGTTTAACACTTAACACGGAACACTTGAAATCCAACCCCCAAAACTTTTAAAACCCCCATGGCATTCAGACATCCTAACCTCATAGCCGACTCACCGATTCCCCGTCACATTCCGGGCAATGACCGGGTGTTTCCGTTCCCAAGGGAACGTTCCATTGATATCGGCAATCACCGCATGCATACTGTTTCCGTTCCCCGGCGTACCGATAATTTCCGCCTTCAATGCGAATGGCCTTTCCATTGATCAGGGCATCTGCAATGGTTTTTCTCGCCTGTTGAATTATCCTTCCGAATGTCGCCCTTGAAACCCCCATTTCAAGGCCTGCCGCCTCATGGGACATGTTCAGAAAATCGGCAAGTCTTATGGCCTCACATTCATCCACGGTGAGATTCACCTCTTTTAAATCCCTTAGGGGAATACTCCGGGGTTTAAAGTAATCGACATCCGGGTTGAACCCCACAATCCGATTTTTATTGGGTCGCGCCATACCAACTCCATTATGAGCATATGCTCATAATTATGGACATTAGGCATTTCAGCCGATCTTGTCAAGTTTTTTCAAATGCCCCGGACCATTTCTTTGGGTTGTATAATCACAGACCTTGTATTATTGATGCTTTACAGTGATATTATCGATTACCCGCACCGTCCCCTTGGTCTCCCGGGCGATTTTAATGATTCTCTCCTTTACGATTCGATTGGCAACGATTCCGCTTAATGTGACCACACCTTTTTGTGCATCCACATCAATGCTCATGGATGAAATGCCCGGTTCACCGATCAGTTTTGCTTTAATCTTACTGACTAGAAACTGATCATCAATGGATTCCCCCAATGTTTTCCTGCCCACCTGGAGGTTGTTTTTTACCGATTTCACACCCTCAACTTTTTTTGCGATTTCAATGGCCCGGTCTACCTGTTCCTTTGATTTCACCACGCCTGTCAGAATCACATTCCCGTTGATGGTATCCACGTCGATATCCACAGCATTCACCAAGGGATCACTGCTCAAATCGGCTTTGATGGTTGCACTGATATTTGAATCATCCAATATCCTTCCCACAGTCCTTTCGTCCCTGGCCACTTTGTATGCCCCGGCCGCACCGCCGCCGATCACAACCGGTGCACATCCCAATACCGTCGTTGCCAAAAATAAACCCATTAATTTCAGACACATTTTTATCATTGCCAATCCTCCTTATCCAATTCGAAACACCGCCATATCTCGCAAAACAGACCTTATCGATTCCAATCCGATTTGATCAAGTTTTATTTCATCTTTCTTCAAAAAGATTATTTCCGATACATCGTCGCCAGCCCTCAAGGCGTCAAGATGATCCACCCGGCATAAGAATATAAGATTTATTATTTGATAAGTTACATCGGAAAAGCAGTAGGTTCCCGGCGTTGATCCCAGATAGACCGACTCGGCCACATCCAGGTTCAGTTCTTCCTTTATTTCCCGTTTAACGGCGTTTTCCACGGTTTCTCCCGGATCAACAAACCCGCCCGGCAGGTCCCACAGGCCCTTTGCCGGTTCTTTTGCCCGCCGGGTCAGCAGTATTCGGTTATCATCATCCTTAATCAGGGCTACGACCGCTGCCGACGAATTGATGAAAAATTGAAATCCGCATGCCGTGCAGCGCATGACATTTTTTTCAGACCTGTCCATGCAGTCTGATCCGCATTCCGGGCAGAACCGGAATATGATGGTTCCCGGTACCTGGTTCATTTTTTATCTGGCTCCGACATAATCATCCGGTTCATGCTGCCCTGGTTATAGCCTTCCAAATCCAGAGCAACGTAATGGTAACCCAGATTTTTAAACGAGGACACAATCGTATCCCTTGCTTTTACTTTCAGGAGCCTGGAAAAATCACCGGGGTTTACTTCAATCCTGGCGGATGGACCATGATGACGAACCCGGCAATTTTCAAAGCCCAGGTTTTTCAGTATATCTTCCGCCGCCTCCACCTGTCTCAGAACATCTTCGGTTATCGGCATCCCATACGGCAGCCGGGTTGCCAGGCAGGGCACAGACGGTTTGTCCCATGTCTCAAGCCCCATCTCACGAGATAAGACACGAATATCCGCTTTTGTAAAACCGGCACCAATCAGCGGTGATACAACACCCAGTTCCTCGGCCGCGGCAAAGCCCGGTCGAAAATCCTTTAAGTCATCCAGATTTGCGCCATGGGCAACATACCCCAGGTTCATCTGCACTGCAATGCCCTTTAATTCTTTTATCAGGCTTTTTTTGCAGATGTAGCATCGGTCCCTGGTGTTTAACCTGAATTCCGACAAATCCATTTCATTCGTCGGATGAACCATATGCCGAACCCCCAGCTTGTTTGCCATAAAGCGTGCAAACCGTGTTTCCGAAACCGGGTGTACGGATGACTCGCCAATAACGGCGAGAACATCGTCTTTTAACACATCAGCGGCCACAGCCAGTAAAAATGTGCTGTCGACTCCGCCGGAAAAAGCCACCAGAAGAGACCGGTATCCTTTTATAATTCTTTTTAATTCCTTCAGTCTGTCGTTTGGAGTCATTGCCTGTTCCCCATAACTTTGACCTGGCGTTTTATAATCAATGTGTTTTTTATTTTTCCTTTTCAGCCTTAACCGGGTTTGTTGATTTCAGCAAGGCATGGCTGAGAAGACCCGGAGAAAAATGTTTACAAAATCCGGTCGATCTTTTATATGAACATTTTCATAAATATGTTAAGATTTCAACATGTAATACATATCATAAATCAAAAGAGGTTCATATGGGGAAAAACAGTTTGCTGAAACCCACGGTAAAAAAGAAAAAGGCACAAAAGAAAAGTGCAAAACCCGGTGACGATGCAGCAAAAACCGTATCCAAAGCAGTGGCAAAGAAAAAATCGGTAAAAACAAACGCCGCAGCACCGGCGAAAATTTCGGCAAAAAAGAAAACAACTGCAAAAACCAAAGCCGGGAAACCCGCCTTAAAAGATCTTATTTTTAAGAAATTCGACGGGGAAAAATCTGACAAACCATATATCCCTCCCATTGATCCGGAAAAGAAAAAGGCCTTTGCAGCCCCTCCCTTTATAACCGGTGACAAGGATGAAGTCGATCGAATAAAAAAACTGCTGTTTCAAAAGTATGATATGGCATCCTTAAAGGCCGCTGCTGAAAAGGCCGCTGCTGAAAAGGCCGCTGCTGAAAAGGCCGCTGCTGAAAAAATGACAACCCCGCCCTTAATGCGGGCTGAGTCGGATCAAAAGGTCACCATATCTTACAACAGCAAGAAAGACGTAAAACCGCCCGATATCCAGGACCAGATGATGAAAATCGCCGTGGTGGTTTTTGTGGTGCTGGTCTTTGCCGTCATCGCCGTCAGTTTTTCACATAAAAACACCTATTACCTTGAAAATAAAAACGGCGCCGTGGAGGTCTGGCAGGGGAGATTCGCTCCCATGGGAAAGACATTCCTGCTATCCCTTCCGGGTGCCCAACTTTCCGAAGCCCTGAAAACCGAAGGTTCTAAAAAAACCATTTTCCCGTTTGTGGCTGCTTACTATTTAGAACGTGCCGATGTCATGCTCGACACCCCGGGAGTACCTGATTTCAGCGGAATTCAATCTTACCTGGAAAAGGCTGCGCCATTTGCGGTCACGCCAGGTTTAAAAAAAGACATATCCATCCGGTCCGTTTCCATCCATCTGATGACCTTGCTTTATAAATCAGAGGTGGCGGCTGCTTCGGAGACATCTGAAGGATATGAAAATGCACTGGCATTTCTGGAAGAAGCAAGATCTCTCGATCTTGACCCGATGCAGTCGGATCTGGTCGATAAAAAGCTGGAATCTCTCAAAGCACTTTTCAGTACGCCTGATGTGGAAAAACCGAACACCGGTATTGAAACCGCACCCGTTGAAGAGATGCAAAAGCATCAATAATCAAGAAAAATATTGAGAAGATCGCGGGGCCGGGTCTCTCCATTTAAAAGGGGAACCCGGTCTTGCTTTTAAGGGTTTTTTGACGTGTAAGGGCAATATTGCCGGAGATGACTTGCACGTGCCGTAACGGTCCGTAAGGACAAACCAAAGGATTTGTTGACATACCACGTTTGAAATATTATAAAAATAAATTCCTGATTTTTGACGGTATTAATGCATTTTATCAATATTAATTTAGCATTAACTCTTTTCACAACCCTGTTTTTTTGTCTTTGCCGAGATTTGGGATCTTTTGTTGTTTAATCGTCCACCGTTTTACATTCAATCATGACCGTTTTGCCTGGAAGGGAGAAAATATGACACCATACAGAAAAGTTATGCACATATTTTTCATTTTCTTCATCTTTTTTGTTGTTTTTTCTGTAAAAGGCATTGCAATAACTTTAGAAACAGGAATCACCATCGACGACGGTACCGGCACGGCATATGAAACCATTCAAGCTGCAGTTAATGCGGCCGGCGACGGGGATACGGTTTTGGTTGAAGATGGGATCTATATGGGGGAGGGAAACCGGGACATCGATTTTAACGGCAAGGCCATAACCGTCAGGTCGGTAACCGGAAATCCGGAGAATTGCATCATCGACTGTGAGAGAGCCGGTCGGGGATTTCATTTTCATACAGAAGAGGGGCCGGCCTCTGTTGTCTCCGGATTTTCAATCATAAATGGCGTGCACGAAGAATACGGCGGTGGAATATACTGCGACGGCTCATCACCGACAATTGAAAATTGCATTATCAGCGGGAATTCGGCTGATATAGGCGGCGGTATATTTTGTTATTTACTGTCCTCCCCGACGATCAGAAACTGCACCATCAGCGGGAATTCGGCGAGTGAAGGCGGTGGTGTATATTGCGATTTTTCATCCCCGACGTTTGAGGAGTGCATTATCGACGGAAATGAAGCTGATAACGGAGGCGGCGGTATTTATTGTTCTTTTGTTTCATCACCAACCTTAAAGAGCTGCACCATCAGCGGGAATTCGGCGAATGAAGGCGGTGGTATATATTGCGATTTTTCATCCCCGGTGCTTGAAAATTGTATCGTCAGCGGCAATTCCACGGGGTTAAACGGCGGTGGTATTTATTGTTCTTTTGTTTCATCACCAGCTTTAAAGAACTGCACCATCAGCGGGAATTCGGCAATTTTAGGCGGCGGCGTGTTTTGCCAAAATTCATCGCCCGCAATAACCAATACCATCCTGGAAAATAATGACCCGGACGCAATTTACGAATTTGATTTATCTTCAGATCCGCTGGTGACGTATTGCCTGTTCTTTAACAATCTTGATGGTGATTATTATGATCTTGATACAAATCAATACTATACAGGGGAAAGTTCACCGGGCAGCGGGTTGAGCAATACCAATACTATTCCGGACGGAAAATGCAGATTTAACCTTTACGGTGATCCGGGGTTCACAGAGGGAGATTATTATCCGGAATCTTGTTCTTCACCTGCCGTGGATACCGGAACTTCAGTAGATTCACCGCTTTTGGATATTGAGGGGACTTCGCGGCCCCAGGGTCTCGGGTATGATATGGGAGCATTTGAATCCGTTTTTCCAGATATCGATGAAGACCTGGTATTTGATGAATGCGACAACTGTCCTCTTAACCCGAATACCGATCAGGCAGACGCCGACAACGACGGCATTGGTGATATCTGTGAAGGAGATTTTAATATAGACGGTGTTATCGATACAAAGGATCTGGATATCCTTCTTGCCAATTTAAACAAACCAGCTTCAAGCTTCCCTGCCTGTGATTTGAATAGTGATGGAGTCATCACGGTACTGGATGTTCTGGTGTTAATTAAAATAAATCCGCTCTTGGCCAGAGATCGAAGGGTAAGAACATTATTCATATCCCCGAGTGCCAGATCTCGCAGATGATTCCAGCGACAAGAACCACTTGTGCATACCCGTTTTCGGCCGTTACCACCAGCCCTTCACCGCAGCGTCGCCGACGAGCCGGCTGATTGGGCAGTGATTACCAAGCAATACCACTTTAATTGCTTAAAGTATGTCGAAACAAAACCGATGAGCTAATGTTTTTTGTGGCAAGATCCACCATATGCTGGTGATGTGTGAAAAAAATCACCTGTGTTTTTTTCGATAATTCTGCTAATATCTGGAGTGTTGCCGTTGCCCTTTCATTGTCAAATTTGATTAGGATATCATCGATAATGAAGGGAAGCGGTTCGTTTTTTTCAATGTACGTCTCTAAACCCGCCAACCGCAGTGCCAGAAAAAGCTGGTCAGCCGTACCGTCACTCATTCCTTCCACCTTGACAATTTCTTTGTTTCCCGGCCGTAAACCGACAATTACCGGTTGACCTGTTTCTTCAAATTCTGCACGGATACCCTCAAAGGAGCTGCCGGTAATCCGATTAAAGAGTGTTGACGCCTTCATTAAAATGGGGCCCTGGTTCTTATCCCTGAAACGCTCGATGGCCTGGCTCAGAACTTTATTGGCAATTACCAGACGGGCATACTGTTCCACATTATCTCCGAGCCCTCCCAGAATAATCTGTATCTCTTCTGCCAGGTCAGCCGCCTTTGCGCTACCATCCATTTTGCTGAGTTCGGTTCGCTCACTTCCTATCGTCTGATCAAGCAGGGATTTTTCCTGGTTGAGTTTATCAATTTCGTCTGAAAGACGATTTATTTCTCCATCGATGCCATCCGGATCGACCGCCAGTACTTCAATTATAAAATCATCCACAGCAGCACCACCAGACAGTTTGTGTAATTGGTCATTCAAGTTTTTTAAGTTTGTCTCGAGCTGCCGTCGTCTGATCGAACGCCTCTCTGCCTCGGGGAGTTCATCGCTGCTTTGGCAATTGGCCTCTTTACACATGTTTTTTAAATGTGTATCAATCTGCAAAAGGTCATCGGTTGCCTTTTTCAGTCGCTTTTCTTCCTGATCCAACTGTTTTTCAAGCGTTTCTTTTTTTGACCATGCATCCCTGGATCGTTTCAATCGATTTTGCAGTTCAAGTGCGGCCTCATCCGCGCTACGATCGATCAGATCTGTTGCGACGATATCAACTAACCCGGAAACCTTTCGAACGAACTCATCAGCGTCACGATCTATACCGTTCATCCGCTGTTGCAGGATTTTTGCCTCCTTGAGTTTGTCAAACAAGCTCTTCAGCTCTTCCATTACAACCGTTGCCTGGGCTGGAACAGACTTGGCTTCAATACCAATGGGCTGAACCGCCTTTTCCCATTTGTTCTGCCATGTTACCAGTTCCTGTTCACTGGTTTTCAATCTTGCTGTTGCGATGGCCAGTTCATTTTCCTTTCCGGATTTTTCACGGGATAGCCGTTCCCGTTCGTTTAACAGCTCTTTTTCCGTTTTAATGAAAGATTGCGCCCGTTTAATCAGGCTGACCAGTGGTTCATCACCAACGTCCGGCAGTCCGGGAAATGACAGAAAACATTGGATCAGTTTTTTTCGATGCGCTTCTATTTCATATTTTAATTGATTAATCTTTGCCTGGCGTGACCGGTATTCTTTTACCTTTTCAATTAATGACCGAAAATCCTGGGCCCAATTTTCCATCTCCCTGGGTGATCTTGGATTAATTCCGGACGGCTGCCAGATCTCAATCCATTCTTTTGATATTTCATTTCTGTTTTTTTCAGCGGTTTCGCGCTTTTTTTCAAGTTGTTGCAGTTGATCCTGGTGGTTGTTTAAATCGGCCGACAGCCTTACTTTGCTTGCAACATGATCCGCCTCCCGTCTAAGCCGATCGGAGATGGCATCGGTTTCCTTTATATCGGCTTCAAAAGCTTCGCCAAGTGTCGTTGGGCCCGACGTTTTTTCAAGATACCGGTTGAGTTCTTCATTTGAAATCGCCATTTTGTTTAGTTTCCGGGAAATAAGTTGCCAGCCTTGATCACGTCTTTCCCGGGCTTTTTGGAGATTTTCCTCCGTGGGAACCTCCTGCTCAAGCTGAAGCGTTTCAATCTGCCGCTTGATGTCGATTAATGTATTTTTAGTTTTTCTGATTTCACTATCAATATCATCCAATTCCCGGCCAGACACATCAAAACGGTTTTCAAATACGCGAATGGTTTCTAAAAATGGAACCGGGAGACTTTCCAGTTTTTCAAGCGGCCTGCTCTTAACGCCCAGTTTATCAGTTTCAAGCGCGATGGTTGTCAACAGGTTTTGAATTTCGGTTTGTTCGGTCCGGTTAAGTTTTTCAAGGGGACCATAGTCTTCAGCCTCTGCAAGAACTATCTGCAGTTCATCAATCGAAAGTGGTGCATCAAGATTTTCAAGGTCGTTATTAATTTTGGAAATTTCCCGGGTAAGTTCCGGAAGTTTATCCCTCGCGTCTTCGATTCGTGTTATGATACGCTCGTACTGGGCCCCAAGATCCTGAACCAGCACTGCTTCAGCTTTCTTGATTCTCAGTTTTTCCGCCTCTTCCAGCGTGAGGTCATCCCGTAAATTGAGTAACGTTTCCTTGGCTTCCCGGCGCAAGGTATTCCGGCGTGTTTCCAGACCGATACGATCTTTTGCCGCCTTTCGCTGGCTGCCCAGCTCTCGATGAATCTCTTCAACCAGATCAGCGTTATGTAAAAGCTCATGGGAGATTTCCAGTCCTGAAATGGTTTGTCGATGGGACTCGATGTTTTTCAAAGCCGTCCTTTTTTCTCTCTCGGCAATACTCAAGTCAGTCAACAATTTTCGTCTGTTTTCCGCAAACTCTTCAGGTAAAAGAACAGCCGAGGCATAATCTTTTATCTCATTTGTCAGTTCTTTGTGTTCGGCAATCAGGGGCATGGCTTCCCGTATGCGATATAAGCGATTCCGTTCCTTGTATTTTTCACTCAACTTTGCTTCGACATGACTTTTACACGCCATTGCCTTTCGAAGCGATTCATCATGTTTGACCCACTCCTGCCCGGGAAGTTGAGCATTCCTAAGCTCTTTTCGAATCTTGTTTAAACGTCCCAGGGCTTCATTGATCGTTGGTTTTTGGCCTGCTGGTTTAAAAAGCCGGTCGGCAGCTCTCTGCAGCTCGTTTTGAACCTCCCTTAAATTGGCAATTCCTGAACCGGCTGAAAAAATTAGTCGCCCTAAATTTCCGCCCCCTTGAATGATTTCCTTTCCTCCCCGGACAAGATCTTCATAACCGATACCGAACATGGTTGAGAAAAGTTCGGCGTCGACACCACCTAAAAATCGTTGCAGTTCCATTTCCTCGATTATGGATATATCGTCTGTGGTACGGAGAGTATTGTCCCGCCCCTTTCGGCGGATCAATTCTAAAACCTCTCCATTACCGGATCGAATGGTTCCACCGATCCGCATCTTGGAATAGGGGTGGAGAAAGTTATCTGTCGATCGTTCCGGTATTCCGTATAACATATACCGCAGAGCCCTTAACGCAGAGCTTTTACCCGCCTCATTAAGACCATATATAATGTGAAAGCCTTCTTTTCCGTCGTGGAGGTCGATTATCGAATCGGTGAAGGGCCCAAATGCCATTAAACGAAGTTCATCAATCCTCATTCAGCCCCCTCATTTCTCAGTAGCCGTTTGACCAGCATTGGCCGTACCTGGTCCAGCAAATCATTTAGCCAGTCATCATCGAATCGCAGGCCCTCCGGCCCCTCTTTAAGTTCACGAGGAAGTTTCTTATCAATATCTGCCAATTCAGAGACAAGATCAAACCGGGCCGCACGATCAATTTTTAGTTCCTCAAGTAAACCCAATAATTCTCCGATAGCCCCGTCGGATTGACCAAGAGATTTGTCTGATACGGGTAAACGGGTTCTGAATTTTATTTTTTCCACCCAGACCTTGTCATTGCCGACATCCATCGCCGTTGATCTAATCTCATTGGACCACCGTTCCATGTCTGAAAGCATTTCATCATGGACAGGTGTTTCTCCCTTAACATAAACCCGGACCGCTAATGGCATGTTCTGATTTTCTTCTATAAGCTGTTCAAGGCGCTGTTTAAATCGGTCAACAACTTCATATCCACGGTCCACATTGGTTGCGTCCACATCAGCGACTTCCCATCGAACAACGTCCAACGGTTTAAACTCTATTTCTGAAAGGCCACTGTCATCAACGGAAACGAGAACACACCCTTTGGGACCGATTTCACGGATATGACGTCCTTGGGTATTTCCCGAAAATACGATCGGAGGATCCACCTGAAGTATTTCGTGCTTGTGAACATGGCCAAGTGCCCAATAATCATACCCTTTGTTGTTGAGCTGATCTATGGAGCAAGGGGCATAGGGTTCATGACCTTCTCGGCCATTTGCGCAAGTGTGCAAAAGGCCTATGTTATAGAACCCTTTTGCCGGGTCTGGATAGCTTTGCGATAAATCTTTTTTAACAACAGCAGAAGAAAAACTCTGACCGTGTAAGGCCACGTTTATATTCTCGATCTGGAAGGTAGCGGGTTTGGCAGATGGAAACAAATGAACATTGTCTGGAAACCGAAGGGTTTTGGTTATCTTATTTGCTGCATCGTGGTTTCCGGCAATAATGAAAGCCGGTATGTTTTGATCATGCAGTCTTGCCATTTGGTTCACTAGGAAAAGTCCTGTATTATAATCCTTCCAGTCTCCATCATAAAGGTCACCGGCTATTAACACAAATGCAACATTCTCGGAGATGGCCATCTCAATGAGGTTTACGAATGCCCTTCTGGTGGCTTGCCGGAATTCATCCACCGGGACTCCCTCGTAAAGATCAAGCTTGTGAAGCGGGCTGTCCAAGTGAACGTCTGCTGCGTGGAGGAATTTAAACATTTCGAACTTTCTTATCTGCTTTTAAGACATTGAAAACGGATCCATATCAGTGCTTTTTCTAGGAAGATCATTTTAATCCGTAAAAACATCACGATAGACAAGTTTTTTTCTCACGGGAAAGCTGTTTAACTAATAGAAATTTATATTTATTTGGAAAAAAATAATGCCTGAATCAAAGATTTTACCCATTTTCTAAAAATATTATAAAATTGATCATTAGATCAAGTCATAATTGCATACCTTATATCAATTCTGTTTTCATCGATCCTCTAAAAATATAGAAAATTAACATTTTTCACCTCTATTGTATCGAAATAATCAATTTGACACATAAAAATATTATATGGGATATATTTGCTTCCATCATTTGCTTCTGGGATATTCCTTCATAACCACGATTTGAAGAAAGGATTTTGGGATGAAAAATATTTTTGCCACACGATGGGGGATCATCACGGTTGGGGCTGTTATCGGAATCCTGGCGCCGTTGCTGCAGAAACTGGGCAACCCGGGAAACATGGGTATTTGTGTGGCCTGCTTTGAGCGAGACATTGCCGGTGCTCTCGGTCTTCACCGGGCTGCGGTGGTGCAGTACATTCGGCCAGAGATTATCGGTTTTGTGCTTGGATCGCTGATCGCGGCTTACATTTTCAAAGAGTTTCGACCAAGGGCCGGATCAGCGCCCATTGTTCGGTTTGTTTTGGGCGCCTTTGCCATGATCGGTGCATTAGTGTTTCTAGGATGTCCATGGCGGGCGGTGTTGCGGTTGGCCGGTGGAGACGGAAATGCCATTCTGGGATTGCTGGGGCTGATTTTCGGCATCTGGATCGGCACTCTCTTTCTCAAAACCGGGTATAACCTGGGACGCACCCAGAAAACCCATACGACAGTGGGGTGGGTGCTTCCGCTGATTATGATCGGATTTCTGGTACTGATGTTCATATTTCCGCAAGTCGAGGGCCAGGAAAAAAGCGGTGTGCTGTTTTACAGTGTGAAGGGTCCCGGTGCCATGCACGCGCCCCTGCTGCTGGCTTTTATCGTGAGTCTGGGTATCGGTTTTCTGGCCCAGAGAAGCCGTTTTTGTACCATGGGTGCGATTCGCGATACGGTGCTGTTCGGCCAAACCCATTTGCTCGGCGGATTCATCAGCCTGATTGTTTTTGCATTTTTGTCCAACCTGATCCTGGGGCAATTCAACCCGGGGTTTGCCGGTCAACCAGTGGCGCACACCATGCATATCTGGAATTTTTTCGGTATGACCTTGGCCGGGCTTGCTTTTGCCCTGGCCGGTGGATGCCCGGGCCGCCAGTTGTTTTTATCCGGTGAAGGGGATGGCGATGCAGCCGTATTCGTGCTGGGGATGATCGTGGGCGCTGGGTTCGCCCATAACTTCGGACTGGCAAGCTCACCCAGAGGCGTAGGCCCCAACGGTATTGCCGCTGTCGTGGTCGGGCTCTTGGTGTGTCTGTTTATCGGGTTTACCATGAGAAAAAAAGTCGGATAATAAGGAGGGGGTTTCAGATGGCAGCAACAGTCGATGCGAGAGGGCTCTCATGCCCTCAGCCGGTTATCATGACGCTGGATGAAATCAGGAAAGGGGAAGACAAGGAGATTGTCATCCTGGTGGATACCGATACATCCAGGGAAAACGTAACGCGGGCCGCCGCTAGCCAGGGATGTGAGGTTAAGGATGTTTCTCCGGAAGGTGAAGGCTATCGGATCACGATTATAAAGGGGTAAACCGTGCTCGGTTTCTTTAAAAAGAAAAAGTCGAAGCACCACCATAAAGTCCGGGGATCATCAGCCGATCGTGGGATTCTGGTGTTTGAACACACCAGTGATGTTATACGGGCTGAAGCGGTCCTCAAAAAATCCGGGTGGGCAGTCCGGGTTATGGGACCACCCCCGGAAATCCGGACCGGATGCGATCTGGTGATCGAATTTCCATTGATCGAGGAACTGGATATTCTCAGAATTCTTGAAGCGGAAAATATTTTTCCTTTGAAAGCGGTTCCTGTCTCAGGACCTTTGCTTGATCCTGTGGATGTTTTTTTTACAACGGACTACGGTCAATTTCTAATGGTCCGGGCGGCGAATATGAAAATCACGGTGGATAAAGCCTCCTTGGCGGTGGTCAATGTTTCCGGTGGAGGGTGCCCGGATGTGCCTTATCTGGCTGCTGAAATGGTGGGGAAACGACTGGATGCTGCCCCATCTCCCCGGAGTATCGGCCATACGTTATGCGGATATGCCCTTCAACTGGCTTATGAGGAAATACGTCGAAAATGTTCGCAGTAGTGGGTACAGTACCAAAGGAAGATTTTCCACTGACCTGCGGACCTGCATTTTTGTCCGGTGGAAAACTGATCATCGAAAAACAACCGGTTGATATCAATCGGGGAACTCCCGCCTTGCTGGCTACTGCCGTGCAGGTATGTGAGTTTTTCGGCACACCTCCGCCGGTCGCCTTGCTGGTGGGCGATATCGGAAAAGGTTCAGGCAGTCGCAAGCTCTACGCACACCTTGTTAAATCACTGTCTGATCAGAAATATGTCAGCCTGACGTTTCACTACATCCAGCCGGATGTGGATTGGCATAACAAGGTGTTGTTTGCAGTGGATGAGATGTCGGTTCGTCCGGTCCTTATTGCGGATGCCGGTTTTATGTACGCGGCCAAAATGAGCGGTCAGGCCGATGCGTATGATCTGTTTACGCCGGATATCGGAGAATTGGCTTTTTTAGCCGATGCATCAGCACCCCACCCGTTTTATACCCGCGGTTTTATATTTCATGAAAAGGCGCGTGTGCCGGAAATGATTGAACAGGCGTACGCCCATAAAAATGCGGCCCGTTATCTCCTGGTCAAGGGGGAAAAAGATGTTCTGGCAAACGCGACCGGTATTGTTGAATCCGTATCAGAACCGATGATTCCTTCAATGGAAGCCATCGGAGGCACGGGGGATATTATTACCGGCCTGACAGCGGCTTTTACGGGGCTTGAAAAAGATATTCAAACCGCCTGTCTCTTTTCATCCAAAATTGCCCGGCAGGCAGGAGAAATGTCTCATCCCGACCCGGGTACGCAGGTAATGGAAATCATACGTCAGATTCCCGTTGTTTTGGAAAGGTTCTTTTCAACGGGCACATAAACGAATACGTATTCAAAAAAAGGAGTGGGAAAAATGATGAAAAAATTTTTGTTTTTGATCTGTGGAATAATGTTTTTGCCTTCAATGTCATGGTCATTTGAAATTTATCGAAACGGCGATATGTCTTTGGGAATTGGTTATTGGGCACAGGCCTGGTATCAACATCTCAGCGATTATGACCGGGACGGCGACGGGAAATGGAATGATCACATCAACGATTTCATGATCAGGCGAACCTATCTCAGCGTCCAGGGGACCGTTTCTCCGCAACTGAGCTTTTTTGTTCATTACGCCGGTGACCGGATCGGCCAGGAAGGTCTGGACAATCCCGGGGCGGGACTCGGCACCGGTCTGGCTTTAAGAGATGCTTGGGTCACCTATAAACTGTTGGAAGATGATTTGATGATTCAGGTGGGACGGATGTATATTCCGTTCACCCGAAATTATGGAACGACTTCCACCAAGGCTTTGCTGACCACGGAGCTTGACTGGGGACAGGGAGGCCTTCGGAGCGGCATCTTTTACCCGAGCAAGGTCGGCCGTGATGACAGCGTGACCATTTGGGGAAATGTGTTTGACGACAAGTTTCAGTATCGGCTGATGGTGGGAGAAGGGCAAGAAGGCAACACCGCCAATCCGGATGATCATATAAGGATTGCCGGTCGCCTGAGCCTGAACTTGTTTGATCCGGAAACAGGCTGGTTCAATAAAGAGACATACCTGGGCAAAAAGAAAATTCTGGCCATAGGCGGTGGATTCGATAGCCAATCAGATCTTGTCATTGGTGGCAAAAAAAGAGATTATAAAGCCTATACGATTGATTTGCACCTTGATCTGCCCATGCAGACTGCCACCGTAACATCGGCGATGTCATTTATCCGGATGGACAATGCCGTCAACGGCGTCACCTGGTCGGATCTGACGGCCGGGGAAGACGGCGATATATTTACGATAAAAGCGGGTCTTCTTTTGGGAGGCAATTTTCAGCCTTTTGCCCATTATCAATCGGTGATGCCGGATGCGCCGGGAACGAACGATACGACCATCTACGGCATTGGATGCAATTATTATATCAAAAGTTTCGCCAACAAACTGACCGCGGAATGGACCCAGGTGGATGACGAAGATCATACGGTCGATATCCTTACCGTCCAGGCCGCTTTCGGGTTTTAAAAAAAACGGGGGCAAGAAATAGTCCCCGTTAAATCTGATAAATAATACAAAACGCCTTCGGGTTTTTCTGCCGGAAAATACCGGCTGCGTTACGGCGTATCAAGACGATGATTCCTGTTTTGTCAACACAATAAAGGGAAGGTAAATAAATGAGTCGTTTAAACATCACCCCCGATATGACGGTGCTGGATATCGTAAGTCGGTACCGTGAAACGGAAACGGTATTTAAAAAATATGATGAACTGGCCGGGGAATGCATCTGCTGCAATGCACTCTTTGAATCGTTGGCAACCGTTGCGCAAAAATATCATTTTGATGTTGAAAAAATGATGGACGAATTAAAAAATGCAGTATTATCCTGAAATACGACCGTAACGCAATAAACAGCAGATTCAATTGATTATTGATGGGGGCTTGCAGACGCTTGATTTCAGGACGTCTGTTTTTCCATAATCAGCTCGGGAGGTTAGAGGGTGCCCGAAAGGGTGCCCGGACTCGGTTAAGGTGTAATGACCACGATCTGATCCGACAACTATCCTTTCTGATTCTTTTGGTTTGGTTTCCTCAGAAAGGATAGCGGTGACTACCATTTAACACAGCTATTATGTGTCAGATTTGATCGTGGCTAGTTCACCAAATATCTATGGATCTGTCATCGCCATATTCATTACCCCAAACCCCACATCCAGGCAGTTTGTTTTCAGGCTTGTGGCCATGATAATACCAACCGGGTATGGGCCCCGATTATTCGGTATTATCACGCGGACCGACCCAAAAGAGAGGGTTGTGTGCAATTTCCCAAAGATGCCCATCGGAATCTTTGAAGTAACCACTGTATCCACCCCAAAATGCCTTCTGTGGTTGCTTCACAAGGGTTGCTCCGGCTTTAATCGCCTGGGCCCTCGTGTCAACTTCCGAAACATGTCTTTAGCCTGCGGGGTTTTGGCTTTGGCGAGCTTTTTCATTGCTGCGGTTTTAATTTTTCAATTTGTTTAAAAATTTCGGCGTATTGATCCTCAAGATCCAGCAGGTCCATCATGACGGGCGGTTTTACAGAGTGAGCGGGGAGCCTTTTTTTGGTTTCCTCTATTTCTTTAGCAAGTTCGCTTAGTTTTTGTTTTAATTCATCAAGGGTTTTCATAGTGGCCTCGCCGAGGTAGCGCTGGAAAAACAGGGTTGTTTATTCATGTCCTTTTTTTATATCAACCGAAATAAAATGCCAATGAATTTTATCGAGGATCTTCTCTTTGAATATCAAAATAGGCTTATTATCAGGCGATTGAAGCCCTGCAGGGTGTTATTGAGGCAAACACCAAAACGAACGTGTCAGCGCCAAGAGAAGCGGCAATCGGGGCTTAAGCCGTACAAACCAAAAGCTGGTAGTGCCATGGGGTGTTACCGGCAAAACAAAAGAAAACGGGGGAATATGGTAATAATAGCATCGGTGATAACAGCAATATCTACAGCCTTTATTGCATATTATGCATGAACATCCCACTATATATTGATCGTATGAGAGCTATCATTTTAGAATTGCAAAGAATATTCCAGCTATTAGTGCTTGTACAATCCAACCAATTAAACAAACCCCTACAGCACGAAATGTGCTCTGATAATCTAACGCTTGCCTAACTGCAATAACCATAGCCACCAACATCCAAATACCTGTTATAAAAAAAACAATTCCCATTAGCCCAGGTATAATCCCAATTAATCGAAAAAGGCCTGGAGAACTCGAAAAACCTATCGTTCTTAAAAGTTCACCAAAATCAGCTTTTGTCTGACTTTCAGGTAATAGTTTTGTACCAATGATATATGTAATATAGGACCAAGCAAACCACCCAATTACCGCGGTTAATGTCCCTGTCAGGATACCACCTAACCCAGCTATCCCGATTGAGCCTATACCAGCTGAGATACTTGCCAATACAACGACTCCCATTGCTTGGCCCAGGGCGCCTTTATCTGATTCTACTTCTTCATACAAATTTGGCTCTAATTTTAATGATCTAATTATTCGATTCAAATAATTATCCATTGGTTCCTCCTTATAAAGATTGCAAATGGCAAACTTAATTTTCAGATCTTTAATTTTACGAGCATAATTTCAATAAACGTAAAATATTTAATAATATTCAAGTTTGTATCAATTTCATTATAATCAATCAAGAAAAACCAATTTGAATGATTACCGCCATATGATTTTTGGCTCTTTGCGTTCTGGCAGACGGTGGTATTTAAATTTTGGATAACAGAAAAACACTGTCAGGAGCAAGGCATGCAATATTTGAGGGACCCTTCCATGAACAACCTCCTTAACCTTGGGGTTTGAACAACGGATGGAACCAGACCCTGCCCGGCACTGTCAAACGGATGGTACCGGGTTTTATTTTCAGGGGGAAAAACCTTTCATTTTGGTCCGGCATGTTGGGTATGCTGTTGGGTATTGAAATTTTCACAATGAAAAAGAGGCTTGAAAAATCATTTTAACCTGTTGATTTAATTGATGGTGATCCCACGGGGAATCGAACCCCGGTTACCGGCGTGAGAGGCCGGCGTCCTAACCGCTAGACGATGGGACCACGTTTTGACATGATAGGGAGGAATATAAGAAAATGGGAGGGCTTGTCAATTATTTTATGGCAATTGGTACAAAATCTTGACAGTTGCCGTTAATCTATTTTTTCTC
Source organism: uncultured Desulfobacteraceae bacterium (assembly GCA_964386565.1). Classification (GTDB taxonomy): domain Bacteria; phylum Desulfobacterota; class Desulfobacteria; order Desulfobacterales; family UBA5616; genus CAYLRU01. Next base: position 27,982 of record CAYLRU010000015.1, on the reverse strand, counting down.
CTTTTCTGAACCCGAAAATCAGATAGATGGCGAACCCGATGAAGGGAATTGAAGCGATGAGAGCCCAAAGGGCTTTTTTGCCGACAGAACCGAAATCCTTCTGGCCCAGGTCCACGATGGCCCAGATCGTGCCCAGGAGAAACGGGACGCACAGTATGATGATGGTTACCGCTGTCTTTATTTCCATGGTTATCCTTTCAACAAATCGGATATCTCTAATATCGTATTTACATAATACCGGCTGTGGTTATAGCTGTAGATTACCTTGAAAGCCGTTTTCCTGTCAATGCCGGGTTTCCAGCCGGAATGTTTCAGATAGTTGGCGATGCTGGCGATGGCATCGGAATGGGTAAACAGGTCCACAGATCCATCCCGGTTTCCGTCAACTCCCAGGGTGAGGATATTGGTGGGGATGAACTGGGCGATCCCCACGGCTCCGGCATAACTGCCCTTGACGGCCAGCGGATCTATCTTTTCCCGTTGGGTGTAAGTTAAAAAGGCCTTTAATTCCTGATAAGCCCAGCGGGCTTTCCGGATGGCCTTTTGGTCATATCTTTTTCTGGACAGCTTATAACGGTTCAACTGTTCCCGCCATAAAATATCCCGGTTGACATGATTTTCAAGGGACGCGATAGTGGACAGAATACTCAATACCGGGCTTGCCCCGACGTAGGTTCCCAGTCGGGTTTCCACCAGCATGATGGCGGTGATAACGCATTTATCCACGCCGTAAACCTTCTGTGCCCGGACAAGTTCATCTTTGTGTTCGGCCATATAGATTTTTGCTTTTTCAATGGCGCTTTTCGCTGTAAACTGTTTATAGTCTAATTTGTCCTCATTATGGCGAAAATAAGATCCGGCGATATCGCCGGCAAAAATGGCGCCGGGGTCGTTGTAAAGGCCGTCGATCCTGTCTTTGTTAAACCCGTCGGCGACCAGTTTGTCTTTCAGCAAATTAAAATGGGGATATCCTTTCAGGGCGGATGCCTCAATGGCGGCTGATAAAAAAACAAGAAAGACGATGAGATTACAGGTCATTGATGCCGGCTTGTTCACGGCGCTGTTTTCTTGTTTAATGGTAAAGAAAAATTTTATCATCTTCATATTTTTTTTGTTTCGACTTAACGGTCGTACTCCTTAAGAACTTTTTTCGGCCTCACTGAACCGGATGGCGGGTTTGATTGCACTGACTGTTTCCTGATGATGCAGATAATTTGATCTATCCGTATCTTGATACAAAATAAACAGCATGATATGAATGCCAATATCAAACCATAACCCCAAATAAAGGTCAAAAGAAAACGCGTGAAAAAGACGCCCAAAACCATCTTTTGTTGCCAGGCCTGCGGCTATCAGACACCCAAGTGGATGGGAAAATGCCCGGACTGCAACCAGTGGCACACGTTTGTTGAAGAGGCGCAGGGAGTGCGGTCTCCTAAAGGCGGGGAAATAACAGGTGACGGTGCCGGACCCGTTCCCATCGATTCCGTGACCCTGGATGCGGAATACCGGATGTTGACCAATATCAGGGAGCTGGATCGGGTACTGGGCGGAGGCCTGGTGCCGGGAACCTTGGTTCTTATCGGCGGCGACCCGGGCATCGGCAAATCAACCCTGATGCTCCAGGCATTGCACGGCATAGCCGCAACCGGTCGAAAGGTACTTTACATTTCCGGTGAGGAATCCATCCGGCAGTTGCGAATCCGGAGCAACCGGCTTAAAACGGACTCTGAAAATCTCATGGTCGTATCGGAAATCGATGTGGATGCCATTCTATCCATAATGAAATCCCAGAATCCCGCCGTTGTGGTGGTCGATTCCATTCAAACCCTGTTTAATGCGGAACTGACATCGGCCCCCGGAACCGTCAGTCAGGTGAGGGAGTCCACTGTCCAGCTCATGCTGGCGGCAAAGAAAACCGGCATACCGATTTTCTTGGTGGGACATGTGACAAAGGACGGTGCGATTGCCGGGCCCAAGCTTTTGGAGCACATGGTAGACACGGTGTTGTATTTTGAAGGTGATCGGAATCACATCTTCAGAATCCTGCGGGCCGTAAAGAACAGGTTCGGCTCGACCAATGAAATCGGCGTATTTGAGATGAATGAAAGGGGCCTTGAAGGTGTGGCCAATCCATCAGAGGTGTTTTTATCGGAAAGGCCGGCAAATACACCGGGATCCGTTGTCACCGCAAGCATGGAAGGAACACGGCCCATATTGATTGAACTGCAGGCCCTAGCCTCCAGCACAAGCTTCGGCAATCCCAGGAGGACCATACTTGGGATCGACCAAAACCGCGTTGCCCTCCTGGTGGCGGTAATGGAGAAAAAGCTGGGAATGCACCTTATGGGCCATGATATCTTTATGAATGTCGCCGGCGGGGTTAAGGTGGATGAACCTGCAGTAGACATGGGTATCGTTTCAGCCGTGGCGTCCAGTTTTCTGGACCAGCCCCTTTTTGACGGAACCGTGGTGTTGGGGGAGGTGGGGCTTACCGGTGAAGTGCGGGCCGTGGGCCATATTGAGATCAGAGTGGCGGAATGTAAAAAAATGGGGTTCAAACGTTGTCTCATACCGGAAAACAATCTTAAGCGCACGTTGGATATTCAGGGAATCGAAGTCGTTGGCGTTAACAATGTAGCCGAGGCAATGGAGTTTTTGTTTTAGACATTCCGTGATACCGGCAAAAGGTTCTTAAAACGTCGTGTTGACTTGAACGCCACACAGTTATATGAAACAGTCGCGAAAAAAACGGAGTAAATGGGAAGACTACTACACCCGGAAGGCAAAGCAGGAAAAATTTCCAGCCAGATCCGTATTCAAGCTTAAGGAAATTCAGCAGAAATACCACCTGCTTAAAAAGGGCGGCCGAATTCTCGATTTGGGGTGCTCTCCCGGATCATGGTTGATTTATGCAGCCCAACAGGTGGGGGACACGGGGCAGGTCATGGGGATCGATATCAAACCGGTAACCGTGACCCTCCCGGCCAATGTTGCGGTATATGAGCAGGATGTTTTTTCCGGCCGGGACCTGTTGACCGCCCTTGCCGGCAGAACGTTTCACGTGGTGATGAGTGATATGGCGCCGTCCACAACGGGAAACAAGCACGTGGATTCGGCCCGGTCCTATAATTTATGCGAGGCGGCATTAATGATTGCCAGGGAAACGTTGATACCGGGCGGTGCATTTATCTGCAAAATTTTCCAGGGTGAAGATTTTGACCGGTTTTTGGCACTGGTCAGGGAGGATTACAAATCGTATAAAATTTACAAGCCGAAGAGTACGAGAAAGGCCAGTAAGGAAATTTATATTATCGGCATGGGAAAAAAGCCGGATCAACAGTAATGGAACAGGGATTTTAATTCAGGAGGTAAATATGTCGGGTCATAGCAAATGGTCCTCAATTAAGCATAAAAAAGGCGCTGCTGACGCCAAACGGGGAAAAATATTCACCAAGCTGATAAAGGAAATCACCGTAGCCGCACGGATGGGGGGAGGTGATCCGGATGCGAATCCGCGACTGAGAAGCGCCATTGCGGCCGCCAAAGCGGAAAACATGCCCAAGGAAAATATTGAGCGCGGCATAAAAAAGGGGACCGGCGAACTGGAAGGTGCGAGTTACGAGGAATCGGTTTACGAAGGATACGGACCGGGCGGAGCCGCGGTATATGTTGAATCCCTGACGGACAACAAAAATCGGGCCGTGGCGGAAATCCGGCATATTTTCAGCAAGGCGGGGGGAAACCTGGGGGAAAACGGCTGCGTGTCCTGGATGTTTGATAAAAAAGGATACATCGTGGTGGAAAGAAATGCGGTGGATGAAGAAATCCTTATGGAAACAGCCTTGGATGCAGGCGCCGAGGATGTACGGGAGGATGACAAGAATTTCGAGGTCATCACCCAACCGGAGGATTTTGATGCCGTAAAGGAAGCCATCGACAAGGCAGGTATTCCCTGGATCGCCAGCGAAGTGACCATGCTTCCCCAGACCACGACGAGTCTTGAGAGAAAAGACGCCGAAAAGATGATCAAGATGATGGAGGCCCTGGAAGACTGCGATGATGTTCAGAAAGTGTATACCAATGCGGACATACCCGATGATATGGTATAACCCGGGCCGTGCATGAAAATTGATGAAAAATTTTTAGATGAGAGCCTTCAATTCCTGTTAGATCCAGCTGAACGGTAAAAGCCAAAAGCTTTAAAGGGAGTGTTGGTTCTCCTTTGCGTTGAGCTTTTTTTGTGATTATCTCCCGTTATGAGGATGCACATAAGGCATTTGCCCGCATTTGACCTGTTTTTAAAAAAACAGAATTGACGGATCTTATTTTACCACCCGGATCATTTTTTCCACTGCCGACAGCGCCTTTAATCGTATATCCTCGGGGACCGTCACTTTCCCGCTTAGATTTTCCAGGCTGTTCACGATATCTTCAAGGGTTATTTTTTTCATGTCTTCGCATTTCATTTTCTCGGATGCCGGAATTAATATTTTATCCGGGGCTGCCTTTTTCAGGGGATAGAGCATTCCGGTTTCCGTGCCGATAATAAAAGATACGTTTTTTGATTCCGCTGCATACCTGATCATCCCGGATGTGCTCAACGACACATCGGCAAGGGCCACCACTTCGGGCCGGCATTCGGGATGGGCCATGAAAAGAGCATCAGGGTGTTTTTTTTTCACATTCAGCACATCTTCAACGGTAAGACGATCATGGATGGGACAATATCCATTCCAATAATGTATTTTTGTTTTGGTTTTGGCAGCCGTGTTCCGGGCAAGATTTTGGTCCGGCACCATCAATACCTCATCCGCGTTCAGGCTGTTGACCACTTCCACGGCGTTTGCCGATGTGCAGCAAATGGTGGAAAGTGCCTTGACATCGGCCGAGGAATTGACATAGGTCACTACCGGCATGTCGCCCATTTGCTTTGTTTTTTGTTCCAATCCAATCGGTGTGACCATATCCGCCATGGGGCAACCCGCATCTTTCCGGGGCAGCAGAACGGTTTTTTGCGGGGAAAGGATATAGGCGGTCTCTGCCATAAAATGAACACCGCAAAACAGGATAACATCTGCATCGGTTTTTGCCGCCCGGATGCTCAACTCCAGGGAATCGCCGCATAAATCGGCGATGTCCTGAATCTCGGGCGGTTGATAATTGTGCGCCAGGATTACGGCGTTTCGTTTTTTTGCCAGTTTTCTGATTTTTTCTATCATAATGTTTTACCCTTTATAATGTTTGTTTTTTTCACAACCGTTGGTTTGCAAGCGTTTTGAGTTCTTGGGCGGTTAAGGCGAGAAATTCGGGAAAAGGGGGAAAATCGACCTTTTTATTATGGAATTTTTAAAAAAGCACCGTCCGCTTGCGGCAGTGAAATTTATGTATTTTCTTTTCCCGCTAACATTATTCATCAATTTTCAGGACATCCATTCCCTCGGAAACGACGAATGTAAACATTTCGTCGGCCATTTCGACATCGAACCGGATATCCAGCAGATCAACACGGGTTTCGTCGTCATAGGTATTCCGGGTAATGATTCGGGTCAGATAAAAATCCGATTTTGATACAAACAGGTAAATGACGGCCAGGTCAAGGGAATTTTTCCGTGGAATCGCTTTTAACATGTACTCTTCCGGGTTTTCCGGATTCTCGAGGGAAATATCAAATTTTTCCCGGAGTTGGCTGATATCGGATAAAAAGCCTGCGCCTTTGCCGTCCCCGAAAAAGGTCGGAGACTTGCCGACCATCACCTGATTATCTTCCGGGCGATACACCCACAAACGCTGTCCGTCGGAAATGATGAGCTGGGGATCCGGGAACTCATATTCCCACCTCATCATGCCGGGTGGTTTTACGAATATTTTTCCCGTGGCCGTGTCTGATATATCCATTGCCTTTAAGGTGGAAGTCTGAATAAATTTTGCGCTAAAACCCGCTGAAAGATAATTGTTTTCCAGCCTGTCTAAAATCGAATCAAGGCAAGAGGCACCGTCTGCGGACGCGGGGGTAGGGGCCATTTCCCCGCCGAGGACAAAGCCTGGAATCGCCAGGACCGATATCAGGCCGAGCATAATGATTTGGATTGATTTCATGGGACTCATTAAAAAATTTCCCTACATAAAATTTTAATCATTGTAAACAGATAGTTTTTTCGCAAGGCTCTCCGGGCTATAACAGGGCCTTTATGATCTTGCCGATATCCGCATCCGGTCCATATCCACGTATATGTCTTTCCGCTGCCCGGTATTCAATAAATTCCGTTCTGCCGTAAACACAAAGGCAAATCCGGTCGATGAGGGCGATCTTTTTCAAAACCTCGTTTTTATTGATATGACCGATGCGGTTTCCAAAGGCCATGATCGTTTCCATGTTGCTCTGTTTAAGACGCGCTTCATACCGGTTAAAGCGCTGGACAGCGCAGGTATAAACCATTTTGAGTCTTGCCAGTTCTTCATAAATATCCGATTCGTCCGTAACGGCGGCCAGAAACGGCAGAACGAAATCCAAAAGGCCGGTCAGTTCATCCGTCAGCAGGCCGGCGGATTTGATGAAGGTCATGAACCAGCTTTTTTTTATCGGTGTCAGTTCTATGCGGGCGTTTCGTATCTTTACCCGGGCCGGAAAAAGCAGGCCGGGGTTGACATGCCGAACCAGGGTGTCGGCGAGGTCCGGCGCGATGCGGTAAAAAAGGTTCAGGTGACTGACAAACTGATCCATGAGAAAGCTGTCTATAAAAAGCGAAAAAGAGCTGTTTTTTAACGGCAGGTGAATATCCACGAAGGAGATTTCCGATAAAACCTTTTCCTTCAGGAAATCGACATCTTCCTTATTAAATTCCGAATTCACCAGCGCAGGTTCAAGTTTTGTCTGAAATAATTCGTCGGGATAGAAGACGGCATGGGCGAGGGTTTCCCTGTCTCCTTCATCCCCATCCGCAAGGATCATCCGGATTTGTTCAGCCGTGTAAGCGGAAAAGGTTGAGGCAATAAAATGCAGGGTATCGGCCTCCAGTGTCAGTCCATGGCTCAATATACCAACTATCTCGCGGGCGATGTCATTGCAAGGGTGATTTGTCTGCATGGTCATGATATAAACGGTGTCATGGCCTGGACGATCTGATGTTTGGGCAGTGCCCCCACCAGGGTTTTCTGCAGCTTTCCGTTGTCAAATATCAAGAGTGTGGGAATGCTGCGGATCTGAAACCGGGAAGAAGTCCGGGGGTTTTCATCCACATTCAATTTGCCGACCCGAACCCGCCCTTTCCATTGCGAGGCCAGGTCTTCCATGATGGGTCCCACCATTTTACACGGTCCGCACCATGGGGCCCAGCAGTCCAGAAGCACCGGCAGCGGTGACTTTATCACTTGTTCGTGAAAATCGAGGTCAACGATCGTCACGGGAGTATCAATCAGCAGGTCTCGGGTATCCATTTTAATCCCGCATTTACCGCATTTTGCCATCTGCCCCGCCTTTTGCTGCGGAATCCTGTTTTTTGTACCGCATGCTTGACACCTGAGCGTATATGCAGAAGGCGAAGTCATATCGTACCTCCTCTGGGTAAACCATGTTGCACAAAAATTTTCACGGATGATTGTCTTGCTTAAAAAACCATTTTAAAAAAAACTTGTTGGAACCATTTTTTGGCCTAAAAGATATTCTTATTATAATACATTATTTTAAAAAAACCATCGGTTTCTTTTAAATGGAGGAGACAGACCTGTGCGATGACGGCAACCGGGGTTTTTAAAAGCATTTCCTTTCCGCCTGGTCATGTCAATGGCAAATCCGAACCATCAATTATGAAAAATGATGAATAGGGTATTGACGAGATGGTTTTTTTCTTTTAAAAAATAAACTAGATCAAATTTTTTCCATGATTGGAAAAGTTAATTTATTTGACGCAATTGTTGTTCATTACAGGCTTAGGACCCTCCTTACAAATCCCGGAAAGCAGTCGATAAAATACCCTGCTTTCCCCCCTGTAAAAAAGGCCAGTGTTTAAAGGAAAAAGAGATGTATACAGTCATGATTCGGGTGGGCGATACGCGCAAGATCAAACGAGAGGTTTTTGATAATCCGGAAAAAGCCCAGGAATATTTTGATGCGCTTTGCGAGCGAAGAACGGATTATCCGGCGATGGTTGTGCTGGCGGAAAGAATTTTGGTCAAAAAGCGGTTTAGAATTGATAAGGACTGGAAAGGTGACCGCTTTGTCACCAATGACGATTTATAGGCGTCCATAAGCCATTCCCGTAAACTGTGTGGTAAAATCGTATCCAGAGAAAACGTCGGGCAGAAGTTTTAACGGTACTGACGGGCGATATCTGAAAACAGGTGGTCCAGCATTCTTTCCGCATCCACCAGTTCTTCGCGGGAATTAAAAACTGAGACGAGTTCCTGGAATATGGCGTCATACGGCGAGCATGTGCTGCCGGTGGCGCCATAATTTATTTTGGGCCTGGTACATATCGCATCGTTAAAAAAATAATGGCCGATATAAGGGTGGTTTTTATCTTTAAACGGCCAGTTCAGCTTTAATTGAAAGAGGCGGCGGAAGGATGCCACCAGCCGCGGATTGGCTGCAACGGTCTCTGCATCCACTGGGACTTGGATACGGCTTTGTATCTGCTCAAAAAACGCCGTTAACAATCGGTTTTCCGTGATGATCAATCCGTATGTGTACCAGTTTTCGGCCACTGATTTTACAATCTTGCGAATACCCGTATCGAGGGTCCTGGCAGAAGGACAGAAATAGACCCTGCAGGTCATGCCGCCGTAATAACTCAGCCCTCTGAAGTCGATGCCGTTGTTTTTCGGGTTCAGGGGATGAAGCAGACACCCCACCCGCAAATATCCCTTGCCGATCAGACCGATGTATGGGCAGTGATGGAAATCCGGAAGGGGACGGTCCCCGGGTTCCACGTTTTGTATGTGTTTGGCAAAATCCAGAATGGCATCCACGTCCCGAGGGGTTTTATCGAATATTTTCGACCGGTATGCCAGAGTGCGCCGAAGGGAGGCATATGATGTATCTGCCACATTATATAATCCGCAACAGGCACCGCAGGAGATGGTCGCATCAACCTGACAGAGGTATTCGCCGGGTTGTTCCGGGTCTAAAGCCATTCTTTTTCCGTTGTCTGTTTATTCGTGAAAAGCCCTTGTGCATGGGTTTGTGCAGTTCTATCGGCAATTGACCGTTTTGAAAGCGAACTTGAAAACAATGTTCCACCTGAAATATTTCTCGGCAAAATCGTTTCCCCGGTTTATCCGGGCGATGGTTTTAACATCAGGAAATACAGTTTTCCGGGATGTTTCAGATGACCTGCCGCAATCTCGGCTTTTTTCCCGTTTCCCCAGAATATGTCCGCTCGTCCCGGTCCTTTTATGGCGCCGCCCGTGTCATGGTTGAACACGAACCGGTCAAATTCCGTCCACCCGGTGATAACATCGTTTTCATCGATCATGGGCTTTTGGGCCCTGATAAAGGCCAGAGCGGCCAAGGGAAACCGGGATTTATCCAGGGCAATGGACCTTCCGGGAACGAGTTTGGTCATGATGCAGCCAATGGGTCCGGTATCAACGGTTTCAAAAAACACGTAACTGGGGTTGGTGTTGAGGATTTCCGGGATTTGGTCGGGATTATTTTTCAGATATGCATAAATGGCCTGCATGGACATCTTTTCTTTTTCTATTTTTCCGTTTTCAACTAAATACCTGCCGATACTTTGGTAAGGATGGCCGTTGGTTCCGCGATAGTGGACATTGATCATTTTTCCGTTTTCAAAAGAAATTTTTCCGGAGCCCTGGACATGGAGAAAGAACAGGGCAATGGGATCTTCGACCCATGCGACGGCTTTTGCCGTGTTGACCAGAGAGGGATTTTCCACGATTTCTTTTCGGGTATAATAGGGGACCACCGTGTTGCCCTGAAGTCTTCCAATAATTTGTTCTCCTTTATACTTCGGGGAAAACAGTGACAGGTCGATGGTCATCAGGTCATCGGGAAGGCCGTGAACCGGGTATGGATATTTTTCACTCTCAACCGGGCTTCCACTTAATTCCGGCTCATAGTAACCGGTAAACAGAACATCCTGTTTATCATTATACCCCCTGGACTGATAGACGATATAGTTCTTTGAAATATATTCATTCAACTCCTGTTTTGACGGACCGGATGCAATGAACCTTGAAAAATCCGTTAAGGACGCCATCATCTGCCGGGCCGTGTAATGATCTTTGCCAAATGCGAACAGTCTGTCCTCAGGAATTTTTTTCAGATAAGCCATGCTCTGCTCAGCGGCTTTGCCGAATTCTTTAAAATCCATATCGTCTGAAAATACCGGGAGCCGGGATTTGGAGAGCCTGATCAACGGCAAGGCTTCGGGTTCGGGCCGTTTCGGCACCAGGCAAGGACATCCGGTGAGGGCCGATATCATGAACAACAGGGCCAGGGAGATAAAAAGACGGTGTGTTTGAATCTTACGCATTGTCGTCATAATCCAGTGTCCGTGCTTTTGTTTCCACGGGATCGATGGATAACAGTTCTTTGTCACTTTTGAGGTTTAATCCCAATTCGTTGAACTTGCGGGCGGCAATCAATACCCGTCGTTCAAAGGAACCCACCACCTGGTTGTAAGTGGTGGTGCAGCGATCGATTTCCCGCCCCAGGTGGTGGATGTGCTTGGCCATGACGTTGAGCCGTTCATAAAGGTCTTTTCCCAGCTCGCTGATAGCCTTTGCGTTTTCCGCGATGGTTTCCTGCCGCCAGGCAAAGGAGACGGTTTTTAACAGCGTGATGAGGGTGGTCGGAGTGGACGGGATCACGCCTTTTTCAACGCCGAATTCAATGAGGGCGGGATTCTGAGATAATGCGGCTGAAAAGAAATTTTCTCCCGGAATGAACAAAATCACAAATTCGGGCGTGGGCTGAAACTGGGCCCAATAATTTTTCTGGGACAGTTTCAGAATATGATTTTGAACATGCCGGGCGTGTGTTGCCAGGAATTCTTCCCGTTTTTCATCGGTTTCCGCTTCAAGGGCGTCCAGGTAGGCGGAAATGGGAACCTTGGAATCCACCACGATCTGACGGTTGCCGGGCAGGGTGATGATCATGTCCGGTCTTAATCCGCCTTCCTTTCCGGTGGAAACGGGTTGCTCAAAGAAATCACACCGGTTTTTCATACCGGCGAGTTCGGCCACCCGCTGGAGCGTTATTTCTCCCCACCGACCCCGGACATGGGGGACCCGCAATGCCTTGACCAGCCTTCCGGTCTCCTTTTGCAGTTCGGTTTGGGACTTCACCAGGGAATACACCTGCTCTTTCAGGCCGCCGTACGCATTTTCCCTTTGTCGTTCCACGGCCCGCATGAATTCATCATATTTGTTCAGGGCTTCTTTAACCGGTATCACCACGTCTTTAACCGCATTGCTTCTCAATTCAAAATCCGTTTTTGCGGCTTCCAGGTATTTGGAAAACGTCGCTTTCGCCAGATCCAGAAACGCCTGGTTGTTTTTTTCCAGGGCATTGGCGGAAATGGCCTTGTATGTATCGGTTAAATTGTTTTTCATATCTTCCAGCAGGGTTATTTTCTCCGCCGTTGATACCCGTTCCTTATCGATGACGGTTTCGAGCTGGGCGATATGCTGTTTTAATTCGGTGATTTCATTTTGCAGGCAGTCGATTTGCGCTTCAGCCGCTGCCAAGGTCTTTTCAAGTGATGCCATATAATCGAGTTTGCTCAAGGCAGCGGACCGTTCTTCGGACAGATTAAGGATCCGTTCATCAGCAGACTTTAATTCCTGCCGGATTTGCTCAAGAAGGGCTTTGGCTTCGTCCCGCTCATCGGATGTTACTTTCACGGCTTCGGAAAGAAGAGAGATCCGGGTTTCTTTTTCCAGGTTAAACCGGGTCATTCTTATATTGTACCGGTACCGGGTAACCAGCCAGCACAGAACAGCACCCAAAAAGGCCCCGATGCCCAAGGCATATAAATGTTGGATGGAAAATGATTCGAACAGTGCCATGAGATCAGATCCAAAATAAAATTTTAAGGGGATTTTTTTCGGAAAAATGTTCCGCTTTTTCCACCGCTTTTTTCAACGAGGACGATATCGGATATGACCATTTCACGATCGTGGGATTTGCACATGTCATAAATCGTCAATGCGGCGACAGATACTGCCGTCAACGCTTCCATTTCCACTCCGGTTTGAGCAAGGATACTGACAACGGCTTTGATGATTATGGAATGGCTTTTTTCATCCGGGAAAAAATCTACGGACGCATGGGTAATGGCAATGGGATGGCACATGGGGATCAGGTCCGATGTTTTTTTGGCCCCCATTATACCCGCGATCCGGGCGGTTTCCAGAACGTTGCCTTTTTTAATCCGCCGGTCAATAATCATGGTAAAGGTTTCCGGCGTCATGGAGATTTTCCCCTCAGCAACGGCGGTTCGCACTGTAGGCGACTTTTGAGTGACATCCACCATTCGGACACTACCCTGTTCATCCAGATGGGTAAATGAAGCCATGCAAGCCTCCTTTATAAAAAAAACTCTTCTTTATGCGTGACAGTGGTCTTGATGGCATTCAGCGTATCGGTCAATACGGAAATAACCGTATCCCGGATGTCCCCGGCAACAATCAGCACCATCACGTCGTCGCCGACGGAAAGGACCCTGTTTTCCGCGATTTCCACGAGGATTTCCACAATTCCCTTTCTCTTTTTGTGCTGTTCGATCACGTTCGTGAGTTTTTCGTGATCCACAAAAACCCTTAACCCGGATACCTTTCTGCCGTCACGGGACGTTTCCCGGACGACACCATTGTGACATAAGATCATTCCGACCTTGTGATAGTCCGGCAGGGCTTTAATCTCGGCAATCAGCTTTGCGGCATCCATGGAGTCTCCTTAAATCATTGGAATATCAGTATATTCTTTTGCAACGGCCAGATCCTGCGGCGTATTGATGTTAAAAAAAGAGGTCAGATTTTTATCGTATTTCCGGATAACGGGTTCCGGTACTGTCTTAATACGGTTTTTTTTGAAAATACGTTGAATTTTGAGTTTGTTTTCCGAAATGTTTTGCTCGATCCGGTGAAGGCACCTTTTTGCATATACCGCACACAGCGGCTCCATGCCGGCCTGGGTCTGCGGGATAATCGCATCGTAGCGGTCTTCTATTTGCGCGATGATTTGTTCTACCAGCGCTTTTTTTAAAAACGGTGTATCACATGCTGAAAAAAAAACATAAGGGGAATCAGCGTAAAAAAGCCCGGCATGGATTCCGGTTAATGACGAGCGGACAGGAAAGATATCGCTCACAATCGTAACATCCCATTCTATATAAAGTGCGGGTGTGTTGGTGACCAGGATAATGTCGCTGAAAACCCCCTGGAAAACATCAAAGATCCGGTCAATGATCCGCTTGCCGTTTATTCGGCAAAATGCCTTGTGTTCTCCCAGAAACCGCCTGTTTTCACCACCGGCCAGGATCACACCGTCGCAAGAAAATTTCATTTGTAAACCACGCCGCCTTTTGATTTGTGATCTTTACAAAATGTCTCTATCCGGTGAGTCAAATGTCATGGAAAAATTTCAGCCGTTAAAATAAGTAATGCACTCAAATGGTCAACAGCTTTACCCTCTATAAAACCGGTAAGAAGACCATTTCAAAGATTTTGATTGTTGTTCAAACAGTAAGCGAATCAGTCGTCAAAATCAAGGGAATAAACCTAACCGGCGCAACATAGTGCTTGATCTTTCTTTTTTGCGTGATATAGGAAACCCATAGACGGGCAGGCTTCACAATACCTTCGTGAAGATATTATAAAACACTATCAGGAAATGAAAAATGGACGAACACGTCACCATTCTTGATCACAATGATATCGATCGGATTCTGAAACGGATGACCCATGAAATTCTCGAGACCCATAAGGGTGCGGAGAACCTGGTCCTCATCGGCATTCAAACCCGGGGCGTCTTTATCGCCAAACGGATCGCTGAAAACATCCATTATTTGGAGGGCATCAAAATCCTGACCGGCACCATTGACATCACCCTTTACCGGGACGACTGGACCCTGAAAAATACCCAGCCGGTGGTACAGGATACGGACATTCTTTTTAAACTGGACGGAAAACAGATTATACTCGTGGATGATGTGCTTTATACCGGCCGGACAACCCGGGCTGCCATGGATGCCATTATTGATTTCGGACGTCCCCTCCGCATCGAACTGGCCGTTCTGGTGGATCGCGGGCACCGGGAGCTTCCCATTCAGGCGGATTATGTGGGGAAAATATGCGAGACCCGCCGGTCGGAAACCGTAAACGTTCATGTCAAAGAACATGACGGCGAAGACCGGGTGGTCATCGAAAGAAAGAAGGAATGAAAATGAGCACCAAGGACCATAAAAAATATGCGCCCAAAAGCGTCAGCATCGGCATCCTGACCATTTCCACGACACGTACGCCGGCCGATGATAAAAGCGGGCAATGGATGGCAAAATTCGTCCGAAAAGAAGGCCACCGGCTTTTGTATCACCAGGTCATTCCGGATGATATGGAGGTCATAACCCACGCCGTCCTGGAGATGATCCGTGAAAAGGCGCCGGATGTGATGCTGCTTACCGGCGGCACCGGTATCAGCCCCAAAGATGTGACCATTGAAGCTGTCATGCCGCTGTTGGAAAAGGAATTAACCGCCTTTGGCCCGCTTTACGCCCAGCTAAGCTACGAGGAGATCGACTCGGCCGCCCTCCTGTCCCGCGCCACCGCCGGTGTGATTCAGTCCACCCTGATTTTTTGCATGCCGGGGAGCCTGAATGCCTGCAAACTTGCCTGCAAAAACCTGATTTTTCCGGAACTGGGGCACCTGGTAAAGCATATAAAAGAATAGCACCATTGTCTTGCATGAAAATTGATGAGAACCTTATATATATGCCGTATATACAAGTTTAACAGAATTTTCGGCAGATATGGCAGTCCCCGGTTTTGTTTGCGATCAATTGTACAGCACCACGCGGTTAATTTCCTGCCACAGATTTGTCGGCGGTTTTAATTTTTTCCCGTCAAACATAAGCACCGGCACGGCCCCGATAAGTGAATTGGTCATCAGTGTGTCGTCATATGAAAAGAGATCCTCAGGGAAAACCACCTGTTTTTCGATCGTATATCCCCACTCCAACAAGAGGCCGCATACGGTTTTTTCCATGGTTCCGAGAAGAACATGGGACGATTCCGGGAGAATTGCGATTTTGCCTTTTATCAATATGAGATTGGCGGTGTTGGTTTCGGATAGGGTGCCGTCCGGGTTGAGAATCAATGCCTCGTCACCGCCTTGGTCGGCCGCCCATTTCCCCGCCAGATAATAATAAAGATAGTTCAGGGTCTTATGACTTGCCAGAGGTGTTTGCCGGGGATGGGGATAGGTAACGAGGTTGATTCCCGGCTCTTTCTTTCCTTCCAGGCGGTGGGTATAGGGTCTTGCCGTTACGGCAAGGGTGTTGTTGAATGGCGGTATTTCCCGGGTTCCCTTGGCGGCAATAATTTTTACGGCTGCCGTGGTATTTTCCAGGTGGTTTTGCACAAGAACCTGCCGGATAAGTTCATCCCAGGTGAGATCCGGGGGCGCACCTGAAAATAGATGTTTCCAAGTTGTTTCGAATCTTTGAACATGGGCTGCGAGGTTTTTCGGTTTTCCGTTTACGGCCCGGATGGTTTCGAAAAAGCCGAATCCGTATTGAAATCCCGGATGGGAAACGGGGATGAGGGCCTGGTCAAGGGGAACGACGGCGCCGTTTATCCATGCTTTTTCCGGTTGCCCCTGCGGGAAGCTTTCTTTGCCGAAGACCGACATCAATGTCCGGCCCTTGTGGAGGGTTTCATCAAACTCATCTTCAGGATCGGAGTCATACACAATACCGCCGCCCACGGAAAACACCATTTTTCCGTTATGAATGGTAGCCGTTCGGATGGCAATGGACAGGTCCATGGTGTCGTGAAAACTGATATAGCCGATGGATCCGGTATAGATGTGACGATTGTTTGTTTCCATCTCGTCGATAATTTCCATGGCCCCGATTTTCGGACACCCGGTAATGGAACCACCGGGAAATACGGCCCGAATCACGTCAATGGAATCATATGCCTTGTCCAGTTTTCCTTCAACCACGGAAACAAGGTGATAGACGTTCTGATAGGCTTCAAGGCGTTTATGCTCGGCTACACGGACCGATCCGCCGACGCAGACTTTGCCGATATCGTTTCTCAAAAGATCGACGATCATGGAAAGTTCTGCATCGTCTTTTTTACTGTTGAAAAGTTCGTTGCGCAACCGTTGATCTTCTTCGGGTGTATGGCCCCTGGGCCGTGTCCCCTTTATGGGGCGGGTCTCGATCCGGTCCTGCTGCCTGAGAATAAACCGCTCCGGCGAAGTGGAGACCACCTGGTGGTTCCCGGCGTTAATATACGCGTAAAACGGGGCAGGGTTTAAATCGTAGTATGTTTTAAACAGCACGTACGGATCACCGGTAAAATCCGCTTCAAACCGCTGGGACATGTTGACCTGATATACGTGTCCCGAGGCAATGTATTCTTTTATGGTTTCCACAGCCCGGACATAGTTTTCCCGGGTAAAATTGGAATTTAACCGCGTGGCGCAAACAGGCCGGTCATCAAAACAATGGTCTTCGGCATTACAACGTTGGCGGAAAAAAACAAGGTTTTCGTCAATACTGTTTTTTTCCCCCGTGTCAATCCGGGGAATGAAAAGGCGGGTTGTATCGTCAAGCCTGTCATGAACCACAATAATGGATTGGGCAAACAGGAGGATATGGGGCAGGTTCGATGCATTGATACATGTTCCGGGCAGATCCTCGATGCAATCCTTTACATCATAGGAGAGATATCCCATGAGGCCGCATGAAATGGGAACGGACGGGAACTCTTCCGACCCGGACGTCTTAAGCGCATAGGCGGTGGTGATCCGTTTCAGTGCATCCAGGGGATTACCGGCAATTTGCAGTGCGGATTCGGTGTTGAAAATCGTTGCATCCCGGCGGCCGGCTGAAAACGTGAGCCAGGGCTTAGTCCCCATGATATGGTATCGCGAACAGTCGAGATCGCCGCCGCTTAACAGGATCACGGTACCGGGGATGTGGGAAAAACGTCCGGCAAAGTTCTCGAATGTTTCGTCAAGCGAAATTTTTTCCGTATGGAAACCGGTTATTCTGCCGAATAAAGAATGGATCTGTTTCATGGCCGTTTCATTTTTAAAGGTTATCACGTCAGACGCAGAAAATTTTCCACCAGCAGAAAGCCGTGTTCGGTCATGAAGCTTTCCGGGTGGAACTGCACCCCGTGTACCGGAAATTCCGGATGTGACAACCCCATGATCACACCGTCATCGCTGGTCGAGGTGACATGTAAACAATCATTATTCAAACAGGACATCAGGGAATGATAGCGTGCGGCCTTAAACGGCGATGGAATTCCGCTGAAAATCCCCTGGTTCCGATGATGCACCATACAGGTTTTGCCGTGAACCGGCAGCGGGGCGCGCACGGTTTTTCCACCAAAGGCCTCGTTGATGCACTGCATGCCCAGGCATACACCCAAAATGGGGATTTTTTTAAAGAGCCGCCCTATCAATTCAACCGATATACCCGCATGGGCCGGGTCCTTGGGGCCGGGACTGATTAAAACATAGTCCGGCTTTTTGGCCTCAACAGCATCAACTGATATTTTGTCGCTTCGATGTACCGCTATACGAAGCGGGTAATGCATAAACATCTGCACCAGGTTATAGGTAAATGAGTCGTAATTATCGATGACCAGCAGTTTTTTCATCATAAAAGCCCAAATAAAAAAGCCGCCCGGACTGAGTCTGGGTGGCTTTGCCTATTTCATAACTCACTAATTTCTGAAAGTGATTTTGTATTTTCGGCACGTAAATATATGAAACAGGTGGATAAGTCAAGGAAAAATCAGGCGCCGGCCTTTGGGGGATTTTCAACATCGGAGATTTTTCCGGATCGGACTGGCGGCAACCATTCCGGATATTCAAATCAAGGCGTGTCAGCTATTAAAAATTTTAAAATTATTATAAAATATTTTAGCAATATTAATATATTTTATATGGGATTGAATATCCGTTTTTTTTTACATTTCATCATTTAAATATGTATTTTAAATAAATTCAATAGAATACAGAGAATCCGCATTAAATAATGATTTTAGATAAATAGCCGTGAACGTGGCATAAATTATGCTGTGATATATTTGGCGTAAAATAAGGACCACATTATAAAAGAAGCTCCGTTGAAAGACGGGCAAGTAAGACCACGGAGCTAAAGTGAATTTTTCCAGAACAGACGGGTTGCGGGGCGATATTGATTCTGACTTTGGCACCCGCCGCCCAGAGACTTTTATCGGGGAGGTGTGGTTAATAATGCTGGATAATTCGCCTGAAATACATCGGCAAAGCGATCTGCTTGGAATACCGGGTTATTTCTATTGTGATAAGACACGTTGTACGCTTCGGGCGGAAATTTGCGTTAAACGGCAAAAGGTAAATGAGAATACCCGGCACAAAAATGACACGGTCCCTTTTCTTATTTGTTTGGACTGTGATCAGGGTAAAAGAATGAAAAAAAGATGGAAGCATAACATGGAGGATCAAACCGTGGAAATTAATCAAGCAAGCCCCATTTTGACCTTTTATCCGGATAAATTCGATAATGTTGAAATTAAATGTCCCAAATGCCTTCTTAAGACTGTTATTGATGCGACTGAATATCAGTATTCGAATAATATTTTAAAAGTGAGGTGCAAATGCGGGGTGACATTCAAGTGTAAAATTGATTTTAAAAAGTTCTACCGGCACAAGGTTAATTTCGCCGGTGAATACGAAATATTAAAAAACCGAAAATTGGGGGATATGCTTGTGGAAAACCTTTCTCTCGACGGAATCGGGTTTGTTAACATGGCGCCCCATAACCTGGTGAACGGAGATATCCTGATGGTGAAATTTCGCCTGGATGATTCGTCTTGCACTGAAATTCGGAGAAATGTTAAAATAATAAGCATTCAGAAGAATTATATCAATACGGAATTTATAGAAGCAAACCGTTTTGACTCGGCTCTGGGTTTTTATCTGAAGCGACAATCCCCTTTTATCGTTGCATGAATAAATATTATTCTTTACAATTTCCCCAATCACGATAGATATAAGAATCAACATTACGGATGAAAAGGAATCAGTCTTGTATTGTTGATTTGAAAACCATCTGTTTTTGGAAAGCTGTTTTATCAAGGTACTTCCTGAGAAATCCAAATTTTGTATGACAAGGGAAAAATCCATGGGAATGAGATCATATACATGGGAGCTTTTAAGCAGGATCCGTGAAACATCGCCCCTGATTCATAATATCACGAATTTTGTGGTGATGAACTCTTCGGCCAACATCCTTCTGGCTTTGGGGGCGTCTCCGGTAATGGCCCACAGCATTAAAGAGATCGATGAGATGACGGGCATGGCGAGCGGGCTCGTATTGAATATCGGCACGATTCAGGAAAACTGGATACCATCGATGATCAAAGCGGCAAAGATCGCCAACCAAAACAACATTCCCGTCGTACTTGATCCGGTGGGCGCCGGTGCCACACTTTTTCGGACCCGCACTGTTGAACGGATATTAAAAGAGGCCGGGATTTCCGTTATCCGGGGAAATGCCTCCGAAGTTTTTTCCCTGACCGCACCTGATGTTAAAACCAGGGGAGTCGACTCTTCCCTTTCAATGTCCACTGAAATCGCCGATACGGCACGAAGAATCGCAGTGGCGCATAACTGTATCGTCGCTGTTTCGGGTGAAGAAGATTTCATCACGGATGGCCGGGAATCGTTCCGGGTAAGTAATGGTCAGGCACTGATGACCCGGGTTACGGGAATCGGCTGTGGTTTAAGTGCCGTAACCGCGGCATTTTGCGCTGTTGCCGAAAAAAAAGACCTGCTGCATTCAACGGCGGCGGCATTTGGGTATTACGGCCTGTGCGGCGATGTCGCCATAAAACATCATGATAAACCCGGTGGTTTCTATATCGCGTTTTTAGATGCACTGTACGCGGTAAACCAAAACGATATCAACGCGCTTCTTAAAGTTGATCCGGTTTATCCTTAAGGGCGAGAAGACCTGCCGAACACTTTTTTCTTAACAATGGAAAAGATCGCTTCCCGTCTGATTTTGTCCATCAGTCGTTTGTGGGTTGACGGAATTTTTTTCTTTTCGTCTCTTAACACCATTGTATTTGCACCCGCGGGGCAGGTGGTCACGCAAAGACCGCAGCCGATGCATTTTTTCGGATCAACTGCCAGAGCACCGTCTTTTAATTCTCTGGCTTCGGTGGGGCACCGCGTGATACACGTCATACAGGCGCGGCATTTGTCCGGGGAAAACCGGGCCGTATACCGGGACGGTGTTCCTGCAAACCCTTCCCCCCTTTGGATGCTTTTCAGGATAATGCAGCAGCAGGGGCAGCAGTTGCACAGCGTTCGTATGTTGGATGTGCAATTGTCGATATTGTGAACAAGTCCTTCGGTTTCGCATTTTTCGATGATTTCCATGGCTTCTTGAAAATCGATTTCCCGTGCGGCGCCGTATTCGATTAACGTGTGGGCAAGATCGTTAAATACAAAACACGTTTCCAGGGAATGATCACATCCGCTGTCCAAGTATTTTTTGGTCAGTCGGCAAAAGCATTTTGCCACACCGATGCGCTTGGCCTCTTTTCTGACGAGTTCCGTGACCTTGTCGATGGGCATGACCTCACCCGGAGGCGGTATGTTTACATCGATATCGATGGTGCGGAGTTCCGTATCCGGTGCAATGGTCGGTTCTGCGGCAAGAACACGAAAATAAGGGGTTTTGGTTTCAATGGCATCTTCAAGCTGTCCCTCAATGCCGGTGTTGAAAAATCGTGTAAAAACATCCCGCTGCCAGGTTTTTTCAGGTTTTCGAACCTGTTGTTCGGCCATAAAAATCGGGTTGCCTCTTTCACAGCACAGTCCCTTATCGGTTTCATAGAGAAGGATAAACCCTTCCAGGGCCAGATGGGACAACTGTTTCATCAACTGGTCCGGTGATTGGGCTGTTTTTTTTAACAGTTTTGAAAACAGGATATTGCCGGAGGTGGGAATATTAAAAAAAAGATCAAGATAATCCAGGGAAACAATTTTCTTCAGTGCCTCTTTAAATTGATCGCGTTCCGGGATTTTTCCGACAAAGATCTCGTAGTAGTTGCATAATTTTTCATAACCGTCTTTTTCAGTCATGGACAACTCCCTTTTTTGATTTTATACGGTTAATCATGAACCGCATCGGCCGGTAAATTTTTTTCCAGTCTGCGGTGGTTATCGGATATGCCGGTGCTTCACGTCTTCATGAATACGGCATACTAAATAGACCATCCAGAAACAGTATCTTTTGGCCTTGCTCCGAACCAAAATCCACCATTTATAGATGCCTCTAAATAACATATAAAACTCAACAATAACATGTTTTTTTTGTCTTTACGGAAAGGAGCCGGTGTTGTATGACTAATAAAATATGTGGGAGGTTACGGATTCGTTGCAAATATGCCGATTCTGATACATTTCCACCGATGAAAGAACCTTTGCGTACCATCAAGAACAGGAGGCATTTGTATGGACCAGATGTTTAAGACAAGGCTGACGGAAATGCTCGGCATTGAACACCCCATATTAATGGGCGGGATGCAATGGATCACCCGGTCAGAGTTCGTAGCCCATGCCTGCAATGCCGGCGGACTGGGATTCATCACTGCGGAGAGCTTTGAAACACCGGAAGACCTCAGGGAGGACATACGGAAAATCCGGAAGCTCACCGACAGGCCGTTTGGTGTGAATATTTCAATGATTCCCGAACTGGGAGATTTGAAGGAAAGAACATATCAGCTTTGTGATGTCATCTGTGAAGAGAAGGTGCCGGTAGTAGAAACCGCCGGTAGAAATCCCGCACCCCTGGTCCCCCGTTTAAAAGAGGCAGGGGTAAAAATTATTCACAAAATGACCTCGGTTCATCACGCGGAAAAGGCCCAGGCCGCAGGGGTGGATGCCGTGGCCCTGCTGGGATTTGGCTCCGGCGGGCATATCGGGCTCCAGGATGTGGCATCCTTCATATCCCTTCCATTGGCGGTGAAAAGGCTGGATATTCCCGTAATTGCGGCGGGCGGGGTTGCGGACGGTGCCGGATTTTTAGGCGCACTGGCCATGGGTGCCGAAGGTGTTTTGCTGGGAAGCCGGTTCCTTGCCACCCGGGAATGTCCCATTCATGAAAGGGTGAAGCAAAAATACATTGAAGCAAAGGCCGAGGAAACCACGTTGTTGATGAAAACCATTTTCAACCCCATGCGGACCATACGAAACAAGCTTGCCGAAGAAGTTCTGGCCATTGAGGAAAAAGGCGCTACGCTGGAAGAGATTTTAACCAAGGTCACCGGTCAGCGAACAAAAGCGGCGTATATCTCCGGAGATCCTGACCGCAGCATGTTGCCGGCCGGTCAGGTAGTGGGGTTGATCAATGAAATAAAGACCGTCGCCGGCGTTATCGGGGAGATCATCACTGAGGCCGGGGAAATGTTAAAACGGCTTAACAGGATGACCGGTTAAATGTTTTTCCGGTTTATCCGGGTGTGCCCGGCGTATTGCCACATGTGCGCCAGCGTCTGGATTCCCGCTTCCGGAAACAGGTAGTACGGCACTTTGTTCCTCAATAAGAAATCACCGGTTGACTGAACTTCGTCCCTGGGGCCCAGGAGTGAAAAAAATACCGGTTTGTCGGCCTGATTGCGAATCATGTCCACAACCGGACGATAGATGGCACTCCCCCCTATGGCAAAGGATATAAAAACGATTCCGTTGACATCTTTGTCTTTTAACAGGGCATCGAGGATGGCGGTCATGGTTTTTTCAAATCCGTGAACCATCATATCGGGAAAAATGTCGATGGGATTCCGGGCTTTGTATTCCCGTGAAATGACCCGGGATAACAGATCACGGGTGGATGGGCCGAATCTGGCCATGGACAGGCCCACGTCGGCAGCCAAATCGATGCACATGATGGATTGGGCGCCGGAGTAAGTGACAATGGCGATTTTATTGCCTCGGGGCAGGGGCGCCCAGGTAAACCCCATCAAAGCGGCCAGCATCTCCTCGATTCCGGCAAGACGGATCACGCCGGATTGGGACAGAGCGCCGTTCAACACCTTGTCATCCACGGCCATACTTGCCGTATGAGAGGCAGTGGCCTTGCTGCCCGCGGATGTGCGGCCGCCCTTGATGAGCAACACGGGTTTTTTATCAACGGCGTTTCGGGCAGAAGCCAGAAATTTTCTGCCGTCCCGGATATCTTCAAGGTACAGGCCGATGATGCGTGTCTGTTCGTCATGGGCAAGAAAATCAAGGGCATCACATTCATTGACATCGAGCTTATTTCCCAGTCCCAGTCCCTTTGATATGCCCAGGTGGTCAAATGAACTTAAATATCGCATGAATGCACCGACAAAGATTCCGGACTGTGCGGCGAATCCGATACCCCCTTTCCGAAGGGCGTTTATATCGGCGTAATAGGAAGTGGTGAGCCCGGTCCAGGTATTCAAAAGGCCCAGCGTGTTCGGCCCGATGACCCGGATACCGGTATTTTTTACGATCTCAATGATGGCGTTTTGATGCCGTGCACCCTCCGGGCCGGATTCCGAAAAGCCTTCAGAGGAGATAACCACCCCTTTGACCCCCATTTCGGCACACTCCCGGATGGCGCCGACAACGGCCGCCGGTGGAATGATCATAACGGCAAGATCCACGTCAAAGGGTACTTCCCTGATGCTCGGATATAACGGGATGTCGTGGATTTCTCCCCCCTGGGGATTTATCCCGGCGAATTTACCGTCAAAGCGGGTTTGGCGGAGGATATCCAAAAGCATGGAACCGGGTTTCTCAGGGCTTTTGGATGCGCCGAACACGGCAATATTTTTTGAATTCATAATGGTTTTGAGATCGTGCATGGTTTCCTCATCAGGTAAAATAAATATTGTGTACAGAAACGGCTGGATTGTCTCACATACTATGAGGACGGTACGGTGTCAACTCCAAGGACCTGGAAACTTTAAATTAAAAATTGTCTTCAACACAGAACCGCAAAGGAGGACACATGGCCTACGATGATTACAGCCTTATAAAATGTCGGTTAAAAGACGGCGTGCTGTTCGCAACCATCGATAATCCGCCGATCAATCTGCTGACACTTGAACTGTCGTCAGAGCTGTATCGGATTGCCGGTCAGACGGCGGCGGATGATGACGTGAAGGTGATTGTATTCGACAGTGCGGACGAGGATTTTTTTATTGCCCATTTTGATGTGGAAGTTCTTTCTTTCATGGCTGATCAGTCCCTCCCACTTTCCATGGAATTACATGACCTCAACAAGACCTGCGAGGCGTTTCGATGCATGCCCAAGGTCAGCATTGCTAAGATTGAAGGCAGGGCCAGGGGAGGCGGAAGTGAATTTATTCTGGGACTGGACATGCGGTTTGCCGCCATTGGCAAGGCCATGTTGGGTCAACCCGAGGTGGCCATCGGCATCATACCGGGGGGAGGGGGAACCCAGCGACTGCCCCGTCTTCTGGGACAAAGCCGGGCCCTGGAAGTGGTGCTCGGATGCGGAGATTTGGATGCGGTAACGGCGGAGCGGTATGGATATGTCAACAGAGCCCTGCCCGTGGATGAAATCGGGGAATTCGTCGAAGACCTCGCATTTCGAATCGCGTCATTTCCAGCGGAATCCGTTGCCATTGCCAAAAAATCTGTCCGGAATGCAGCGACCTTGCCACTAATTGACGGTCTTTTCGAAGAGACCGCTCTGTTTGCCCGGTCTTTGTCATTTCCGGAAGCCCGGGCCCGAATGAAAAAATTCATGGAGGAAGGCGGCCAGACCCGGGAAAGAGAACTTTCCATATGCGATATGTATGGAAAACTGGGAAGGAGTTAGGACGATGGAGAAAATAAATGTCGGGTTCGTCGGGCATGGGTGCAGACTCGCCTGCCAGACCAGGTCCTGAACCATACCGTACAATATACAATACGCCCCTGCAAAAATGGACAAGAGATCCGTTAGTAGCAGTGCTCATCCCCGGGAAATTTTCCGGTGCCGACTTCCGATATGTAAGTTTCTATCGCCGTTTTTGCCTCATCCCACAGGTTTGCGTATTTTTTAACGAATTTGGGGAGATGACGGTCGTTTAAGCCCAGCATGTCATGGAGCACCAGGACCTGACCGTCGCAATCCCGACCGGCACCGATGCCGATGGTGGGAATGGAAACGGCTGCCGTGATTTTTTTTGCAATGTCCGCCGGTATCCCTTCAAGAACGACTGAAAACGCCCCTGCCGCTTCCACTTCTTTTGCATCTGCGATCAAGCGGTCTTCGTTTCGCTGGACCTTGAATCCGCCCATCTGGTGAACGGACTGGGGTGTGAGCCCGATGTGAGCCTGAACCGGAATGGATGCTTTGGAAATGGCCTTGATAATGTGGCTGACCTGGGCGCCGCCTTCGAGTTTTACGGCTGATGCCCCGGTTTCCTTTAAAAAGCGGCCGGCATTATAAATGGCTTCTTCCACGCTGGTTTGGTAGGACAAAAACGGCATATCTCCGATGACCATGGCGCGCTGCACCCCCTTTGATACGATACGGGTGTGATAGATCATTTCATCCATGGTCACCGGCAGGGTGCTGGATTCTCCCTGAATGACATTTCCCACGGAGTCGCCCACCAGGATAATGTCAACCCCCGCCGTGTCCACGATTTTTGCAAACGGGTAATCGTAAGCCGTGAGCATGGAAATTTTTTCACCTTTTTGTTTCATCTGGAGGAGTTTCGGAATGGTGATTTTTGTGTCCATAATGCCCCCCTGGATTTGTTTTGAAAGAATTGGGAAAATGATAATCCCAACTATAGGTAAAGGCGTTGTTTAAGTCAAGAAAAAATACGAAAAAAACAATAAAAAATAATTTAAGTGCGAAAATACATAAATAATAGATAAATTATTTCGAAAAACATGTAATTTTTTCGTATTTCCCCGTTTTTAATTTTGACTTCCCCGGTTCTTTGTGCCATATTTTAAAAATTCGTAACGCATGACGGATGATACGTAATGGTGTATGGTCAAAAGAAAGGGTAATGAAGGGGCCTGATGGGTGCCCATCCATAGCCTATAACTTATAGTCTATTAGGCTATGGCCTATAAACTGAAGCATGCCCAAAAAGGAAATGATAAAACCATGTCGAGCAACGGCTTAACCGACAAAAACGATAAAAAACGGCACATCGACCGGCTTGATGCGCAAATTATCAATCTGTTGCAAAAGGACGGAAGGCTGCCGAATATTGAGATCGCCAAAAAGGTCGGGGTTTCAGAGGCTACGGTGAGAAACCGGCTGAAACGACTGGTAGAAGAGTCGTACATCCAGATCGTGGCGGTGGGAAATCCCTTCAAACTCGGTTTTAATGTGACCGGAGATCTCTATATTCATGCGGAAATGAAGAAGATTTCCAGGGTCATCGAGGAGTTGAAAAAATTCAAGGAACTGTGGTACATCGCCATGACCACCGGGGAGACCAATATCAATGCCGAGTTCGTGGTAAAGAACTTTGAAGATCTCAACGACCTGATCATCAGCAAGATCAGTAAAATCGACGGTGTTGTTCGAACGGAGGTTTCCGTTATCATGAAATATGAAAAACGGGAATACGATTTCGGCACCCCCTTAGATGATGACGGATAAGTTTTTTTAATCTCAGCTTAACTCAGAATCCACACTGCCATCTCATTGGATTTACGCAGTATTTTTTTGCTGAAACGGCCCACGAACTGCTCTTCGTAATAAGACAGAAATCCTCTTCGTCCAACAACAATGGTGTCAAAATTCTCTTTTAATGCAGCCTCAATGATATCGACGGCCGGGCCTTTTTTGATGGAGATGACCTCGCTGGTAACGCAGGATTCCGGCTTGCCGAATCGTTGCAGCATGTTTCTGGCTTCTTCCATTGAGTGCGAGATGCGTTCATGGTTAATGGTTTCGGACCGAACGGCATGACAAATTCTGAATTTGCAGGCGCTTGATTTGAGTAGCGACCCCACGCAATTGACATTCTTTTGGGTCCATACCGCCGGATCGTAAGCGATCATGATGTTCCTGGAGAATTTTTTTCCTCCAACGATAATCAGGGGGATGTTTTTGATTTTTCCGATGAGATTCTGGGCAAAACTGTCAAAAAGCAGGTCTTTTATTTTACTGATACCGGAGCGTCCCATGACGACGGCGGAGTATCCGTTCTTTGATTCTTCAAGGATGTCCGAGGCAATTCCCACCTTCTTTAAATGAATAACGGGCCGGATATTGTCCTGGGGAAAACCGGCATCCGAGAGGATGAGTTTTGCATCGTCAAAAAACTGCCGGATAATTTTTTTCCGGTTCAGGGACCAATGCCTTATGTCGATGGTTTTTGACTGGTACAATGGATTGTTTTCAACCTCTTTAATCCAGGAAGGGGTTTCATTTTCAATATTTAACAAAACAACAATGGTGCTTGGAGGGTCCATGATGGCAGCGACATATCGAACGGCGTTTAAAGCCTGTTCCGAACCGTCAACGGCAACGAGAATCTTTTGTTTTTGTTCATCTTGCAAGGTTAACATTCCTTTCACGTTGAAGCAGATCGATTAGTTGGATTGTTGTCTGAAACTGTAAGAACAATTATCAGAAAGCAAGATGTAATTCAAGAGCAACTCATCGGCCGGATGACGTTATTGCTGTAATTTAAGTGAGTTTTGCTTATATTCAGCCCTAGAATTTTTTATTGACAGCCTAGAGAAATCAATTATAATAGCCGA
>CAYLRU010000014.1:0-61622 GCA_964386565.1 uncultured Desulfobacteraceae bacterium | reverse complement strand
TTTTTAAAATTAATGGTGCCGAGGGACAGAATCGAACTGCCGACACGGGGATTTTCAGTCCCCTGCTCTACCGACTGAGCTACCTCGGCACGCATTAAAATTAAGTCTTTATCTCTATATAAACCTTATTTGGATGTCAAGATTTTTTTCCCCAGGTCCCCGAAAATGTATTGCACCAGGGTGCAGGCGGCGATGGTGGCTGTTTCGGCTCTTAAAATACGGGGCCCGAGGCCGGCGACGACAAAGCCCTTTGCCATTGCCTGATCCACCTCATCTTCGGTCAGCCCGCCTTCCGGGCCGATGATGACAAAAATACGGTTGCCGGAACCGCCCGGCGGGGTTATGGCGGATTCGGGGTTTTCAGCCTGGTTTTCCCAGAATACTATTTTTACGTCATATCCTTCTGCGAAGTCGAGCATCTCTTCAAAGGGCAGGGTTTTGCCGATTTCCATGGCCCGGCCACGTCTGCACTGCTTTATGGCCTGGCCGGATATGGTTTTCCACCGTTTCATGCGGTTTGCCAACTGATGTTTTTCCGGTCTGGGCACGGATCGGGCAGCCATAAACGGCACCCATTTTGAGATCCCCAGTTCCGTAAGCTGCCGGACCAGGTTATCCATCTTTTTTTCCTTCAAAAACCCCTGTCCCACCGTAATATTTGCCGGCGACTCGGCAGCAGCAGCGGGAATTTTTTCTTTGGCAAAGACCTCAACACCCCGGCTTGAGAAAGAAAGAATTTCGGCATGGTATTCAAATCCCCTGCCGTCAAGCAGACCGATTGCATCCCCGGGTTTCAACCGCAACACGCTCTTGATATGGTTTTTGTCAGAACCGGTGATGGTGACGGTATCCCCGGCATCGGGGGATTGTTCGATGTAGAAATATCGCATGCCGTCTTTTTATAATACCGATGGCCATGGAAGCAATTCTTTTTTGCAAAACGTCAGAAACCATGTTGCTTGACAGCGAATTTGGCGTGTGGTAAATCCTCAAAGCCAACTAAATTCCGAATGATTGCAAGATATTCCCGGAAAATAGAACCATGAATGATATAAACCGGAAAAACCCTGTTGAATCCGTAAATCCGTCGAACGATGACGAGATCATCGATCTGACCCGTGTCGTCAAAACGGGAACCGACAACAAGGCCGGTGGTCAGACCGTTGATGAAGATCGGCAGATGCCTGGTTTTGAAGACGAATCAAATGATTTTGATGAAGATGATATGGATCTGGGACAACTAGTGGCCGACGTGGTCGGCGGCAGCGTATCGGATGCCGGAATAAAACCCTCCGAATCCGTCACCATACCCATTAAAAATCTTGAAGAAGTGCTGGAAAAAGTACTTCAAAAGGCGTATTCGGATAAAATCGAAGTGATGGTCATAAATATGGTTGAAAAAACCCTTAAAGCGGAAATAGAAAAAATAAACACCCTGATCCGGAAGATCGCTCATGAAAGCGGATCAGCAGATAACGGCTGATCGTTTTATAACGGTTCTATTATTCGGGAAATAACGAAAACAAACAGCGCAAAGAATTCGTGGGGATTATAACAATCCCTTTTTTTGGCGATGTTCATCCACGAATGGTCTATCTCCATGATTTCGACGATTTTGGCACGGGATAATCATAGTGCCCATCCAGAAATGGTGGATTTCGGCGCAACAGGCTGCAAATTTTTTTTCGAGGAGTTGTAAATATGAGTTCCGAGCAGATTGACAAAGGATATAAACCCCATGACGTTGAAAAACGATGGTACGGTTTCTGGGAAAAAAACAAGATGTTTTCCGCATCCACGGACGACGGCAAAACTCCGTATTCCATCGTCATCCCGCCCCCCAACGTCACCGGCGTCCTTCATATGGGCCACGCGCTGAACATCACCCTCCAGGATATCCTGTGCCGGTATCGAAGGCTTCGGGGCGACAGCGTACTCTGGATGCCGGGAACCGATCATGCCGGCATCGCCACCCAGAACGTAGTGGAAAAAAAGCTGGCCGAAGACGGCATCACCCGCCACCAGTTGGGAAGGGAGAAGTTTATCGAAGCGGTATGGGACTGGCGCCGGGAGTCGGGCAGCGCCATCATCAACCAGCTCAAACGTTTGGGGGCCTCCTGCGACTGGGACCGGGAGCGTTTCACCATGGACAAAGGGCTGTCCATGGCCGTACGCAAGGTGTTTGTCCAACTGTATGAAGAGGGCCTGATCTATCGCGGAAATTACATCATCAACTGGTGTCCCCGGTGTCACACGGCCCTGGCCGACCTTGAAGTGGACCACGAAGACCATGACGGCCACCTGTATCATATCCTGTACCCCTTTCCCGGGAAAAAGCACGGCATCGTCGTGGCGACCACACGACCCGAAACCATGCTGGGAGACACGGCAGTGGCCATAAACCCGGAAGACAAGCGATACAAGAACATGAAACACCAGTCGGTAATCCTGCCGCTGATGAACCGGGAAATCCCCATCATTAAAGATGCTTATGTGGATATGACCTTCGGCACCGGTGGCCTGAAGGTCACGCCGGCACACGATCCCAATGACTTCGAGATCGGCCGTCGGCATAACCTGGACAGCGTAAAGGTTATCGGCGATGACGGCATGATGACGGAAGAGGCGGGCAAATTCAAGGGCCTGGACCGGTTTGACGCCAGGAAAGCAGTGGTCGAGGCACTTAAGGCGGAAGGACTGCTGAAAAAGATCGTGTCCCATGCCCACAGCGTGGGACATTGCTACCGGTGCAAAACCATCATCGAACCCAACTTGTCAAAACAGTGGTTCGTCTCTGCAAAACCCCTGGCGGAAAAAGCCATCGAAGCGGTGAAAACCGGGAAAACCCGAATCGTCCCGGAGACCTGGACGAAAACCTACTACGACTGGATGGAAAACATCCGGGACTGGTGCATTTCCCGCCAGATATGGTGGGGCCACCAGATCCCGGCATGGACCTGTGATAAATGCGGCAAAGTGATCGTTTCAATGGAAACGCCGGAAAAATGCCCGGCCTGCGGCGGTTCAAACCTGGCCCGGGAAACCGATGTGCTGGACACCTGGTTCAGTTCCGCGCTGTGGCCCTTTTCCACCATGGGATGGCCGGACCAGACCGAATTGCTGAAAAAATTCTACCCCACTTCCGTTCTGGTTACCGGTTTCGATATTCTGTTTTTCTGGGTGGCCCGGATGATGATGATGGGCATCCACTTCATGAAAGACATCCCGTTTAAGGACGTATATGTTCATGCCCTGGTCCGGGACGAAAACGGCAAGAAAATGAGCAAGTCAAAGGGAAACGTCATCGATCCTTTGACCGTCATCGAAAAATACGGCACCGATGCCTTCCGGTTCACCCTGGCCGCATTTGCCGCCCAGGGAAGGGACATCAAGATGTCTGAAAAACGGGTGGAGGGCTACCGGCATTTTATCAATAAAATATGGAACGCCACCCGGTTCTGCCTGATGCACATCGACCGGGCATACCCTGATATCGACACCAAGCACCTGTCGCTTTTCGACCGGTGGATACTTTCCCGGCTTAACCATGTGGCAAACGGGGTCCAAGACGCTTTAGACGGATACCGGTTCAACGATGCCGCGGGAACCCTTTACCAGTTTGTCTGGCATGAGTTCTGTGACTGGTACCTGGAAGCCGTCAAGCCCACCCTGTACGGGAATGAGGGGGAAGACAAAAAGGACGCCGTGTTAAGCGTATTATACCATGTTCTCAAGGAATCCCTGATCCTGCTGCATCCCTTTATCCCGTTCGTAACCGAGGAAATCTGGCATAAACTGCCCCAATCTGCGGGATCCATCATGAGTGCGACATTTTTAACCGACCGCGGGGATGTGAACCTCCGCCGAACGGACGACCAGGCAGAAGCCGAGGTGAAATTCATTACAGAGGTGGTTACCGGAATCCGGAATATTCGTGGTGAAATGAACATCCAGCCGTCCTTGTTCCTTAAGGCCCTGATTCATTGCCCGGACGAACACCGCCGGAACCTGCTTGCCGATCAGTACAACGTGGTCTGCAACTTGGCACGCCTTGCGGCGATGGACATCAAACCGGCCGGGGACCGGCCCAAGTCGTCGGCATCCGCCATCATCGAGGGGGCGACCATTTTTGTTTCCTTAGAAGGCATCATTGATTTCAAGAAAGAGGCTCAGCGGCTTGACAAGGAAATCGC
Source organism: uncultured Desulfobacteraceae bacterium (assembly GCA_964386565.1). Classification (GTDB taxonomy): domain Bacteria; phylum Desulfobacterota; class Desulfobacteria; order Desulfobacterales; family UBA5616; genus CAYLRU01. The sequence goes on along the minus strand of CAYLRU010000014.1, from coordinate 57,429 downwards.
CAAGCTGTCCAAAGAGCTCTCACAGATTTCAAAAAAACTCAACAACGATGATTTTCTGTCCAAGGCGCCGCCGCACGTGGTGGAGAGCGTAAAGGAAAAAGAGACGACCCTTGCGGAAAAGCACCGAAAACTGGAAGCCGGTCTTGAAAAAATAAAGGCACTGGATACCTGATACCTGAATTTTGCATGAAAATCGATGAGGAACACATCATGCATTCCATCGATGAGCTGATCAAAATCGCCCTGGCCGAGGACATCGGACCCATGGACATTACAACAGAGAACCTCGTCCTGCCGGAGGCTGACGGCAAAGGCGTCATTGTGGCAAAGGAACCCCTGGTCCTTGCCGGCCTGGAGGTGGCCAGGCGGGTTTTTGAACACCTGGAATCGTCAGTAACATTTACGTCCGGATTCGAGGACGGAGATGAAGCTGACACCGGCGACACGGTTCTGGAAATAGAAGGAAAAATGCGGACCCTGCTCATGGGCGAGCGAACAGCCCTGAATTTTCTGCAGCATCTGTCCGGAATTGCCACATTTGTCCGGGCCCATGTCAACGAGATGACCGGGGAAAACGTCAGGCTGGTGGATACGCGAAAGACGACCCCGGGGCTTCGATCCCTCGAAAAATACGCCGTGCGCATCGGCGGGGCGTATAACCACCGGATGGGATTATACGACGGCGTACTGATCAAGGACAATCATATTGCCTCGGCAGGCGGTATCCTGCCTGCTGTTGAGAAAATCCGGCGCCGGATATCCCACCTGGTCAAAATCGAGGTGGAGGTTTCAGATTTAACCCAGGTCGGGGAAGCCTTAACCGCGGGCGCCGACGTGATCATGCTGGATAACATGGACATAGATCAGATCCGGAAAGCCGTCACGTACATTAACAAAAGAGCCCTGGTGGAAGTTTCCGGGGGCGTTAAAAAAGAAGACCTGGCAAAACTGGCCGACACCGGCGTGGACATCATTTCATCAGGCGCCCTGACCCATTCGGCAAGATCCGTTGACTTGAGCATGAGAATTCAGACCGTAAACTAAACCGTCATGATCCCCATACGAGACACCACACCCTCGAACAATTATCCCGTGGTCAATTCCACCCTGATTGCCGTTAATGTGGTGATCTTTTTGATTCAAACGGCCCAGGGCGCTGACCTGGATAAATTTGTCTATGTTTACGGGCTGGTCCCGGCCCGGTATTCCGTCCCCCAGGTGTCTGCCTATTTTTCAGCAGCCCAGCAGTTATTTTCCCTGTTTTCTTTCATGTTTCTCCACGGCGGGTTCATCCACCTGCTCGGCAATATGTGGTCCCTTTACATATTCGGAGATAACGTGGAAGACCGGCTGGGTCATTTCCGGTACCTGGTGTTTTATCTGCTCTGCGGCATTGGTTCGGGTCTGGCCCATCTCCTGCTGAACCTTCATTCCAACATACCGACCATCGGGGCCAGCGGTGCCATCGCCGGTATCATGGGAGCTTACTTTATTTTATATCCCAATTCAAAAATACTGACGCTGATTCCCATCATCTTCATTCCCTGGCTTGTTGAAATACCGGCGTTTTTCTTTTTGGGCCTCTGGTTTATCCTGCAGTTCATCAATGCAGCGGGAAGCTCCGGCATGGGAGCGGGAATTGCATGGTGGGCCCATATCGGCGGGTTTCTGCTCGGTATCCTGCTGTTGAAGATGTTTTTGAAAATCCCCGTGTCCCAGGTTCAGAAAAAGATGCGCCGTGCTACGGCCAAAAAGAAAACCCATCGCCTCCAGGTTGTCCGGCCGGGCGGAAGCGGAGAAGATATAAATCTTTACGGGACCATTTCCATCACCCACTATGAGGCGCTGGCCGGCACCCGGAAGCTGATCAATGTCCCATGGGGATTTCACAACCGGATATTCAGGGTGATGGTTCCGCCGGGCACCCGGGAGGGAACTGTTTTGCGGCTTAAGGGGCTGGGAAAGCTGTCAGCCGACGGCCGACGGGGGGATCTTCTGCTCACCGTTAAAATCACCTTTTAAAGCAGTAAAGACACCTTGTTCCGGCCGTTTTCCTTTGACTTATACATGGCCTGGTCGGTTCGTTTCACAAGTTCCTTTACACTTTCTTCATACCGGTACTGGGTTACGCCCACACTGATGGTAATGGAGACGATATCTGAATTCGGAATAAATTTTTCTTTTTCAACAGTGTTCCTGACCCTTTCTCCCACCTTAAAAGCCTCTTCACCCGTAGTTTCCGGCAGGATAACCGTAAACTCTTCACCCCCGTATCGATAGGCCGTATCCATGGCCCTGAGGCATGACTTAACGGTCTGCCCGATGCGTACCAGGACTTTGTCGCCTTCCAGGTGACCATAGGTGTCATTGTATTTTTTAAAATGGTCGATGTCGAACAGCATCAGGGAAAGCGGGTGATGATAACGGGTGGACCGGTCGATCTCGAGTTCAACCTGGCTGTAAAAATGCCGTGAGTTATAGAGCTTTGTCAGCCCGTCCGTGATGGCGAGGTTTTTCAGTTCCCCCAGCATCCGATCGCGTTCCTGGGAAAGCTGCCGTTCCCGGATAACCCGCTTCAGCCGGAGAAGCAACTCCCTGAATCGAATCGGTTTGAAAACAAAGTCGCTGGCGCCCTTGTTGATGGCTTCTTCGTAAGAATAGTCGGAACTGTAGCCGGTTATGACGATGACATCCACATCGAATTTTTTCTTGATCTGGTCGGTAAATTCCAGTCCGTCCATCCCGGGCAGGGAAATATCGGTAATCACGACGGTGACGGTGTTGGATTCCAGCAGTTCCATGGCTTCTTCCGCGTTGGATATCGCGGACGTTTCATATCCCGCCTGCTGGATGTATTCTTTTAACGGTTCCCTTATGCCGGGATCATCATCAACGATAAGAATGTGTGAGTCTATCATTTTTAAGCCATGGTGTTTTTCAGGATCTTGCCGTCCGGAAAATTACAACCGGCCTTGGTTGACCTGTATAAGCGCACTTGACATCGTTTCCCACAATCTGTTAAAAGTCGGTTTCTTATTGAAAATTATTAATATATCTGGAAAGATATAGCGTGTCAACCGACTTTTGGCACTTTATTCAAGGTACTGTGCTGCAGGAATGTAATGCCGAGGACACCATAAAATTTAAACCAAATGAAGCATATACGAAATTTCAGTATTATTGCACATATCGATCACGGGAAATCCACCCTGTCCGATCGCCTGATCGAGTCCGCCCATATCATTTCCGAAAGGGATTTTAAGGACCAGATTCTTGACAGCATGGATATCGAGCGGGAAAGAGGAATCACCATAAAAAGCCAGACCGTGTGCCTGCCGTATCAGGCGGCGGACGGCCGCTCCTATGCGCTGAATTTAATCGATACGCCCGGACACGTGGATTTTTCATACGAGGTGTCCAGGGCCCTGGCCGCCTGTGAAGGTGCACTGCTGCTGGTGGATGCCAGCCAGGGGGTTGAAGCCCAGACCCTGGCAAATCTTTACCTGGCACTGGAACATGATCTTGAAATCATTCCGGTCATCAATAAAATCGATCTGCCGTCCGCAGATATCGACCGGGTCAAAGACCAGATTGAAGAAGACCTCGGACTTGACCCGGAAACCGCCATTTTAGCCTCGGCCAAGGAAGGGATCGGCATAACGGACATTTTAGAAGCCATTGTAAACCGGCTTCACCCGCCCAGGGGCAATCCGGACAGCCCTTTAAAAGCCCTGATTTTCGATTCCCACTATGATTCATACCGCGGCACCATCGTGTATATCCGCGTAGTGGACGGTGAAATCAAGGCGGGTGATACGATACGGTTCATGTCCAATAATGCTGCCTACAAAGTGGAGGAAGTGGGATTTTTCCGGCTTGCCCGTATTCCGCAGAAAAAGCTTTGTGCCGGAGAAGTGGGATATATGATCGCCGGCATCAAGACCGTTAGTGATACCCGCTGCGGTGACACCGTTACGCTTAAAGACAAACCCTGCGACACACCCCTGCCCGGGTTCAAGGAATCAAAACCTGTCGTATTTTCTTCCATCTATCCCGTGGCATCGGACGGATACCAGGATCTGGCCATCGGGCTGGAAAAACTCAAATTAAACGATGCATCCCTGATTTACGAAAAGGACACCTCCGTGGCCCTCGGGTTTGGTTTTCGATGCGGTTTTCTGGGGCTGTTGCATCTGGAAGTGGTCCAGGAACGCCTGGAACGGGAATTTGACCTGTCCCTGATCCTGACGGCGCCCTCGGTACAGTACAAGGTAAACATGAACGACGGATCAGAAGTCGTCATCGACAACCCGGCGCTGTACCCGGACCCCGGAAAGATCGAATGTGTCAAGGAGCCGTATATCCGCGCCTCGATTATCACCCCTGATCGATACATGGGTGCGGTCATGAAGCTCTGCCTGGACCGCCGGGGCGTCAATAAAAATTACCAGTATCTGACCAACAACCGCCTGGAAATGATATTTGAAATGCCCCTGGCGGAGGTGGTGTATGATTTTTATGATAAACTCAAATCCATCACCCAGGGATACGGGTCCTTTGATTACGATATCGTCGATTATAAACAAACCGACCTGGTGAAGTTGGACATCCTGATCAACGGTGACCGGGTGGATGCCTTGTCCCAACTGGTGCACCAGGATAATGCCGTGGCCAGGGCCCGTCATGCCTGTGAAAAACTCAAAGAGGAAATTCCCCGCCAGATGTTCAAGATTGCCATCCAGGGCGCCATCGGCGGAAACATCATCGCAAGGACCACCGTATCTGCATTTCGAAAAGACGTAACGGCAAAATGTTACGGCGGAGACATTACCCGAAAGCGAAAGCTCCTTGAAAAACAGAAAAAAGGGAAAAAACGAATGAAAATGGTGGGTCAGGTCATGATCCCCCAATCCGCGTTTTTAGCGGTGTTGAAAACCGATACGGATTAACCGGAGGCCCTATGGGAAAAACCATTGCTGAAAAAATATTTGAGGCCCACTGCATCGACAGACCCTCGGCGGACATTTACGTGCTTTCGCTGGATGCGGTGTTCTGTCATGAAATTACAACACCCATCGCCATAAACGATCTTGTCGCCCGGGGAAAGGACCGGGTGTTTGATGCATCTAAAATCAAAGCGGTGATCGACCATGTAACACCGGCCAAGGACTCGGCCACGGCAACCCAGGGAAAGATTTTGCGTGACTGGGCCAGGCGTCATCGGATCGATGATTTTTTTGATATCGGACGAAACGGTATCTGTCATGCGATTTTTCCGGAAAAGGGGTTTGTCAGGCCCGGATTCACCATTATTATGGGTGATTCCCATACCTGCACCCACGGCGCTTTTGGTTCGTTTGCCGCCGGTGTTGGCACCACCGACCTGGAAGTGGGAATCTTAAAAGGGGTATGTGCGTTTAAAACGCCGAAAACCATCAAGATCAATTTAACCGGCGCATTACCGGACGGCGTATATGCCAAGGACGTCATCCTGACCGTTATCAGCCAGATCGGGATGAACGGCGCCACCGACAAAGTGATCGAGTTTGCCGGACCAGTTGTGGAAAACATGAGTATGGAATCCAGAATGACCCTGTGCAACATGGCCATAGAGGCCGGGGGGACTTCCGGTATCTGTGCGCCGGATATGACCACGGTTGAATATCTCTGGAAATTCATAGAAAACGAATTCCCTTCCAGGGAAGAGGCAATGGCCCATTACCGGCAATATTGCCCGGACCCCGATGCGGAATATGATGCCGTCATCGATATTGACGTCAACAACCTGGAACCCGTGGCCACCTTCGGTTATAAGCCGGACCAGGTCAAGCCCGTCAGGGAAATGTCACCGGTCCGGGTTGACCAGGTCTATATCGGCTCCTGCACGAACGCCAGAATCGAGGATTTAAGGGTCGCGGCAGAGGTGCTCAAGGGAGAAAAAATCAATGAATCGGTGCGGGGAATCGTCTCGCCGGCCACCACCGCCGTTTATAACCAGGCGCTTTCAGAGGGAATTTTAAAAATATTTTCCGATGCCGGATTTTGTATCACCAACCCCACCTGCGGGGCCTGCCTGGGTATGAGCAACGGTGTCATGGCCGAAGGGGAGGTGTGCGCATCCACGACCAACCGTAATTTTTACGGCCGGATGGGCAAGGGGAGCATGGTGCATCTCATGAGTCCGGCCACTGCAGCCGCTACCGCCATTGCCGGATATATTACCAACTCAAAATTATACACTCCTGTTAAGGAGTTCGGCAACAAAAGGAGAACACGATGAAAAACTTCAGCGGCCGGGTCCTCTTTCTCGACAGGTCGGACATAAATACAGATGAGATCATACCGGCAAAATACCTGACCGGCGTATCCAAGGAAGAATTAAAAGATCACCTGCTCGAGGACCTTCAACTGGAGGAGTTCAGTCCGAAAAGGGATATTGAACGGGCCCAGGTCATCATCGCCCGTTCCAATTTTGGATGCGGGTCATCCAGGGAGCACGCCCCCTGGGCGTTGGAAGTCAACGGCATCAACCTGGTAATCGCCCCGAGTTTTGCGCGAATTTTCAGGCAGAACATATACAACTGCGGCATGATGGCCGTGGAACTGCCCGAGGACACCATCGATCACCTGTTTTCCACCTTTTCAGGCCCTGATACGCAGCTTGAAACAGATCTGAAAAACGGCGTTTTCCACATCAGGGGAAACGGCAAGGAAATGGAGATTCCGTTTGTTGTCTCTGATTTTGACCGCGCACTGGTGGAAGCCGGGGGATGGGTGGACTATGCGGACGCCAAATACTGATGGTGCAGGATGCGGAATTGAAAAGAAGCTTATTTTTCGAAATCTTTTCCTCCTGCCGCGTTGAATCCGTCTTCATAGCATTTCCTGCCGTACCAGTCGACCTGGCGGCACAATCCCCGGATGATGTTGACTTCCTTGGCACGCAGACCGATCCTGGTAAAAAAACGACGGATATTGTTCATCCAGTAGTCTGGATTGTCCGGCTTGATGTAATCGATGCGGATCAACACGTCCTTTAACTGGTCATACATGCCGTCCAGTTCATAACGGCCTGCAAGGCGGGGAACAAATTCGGCCGGACCGCTTCTGACGGCGTCAAATATTTCATAACACATGATCATGACGGCCTGTGCCAGATTCAATGAAGAAAAATCCGCCGTGGGAATGTTGACCAGGTCGTGGCACAAACGAATCTCTTCATTGGTAAGACCCCGGTCCTCCGGGCCGAAAACAACGGCAACGGGGTTTTCCCGTGAAATGGGAATCAGTTTGTCCGCCATTCTCTTCGGGGAATAGACCACGGAACGCTCGCCCCCCAGTCGGGCCGTTGTTCCCACGACATAACTTTTGTCAGCCAGGGCATCGGCAAGGGTTTTGAACAACCCGATATTTTCCACCACGTCCGAGGCCACGTGGGTGGCCATGGTTTTGATCCGGTCCACATCGTAAAACGCCGGATCCACCACGACCAGCCGCCCGATTCCCATATTCTTAACGGCCCGGGCGGCGGCCCCGACGTTTTCGGGGATCCGCGGCTTGTTCAATACGATGGAAATGTGATGCAGTCGGTTTTTTTCCGTCATCTGCCCACGATTTCAAAGCTGTTGAAAAAATATCCGATTTCAAATGCCGCCGATTCCGGGGAATCTGATCCGTGAACCACGTTTTTTTCGATATCGGTGGCAAAGGCCTTTCGAATGGTACCCTCGGCTGCTTCCTTGTAGTTTGTGGCACCCATGAGCGTTCTGTATCTTTCGATGACATTCTCACCTTCAAGGACCATCACCACCACCGGGCCTGATGACATGAAATCGGTGAGGCTTTTAAAAAAAGGCCTTTCCCGGTGAACAGCATAGAAACCTTCGGCCTGGGGCCGGGTCATCTGAATCATCTTCATGGCAATAATGTTTAAATCATTTTCTTCCAGCCGTTTGATCACTTCTCCGATGAGTTTTCGTCCCACACCGTCGGGCTTGATAATCGATAGTGTTCTCTCCATTTTCGGTTCTTCCTTTGCTGATGAAATTTAACCCGGGTTTAAGTTTAGCCCGGCATAACAAAAGGCAGCATCAGAGTCAACATTCAAGGCAGCGGGCGGGGAAATTATTGGTTTGCACAAAACTGTATAAATTGTTATACGTGTTGAAAATCCAAAACATTTCGCCCAAAATCAACTATTTCCTGAAAAAATATGATATTACACCGTTTTCAATGTCTGTATGTTGCGAAAATGCTACAGATGTGAACGAATTTGCCGCGCGGCATATATCCATTAATGCCTTGGTATGTTAAATAATATAAACACTATAGAACATTTCCGACGGATCGGCAAGGATATTGCTTGAAACATGGCGATTATCCGTGGCTGTTAAATCGATTTTTACAACCTGAACCGAACCCGGGTTAAAATAACGGTGAATGCTGCCTTATGATTTAAAACCCCTATGAAAAGAGGAGGAACCCAAATGGAATTCAACAGGATATTTGTGGCGGGTTGCGGAACCATGGGAAACGGTATTGCCCAGGTGTGTGCCCAGAACGGTTTGTCCGTGGTCATGTACGATATCAACCAGGACCAACTGGACACCGCGATTCGGAAAATCAAATGGTCGGTCTCAAAGCTTGTGGAAAAACGGAAAATTTCCGATTCCGTGGATACGGTCCTGGATCGGATTCAACCGGTCACGGATATCCGGGCGGCAAAGGACTGCGATCTGGTCATCGAAGCGATTTTCGAAAACCTGGGGGCTAAACACGAATTGTATAAAAAACTCGATGAGGCCATCAGCCCGGATACCATCGTGGCATCCAATACATCGGCCATTCCCATCAGCCAGTTGGCCGCTGTTGTCCGGCAGCCGGATAAATTTCTGGGGCTTCATTTTTTCAACCCGGTTCCCATGATGATGGCGGTGGAAGTCATCAAGGGCATCTCCACCAGTAACCAGACCCTCGAGGCAGGAGCCGCGTTTATCCGGTTCATCGGAAAAGAACCCATCATGGTGTACCGGGACATTGCCGGCTTTGTATTAAACCGGATGAACATGCTCACCAACATGGAGGCCATGCGCCTGGTGGAAAACGGTGTGACCACCCCGGAAGACATCGACAAGGGGGTACGGCTGGCATTCGGACGGAAAATGGGTCCCCTTGAAACCAGTGACCTGGTCGGTCTGGATGTTCAACTGATGGCTTACAGCGCCGTTTATGATGAGGAAAAAGATTACAGGTTTTACCCGCCGTCCATCCTCAGAAGAAAGGTTCTGGCAGGACACCTGGGTCGGAAAACCGGTAAGGGCTGGTATGAATACAATGCAGATGGAACTCGAAAAAAACCGCAGAAGGAAAAATAATTTTATAAAGGTCCGAGGGGGGAAGGATTCGGAAAAACAGCGGAATCTTTCGCCCCTTGCCGGTGAAGATGAATAACGACATTTGCATAGACGACATTCTTTCGGGAAATAAAATGGCCGTGGCCCGGGGACTCAACCTGCTGGAAAATTCACGCCCGGAGTCCTTTGAATACGCAAAAAACCTGATTGAAGAACTGAGCCGGCATGCCCGGCAAAACCGCCATGTCATCGGCATCACCGGGCCGCCCGGTGTGGGAAAGTCCACCCTGATCTCCCGGATTATCCATGAATATCGACGCCGGGAAAAAACCATCGGCATCATATCCGTGGACCCCAGCAGTAAAAGGAGCGGCGGCGCCTTACTGGGAGATCGGGCCCGTATTGCTTATGATCCGGCGGATCCGGGGGTCTTTATCCGGAGCATGGCCGCCGGCAGGCATCTCGGCGGCCTGGCATGGCGGACCCGCCATTGTCTCACGGTTTTTGAAGCGGCGTTTGATGTCATTCTGATCGAAACCGTGGGTGTGGGACAGTCTGAGACGGAAATTGAAGAGGTAGTGGATACCGTCGTGTTTGTGGTTCAGCCGGGCAGCGGGGATTCGCTCCAGTTCATGAAGGCCGGCATCATGGAGATTCCCCACATTCTGGTCGTTAACAAGTCTGACCAGAAAAAACTGGCACAAAAGGCCCTGTTCGACCTGAGGTCGGTGGGAGCCCTGGGAAGAAAGGACGATACCGGGTGGACCCCGAAAGTGATCATGACATCCGCGCTGGAGGGATGGGGTCAGGCAGAACTCGTGTCCGCCATCTACGATCACTACCTTATCCTGTCCGGCGGCGATATGGCCGGGCAAAGACGGCGCCACCGCATTTTCTGGATTTACCTGATGTACAAGGAACGGTTCGGCAGCTTCGGCATAGAGACGCTGGGCGGAGAGGAAGAAGTCCTCGGTATCATTGACCGGTCCGATGTGAGCAACCCTTTTGCCGGGCTTCACAAACTGACAGAGGCCCTCTGGCACAAGTCCGGACGGAATTTTATCGACCATGAAAAAAAATAGGACTGCAACAAAACCAATCGCCATATCGACCATGGAAAGAGATGAGGAATCGCTGCTGAAAAATATTCCCAAGGATCTTCTTTTCTGCCTGCTGGACAATCCCCATGAAAGCCTGGTCATCGTGGATGCCGACGGCATTATCCGGTTTATGAGCAAAAGCTATGAAAAAATGAGCCGGACCACTCAAAAAGAGGCTGTGGGCCGCCATATTACGGAAGTATTGCCCCATACCGAGGTACACAGGGTTCTTAAAACGGGGAAGGCGGATATCGGGAAACCCATGCTCCTGGATGGTGATCACCGCCTGGTATCGCGTATCCCGTTTACAAAGGACGGAAATGTTATCGGCGCCGTGGGAAAAGTGGTATTCTGGCACACGGAAAAACTCGATGAGCTTAACCTTCGTATCAAACGCCTGAAAGGACGGATCGAGCAATACAAAGAAGAACTGCGCCAGATCTATGACAGCCGGTACGGGTTTGATCATATTATCGGGAAATCAGAGGCCATTACAAGTGTTAAAGCCATGGCCCTCCAGGCGGCCCGAACAGACTCCCCCATTTTGATTACCGGTGAGTCCGGAACCGGAAAGGAACTTTTTGCCCATGCCATTCATCGTTCCAGCAGCCGGAGGAATATGCCCTTTGTCCGCGTGAACTGTTCCAGCATACCGGCCGAACTGTTTGAATCCGAACTGTTCGGATACGAGCCGGGCGCCTTTACCGGGGCCAGTAAAAACGGCAAAATCGGAAAATTCGAACTGGCAGACCATGGAACGGTTTTTTTGGATGAGATCGGCGATCTTCCCCTTCATCTCCAGATCAAGCTGATGCGCGTTCTCCAGGAAAAGGAAATCGAAAAAATCGGCGGCCGGCCCAAAAAAATCAACTTTCGCATCATTACGGCCACCAACCGGGACTTGGAAGCCCTGATGCGAAAAGGGGAGTTCCGGCTGGACCTGTATTACCGGATGAATGTCATTAATATTAAACTGCCGCCATTGGCGCAGATTAAAGAGGATATTCCGCTTCTGGCCTTTCATTTTCTGGACCAGCTTAAAACGGAAATTCCGAGAAATATCCATTCCGTGTCAGAAGCCGCCATGAACGCTCTGGTCCGTCACAAGTGGCCGGGGAACATACGCGAACTGAAAAATGTCATCGAGCGGGCACTCATCGTGTGCGGTGATGATGAAATCGACATCGACCATTTGCCGCCGACCATTGTGCAGGCCTCTGATGCCTCAATACCAAAAGCCGCCCCCAGCCGTCTGAAGGACATTTTAAACGATGCGGAAAAAAAAGCCGTCCGCGATGCATTGGCCTATTCAAACAATAACCGGTCAAAAGCGGCAAGAAGCCTTGGAATTCACCGAACCGGACTTTACCAGAAAATGAAAAAATATAACCTGGGTTAAATCGGATAAATCAAAAATATTTGAAATTACAAATAATAAATTGGGAATTGGTATCCTTGTTTTGATCGGTTTTGATTTTATAACCCATAACCCCGCACTGCCTCACGAAATTAAAGCAACCGCCATTAACCCTTAACAAAGGAGCTGATTCATGGCTGATCAGGAGACAACGGTGTTTTACGGGTGGTACCTTGTAGCGATCTGTTTTGTGATAAACTTTATCGTCTTTGGAATATCCGTCAACACGTTCACGGTTTATGTCAAACCCATTTCCTCGGATATGGGATGGTCGCGGGGGCAGTTTTCATTCGGATTGACCCTGGCGTCCTTAGCCATGGGAATCATGGCGCCTCTGGTGGGCCGGCTCATAGACCGGGCCGGGGCAAGGATCGTTATGACATTCGGTGCGTTGACCATCGGACTCTGCACCATTGCTTTGTCTAAAGCCAATGCGCTGTGGCTTTTTTACCTGTTGTACATGATCAGCGGTGCAGGACAGGCAGGGACTACGCTGATTCCCATTTCCCTGGTGATTTCAAACTGGTTTACTCTTAAACGGGGAAAGGCTCTGGGAATCGTTATGACGGGGACCGGCCTCGGCGCCATGGTCATGGTGCCGGTTACCAGTTGGATTGTGGTTAACTGGGGCTGGCGCACATCCTATTTCATCATGGGCTGGATTATCCTCTCCATGGCACCGGTTTGCTTTTTTCTCGTCAAAACCAGCCCTTCGGACATGGGACTGAAGCCGGACGGCGGTATGATCGACCAGGCAGCACCGCCCGTCAAACTGAAGGGGCTGCCCGCAAGCGCCGCGCTGAAAACCGGATCATTCTGGCTCATCTCCGCCATGATGTTCATTTTAGGCCTGGTGGGCATGGGCATGGGGCTTCACCTGATGCCGTACCTGACGGATATCGGCCATTCGGAAATCACGGCAGGTATCCTTATCAGCATTATCTCGGCCATGACCGTGCTGGGAAAAATCTCCATGGGAATTTTCGCTGATCGCTGGGGAATTCGAAAGGTCATCATTCTTGCCTGTACCGTAATCATTACCGGCATCTTAATCCTGATGCATGCAGAAGCCCTGCTGATCGCCGTTATATTTGCCGTTTTCTATGGTTACGCCATCGGGGCGCCGCTGATGATCAACCCGACACTGACGGCCGATTGCTTCGGGCTTGCATTTTTCGGTGCCATTTTCGGAATTTTAAGCCTGTTTAATATCCTGGGCGCCGGCATCGGCGCATGGCTTGCCGGGGCTATTTTTGACACCGCCGGCAGCTACAATCCGGCATTCTGGCTGTTTATCGCCATTACCGTAATCGCCGGACTCTCCGGGGCGATGACAAAGCAGCAGGCTTTTTTACTGCAGAAGAACAATGACAAACTGAATTCGCCCGTTTCTCCTTAAAAAAAGTCAAAATCGGTTGTTTACCATGTGCAAAGGGCCTGACTTTCTTCTGCAACCTGTATATTTTTCTATATATGAATAGATTTCTATACACTTGACTTATAATACCCGTTTCTTATAAATAACGAACCATTAATAATATAAAAAACATTCTGCGTAGCGTTTTTTATACACAATTACAGCTTATCCGAAATCAAACCATCCTGGTTCTATTACAATATTTAATTTAAAACCAGATGGTTAACTCAGTTTCTCTCTGATTGGCAAACATTTTGCTTTATATCTTCTGTTGCGAAATCAGGATAAATCGGGAAAATTGAAGAAAGAATATGCCTCAATGACATTCCGGCTGTTAATTAGAGCCCTCCTTACAAGGATGAAATAAGAAAAAAATCATGTCATCCCATGAAGGATGCCCGAAATTCGGCGGAAAAAGCCGGGGACGCATGTTTTAAGAACTGCTTCAAGATCCGAAACAACAGTTCTCATTACCGATAACAGGATGCTGGAGGTGGAATGAACGAAACTGTAAATCATGAAAAAGACAGGCCCTGGCTGATGCGGACGTATTCCGGATATGCCAGTGCCGAAGAATCCAATGCATTGTACCGGGCCAACCTTGCCAAGGGGCAGACGGGGTTGAGCATCGCTTTTGACCTGCCTACCCAAACCGGCTATGATTCCGATCATATTCTTGCCAAAGGAGAGGTGGGTAAACTGGGCGTTCCCGTGAGCAGCTACCAGGACATGGAAACCCTTTTCAACGGAATTCCCATCGAAAAGATGAACACGTCCATGACCATCAACGCCCCCACGGCCTGGTTGTTGTCGCTTTATCTCATCACCGCGGAAAAACAGGGTGCCGACATAAGCCGTCTCAGGGGTACGACCCAGAACGATATTTTAAAAGAGTATTTGAGCCGGGGGACGTACATTTTTCCACCCCAGCCTTCCATGCGGCTCACCGCTGAAGTGATCAGCTACACCGTGAATTCGGTTCCGCTTTGGAACCCCATTAACATCTGTTCGTACCATCTCCAGGAAACCGGCGCCACCCCGGTTCAGGAAATCGCCTTTACCATGGCTAACGCCATAACGGTCCTGGACACGGTCAGAGACATCGGCGACATCCGGAAGGAAGACTTTCCCAAGGTGGTGGGGCGGATTTCCTTTTTCCTCAACGCCGGGATCCGGTTTATCGAAGAGATGTGCAAGGTCCGTGTTTTCACACGCATGTGGGACAGAATCTGCAAAAATCGTTACGGTGTGGACGATCCGAAGATGCGGCGCTTCCGGTACGGCGTCCAGGTTAACAGCCTGGGTCTGACCGATCAGCAACCCGAGAACAACATCGCCCGCATTATCTACGAATTTTTGGGCATTGTGTTGAGCAAAAAAGCCCGGGCCAGGTCGGTACAACTGCCCGCATGGAATGAAGCCCTGGGACTTCCCAGAAAATGGGACCAGCAGTGGAGTTTGCGGCTTCAGCAGATCATGGCCTATGAAACCGACCTGCTGGAATACGACGACATCTTTGACGGATCCGTGGTCATTGCGAAAAAAGAAAACGAACTGGAAGACGCTGCTCAGGCCGAACTGGAAAAAATTCTGGAAATGGGCGGCGTGAGCACCGCCCTGGAAACCGGCTACATGAAGCGCAGCCTGGTGGAAAGCAACGCCCGGCGCATCCGGGAAATCGAAAATAAGGACCGGGTGGTGGTGGGTATCAACGATTTTGTGGAAAGCGAGCCGTCACCGCTGACCCGGTCAATGGACGAGTCCTTTCTCACCGTGGACCCATCTGTGGAAGAAAAACAGATTCAACGGCTGGATGCGTTTAAAAAGAAAAGGAACCATGACGATGTCTGTTCAGCCCTGGACCGCCTGCGCGAGGCATTGCATAAAGGCGAAAACATCATGCCGGTCAGCCGGGATTGCGCAAAAAGCGGCGTCACCACCGGTGAATGGGCGGATGCGCTGCGGGAAGTATTCGGCGAATACAGGGCACCCACGGGCATCAACGGTGTTTCCCCGGTGGAGATCACCCGGGAAGAAGTCAAAAAGGTCAATGAAAAAATCCGGCGTCTTGGCCGGGCATTGGGACGGAATGTCAAGATGCTCATCGGAAAACCCGGACTGGACGGACATTCAAACGGCGCCGAGCAGGTGGCGATAAAGGCCAAGGATGTCGGGATGGACGTGGTGTACGAAGGCATTCGATTGACGCCCGAGCAGATTGCGGAAAGCGCCCTCCAGGAAGGCGTTCACGTGGTGGGGCTGTCCATCCTGAGCGGATCTCACCTGGAACTGGTGCCTGAAGTCATCCGGTGTATGAAAGAACGAGGGCTCGGATCGGTTCCGGTCATCCTGGGGGGAATCATCCCCACAGCCGATCTGGAGAAACTGGACCGGGACGTCATTCGGAAAGTATATGCCCCCAAGGATTATGATTTGGATAAAATCATGAGTGAAATCGCGGATATCATTGCCGGGGCCAATCAAATCGATCTGTCAAATCAAGGAGGATAACAATGGTAGGAATCGTTTCATACGGCGGCTACGTTCCGGTATTGAGGATGGACAGAAAAGTCATCGCGTCCGCCTGGGGAAGGGGCGCCGTTGCCGGAGAAAGAAGTGTCGCCAATAACGACGAAGACAGCATTACAATGGCAGTGGAAGCGACGTTGAACTGTCTGAACGGCCAAAACCGCGAAAATATCGACGGCCTGTTTTTCTCTTCCACCACCAGCCCGTATCTGGAAAAAATGAATGCCGCCGTGGTCGCCACGGCATCGGATCTAAGACGGGACATCATCACGTCCGATTACGCCAATTCACTTCGATCAGGAACCGCTGCCCTGCGCGCCGCCCTGGATTCGGTAAAAAGCCGGGACACGGAAACCGTGGCGGTCGTTGCCGCGGATTCCCGCCTCGCCTATCCCAAATCCGATCAGGAGCAGTTGTTCGGCGACGGCGCAGCGGCAATTTGCATCGGCAGTAAAGATCCTGTCGCGACCTACGAGGGGGGATATACCGTTACAAACGACATGATGGACGTCTGGCGAAACCCCGGTGATCAATTTATAACCCAGTGGGAAGGCCGGTTTATCCTCGGCCCCGGGTATTCGGACAATGTCAAGGACGTGGTCAGGGGAATATTGAAAAAATACGATTTGAAGCCGGAAAACATCGCCAAGGTGATTATCCCCGCTCCGGATTTAAGGACGCATAAAGGGCTGATGAAATCCCTGGGCTTCGACGATTCCCAGGTCCAGGACCCCTTGCTGGCCCAGGTAGGACACTGCGGCGCGGCCCACCCGCTGATGATGCTGACCGCGGCTCTGGAAAAGGCCAGGCCCGGGGATCTTTTACTGCTGGCGGTATACGGCGACGGGGCGGACGCCATGCTGTTCAAAACAACGGATACAGTTGAAACAAAAACGCAAAAACGGACCATGGCATCCCTCATTGAAAAAAAAATAATGTTTCCGTCCTACGCCCGGTTTCTGAGTTATAAAGATGTGGTTAAGGCCCAGCCCGGGGAACCGTTCCGACTTCTTCCCTCTGCCACGGCCACCTGGCGGGAAACAAGCACCTCCATCCGGCTTCATGCCAGCAAATGCAATGTCTGCGGCACCACCACATATCCGATCCAGCGGATTTGCATAAACTGCCGCTCCAAGGACGACTTTGAAGAAGTCCGGCTGTCGGACAAAAAAGCAACCGTCTTTACCTTCACCCGGGACAACCTGGCCGGACGAAGCGATGATCCGGTTCTCATTCAGACCGTGGCTGAATTCGAAGGCAATGTCCGATTTTACGGCCTGATGACGGATTTCATCGCCGCGGAAACAAAAATCGGCATGCTGGTGGAGCCGACCTTCAGGAGGATTTATGAAGGGGCGGGATTTCATAACTATTTCTGGAAACTGAGACCAATCAGATAAAAAGGGGGAACAACATGGCAATGAGCATGAAAGATGAAGTCGCCATCATCGGAATGGGATGCACCAAATTCGGCGAGCGATGGGACGTCGGCCTGGAAGACCTGGCTATCGAGGCTGTTTATGAAGCTTACGAGGATGCGGGTGTCGGTCCGGAAGATATCCAGGGATGCTGGCTGGGAACCGCTACGGCTCCCCTGATCGGCATCGGCGGAACCATTGCCGCAAATGCCCTTAAGCTCAACAATATACCGATTATCCGGAATGAAAACTGGTGTGCCTCGGGCCATATCGCCCTTCTGGAAGCGTGCATGGCCGTGGCCACCGGCGTCTACGATATTGTATTGGCCCTTGGCGTTGAAAAATTGAAAGACACCGGTTTTCCCGGCCTGGGAACCGGGCGGGGCATGAGCCCGGTGCTGGAAGCCAGGCGGACCTCTCCGGGCTCCTTCGGGATGATCGCCACCCGTTATTTTGAACAGCAGAAAATGACACCGGAAGAAGGCAAGGAAATGATCGGCAAAATCGCCGTCAAAAACCACGACAACGGCTCCCTGACGCCCAAAGCCCACTTCCATAATAAAATCACCCTGGATAAGGTGTTAAACGCCCCCATTATTGCATGGCCCTTGGGACTGTTCGACTGCTGCGGAAACAGCGACGGTGCTGCCTGCGCCATTATCACCAACAAGGAGCTGGCAAAAAACTTCCGTTCCGATCCCATTTATCTCAAGGGATTCGGCATTGCCATGGATTCCATGCTGCCCCACACCCGGCCCGACTTCAACTGGATCAAATTCGACGCACTGGTGACGTCTTCGACAAAAGCCTACGAAATGGCGGGAATCAAGAATCCCCGGGAAGAACTGGATATTGCCGAAGTACACGACTGTTTTACCATCACCGAGCTGGCCATCTACGAAAATTTCAGGTTCAGCCCGTGGGGAAAAGCCCGTGAAGATATTGATTCGGGATTCTTTACCCGGGAAGGCGGACTTCCCGTGAATATCGACGGCGGCCTGAAATGTTTCGGCCACCCGGTGGGTGCCAGCGGCCTGAGAATGACTTATGAAGTTTACAAACAGCTCCAGCAGAAGGTGGACAATCCCGCGCGCCAGATTAAAAATCCGCGTCTGGGGCTGGCCCATACCTTCGGAGGACCGCCCCAGTTGAGCGCCGTTGCCATATTCGGAAACGAACCGGGGTGATTTTCGGCTCCCGGGTATCGGGGTCATCCATTATATTCTGCCAGCCACGATAAAACCGAAAAATAAAAGGAGACCGAATGGCATACAAAACCATACGTGTAAAAAAAAAGGACGGCATTGCGACCATCACCCTGAACACACCGGACAAGCTGAACTCGCTGGACCTGGTCATGCGGGAGGAGTTAAAGGAAGAAATCTTTTCCTATCAGACCGATGCCGCAGTCAAGGTGGTGGTCATCACGGGGGCCGGACGGGCGTTCTGCGCCGGCGGTGACATTCGAACCATGGAAGGTGTGAAGGGACCGGCAGGAAGGGACCGGTTGAAGAACGTGCAAAAACTGGTGAAGTACATGGTGGAGCTTGAAAAGCCCATCATCGCCGCTGTCAACGGCCCGGCCACCGGTGCGGGGTTTCATATCGCCCTGGCCAGTGATATCATTTATGCATCGGAAAAAGCAAAATTCGCCGAATCGTTTGTGGGCATCGGCCTGGTTCCGGATATGGGGGGATTTTATTTCCTGCCCCTTCGGGTCGGCATCCACCGGGCAAAGGAGCTGATGCTTACCGGCAGACTCTTCGATGCCGCGGAAGCAAATGATATGGGCCTGTTGAACAAACTGGTTCCCCATGAATCGCTCATGGACGAGGTCATGAAACTGGCGGAAAAATTCGCCAACGGCCCGTCAAGATCCTATGCCATGATAAAAAGCGCGTTGAACAACTGGCCGGCCGGTCTTCAGACCCTGATGGAAATCGAGGCCAACATGCAGGCCATTTCATTTGAAACACGGGATTTCAAGGAAGGCATGACCGCCTTTCTGGAAAAACGTAAACCGGAATTTACCGGTGAATAACGAGGAGGCCTATACATGTCCGAAAAAAAATACGAAAAATGCATTGTCACCCAACCCAAAATCATCGACCAATTCGACGCCCATGTGCCGGGCAAATACCAGATACTCATGGATGATGAACTGGTGCCCGGAACGGACTTTTTCATTGCCGGCGGCATCCATAAAAAAATTCACCAGGAGCGGCCCATCGCCTATACCCATTATCATGATGACAGTGAGGCTTATCTGTATATCAGCAAGCCGGGAGATGCGGAAATAGAAGTTACGCTGGAAGATGAAACCTATACCGCCACAACGCCCTGCGCCGTCTATATTCCCAAAGGGGTAAGACATACCTATCGATACCTTCGAATCGACGGCCCTCTCACGGTTGTGGCCATTGTTCAAAACGGGAAGTATATTCCGAAGAAGTAGATACCGGGTAATGGGCCATGGGTATGTGTTACCAGGAGGTTGAGATGAACTCCCATATGCCTTCAGAAACGGTTATGCGGATCCGTCGTTACCGATATCTTCCTAAAGCCGATATCCATCACTCATTGCTCATTATCCAGAACACATGGAGGCACATATATGAATTTTACATTCACCGAAGCCCAGGAAAAGTTGCGGCAGGAGGCCAGGGCGTTTGTTGAAGCGGAACTCGCCGCAAAAACCTTCAAGGTCACCAGCAAGGCAATCGTGGCCGAAGCCAACAGAGAATTTTCCCGGAAAATGGCGAAGCGGGGCTGGATAGGCCTCAACTGGCCAAAAGAGTACGGCGGTGCAGGGCTTGGCCAGGTTGAGAAAATGATTCTGCTGGAAGAACTGTTTAAATACCAGGCCCCCATTGGATATCATTTCATGGCTGAGCGTCAAATCGGTCCGGCCCTGATCCGGTTTGGCAGCGACTGGCAAAAAGAGTTTTTCCTGCCCAAGATCATCAATGCCGAAGAAGGGGTGATGTTTTGCCTCTTGTTCAGCGAGCCGGATGCAGGCTCGGATCTGGCAGCCGTTTCCACCTCCGCGGTCAAGGATGGGGACGATTATATTATCAACGGGCAAAAAGTCTGGACCTCGGAAGGCCATTTGTCGGATTATGGATGGCTGCTGGCCAAAACCAACTTTGATGAATCCCTGCCCAAACACCGCACCTGCAGCGAATTCATTCTTGACATGAAGGCCCCCGGCGTCACGATACGGCCGTTGATCAACATGGCCGGGGAACACAGCTTTAACGAGGTTTTTTTTGATAATGTCAGAATCAGCAGCAAGTACCTGGTGGGCCAGGAAGACGCCGGGTTCAAGCAGATCATGGCGCAAATGGATTACGAAAGATCCGGCATCGAACGCCTGATGCAGAATTATCCCGTATACAGTGAGCTCAAACGGTTTGTCGCTGAAATCGACCGGCGGAATATGTCCGGAGAAGAATATGACTGGATCCGGGACGTCATGGCCCAGTTGGAGACCGAGTTCAATGTCGGCCGCCTGCTTTGCTATAACACGGCATGGATTATTGACCAGGGGAAAAAGCCCACCAGCCAGGCAGCCATCAGCAAGGCCTTTTGCACACGTTTTGAGCAGCGTGTCAACGATGTCGCCACCCAGGTTGTGGGACTGAAAAGCATTATCCGGGAAGGGGACTGGATGGCCTTGAACGTGGATGCGGCAGCGTGTTATCTCTGGGGTCCCAGTTATACGCTCCAGGGCGGATCCATGGAAGTACTGAAGAACATCATTGCACAAAGAGGCCTGGGGCTGCCCCGGTAAACCCCTTATCTTCTGTAACCGCATGATCAAAAAGGAGTGTAGACAAAATGGATTTCGGATTAGATAAAGAACAGGAAATGCTCCGCAAATCCTTCTCGGAGTTTTTGTCCAAGGAATGCCCGTTTGACACCATTCGGGACATCAAAAAAAGCGACGCGGGGTATTCAAAAAATATATGGAAAAAAATGGCCCGCCTGGGATGGCTGGGACTGGTTTTTGAAGAAAAATACGGCGGCAGCCAGGGCTCCTTTCTGGACCTGTTTATCCTGTTTGAAGAAATCGGAAAGGTCCTGCTGCCCAGTCCCCTGCTGTTCGGCAATGTTTTGCCCGGCCTGCTGATCCAGGAGGCCGGGTCGGATGAGCTCAAAAGCAAATATCTGCCGTTGTTAATTGACGGGAAGACCATCATCACCCTGGCCCTTTTTAATGAAAACGGAGCCATGGACAAGGATCAGCCCGGGGTTGAAGCGGAAAAATCGGCCAACGGCGGGTATGTTTTAAACGGCACCCGTCTCCTGGTTCCGTACGTGCCGGTTGCCGATAAAATTCTTTTATGTGTTGACATAAAAGGCAAAGGCGCCACCGGACCTGCCCTGGTGTTTGTCGACCGGGATTCTGCAGGACTGACGGCAACACCGGTGAACACGATCACCGATGAAAAAAGCTATGCCGTGGCTTTTGAAAACGTGGCCATTCCCAAGGAAAATATTCTCGGCAACATCGGCATGGGAAATGACATCCTGGACCACGTGTTGCCCAGGGCCACCGTATTAAAATGCGGTGAAATGATCGGCGGACTGCGGCGCGTTCTGGATATGACGGTGGCTTACGCCAAGGAACGGCATCAGTTCGGACGGCCCATCGGCAGTTTTCAGGCTGTCCAGCATTACTGTGCCGATATGGCCATCTTTCTCGACGGGGCGGTTCTGATTGCCTACCATGCAGCATCTCTCCTGAGCCGAAACAAGCCCTGCGCCAAGGAAGTGGCCATGGCCAAGGCATGGTGCAGCGATTCGTATAAACAATGCACCTGGATGAGCCAGCAGATCCACGGCGGCATCGGATTCACCGAGGAGTTCAACATCCAGTTGTTCTACAAACACGCCAAGGAATCGGAACTGATGTTCGGCCATGCAAAATATAACCGTTCCCGGGTTGCCGATGAAATAGGACTTTAAAGAGGAGTAAAACATGGTATATGAAAATATATTAATGGAAATCGAGGGGGGGATCGGCGTATTGACCTTGAACCGGCCTGAAAAAAGAAACGCCCTGGATCCCAAAACCTGGGAGGAAATTCAGGCAGCCGTTCGGCAGTGTCGTCCGGACAAACAGGTGAAGGTCCTCATCATCACCGGTGCCGGGGGAAAGGCGTTTGCTTCGGGTGCGGACATCGGCGCCCTTCGGCAAAGACCCGCCCTGGAAACCCTTGAAAGCATTTCCCAGGATGTTTTAAACGAAATTGAAAATTTAAACAAACCCGTCATCGCCGCCATCGACGGGTTTGCCCTTGGGGGCGGATGCGAGCTGGCCATGGCCTGCGATATCCGTATCGCCACCGGGCGATCCAAGCTGGGACAGCCGGAGGTCAACCTCGGTCTCATCCCCGGCGCCGGGGGAACCCAGCGCCTGCAGCGACTGGTGGGCATCGGAAAGGCCAAGGAACTGATCTTTACCGGCGATATCATCAGCGCCACGGAAGCCAAGTCCATCGGCCTGGTGAACCAGGTAGTGGAAAACCCGGAAGACTTGATGTCCAGGGCAAGGGAAATGGCCCGGAAAATCTGCGCAAAAGGACCTGTTGCCGTGGCAGTGGCAAAGGCGGCCATTAATGTGGGGGCCAATACGGATATGGCCTCCGGCCTGATGTTTGAAAAATTCGCCCAGACCGTGGCCTTCTCAACAGAGGATCGCATAGAAGGCACATCGGCATTCCTGGAGAAACGGAAACCGGAATTCAAGGGAAAGTAAAAAAGTCCGGAGACGGGAGATTTTCAACCGGAAACAAACCCCCGTGTTATAATTCTGATCTCCCGTCTCCGGCCTCTTGTCATTTTTTAATCTTCACCATGGTTCGTTCATATGTTTTCCCCCGACCCAGGTCAAAGACCGCTTTCTCCGTTTTCAACCGGTTTTCGGCAAAAAGTTGGATACATTCCGGATACAACTCCCACTCCAGTTCCAGCCCTTTTTTCTTGACCGAATCCAGGGTATCGTCCGGTAAAATGGAAAATGCCTTCTGACCGATTATGGGGCCGGAGTCCTCGCCGTAGTCGATGAAATGGACCGTGCATCCACCGATCCTGCATCCATAACGAAACGTATCGCCGTACCCGTCAACACCCGGAAAGGCGGGAAGCAATGCCGGATGAATGTTCATGATTCTCGGTACGGCATAACCCCTGTTGATTTTATCGATAAAATAAGGGGTTAAATTTCTCATAAAACCGGCCAGCACCAGCAGATCAAACGGATAGGCCGCCATTTCATTCATGAGACAGGACTCGGCCATGATCCGGGTGATGAAAAATTTTTTTATTTTCTCGGAATCCCACTGCCCTGAAAAGAGTCGCTGTTTTTCGACAATAGCGTCAAGATCCGCATCTCCGGGCAGATCCGACCTGTCGCCTTTATATCTCCGGATGATGTCGGCGTAATCAACGACAAACGTCGGAATCCCGTGTTTTTTGGCCCGGTCCAGGCCCTTTGCCGACGGATTGTCCGAGCCCACAAACACCATTCCACCGTTTATTTTTCCCGACTCACACGCATCGATAATGGCCTGGAGATTGGTTCCGCCACCGGATATGAGCGCCCCGATACGAATCTTTTCACCCACGGTCTTTGCTCCTTTTTTTCCTGATATTTTCCCACACCGGGACAAGGGATAACAGGCCGTTGGAATGACCTGCTTTTAAATAAGGCTGATTTGTTGGTATCTATCCGGAAATAATAGATTTCGGTCCCCACCGAGAGACACCTGATCCTCGACAGAGCAAAACCTGGGTGGTTTTGCAACCACTGGAACAGCATGCTGTTTTGAGGATTTCAAAAGAGCGAAACGCCGTTCCGGGCCAAAAGATGCCGTTTCCGGATGGACACTGGTTGACATTATTTATCGATATGACTATAAATAGCAAGATTTAATTATCTTTTTTCTTATCAACCAAAAAACAGTGAAAGGACAGTACATTATGGCGGAAGGCATATTGGACATCGATGACGGCAGTTTCGAGGACGAGGTGTTGAAATCGGATAAACCCGTTCTGGTGGATTTCTGGGCCCCGTGGTGCGGTCCATGTAAAGCCATTGCACCGGTAATAGAAGATCTGGCCAAAACGTTCGGGGACAGAATTAAATTCACCAAATTTAATGTGGATGACAGCCCGATCACCCCGGGAAAATTCGGCATCAGGGCCATCCCCACCCTGATTTTTTTCAAAGACGGAAAAGTGTCCGAGCAGATAACCGGGATGGTTGCCAAGTCAAAGCTTGAAGAATCCATCAACAACGTCCTTTAGGAAAAGCAAAATGAGCCAGGAGAATTATGATCTCGTCATCATCGGCGGCGGACCGGCCGGATTAACCGCCGGGCTGTATGCCGCCCGCGCCAAATTGAATGTCTTGCTTCTGGAAAAAACCGTTCCCGGCGGTCAAATCCTGGTAACGGACTGGATTGAAAACTATCCAGGATTTCCCGAAGGACTAAGCGGCGCAGACCTTGTTATGAAAATGTCCGAGCAGACTCAAAAATTCGGCCTGCCCATCGAATCCGATGAAGTGCAGTCCGTTGACTTCAGCCGGCCCGTAAAAGCCCTTCACTTAAACGGGAAAACCATCTATACGCATGCGGTTATCATCACCACCGGTGCCTCTCCGCGGAAACTCGGAATTCCCGGAGAAGACCGTTTTTACGGTAAAGGCGTTTCCTTTTGCGCCACCTGCGATGCCCCGTTTTACAGAGATCGCGTGGTTGCGGCCGTTGGCGGCGGCGACACCGCCGTTCAGGAAAGTATTTACCTGACCCGGTTTGCCAAAAAAGTATATCTCATCCATCGCCGGGACCAGCTTCGGGCTGAAAAAATTCTTCAGGAACGGGCCTTTAAAAACGAAAAGATTGAACTGGTTTGGGACTCTGTTGTAACGGATATTATCGGCGGGCTGACCAATGTCGAAAAAATCGCCGTTAAAAACGTCAAAACCGGGGAAACCCGGCAGCTCGCCGTGGATGGGTGTTTTATCTGGGTGGGAATTGAACCCAACACCCTGTTTCTAGGTGATGCTGTTGAACTTGACGAATGGGGGTTTGTAAAAGTCAATTCCCGTATGGAAACCTCGGTTTCCGGTGTTTATGCTGCCGGCGATGTGCGGAACACGCCCCTTCGCCAAATTGTAACAGCTGTGGGAGATGCCGCCATTGCCGTATTTTCCGCCCAACATTATATTGAAAATCTATCATGATGAATCGAGCGTTTATTCTATTACTTGTCATAATTCCGTTTTTTTGGGGGTGTGCGGGCAAGGAGATCCGCGAGGAAAAAACCGCCCAGGAACTGGCTGCCGAAGGGATGGAACAGTTTGAAAAAGATAATTTCAGAGGGGCCATTCTCACTTTTGAAAAACTCAAAGACTGGTATCCCTTCAGCAAACTGGCCACGCTTGCCGAACTTAAAATTGCCGATGCGTATTATCATATAAAAGAATACGACTCTGCCATAACGGCATATTCTGAATTTGAAAACCTGCATCCAAGAAACGATGCCATTCCCTATGTTCTGTACCAGGCGGGAAGGTGCTGGTTCGATCAACTGGACACCATCGACAGGGACCAGACATACGCCAAAAACGCCCTGAACACGTTTTTGCGTCTGACCCGGCAATTTCCCCGGGATCCTTATGCCCACAGGGCACGGGAACATATCGATGTCTGTATAAAAAGCCTGGCTGAAAATGAATTTTATGTCGGCATGTTTTACTACAAAAGCAAGCATTACAAGGCTGCTTTGAAGCGGTTTCAAACGGTGCTGACCAAATATCCGGATGTGGGTGTTCAAAAAAAAGCACTGCAATATATTGCGTTATGCGATGAACATATCAGCCGTAATCCGGATACACCCTGAATGGACACTATATAACACGAAGCAGGGCGGGACACGGATGAGTCCTGTAAAACAGGGCTGCAGGATCTTCAAAATTTTCGATTCATACAGAAAAAAACTTTACACCGGTTAAATATCGGTGTATTAAAAGAAGCTTTGAAACTCCCGGTGCTTTGCACCGGGTTTTATTTTAAGATGCTGTTTCTGTATTTGAAAACCAGGCCCATGGGCCACTATAATAATTCAGAAAAAAAGGACGTTGTCATGTCGAGAATTTGCGAAATTTGCGGGAAAAAACCCCTTGTCGGTCATAATGTCAGTCATGCGCATAACGTTACCAAGCGGCGGTTCAATCCGAATCTTCAGAAGGTAAGGGCCATTCATGATGGACGGGTAAAACGAATGGTTGTTTGTACAAACTGTATAAAATCAGGAAGTGTGGTAAAGGCCCCTTAGGCATTGATTCTGACAACTTCCTGAACATACTTGACCTTTTTCAGGGACGTCGCAACCCGTTCCAAATGATTTATATCCGCCACAGCCAGGGTTAAAAAAATTTCAACGGTCTTGTTTTCTCTTGTTTTTGTATTGACATCCTGGATATTTGCTTCATTCTTGCTGATCGTGGCGGCAATATCCGCCAACAACCCTACCCGGTCAAGGGAGCGAATACGCATCTTAACCGGGTAGGTTTCATCGTACCTTTCATCCCAGTCAACATCGATCTGCCGCTCAGGATTCATTTTAAGCGCGTTTTTGCAGTTGGTTCGATGAATGGTGACGCCGTACCCCTGGGTAATGTACCCGGTAATGGGATCGCCGGGAACCGGGCCGCAGCATTTACCGAAACGGATCAGAATATCATCCACCCCCTTGACCAGAACCCCGGATTTGGGTTTTTTCTTCCTCACCCGGCCCATCAGTCGTTCGAATATGGATTCGCTGCCTTCTTCCCCGGGCTTTGCGATAAATTTCCCCACGATCTGAAGGGGCGTGGTCTTGCCGTATCCCACGCTGACGATGAGGTCATCCACGGATTTAAAATTCAGCTGCTCCACCACCTGGTTCATCTTTTCAGACCGGACCAGGTTGTTAAAATTCAACTGGTATTTTCGAAATGCCTTTTCACACATCTCCCGCCCCAGAGAAAGGCTTCGCTCCTTCTCCTGGGTCTTTATCCATTGCCGGATCCGGGAACGGGCTTTTACCGTTTTTACAAAATTCAGCCAGTCCTTGCTCGGATGATGATTTTTCGCCGTAATGATTTCAACAATGTTGCCGGTCTGAAGTTCTGATTTCAATGAAACCATGCGTCCGTCAACTTTTGCGCCCACACACTGGTTTCCCACTTCCGAATGGATCAGATAGGCAAAATCAACGGGCGTGGCCCCTCTTGGCAGTGATTTTATCTCTCCCTTGGGGGTGAATACGTACACATCCTCGGGAAACAGATCGATCCGCACATTTTCTAAAAACTCATTGGGATCCTTTATGTTTTCCTGGTTTTCAATAATATTCTGGAGCCATGAAAACTTCTGGGCGATCTTTTCATCCACCCGCTTTCCCTCTTTGTAACTCCAATGGGCGGCAATGCCGGATGAGGCCACCCGGTCCATTTCCTGCGTCCGGATCTGGATCTCCATCCTTTCGCCATAAGGGCCGATCACCGTGGTATGCAAAGACTGATACATGTTGGGCTTTGGAACACCGATATAGTCCTTGAATTTTTTCGGAACCGGCTTCCACAGTGCATGGACAATGCCCAGGGCTTCATAACACTGGGAAACGGTTTCAAGAATGATACGAAAGGCAATGATATCGTAAACATCTTCAAACGCCAGATTCTGGGCGACCATTTTCTTGTAGATGCTGTAGAAATGCTTGTATCTTCCCTGTACTTCACCGGGCAGATGGTGTTCATCCAGTTTCTCCTTGATGAATTTTTTTACCGTCTTGATATAGCTTTCCCGTTCTTCCCTGTCCGTGTTGACCAGTGCTTTTATGTTTTCATATTCTTCAGGCATCAGATACTGGAACGAAATGTCTTCCAGTTCTTTTTTAATCCAGTAAATTCCGAGCCGGGCCGCAAGCGGTGCATAGATATCCAGGGTTTCCTGTGCAATTGCCTTCTGTTTGTAAGGCTTGTGAAATTGCAGCGTTCTCATATTGTGAAGGCGATCCGCCAGCTTGATTAAAATAACGCGAATATCGTCCGCCATGGCCAGGAGCATTTTTCGGATGCTCTCGGCCTGACGCTCCTGGGAACTGTCGAATTTCAGGATGCTCAGCTTAGTGACACCGGAAACCAGGTGTAGAACCTGATCCCCGAACATCTGTTTTATTTCTTCCGGGCTGGCATGCGTGTCTTCGATGACATCATGGAGCAGGGCCGCGGCAATGCTGACCGTGTCCAGATTCATGTCCGCCAGAATATAGGCCACTTCAAGGGGATGGGACAGGTAGGGTTCACCGGACAGCCTGACCTGTCCGTCATGAACCCTGGCAGAATATATATAGGCCCGGTCGATGATATCCAGATCCGCATCAGGATGCACCTCGCTGACTTTATCGATGATATCGTTGATCCGAATCATTTCATCATTCCCGGTGATAGCGGGTATGTGGTCAAGCCTGCCGACATATCAATACGCTTTTGCAAAAATAACCCGTTTTCGGCTCTCCCGGCCGCAACAGATGCACGGCCCGTTTTCATCTTCATGGTTTAAAGGAATACAGCGGATGGTGACGCCCAGATCGTCTTTTATTTTAATTTCACACGCCTGGGACCCGCACCAGCAACTCTTGGCAAATCCTCCGTGGATTTCAGGCCGATCCCTGTCCCCGGGTTCAAAATAGGCCTTAAAATCCTTTTCATCATCCAGGATCTGCGTATGCTCCCTTTGAAAAGCGAGGGCACGGTCAAACAGCGTTTTTTGGATCTCATCCAAAATTGCCGGTATCTCCCCGACAAACCGGCTCCGCTTCATGGATGTTTTTACATTATGTTTTTGGTCTCTTCTTGCCATAAAAACGGCGTCTTCGGCAATATCTCTCGGTCCGATTTCCACACGCAGGGGAATTCCCTTCTTGATCCAGTCCCAGTTTCGGGCACCGCCGATATCCCGGGCATCGATTTCAACCCGGATTTTGCCACCGTTGTAATTTTGCCTGGAAAGCTCTTTTCCCAAAGACGATACATATTCCATGACCCTGGATTGATCATCCGGTTTCCGGATAATCGGCAGCAGGACAACGTGGGCGGAAGCAACCTTCGGGGGTAAGATAATCCCGTCATCATCTCCGTGGGACATGATCAATCCACCGATGAGCCGGGTTGAAACCCCCCAGGACGTGGTCCATGCATATTCCTCGGTTTCCTGGGCACTTTGAAATTTAATGCCCGAAGCCCTGGCGAAGTTCTGGCCCAAAAAATGGGACGTACCTGCCTGGAGCGCTTTCCTGTCCTGCATCATGGCTTCTATGCACAGGGTGTCCACTGCCCCGGGAAACCGTTCGGCAGGGGTTTTTCTCCCCTTGATCACGGGCATGGCCAGGTATTCTTCAGCCATCCGGGTGTAGATATCCAGCATCATATGGGTTCGTTCGACAGCTTCCGCTTCGGTGGCATGGGCCGTATGGCCTTCCTGCCATAAGAATTCACTGGTTCTTAAAAAAAGCCGCGTCCGCATTTCCCAGCGAACGACATTTGCCCACTGATTGATGAGGACGGGGAGATCCCGATAACTGGCCACCCATTTTGAAAAAGAATCCCCGATAATCGTTTCCGATGTGGGCCTGACAATAAGGGGTTCGGTAAGGGGACCGGCAGGTTCCAAACCGCTCCCATCCGTTTTTTGCTCCAGCCGGTGATGGGTGACGACGGCGCATTCTTTTGCAAAGCCTTCCACGTGCTCGGCTTCCTTTTCAAGAAAGCTCAACGGGATGAACAGGGGAAAATAGGCGTTTTTAACGCCGGTGACCTTAAACATGTCATCCAGTACCTGCCTGATATTTTCCCACAATGCATATCCCCAAGGCTTGATAACCATACATCCCCTGACCGGAGACCGTTCCGCCAAATCCGAGGCTTTTATGACCTGCTGATACCATTCCGGATAATCCTGCTCCCGGGTGGGATCTATGGCTGTTTTTTTCTGATCTTTCATTCTGACGATTGATTCCTTTCCAGCTTTTTAACCTCTTTCAACAGGACTTCCACCAGTTTTTCCTGGGGAAATTTTTTTACCACCTTTCCGTTTGAAAATAAAACACCGATGCCGTCTCCACCTGCTATCCCGATGTCCGCCTCCCGGGCTTCCCCCGGTCCGTTGACAACGCATCCCATGATGGCGATCTTAATGGGCAGTCTGCTGGTCAACAGTCGCTGCTCCACCTGATCGACAATATCAAACAGGTTGATATTGCAGCGCCCGCAGGTCGGGCAGGAGATGATTTCCGGCCCGATACGCCGGATCTGCAATGCCTTTAAAATTTCAAAGCCGACCCTTACTTCTTCCACCGGATCACGTGTCAGCGACACCCGGAGCGTATCGCCGATTCCCCGGGCCAGAAGCATGCCGATGCCCAGAGCGGACTTTACCACGCCGCTATACAGCGAGCCGGCCTCGGTCACTCCCACATGAAGCGGGTAATCGGTTTTTTCGGACAGCATTTGGTACGCATCAACGGTCGTCAAGACATCTGAAGACTTGATGGAAATTTTCATCTGTTCAAAACCGAAATCTTCAAACCGGCGGATATGTCTAAGGGCGCTTTCCACCATGGCCCGGGCGGTGGGGTGTTCATACTTCATCAGAAGATCTTTTTCAAGAGATCCGGCATTCACGCCGATGCGAATGGCCGCGCCATGGTCTGCCGCGGCCATGGCCACCGCCCTGATTTTTTCTGCACCGCCGATATTGCCGGGATTGATCCGGATGGCATCTGCTCCGGCTTCAACTGATTTTACGGCGAGCCGATAATCAAAGTGAATGTCGGCAACCAGCGGTATTTCAATCTGTTTTTTTATGGCGGACAGGGCAGCGGCGGCGTTCTCATCCGGCACGGCCACGCGGATGATTTCACACCCTGCCGCCTCGAGTCGTTTAATCTGGGAAACAGTGGCTTCGATGTTGTCGGTCGGCGTATTGGTCATGGATTGAACGGTGATCGGCGACGAACCGCCCACTGTTGTATTGCCAACGACAATTTGACGGGTTTTCCTTCGAACAATGCCCACGGCCATTTCCGTTTTAATCCATCGAATTTCCGAATCGGTTGCAATTTTTAAGACACCTGTGATAATGATACAGCTTAAAATATCAGATTAACAAGCACTTTTTTTTGTTCAACCGAAATTGATCCTTTTCCGGGGTTGGTCCCTGTAAAAGGAAATACATGCCTGTTCGTGTAAAAAAAGGAGGGAAAATATGGCGAAGCATGATGAATCCGACTTCTCGAAAAAACATCCGGCCGATATAAAATCCGACCCCGTTGTTAAATCGGAAATTCTTCGCCTGGTGAAAGATAACAAGATTCCTTGTGCCGTGGCATTTGAAATTGCAAAAAAAACAAACGTCATCCCCAGGGACGTGGGCATTGCATTGGATATGATGAATATCCGTTTAAGCAAGTGCCAGCTCGGTCTGTTTGGATACAAACCCGATAAAAAAATCGTCAAGACCGTTGATGAAGTAAATCAGGACCTGAAGGATGCGATAAACAGTGCCGTGGTCGACAACTGCCTGTCCTGTGAAAAGATATGGCATATTGCATCCGAACTGAACATTTCAAAAATGACGGTCAGCGGTGCCTGCGAATCCTTAAACATTAAAATCAAGCCCTGCCAGCTTGGGGCGTTCTAGCGTTAAAGGCCGCACCTGCTGACCTCCCCGGAAGCCATTTCAAAACCGCTTCTAAAAACCCCCGAGCCCGACAAAAGGATTATATTTTTTCTCTATGCCGATGGTTGTCTTGCCCATATGACCGGGATATACAACAACATCATCTCCCAGTACAAAAAGCTTTTTCTGGATGCTGTCTTTCAACTGGTTGAAGTCGCCTCCCGGAAAATCCGTTCTTCCCACCGAACCGGAAAACAGGGTGTCACCGGCAAACACCACTCCGTCGGTATAAAAAGAAACACCCCCCGGAGAATGGCCCGGCGTATGAATGACGGTAAGGGTGATATCGCCGAACGAAATCTCATCACCATCCTTAATGGTCTGATCAGGAGGTGGAGAGTCTTCAAGGGACATCCCCATGCCCGCCGCCATTAAAGACAGTTGGGTCAACAGGGGGGCGTCTGCCGCATGAATGAGAATCGGTGCGCCTGTGGCTTCCTTCAACCCCTTGTTTGCCCCGACATGATCAAAATGGCCGTGTGTATTCAAAATATATTTCAAGGTGAGTTGGAATCCGGCAAGAGTCGTTAAAATCCTTGCTGCCTCGTCTCCCGGGTCGATGACGACTGCGGTTTTGGTTCTTTCACACCCCACGATATAACAATTGGCCATGATCTGGCCGACGGGTAAGGATTCTATAATCACGGGTCCTCCAATAAACGATTATGAACCTGATTTTTCAGATTCAACATTTTTTTTTGCCTTTTCAATCAACTCCAGAAGGCTGGTGATTTTCGGCCTGGGTTTTACTGACACAAGCCGGTTATAATCTTCTTCGGACAAACGGTTCTTTAAATAGGCTGAAACATCAAAAATTTCCCACCAGCATTCCAGTATCTTCCAGCACGGCAGGGATTCGCCGCCAGGTTCCCGGCAATACCCGAAGGAAACCGGCCCGCCCAACCTGGGGCATCTCCGTGTTAAGTGATCTTTGTCATGATCCATCTTTTTTTATGCCTTTACACCGGTTCCGAAACCTGATTGTTCTCTGATGAACGACGATCGTTCTCTGATGAAAATTGAATCTCCATGGAATCATCCACCCGGATCTGTCCCGATTCCATCATTTTCCGAATACTGTCCAGGATGCCGTTGATAAATGCCCCGGATTCTTCGGTACCGTATTTTTTCCCTATATCAATGGCTTCATTGATGGATACTTTCTGCGGAATATCCTTCAGACAAAACATTTCATAGATGGCGATCCGAATGATATTTCGATCAACACCTGCCATGCGACTGACCTTCCAGTTACTGGAAAATTTTTCGATGATGTGATCGATGTCATTTTTTTTCTCCAGAACACCGTGAACCAGCTTGAAAAAAAAAGGGCGCACATTTTTGGAGGGACTGAAATTCAGGCAAAACAAGTCCAGCATTTCCAACGTGTGACGTTGTCTCATATCCATACAAAAAAGCGCTTGCATGGCAAGTTCTCTTGACCTGCGGCGATAGCCCATGACTTATACCTGGTCAACCACTCCCATCAGATTCGCCATTTCAATCGCCGCAACCGCGGCATCCCATCCCTTGTTTCCCGACTTTGTCCCGGCCCGCTCAATGGCCTGTTCAATGGTATCGGTCGTTAAGATGCCGAAGACCACCGGTATTTCGGCTTCCAGCCCTACAGCGGCAATGCCCTTTGAAACCTCCGCGCTCACGTAATCAAAATGCGGTGTGGCCCCCCGTATGACAGCGCCCAAACAGATAATGGCATGGTGTTTTTTCTTTTGCGCCAGCTTTTTCGCCACCAGGGGAATTTCAAAGGCCCCGGGAACTTTCACAATTTCAATATCTTCATCCTTTGCCCCGGATCGAATTAATGCATCAAGAGCGCCGCCAATCAGTTTTTCGGTAATAAAATCATTGAAACGACTTGCCACCACGGCAAACTTTTTACCTTCGGCATTCAGTTTTCCTTCAATATATCTGGGCATTTATTTTCCTCCTTTGTTAAAGCCGCGTCAGGGGGTCTTATCAAAATGAAGCAGGTGTCCCATTTTCTGCTGCTTGCATTCGAGATACTTGATATTGCATGAATTGGGTTCGACCTCTATGGGAACCTGCTCCACAATCTGGAGTTTGTAACCTTCAAGCCCGATTATTTTTTTGGGGTTATTGGTCAGAATCTTCATCTTGCGAACACCCAGGTCCACCAGGATCTGTGCACCGATGCCGTAGTTTCGCAAATCCGCCTGGAATCCGAGCTTTTCATTGGCCTCCACGGTATCCATGCCTCGATCCTGCAACGCATAGGCCTTAAGCTTATTGACCAGGCCAATGCCCCGTCCTTCCTGGCGGATATACAGTAAAACACCGCTTCCTTCATCATCCATCATTCTCATGGCCTGGTGTAATTGATCACCGCAATCGCATCGAAGGGAACCGAAAATATCCCCTGTCAGGCATTCCGAATGAACGCGAACCAGAATGGGTTTTTCAGGGTCGATTTCCCCTTTTACCATGGCGATATGCAGAAAATCGTCCACATCGTTCTCATACACGATGGCTTTGAAATCACCGGCGATGTTCGTGGGAATAACCGTTTCCGCGGCCCGGTGAACAAATGATTCTTTGCGCATGCGATATTCGATCAGGTCTGCAATGGTACAAATGCCGATTCCGTGCTTTTTGCTGAATTTTTCAAGAGAGGGCATTCTGGCCATGGTGCCGTCATCATCCATTATCTCACAGATGACGCCGGCAGGAGATAAACCGGCCAGACGCGCCAGGTCAACAGATCCCTCGGTCTGACCCGATCGAACGATCACCCCGCCTTTTCTCGCTCTTAAAGGAAAAATATGGCCGGGCCTGGCAAGATCCCCCGGTTTGGCATCTTCCGCAATGGCGGTCAGGATCGTGGTGGCGCGGTCAAATGCCGAAATCCCCGTGCTCACACCCCGCCTGGCTTCAATGGAGACGGTGAATCCGGTCGTAAACTTTGACGTATTGTTATTCACCATCAACGGAAGGTCCAGTTGATCGCATTTTTCCCCGGTCAGGGAAAGGCAGATCAGTCCGCGGCCGTATTTTGCCATAAAATTGATGATTTCCGGGGTTATTTTCTCGGCCGCTACGGTCAGGTCGCCCTCGTTCTCACGGTCTTCATCATCTACAAGGATGACCATTCGGCCGTTTTTGATGTCCTCTATGGCTTTTTCAATGGATATTACTGGCATTTGTTCATTTCTCCTTTATATATACCCTGTTCGGGTGCATCAATTTACCGGTTCTGTTTGTTGAGCAGCCCTTTTTCAGGGTTGTCGGATCAAGTGATTTTCAGCTTGATCTGCACCAATCTCTTGTACATCAGGATCCCGGCACATTTCTTCGTAAAAAAATCGCTCCACTCAGGTTAAAGAAATCCGGCTTTTGCCAAAAATTCCCGGTCGATGACGGAATCCGGTTTACCTGATGCATTATCAGTCGTTTTTTGTTTTAAAAACCGCTCCACATATTTTCCGATCATATCCGTTTCGATATTCACCCTGTCCCCTGCTTTTTTTAAACCAATGGTCGTAATGTTTGCCGTGTGGGGGATAATGCTCACCCCGAACCCCTCATCATCACACCTGTTGATGGTCAGACTGATGCCGTCCACGGCCACGGACCCTTTTTCGATCATATAACGGGTCAGTTCAGGCGGTGAGCTGAAGTAAATGATCACTGCATTTCCCACGGCGTTTTTATTTTTAATCACGGCCATGCCGTCGATATGCCCGGATACCAGATGTCCGTCAAGACGGTCTGAAAGGCGAAGGGCCCGCTCAAGGTTAACCCGCTCCCCGATTTTGGCCTGATTGAAGGTGGTCCTTGCAAGTGTTTCAGGAGAAACATCAACGTCAAACCTCTTTTTGCTCATTCTGACAACGGTTAAACAGGCACCGTTTACGGCGATGCTGTCTCCGAGTTTCGTCCCGTCCAGGTCAAAATCGGATTCCACCGTCAATTGCATTCCCTTATCAGACCTGACAATCCGGGCGATGCGTCCCAATCCTTCAATTATTCCCGTAAACATGGATCCTTCTTTTGACGCCCCCTGCTCAAGTAAGCGCCGGTTGTGGATTGAGTATTAAAATTAATCATCAATTCGTATAAATCAACCGGCTGGTGTCCATCCGGAAACGGCATCTTCCGGCCCGGAGCTGCCGTTTCCGCTCTTTTGAAATCCTCAAAACAGCACGGCTATTCCGGATAAACCGGGTACCCGGAAATCATCATATCGTCGCCGAACCTTTTGACTTCGATATCTTTCAGCCGGATACAGTCTGCCATCTTTTCCGGTCCCTTTCCCCCGATCATGGGGATACCGTCGTTTCCACCGAGAATCTTCGGCCCGTAAAAAAGGATTATCTTGTCAATGATTTTTTCGGCCATGGCCGATTGGATAACCCGGCTCCCCCCTTCGATTAAAAGGGACGTGATGTTCATCTGTCCCAGCCGGTCCATCAGCAGTCCCAGATCGATTTTGTCGCCCTTCAGGGGCAATTCAATGAAACGAACGCCTTTTTCAGCGAGTCGGGCCTTTTTATTCTGTTTTTCCCGGTCCAGTCTCCTGCTTTGTATCACCAGAACGGTTTGGGCCGTTGAAGTGCAATTTAAAACAACAGCGTCCTCTGAAATGGAAAGGCCCGTATCCAATATGATTCTCATGGGATCACGGCCCTTTTTGCCGTTTATCCCGTTTTTCAGCCGCGTGGTCAGGCTGGGGTTGTCCACCGCAACAGTCCCCTTTCCCACCATAATGGCGTCGGCGACATGACGGAGAATATGAACATATTCCCGGGACAGCTCATTGCTGATCCATTTGGCATCCCCTTTTCTGGTTGCAATCCTGCCGTCCAGGGTGGCGGCGCATTTTAAAACCGTAAACGGTCGCCGGGTTTTTACAAACTTGATAAACGTTTCGTTCAACCTTGCGGCTTCTTTTTCACATACCCCTTCGACAACCTCCACGCCCTGCTGTCGTAAATACCCGTTTCCGTTTCCCGGAACATCGGGATTGGGGTCTTTCATGGCCGTCACCACCCGTTTTATACCGGAAGACAGGATCTTTTCCGTACAGGGCGGCGTCCTTCCCGTATGATTGCAAGGTTCAAGGGTGACATACAAATCCGCGCCCCGGGGATCTTCTGTTGCATGGTCAATGGCATTGACTTCCGCATGTTGCCTTCCTGCTGCCTCGTGATATCCTTTTCCGATAACCCGGTTTCCCTTTACCAGCACCGCCCCCACCATGGGATTGGGTGACGTAAACCCCAGGCCTTTTCCGGCCAGAGCCAGGGCCATCTGCATAAAATGCCGGTCATCGTGTATCATTGCGGTTTCTGTTCCGTAAGAAGGCTTTTTAATTCGGCAAAAAAATCATTCACATCTTTAAATTCCCGGTATACCGAAGCAAACCGGACATAGGCAACATCATCGAGTTCATGGAGCCGATGGATCACCTTTTCACCCACAACCGAGGACGGAATCTCTTTTTCACCCATTTCCTTTAAATCCCGTTCGAGTTCGTCTAAAAATTCCTCGATGGCATTGACGCTGATATTGCGCTTTTCACACGCCTTTTTCAAACCGGAAGATACTTTTTCACGACTGAACACCTCCCGGCGGCCGTCTTTTTTGACGATCATTATGGGAATCTCTTCGATCTGCTCATACGTGGTAAAACGCCTTTTACATTGCAGGCATTCCCGCCGCCTGCGGATGACGCTTCCGTCCTTGCTTAATCTCGAGTCAATCACCTTGTTGTCGATCTCATTGCAGTATGGACATTTCATAATGCATCCTCTTCTTGGTTGACGGCCAGTTGCTTGAGGACAATACCCGATTCATCCAGCATTTCCCGGGAAAGGGCATCAGCATATCCGGATTCGTAGTAAATGGTTCGTATACCCGCATTGATAATCATCTTGGCACAGATGATACACGGAAGGTTGGTGCAATACAGGTCTGCATCCTTGATGGAAACACCATGGTAGGCTGCCTGGATAATGGCATTTTGCTCGGCATGGATGGCCCGGCACAATTCATGGTGCTGGCCGGATTTAATATTCATCTGCTGCCGCAAACATCCCACATCCCGGCAATGCCGTATCCCGGAAGGCGCGCCGTTGTACCCCGTGGTCAATATACGCTTATCTTTTACGATGATGGCGCCCACCGCCCGTCTGATACATGTGGAGCGCCTGGCTACCAGTCGGGTGATCTCCATGAAATAGCTTTCCCATGTGGGGCGACCGTCTTCCAGGACCATCATCAGACAGCCTCCTGTTTCAAGATATCGTCAGGATAGAGGGGAAAAACATCACACAGCTCTCTGACCCTCTTGGCTGTTTTCCCGATGATATTGTCATCAGCGGGATTTTTCAATACATTGACAATGAGCGTGGCTATAACTTCCATCTCCGGCTCTTTCATTCCCCGTGTCGTAAGGGTGGGCGTGCCCAGTCGAATGCCGCTGGTCACAAAAGGACTCCGGGTTTCAAAGGGAATGG
Organism: uncultured Desulfobacteraceae bacterium; assembly: GCA_964386565.1. GTDB lineage: Bacteria > Desulfobacterota > Desulfobacteria > Desulfobacterales > UBA5616 > CAYLRU01. The sequence continues at coordinate 18,903 of CAYLRU010000014.1, read as the reverse complement.
CATTTTTATTAACGGTGATGCCGGCTTTGCCCAGAATATCCTGGGCCTCCTTTCCGGTAATGCCGAAGCTTGTCAAATCCGCCAACATCATGTGGTTGTCCGTACCATCCGAAACAAGGGAAACGCCGAGGTCCATCAGCCGGCCTGCCAATACAGATGCGTTTTTTACGACCTGGCGCTGATACGCCTTAAAGGTTTCGTTCTGGGCCTCCTTGAATGCCACTGCTTTGGCTGCAATGATGTGCATCAGGGGGCCGCCCTGAATTCCCGGAAAGATTTCCCTGTTGATTTTTTCACCATACGGCTGTTTTGCCAGAATCAAACCACCCCTGGGACCCCTGAGTGTTTTGTGCGTGGTGGACGTTACCACGTCGGCAAAAGGAACCGGAGACGGATGAACACCCGCTGCCACCAGTCCCGCGATATGGGCCATATCCACCATGAGAAAGGCATCAACAGACCGGGCAATTTCAGAAAATCGCTTAAAATCGATAATTCGTGGATAAGCGCTGGCACCGGCAACGATAAGTCTGGGCCGATGGGTTTCGGCAAGGCGGGCGACCTGATCATAATCGATTTGTCCGGTCTCTTTTTTTACGCCGTAATGGACAAAGTTAAAAAATCTTCCGCTGAAGCTTGCCGGACTGCCGTGGGTCAAGTGTCCGCCATGGGACAGGTCCATGCCCAGGATCGTATCGTTTAAATCCAGCAGGGTGAAATAGACCGCCATGTTCGCCTGGGAACCGGAATGGGGTTGAACATTGGCATAATCCGCGGCAAACAGGGCCTTGGCGCGCTCAATGGCCAGTTCTTCGACCACATCCACATATTCACACCCGCCGTAATATCGTTTATGCGGATATCCTTCTGCATATTTATTGGTCATCAGGCTTCCCTGGGTCGCCATCACCGCCGGGCCGGCGATATTTTCCGATGCAATAAGTTCCAGGGTATACTCCTGCCGCTCATATTCCATTTTAAGGGCACGGGCAATCTCCGGATCCGTTCTTTCGATTAATTTTATATTCAATGGTTCTCCCTCAAATCTTAAATCAATGACATATTCTTTTTTTTCAGGTTTTATTTTCCCAGTGCGCTGAACTTGTCGATCCGCTTTTGATGCCGGCCGCCGTCAAACGGCGTTGAAAACCACACCCTGACGATTTCAAGGGCCAGATCAACGCCGGTAATACGTCCGCCCAGGACCAGCATGTTGGCGTTGTTGTGTCTGCGGCTCATGATCGCCGAGAAAAGATCCGTGCAAAGGGCCGCCCTGACATGCTTGAATCGGTTCGCCGCCATGGACATGCCCAGCCCGGTCCCGCACAACAGGATTCCCCGTTCAAATTTTTTTTCGGAAACCATGGACGCTGCTCTGATTGCAAAATCAGGATAATCCACCGAATCCTCACTGTGGGTCCCCACATCTTCCACTTGGATCCCGTTTTCGACCAGAAAAGCCTTGACCTTTTCCTTTAAAGGATACGCTGCATGATCGCTTCCGATAACCACCGGTGATGTGTTTAATTCCATTGGCCTGTTCCATCTCTTTTGGTTCTGTATTTATCCTGCCCTGATGTTCTCCGCGGTAAAAACTTCTGCAGAGTCGTGTAAATCTTTTTTATAAATAGATATTTTGATTACCGCAAGAAAAAAAAAACAGGAATCTCCCCTCCGGGGGGCTTCCTGTTTTCGGATTTATGGATTTTTGACCGAATCCTGGCCCGGCCTTTATACGAAGGCGCTTTTTCAGGCCTCGTATTTTCCCAGAATCAAGGTGCCGTTCGTGCCGCCAAAGCCAAAAGAGTTGCTCATGGCAATTTTCACATCAGCTTTCCGGGCGACATTGGGGACGTAATCCAGATCACATTCATCATCCGGATGGTCAAGGTTGATGGTCGGCGGAATGATGCCCTCTTTAATGGTCAATGCCGTAAACACCGTTTCAACGCCGCCGGCACCACCCAGCAAATGGCCGGTCATTGATTTTGTCGAACTGACCTGAAGGGCCTTTGCATGTTCTTTAAATACCGTTTTAATCGCCTTTGTCTCATATATATCATTGAGTTGGGTGGACGTTCCATGGGCATTGATGTAGTCAACCCGGTCATAGGGAATATCCCCGTCCTCGAGGGCCGCCACTATGCAACGAACAGCCCCTTCGCCCTCCGGCGCCGGCGCTGTCATGTGATAGGCGTCACCGCTCATGCCGAAACCTAAAACTTCAGCATAAATATTTGCCCCCCGTTCAAGAGCGGATTCAAGGGGTTCCATGATGATAATGCCGCTTCCTTCTCCCACTACGAAACCGTCCCGGTCGCGGTCAAACGGTCGCGAGGCTTTCTGCGGTTCATGATTTCGCGTGGACAGGGCCTTCATGGCGTTAAACCCGGCAATGCCGGTTTTCGTAACCGTGGATTCCACGCCGCCGGCAATCATGGCATCTGCAGCACCCCTTTTGATGATTTTATAGGCTTCACCGATGGCATGGGTCCCGGCTGCACAAGCCGTGGCAATGGAAGAGTTCGGTCCCTTGGCGCCCAGATATATGGAAATCATCCCCGGTGCCATGTTTCCGATGATCATGGGGATAAAAAAGGGGCTTACCCGTTTTGGGCCTTTATCGAGAATTTTATAAAATGTTTTTTCAAGCATGTCCAGGCCGCCGAGGCCGCAGCCGGTAATGACGCCCACCCTGTGTTGATTGGTTTCATCAATGATTAATCCGGAATCATCCAATGCCATCCGGCTTGCGGCAACGGCAAATGCGATAAAACTTTCCGTGCGTTTTGCATCTTTTTTGGGAAGAAAGTCTTCCGGATCAAAATCCTTGACTTCAGCGGCGATTTGCGTATCCAGGTCGGATGGATCAAATTTCGTGATTTTTCCGATACCCGATTTTCCCTCACATAAAGCCGCCCAGGTTTTCTCAACACCTGTTCCAAGGGGTGTCACCAATCCCAAACCGGTTATTACCACGCGCCTGTCCAAAAACACCTCCTGTTCCCGGATGAGGTCTTTGAAACATGTTCATCCGCCAAAGGTCTCACCATACAACAAAAACCAAAAAAATAAATGGACTAAAGGGCTTTAACGTAATCAATGGCATCCTGAACCGTGACGAGCTGTTCGGCATCTTCATCGGAAATATCGACGTCAAATTCTTCTTCCATGGTCATGACCAGCTCCACGAGATCCAGGGAATCCGCACCCAAATCATCGACAAAACTCGCTTCAGGTACGACTTCGCTCATTTCCACACTCAGTTTTTCCGCTATGATCTTCTTGATTTTATCCTCGATTGACATGAATCCTTCTCCTTTCAATCCATTTACATGTACATTCCACCGTTAACATGGATGACCTGCCCCGTTATATACGCCGCCTCCCGGGATGCAAGAAACACCACGGCAGGCGTTATGTCTTCGGGCATGGCCGATCTGCCCATGGGGATTTGTTCGATCATGGCCTGCCTGGCTTTTTCCGGAAGGTCCTTGGTCATTTCCGTTTCAATATACCCCGGTGCAACGGCATTTACCGTAATGCCCCGGGTTGCCAGTTCTTTTGCTGCTGATTTGGTCAACCCGATAATACCCGCCTTTGAAGCAACATAGTTGGCCTGACCTGGATTACCGCTCACACCGACCACCGAGGTAATGTTGATGATCCGTCCGAATCGCTGTTTCATCATCAATTTGGCGACCGCCTTCATACAGAAAAAAGCACCTTTTAAGTTGGTGTCCATTACATCGTCCCAGTCGCTTTCTTTCATCCGAACAAGAAGACCGTCCCTTGTAATGCCGGCATTGTTGATCAGTACGTCAATTCTTCCGGTGGCATCGACGATTTTTTTGAAAAATGCAGATACATTTTCCTCTGATGAAACATCCGCCCGGATGCCCTCGGCCTGTCCGCCTTTTTCCGATACCAGCGATTCCGTTTCTCTTGCCGCCATGTCGGCAGAGGCATAATTGAAAAAAATCCGGTGTTTCGGATCGGCAAAGGCCATGCAAACCGCCCGTCCGAGCCCGCGCGATCCTCCGGTGACGACGATGGTTCGCTGTTCATTCTCCGGCATGTCATTCCCTGTCTGTTGTTAACGTCCGTAAAAATTATTCTTCCGTATCGATCACGCTGCGACCTTTATACGTACCGCAACTGGGGCAGACATGATGCGGGAGCCTCACGTCGCCGCATTGCGGGCATTGGGTCAGGTTGGGGACATCCGTTTTTTGGTGCGTTCGCCGTTTATCCCGCTTTGATTTAGACGTTTTTCGTTTTGGTACCGGCATAAGTAATCTCCTAAGCCATTGATATTCTATTAAATAAACAAAAAATAACTCCTTTGTCAAAAGATACCGTTTAGTAATTAAAAAAATCGGGAAAGTCAAGGGTTTTGTCAGAAAAAAATCATGTCTATTGAACTTGACCTGCAAATATGGTATCAAGGCCTTCAATTACCGGGCTGGTAACCTGCTATTATTTTAACTATTTGATATTAAATGTTAATTTGTAGGTTAAGGGTTTTCGTTCAAATATGTCATATCGATTTCCGGATTTAGCCATAACGATTTCCCGCCTGGCTGATCTTTTGTTTGTCTTACCGGGAAAAGGTTTTTTATTACTAATAACTATGTTTTGATTAAGTTATTTGATTTTTGATTATTTTATTTGATTTCAGACTGTTGTATTAATTATATGACTACATATAGATACAGAATAACATTCAAACGGAATTTAAGTTGACATGGAAAAAGTTATTACGCGGTTTCCCCCCAGTCCCACCGGATATCTGCATATCGGCGGCGCCCGGACAGCGTTGTTCAACTGGCTGTATGCACGCCATATGAAAGGACGGTTTGTTTTAAGAATTGAAGATACAGATACCCGGCGATCCACGAAAGAGTCCGTGGACGCGATTTTTGACGCCCTGGAATGGCTGGGCATTGACTGGGATGAAGGCCCGTATTTTCAATCCGAAAGATTTGACATATACCGGGAACATGTCCAAAAGCTGATCGATTCGGGTCATGCCTATTACTGCACCTGTTCTGCCGAAGCACTGGACACCATGCGGAAAAAAGCCATGGCCGAGGGGGGAAAGCCCAAATATGACGGAACCTGCCGCGAAAAAGGGCTTGAAAATGATCCCCATGCGGTTGTCCGGTTCAAGGCCCCCCTTACCGGAACCACCGTGATCGATGATGTGATCAAGGGTCACATTGTTTTTCAGAACAGCGAACTTGACGATTTTATCATCCAGCGAAGTGACGGCACACCGACCTATAACCTGGCCGTGGTGGTGGACGACATCACCATGAACATCAACACGATTATCCGTGGGGATGATCATGTCAACAACACGCCCAAGCAGATCCTGCTTTATCAGGCCTTCGGAAAAAAACTGCCGGTGTTCGGCCATGTTCCCATGGTCCTGGGAAGCGATCGGACGCGCCTGAGCAAACGTCACGGGGCCATGTCCGTGACGGCGTATCGGGACATGGGCTATCTGCCCGAAGCCCTGTTAAACTACCTGGTAAGGCTGGGCTGGTCTTACGGAGACCAGGAATTTTTTACCATTGAAGAACTGGTTGAAAAATTTTCCCTGGAAAATATCGGAAAATCAGCCGGGATTTTCAACCCGGAAAAACTCACCGCCTTAAATGCCGATCATATCAAGGCTGCTGCTCCGGAACGACTTCAAAAGCCCTTGCTGCCGTTTTTGAACCAAAAAGGATGCCCGGCAAAGGAAGGGGATTATTTAAAAAAAGTCATCAAAACCCTTCAGATCAGAAGCAAAACCCTTTTGGAAATGGCTGACGGCGCCCTGTTTTATTACCAGGATAACATTGTATACGAGGACAAGGCGGCGGATAAGTTTTTAAAACCCGGCGCCGTGGAAGCCATGGCTCTTCTGGCGGAAAAAATCAAGGAAATGCCGACATTCAGCGAAAAAGATCTTGAAGATGTATTTCGGCATGTCATGGACGTCACCGGCTTAAAACTGGGCAAGATCGCACAGCCCGTTCGCGTGGCCCTGACGGGAAAAACAGCAAGTCCCGGTATCTTTGAGATCATCGAGGTGATGGGAAAGGAAAAAACGGTTCACCGGCTGAACAAAGCAATTGAATTTATAAAAACCCGGCAGGACCAGGCTGCCGTAAATTTAACTTGACTCTGTTTTCGCCTTTATGTATCAAAATATTCTTATCACTGGGGGATCGTCTAACGGCAGGACGACGGGTTCTGGCCCCGTTAATCCAGGTTCGAATCCTGGTCCCTCAGCCAGGTTCACTCAAGGGGTTATGAAGCTGATCATAATCCCTTTTTGTTTTGACCCTTTTTTAACCGTCATTTAAATTATGGCAACAGAAACTTTCCATCCGGTCTTATCAACAAATCGTCCAACACCCAAAGGAGGAAAACATGTCTCAGAAATTTAACATCAAGTACGGCTGGATAAAGATCATGTACTGGTATACCCTTATCGGGGCGGGACTTTCCGGTCTGGGAATAATATTGTTTCCGGAAAAAATGATCGCCATAAATAATTTCGCGCCCCAGGACCCGATGATGTTCGGCGTTGTGGCCAGCGTGTGGCTGGCATTCGGTATTCTCTCGATTTTCGGACTGCGCTCGCCGCTGAAGTTTTTGCCTGTTTTGCTGATGCAGCTCTTTTACAAATCCATCTGGATAATCGGTGTGATTTTTCCCCTCGCCCTCCAGGGAAAACTGAGCCCCAATGATGTGGTTTTCGTGATGGGGATGCTGACCTATGTGATCGGGGACCTGATCGCCATTCCGTTTCCATATGTCTTTGCACGACAGCCGGCACATTCAGACACGGAATAGCCATTCCATCACCCATCCGGACCGGATCGGGTTGTGACCGGTCGTGGTTGCCGATACGGGTCAGATGCTCTTCTCTATCTGCTGTCTTAATTCGCGGTGGAGGATTTTTCCGAACCCGGACACGGGAAGGGAATCGACGATTCGAACTTCCCTGATCTTTTTGTATCCGGCCACCCGTTCATTTACAAAATCCATGAGTTCTGCCGGTGACGGGTTCCTCCCCTGTTTCAGGCAAACAACGGCAACGGGTATTTCTCCGGCCATATCGTCTTTTTTTCCCACCACGGCGCATTGAAATACATCCGGATGCTGATACAGCACTTCTTCAAGCATCCGCGGTGCGATGTTGTATCCCTTATAGATGATAATATCCTTTAGCCGGCCGGTGATGTAGAAATACCCGTCTTCATCCATCTTTGCGATATCGCCCGTATACAGCCAGCCGTCTTTAAACGTTTCAGCAGTATCTTCCGGCTTGTTTAAATACCCGAGGGCAACCTGGGGGCCGTTGTGAATCAACTGGCCTTCTTCTCCCACGGGCATGGATGTCGAGCCGGTTTCAAAATCCACGATTTTAACATCCGTAAACGGCAACGGGATTCCCACCGATCCCCATTTGCGCCTGCCGGACCGGCCTGCATAATTTTTTGTTGAAGAAACCGTGGCTTCGGTCAGGGAATATCCTTCCGATATGATGCCCCCGATTTTCTTCTCAAATTGCGTGCCCACGGCCACCGGACAGGGAGCAGACCCCGTGGCCCACACCCGGACGGCGGAAAGATCGATCTGTTCTTCACCCGGACGGTCCAGCAGCATGGACATCATCTGCGGGGCACCGCCTGCAAAAGAAATTTTCCACCGCCGGATCAAGTCCAGGGCTTTTTCCATGTCAAAAACCGGCATTGGAAAGATGGTGATTCCGGCCATGACCGAGCAGTTTAAATACGGAATAAACCCCATCATGTGGGTCCATGGCGATGTGGCCAACGTGGAATCCATCCCGTACCGCATGGGAAATTCCCAATTTTCAGACAGGTCCCGCTGGAAGTTTTCACACCGTAACAAGCCGTTTTCATCGATTCGTGGAAACCGTTCCGTATAAGCGGTATAGTACGAAATGCTGCTGGATACGGCATTGTAATGGGAAATCATGACGCCTTTGGGAACATCGGTGGTACCGGAGGTGTACATGATGGCCGCCAAATCGGTGACGGGATCGACAGGTGGTTTTTCAAACGATTCATCTGAAAAAACACTCCTGAAACCGTAAAAAGGCGCTTCATATCGGGGCAGGGCCGTCTGCAGTATATCGGGTTTGAGTTCCCGGTCCCGCTCAAAAACAATAATCTGCCGGCAAATCGACGGGTATTTTTCATGTATTTCCTTCATCACCGGGATCTTGTCCTCCGAAACAACGGCTACCCGACAGGCTGAATCTTCCAACTGGTAGGCCACTTCCGCCTCGATGAGGATGGGGTTGCAGGCCACGTACCGGGCACCGGCCATGATAATACCGTAAAAAGCGATGATAAATTCCGGGTAATTTCGAGCACAAATGGCAACACTATCGCCTTTTTTCACACCGAATCGATGTACCAGGCCGGAAGCAAACCGCTCGCTTAATACCATCAGGTCCCTGTAGCTTATGATAAGATTTTCAGGTTCATACACGATTGCACAGGATTCCGGGAAATATTCGGCAGTTGATTCCAGGAATCGATACAAGGGAACTTCGGGCATTTTATAGGTGAGCATCGCCTCCTGAATGGCCTTGGGATACTGTTTAAACCAGGGACGTGTCATGAGCTTTTTCATGTCTGTTTGCGTCTGCATGGAATTCTGATCCTCATGTTGGAGGCCTTTTCAGCCGTTTAACAGGACCGCACCAGGGATAGCCGGCTTTCATGACGCGAGACGCCTGGGAAACGCTTTTTCCCGCCCGGCCTGATACATCCGGGAAAAAATTTAACGGTCTCAACGCCGGGGACTCACGGATGTTTCTGTGCCCCCTTATCTTTTTAAACAGTTTTTGCAGATCCCGTCAATGCGGACCTGGGTGTTTTCAATAACGCCATGAAATGTTTTTTTCAGGGATTCGATGTCCACCTGCAGGCTTTCAGGATGCAGGCATTCCAGGCGTTTGCACTGCCTGCAATAAAAATGGGCGTGGGACCGATGGTGAAGATTCGGTGCCAGGCCGTATCGCCGGGATTGATCACCTGAGCTGATTCGTTCCACCAGGCCCTTTTCCACCAGCAGATTCAGAATACGGTATACGGTCACCGCATTGATATCATCGTGTCGTTTCAGTATGTCATGAATTTCCCGGGCGGTCAACGGGCAGGAATTATTGCCGATCACCTCGAGAACGTTCAATCGGTTGGGTGTGGATTCCAGGCCCGAATTCCCGAGCATACCAGGATAATCACAATGGCGGCACATGTTACGATCCCACCTGTCTGATTTTCTTTTGGCCCTTTTTGATGACCAGGGAGAAAAAAAAGCCCATTCCAGCCACCAGGATAATGACGGCGCCGGACGTCAGGTTGAATTCACAAGACAGCCACAGGCCCACCATGGTGAACACCAGGCTCAATCCCGTAGAGATGACCATCATCGCTGCCATGGATTTTGCATATTGCTCGGCAATATACGGCGGAATGGTCAACAGCGCGATAACCAGGATCAGCCCCACCATCCGTATGATCATGACCACGGCAAGGGCGACCATCCCGATGAGCAAAAAATACAGCGCCTTTACCGGAACCCCCCTGACCCGGGCGAATTCCGAATCATAAGACATGGCCAGAAAATCATGATAAAAATACCATATCACCGCGCAGATACAGATGAAAAGCCCTGCCATCTGAAAAATCTCCGCCCCGGATACGGCCAGGATGCTGCCGAACAGGTAACTCATCAAATCCGCATGATATCCCGGGGTCAGGTCGATGAGAATGATGCCCACGGCCATGCCCACGGCCCAAATAACCCCGATGACGGTGTCTGCCCGGTGTTTTTCGTTTAACGTCACCGCCGCCATGATCATTGCGGCGATCATGGAAAATCCCATGGTTCCGATCAGGTACGGCCATCCCATAAAAAATGACAGCCCGATGCCGCCGTACGCGGCATGGGCGATGCCGCCGGACAGAAACACGATACGGTTCACCACCACCAGGGTTCCGATCACCCCGCAGATCATCCCGGCCATAAGACCGGCCAGCACGGCATGCTGCATAAATTCATATCCAAAAACATCCGGCATCATTCATCACCCTCATGGGTTCTTAATACACGATGGGGCAATCCATGGGCCACCACCTCCACCGGGCAGGTATACATATCCATCATCTGGTCCGTAATTTCACCGTCGTCATGATAGTGCACATCCCGGTTCACACAGGCCACGGATTTGACGTAACTGGAAATCACCATCATATCATGACTGGCCATGACGATGGTGGTGGTTTTGTTCAACTGTTTCAACAGGTCGTACAGCCTGCCCTGGCCCTGGCTATCCACACCGGCGGTGGGTTCGTCCAGAAAAAGAATCTCCGGTTGAGTGGCCAGTGCCCTGGCGATAAACACCCGTTGCCGCTGTCCTCCTGACAATTCACCGATCCGGCGATCCTTAAGCTCCCATATTTCCATATCTTCCAGAGCCTTGCGGACGATGTCGTCGTCTTTTCGCGTATGACCGGGCCATCTCCTTTTTTTCGCGTTCAGTCGCCCCATGAGTACCACATCCTTTGCCGATATGGGAAATTGTTTATTGATATTGACGTCCTGTGGCACATACCCGATGCAATGGGAAACCGCTTTCGGCTCATGTCCCAAAACCCGGATCTGACCGCGATTGGGCGTAAGCAGCCCCAGCATGAGTTTAAACAGGGTGGTTTTTCCCCCGCCGTTGGGACCGATCAGGGCAAGGAATTCGCCTTTGTTCACGTTAAAGGACACGTCTTTTAATACCGGGTGCCCGTTAAACATATACCACAGATTCCGAATTTCAATAACAGGTGCTGTCATGACAGAATTTTCTTTTGGTTTAACCTGTTGCATCGAAAAAAGTCCCGGGTGTCTTGATTACTTCATTGCCGCTCTGAATTGCTCTGCCTGCTGCATGAGGTTTTCCGCCCAGTCGTAGGCCAGGGGATCGGCATATACCACGCGGCCGCCGATGGCGCCGGCCAATACCCGGGCGCTTTTGGCCGAAAATTGGGGCTGCACGAAAATAACCTTTATCCCGCCGGCCACGGCCCGATCGATCAGCTTCTGAAGCTGGGCCGGCTTTGGATCCTTTCCCTCAACTTCAACGGGTATCTGTTTCAGACCGTAGGTTTTTGCAAAATATCCCCAGGACGGATGAAATACCATAAATTCTCTGGGAGGCTTTATTTCGGAAAACAGGTGCCGAAGCCGGCTGTCCAGCGCTTCGATCTCCCGGATAAATTTCTCATGGTTGGCATCATAGACGGGTTTGTTGTCCGGATCAACCGTCGACAGGGCGTCACGAATATTTTTTGCCATAATTTTCACCAGCGGGGGTGAGGTCCACACATGGGGGTCTGTCATACCATGATGGTGCCGGATATCTTCAGGTTCATGCATGGCATCATGGGAGTGAGATGCCATATGAATTTTTTGAATGCCGGCTTCCGTATGGACGATTTTCATACCGGGATTGGCTGAAGCAAACTTTTTCAGCCAGACGGATTCAAAGGGAACCCCGACGGCAAAATAGATCCGGGCCCCGGACATTCTGGCCATTTGCCCGGGTTTGGGTTCATACACGGCCGGATTGGCGCCCGGCAGCACCATGACCGACACGTTCACCCTGTCCCCGCCGATACGCTCCACAAAGTACTGCTGGGGCAAAATGCTGACAAACACGTCCATACCCTCGGCAGCATATCCGGAAGACGGGCATATACCGGCCGAATGGACAAGCAGTATGAACAGCAATAAAAGCATGACTCGCCGCATCATCGGTCAGACTCCTTTTTATACCGGCTTTTCCTGAAAGGCACCTGCAAACAAGTTGCATGCGGTTAACCAGTCGACGCCTGCATCTATCCTGTAAAAACCACGACGGATTTATCTATCATACAAACGGCATTTGTGTAAATATAAAAGCAAACCGTTTGCATGTAATACACCCAAAGGCCCGGATAAAAGATGGAAGGATTTGTTTTTCTGCCTGAACCGCAAAATCCCGGCTTTTCTCTTGTAAGGTGCCGGTATGATGTAATATATTGGGCTGAACAAGAAAGAGGGAACCCTGATGAGCCCAACCCGGCGGCGTTATGATATCGATTGGCTGAGGATAGGGGCCATGCTGATGATTTTTCTTTTCCACTGTGCCCGGTTTTTTAATGCGGATGACTGGCACGTCAAAAACCTTCAGTTGAGCTTCGGCATGGACCTTTTTATCCGTATCGTGGGCCAGTGGATCATGCCCCTGTTCTTTATTCTATCTGCGATCAGTTCATATTTTTCCTTAGACCGCCGCAGTGCTGCAAGCTATATGAAAGAACGGTTTCAGCGCCTGGTCATCCCCCTTTTATTCGGTATCCTGGTGGTCATCGCCCCGGTTCAGGTCTGGATCGAACGGATGGGCCATCAGCAGTATTCAGGCTCTTTTTTAAGCTTTTATCCCCATTATTTTGAAGGGTTTTACGGGTTTGGCGGAAATTTCGCCTGGATGGGGCTTCATTTATGGTACCTTGAAATGCTGTTTCTGTTTTCCCTTTTAACCCTTCCGCTCTTCGTGGTTCTCAAAAGAGATGCTGTAAAGGCATGGATTACAGTCTTTTTACGACCTTTTTCAAAGCCCGGCATGATCTATTTGTCCGCCCTTCCCGTTTTCTGTATGGAACTGGTGGTAAATTTACAGCCGGAAGGAATCGGCAGGCAGGATTTCGGCGGGTGGAGCCCGCTGACCTATCTCGTTTTTTTTATCCTGGGATACCTTTTATCCTTTGATTCACCCCTGAAAAACACCATTGAAAAACACCGGGTGGTTTCCCTTGTTCTGGGTGTCGCCGCCACGATCGCCGGCGTCTTCATGCTGACAAACGGATATTCTTCCCGCAGCATGGAATTCACCCTGGTCCGCAGCTTCAACAGTTGGTTCTGGCTGTTTGCCGTTTTCGGCTTTGCCGGCCGGCACTTAAATTTCAAAAACCGTTTTCTGACATACGGAAATGCCGCTGTTCTGCCGTTTTACATCCTGCACCAGACCGTGATCGTCTGCATCGGATTTATGATTGCCTCTTGGAACATGGCGGTCATGACAAAATATATGCTCCTGGCCGTCACATCCTTTATTGTGATCATGGCCATTTATGACCTGCTGGTGAAGCGAATCAGCATACTGCGCGTCTTGTTCGGGATGAAATAAACGTCCGGAAACGATAGACACAAGAACACGAAAAAGGCTTGATTTTTCTTTATTCTCTATGCCTTTGAAACAAACAAATCATTGATATAGCCGATCAGAAGCTTTTCCCGCAAGGACGCCGGAAGCGCGTTCAACGTTTCGTTGATCTCTGCCATGCGACCGGGAAGGGTTGCTTCGGAAACGCCTGCAGCCTCAAGAAGCTGGGATACGGTTTCATCATCCAGGGCATCCGGGTCCAGGCTTCCGAACCCCTCTTTCACCATCTTTGCCAGTTCCCCGGAGGGCATTGTCTTGGCCTTTTCCACGCATTTATAAAGGTCTTCCAAAAGCGCCTCCTCCCATCCCACGTTTGAAAAATTGATGGACAGGTGTATATTTTCCTTGGAATTCCCGAATGTCAGGGCCGGCTGGATATACCATCCCATTTCGTTCATCTCGTCGATGATATGAAAGATGTTCACCGTATCCGACGTAAAGGAGAGCATGCAGATGTCCGGTTGGGTCATCAGCCTTAAATCCGGATGCTTTTCAATACCTGCCGCGATTTTCTTTGTCGCTGCAATTTTCTTCCGTGCGATTTCCAGGTATCCGTCGTCACCGATGTAATTCAGCACGGCCCAGGCTGCCGCCATCGGCCCGCCGGACCGGGAGCTTTGAACGGCATTGTTGATGATGGTATACCCGGTCCAGTGGGAGCAGGCAAAAATCTGGTACTTCCGGATGTCCTTGTTTTTATACAGGACCAGGGACGCTCCTTTGGGTGTATACGCGTATTTATGCAGGTCAACGGATATGGAGGTCACGCCGGGCACGCTGAAATCAAAATCCGGCATGGATTCCCCCAGCCGTTTGAAATACGGCAGCATGAACCCGCCCACGCAGGCATCCACGTGAAAGAGCAGGTCATGTTCACGGGCTGCTTTTGCCATCTCCGGAATGGGATCGACCACGCCATGGGCATAAGACGGGGCTGACCCCACGATTAAAACCGTATTCGGTGTGATGGCCTTTTTTACGGCATCCACATCCGCCTTGAAGGTCCTGTCGTCAACCGGCGTGGGCACCACCTTGACATCCAGGTAATGGGCGGCCTTGTGAAAGGCGGCATGGGCGGTGATGGGCAGGATCATCTCCGGTTCTCTAATTTCCGGCTTTCTGGCCCGAAAATAATCCCTTGCGGCTTTCACGGCCAGCATGATGCTTTCCGTTCCGCCGCTGGTAAAATTTCCCACGATGTTGTCATCACCGTTCAAATGGGCCGCCAGCATGGCCACAAGTTCCGTTTCAAACCGGAAAAGGCTTGGAAATACGGAAAAATCCAGGGCGTTTTCCGTCAGAAACCTGGAATAGACCTGTTTGCCGATCTCCATGGCCTCTTTTCCCGGGTCAAAAATATAGCCGAACACTTTGCCGGAACGCCAGTTGATATCATCTGCCTGATAGGCATCCAGTGTTTCGAACAACTCTTTTTCCGTCATGCCGTTTTTCGACATTTTCATGGGATATTCTCCTTGGATGGGGTAAGGGTTCGTGTTAACCGCCGTTTCAAAGTCCGGAAACATTCCTCAGGATGTAAATCGCCTCGGCCAGTCCTGCCCGGTTGTCGCCGTTTATATCGATCCCCATGACGGCATATTCAGGATGGAACACCCCCGGCGACATGCCCGTCATGACCTGAAAGGCCGTTACGGCATCGGCAAGATCAACCCTGTCATTGTTGTCCAGGTCCCCGTCAAAACCTGACATGGGAACGTAATTTCCGTAATCCACATTATCGCTGACAGGATTGCCTTTCCCTGCTTCGTTTGAAGAATGATACGGCCCTGTAAGAGATCCCCAGCAGTTGTACGTGGCCGTGACGGTGATATCCGCCGAAAGATTGTTTACACCAAAGGCGGTGTTTCCGTAGATGTTATTCCGGTTTTCAGCAGAACCGCCGATCAGGGGATCGGCACCGCCGTCGCATTCAATACCTGATTTACCGTTATTCGAAATGGTGCAGTTGGTCACGATAATGCTTTTGGGAACACCCGGAACCAGATCCGAAATCCAAATGCCCTTTTCCCCATTGTTGGACACCGAACATCCGCTGACCGTCACGTTTCCCGAATTGTCTAAGATGGCAATCCCCTGGTTGCCGTTTGAATTCAAAATACACTCCGATATTGTGTTGGTGTCTTCCGAAAAACTCATCCACACACCATTGGATTCGGAATTCGTCACCACACAACCGGTCATTGCAAAAGAGCCGCTATATGCCTTGTAGACGCCGTTATCTGCATATCGGATATGGGCAAAATTGAGCGATACATTGCCGGTGTTATTCTTATCCACCACGATACCGTTCCATGATCCGGCAACCGGCTGTGTATCATCTCCATTGGTGTCTCCGCCCGCGGAATCATCCCTGAAATCCGTAAAATACACGGGATTGCCGGCTGTCCCGTTAACCACCAGGTTTCCACCGTCCTGCACCCTAATACCCAAATTTCCCGGGACAAATTTCACCACGACCCCGGCTTCCACCGTCAGGGTCACACCCGTTCCCACATTTATGGGAACGGTGACTTCATACGGACTCTGGTCCAGTGTCCACGTCGTATCTCCATTCAAATCTTGGTCGATGATTGTTTTTCCCCAGGCGTTCGTGCCGGGTGAAAAACAAATACTGCCGACCAGGAAAATAAATAATATGAATAAAGATCTCTGTATTTTAATAAATCGGTAAACAGCATAAACTTCCATAACAGCAACCTTTATTTATAGGGGTGAAAACAGGTCAGGAGAATCGGAATATCCGTTTCAACAGAAAAAACCGATCTTCAATGAAATTTCCATCTCTGAAACGTTCTTTATAACCTCATGTTCGCCTTGATGCAAATCCATCGCCTATAATATTTTCCCTGTCATCTTTTCAGTTATCCCGTAAGACTTTTTGCCCGTCTTTTTGCATACCGTGAAAATGTTATCTTCAAAATACGCTCCTTTGGGATGCATAAATTCAGGATTCCCGCGCAGTCCTGAATATACTTAAAGATCCAGAAGCCATTTCACTATGTTTTTTCTAAAAACCTTTTGGCCGTTATAGTCAATCTCTCCTTCATCCGGGTCAAGGCTCAACAGATGATTCCGGCCTTCTTCCATGAATTTACCCGTCATGGCAAACGGCGCCATTTCTCTGTCAAAATTATTGTGATGAAGGGTTTGCGTGATTTGATATTTTTCAAAATTTCCTTCACCGGTTTTGGAAATGAAATCAATTCCCTTTCCCGAGGAAAGGGAACCGTAATAAATGACGTTCCCCCTTCTCTTCAACTTAAGATAAACGATATTTTCAAGCAGTCTTGAATAATTTCCGCCCGTATCCCGGCAAAGATTGACCAGACCGGTATCCACCGCATAATATTTTCGGACGGTTGAAAAAATCCTTCCGAGCTTCCAGTCGAATTTGTTGATTTCATAAAGTGCGAATGTTTTCAGAATGTATTGAACATAGTGGATAATGGTTTCCTGTTTAATCTCTATCCCGAGCTGTTTTAAATAATTCGATATTCTTGAAAAGGACACGTTGTTTCCGATTGCGGAAAGCAGATAATATACGATTTTTTCAACAACAGCGGTTTGTTTGATGTTAAAACGGTTAATGACATCATCAAGAATAACCTTACTGACAATGCCCTCCAGGTAAGAAAAACAGGCATGTTCTTCGGTAATCGTCAGGCTCTCGGGTAATCCGCCGAATTTTGTATAATTGCTGAAATGATATGCGATTTCCTCTGATTTTCTATAAAATTCATTTGTGTTTCTCACGGTTTTTCCCTGCCAGGCCATATATTCCTTAAAATCAAACGGCAGGATGGAAAATTCAACAAACCTTCCGGCAAGATTGCTGCCGATTTCCGAAGAAAGAAGCTCCGAGTTTGAGCCTGAAAGGATGATTTCAATATCATGGTCCCTTTCAAATAATGTCCTGACAAACCGATCCCATTTGCGCACTTTTTGAATCTCATCGAAAATAATCAGTTTTTTCCCCTTGCCCGCAATATCCGATCGAAATATTTTATAGATATCGAAAACTTTTTCCGGCGTATTAAAGCCGGCAAGTCTGAAATCCTCAAAATTGAGATAGAGAATGCTGGAAATCGGGATTTTGTTCTCTGAAACGAGCTTACCGGCAACGCGTTGAATAAGAAAGGACTTACCGGAGCGTCTGAACCCGGTAACGATTTTTATCGGTTTTGACCCAATTGCGTTCCATAGCGAATTTTCATAATCCCTTTTAATTCCCTGGATCTGCAGTATATGGGTCTGCCAATCCCCGATGATCTGTAATATGGTGCTTTTATCCATTTATGCCTTTATATCGGAACATTTTTTATTAATATATACCCCTGCAAAGGTATAAAAGCAATAATATTTTAATGGGCCTGATATGCTTCTTTAAAATAGTGCTGAGATCGCGGGTTCTTTCTTTTAAGCCATATATGGATCGAATGGGTTATCCGCTTTCGAAGGAAAAATAGGGGCTTGGCGGGTCTTAAAAACTAAAGGCGGGGCATGATGCCCCGCCTAAATTTTAAAGGGTTAATTCAAGTTTAACATTCCAATCAATCAAACAGGGTCGAAATGAAACAGTTCGGCCAGTTATCACTAGACGTGTCTTCGGGTGCGGGGAAATCCTCCGCAGCCTGGGCCGCGCTGAAATGCCAGATCTGGATCTCAATGGTATTGGGATTGTCAGGGTCATCAGGTCCGTGGTTCACCCGGGAACCCGGGACCATCCATCCATCTCCGCCGGGCTGGACATTGCCGTCTTCATCACAGGCCAGGACCCATCCCATAACGGAATTATAGTAATAGACCTTGAGTTCGGACACGTCATCCACATCCGGGCAGGGAATAAATATCGTGACCGGGTTCTGGAATACCGTGGGCGGTTCCATGGCCACGGGCAGACCCACTGCATCGGCTTCCTCCAGCGGCGGAATGTTCTCCCCGGAAGTAAACCGCGGTTTGACCGGCTCGGTCTTGTCATAAACGATTTTCGCGCCGGCAATATCGGTTCCGTCATTTCCGGTAAGAACCCCCTCATCACCGGATTCATCCCTCGTGGAATTCGCATCGGCCCATGCAGCAGCATCGGCATTCTCCGCCTCTGTTTCCACCAGGAAGCTGAACGTATATTCGAGCATGCTGATGCCGTCGCCATCCGCTATGGCCTTAACCGTAACATCGTACCAGGTGTCGTAATCAAGCGGCGGTACACCCGGATCCTCCGTGAAAGGTCTGAAAACATACCAGTAATCCGAAGCATCACCTGCTGAAACCTGCTGTTTCGTAAGGGGCACTGAAACAGGCCCCCCGTTTTTCTCTTCGACAACCACTTCAACATACATCTGGCCGGTTGTGTCGTCAATCTCCGTATCATCCTGCACCCTGACCGCTATGGATGCATCACAGGGAACATGTTCCTGGCCGTCGGCCGGAATGGTTTCGACCACTTCGGGCCGGACAGGATGACTATCCGGATCCGTGGGATCGGTTCCGGCATAATTACATTCTTCGTCGTTGGTGAACCCGTCTTCATCTGCATCGCCGTCAACACCGTTTATACCAGTTGCGTCGAGGTCATTGGGATCACAATC